>NZ_VORY01000039.1 GCF_007997295.1 Gillisia hiemivivida | reverse complement strand
ACAATAGACCGAGAAAAATCATAGGCTATAAAACACCTAAAGAAATGATGGAGATGGAGCTGAAATTTGTAGCTTAGAAACATCAAAAACCAACAACGATTTGTTGCGTTACAACATTGAATCCAGCAGAGCAACCTGAAAATTTAAAGCAGACAATTTAAAATGCCTACTTTACATATTGTTAAATTAAAAATGACCTATGAATACTTCCAGCATTACGTATAAAATTATTTTTACAATAATTATTGCTATATCTACTGCCTTGATTTTAACCAGTTTATTTTCTTTAGTTTACAATATTCCTAAATGGTATCTGAAAATTTTGGATTTCCCAAGGTTGCAACAATTTTTATTAGGGGTATTAATGTTGATTCTATTTATAATCATTAATAGAAAATGGAATACCGGATCGGTTGCACTTACGGTTGGTTTATTAGCATCTATTTTTATTCATTTTAGTTTTATTTCATCTTATCTAATTGGCGACAAAGTTGTTCCAAGCATAAGTGAATCTGAAATAAATAAAGAGAAAACAGTTAGTATCTTAATCACCAATGTTCTTATTAAAAATAATGATTTCAATAAACTACTAGATGTAATTAAAGAATCTAACCCTGATATCGTTTTGGCCATGGAGGTAAACACGGAGTGGGTAAACGAGCTTCAATCTTTAAAAGATGAATACCCAAATGTTATGGAATACCCTTTGGATAATGCTTATGGAATGGCATTATATTCTAAATTGCCATTAAGCCAAAATAAAATTCAATTTCTCAATCACTCCAAAGTTCCCTCCTTTAACACTTTAATTACGTTGCCTTCCGGCGATAGCTTCAAATTCCATGGGGTTCATCCGGTTGCTCCATTCCCAAGTGATAAGTATCCCGAAAACATTGGAGATAAAAATAAGGAAAATCAAAAAGAAGTTGCACTAGAGAAAATTGGAGAAATGGTTAAAAAAGAGAAGGTGCCTTCTATAGTCGCCGGAGATTTCAACGATGTTTCCTGGTCCAATACTTCACGTCTTTTCAGCAGTAGTGGGAATTTAAAGGATGTCAGGATAGGACGCGGATTATTTAACACATTTGATGCGCAATCTATGATCATGAGATGGCCTCTAGATCATTTCTTTGTTACAGAAGGAATTAAGGTCATAGACTTTAAAATCTTGCCCAAAATAGGTTCAGATCATTTTCCTTTATTGGCTAAATTCCAAATTAATTAAACCCGGTCGACAATTATGTGATTATACTTTTAAATCCTAATCGCTGATGAGTTCAACCTATAAGTGCGAAACATTTAATCCCTCATTGAGGGTTTAATTCCCCGAGGCCTGCCCGAAAAGAATTTAATTCAGGCGGGCTTGCCTCGAACTTTTAAAAGGATTTTCCTCCCGAACCATCGGGACATACCTTGTCGGCTAACCCCAAGGTTCTTAATTTGATAAAATATTTTTTAGACTTAAAATAACACTGAATGTGATAGGGAATTATTTGTAAAAAAAAAGGAAGTTCAAAATTTACACTTCCTCAAAAATTATGAAAAATGTAAATTTTAAACTACCTCAAAAATCAGTTATTAAACTTGGTCTTTTATCTAATAATTACAAGTCATTTCATCCAATTTATCTTTAATATCATCTTTATGGTCTCTAAAAAAAGTGTATGCGAGATATCCAGCACCCGCAAACAGTCCCAATTTTAAAACACTTCCGGTTAATCCCAAACCTTTTTTTGCAGCCCATAATTTGGCTCCAGCTGTAGCTGCTTTTTTAATGTTGTGGTTCATAATATAATTTTTTTATAATGGTTATTTTCTATAAATATCAAATATTTGAATCAGGAAATCAGTTAATGAATTTCTAAATAACAGGACTTTAACCCAAATTTGGAAGATTTTGGCATAGATAAGAAAATATGAATCCCAAATTCTTTTTATTCCACTTCCAAAATAAAAATGCCCACCTAACAAGAGTATCTGATTTTTCAGGAACTGTTTCCCATCTATAGTCGCCAGAGATTTCAACGATGTTTCCTGGTCTAATACTGCTCGACTTTTCGGACAGAATGGAAATTTGAAAGATGTAAGAATAGGAAGAGGCCTATATAATACCTTCGATGCGCAATCTATGATCATGAGATGGCCTTTAGATCATTTCTTTGTTTCTGAAGGAATAGCGGTTGTAGAATTTAAACAATTGAAAAAAATTGGTTCAGATCATTTCCCTCTTTTTGCTAAATTCCAGATAAATTAACCTAAGAAAAGAAATACTTCAAAAAGAAAAAAGCCCTGTATATTGGGCTTTTTTCTTTTTGAAATTTCGGTGATCTAGTGGCATTAATCATCCTCACCATCCTCTTCCTCTTCATCTTCTCCATTTCCATCTTCAGAACTCACAAAATTTCCAGCGGCATCAAATTCTAATTCTAAGCCGTTATTAAGAGTAACCTCATAGGAGCCATCTTCTTCAATATCCGCTTCTATAATTGTATTATTAGGGTAAGTACCACTTATATAATCTTTTATATTTTGAGGTAAATCTGCCGGGTTTATATCTGTTTCATCTTTGTCATGGTCATTTTCATCATGAGCAACACCTAAAAAATTTCCATCAGCATCAAAAATAAGTTCTATATCATTTTCTAATTCTATTTCAAAATTACCATTGTTTTCAATTTCAGCTTCCTCAATTGAAATCCCTGGGTAATTAGTAGTTATAAAATCTTTTATATTTTGAGGAAGATCAGATATATTTACGTCATGATCTCCAAAATCATCATCTTCGTCATTATCCTCGCCTAAAAAATTTCCAGCAGAATCAAAAATCAACTCGGTACCATCACTCAAGGTTATTTCTATATTTTGATTATCCTCTTCTTCAGCTTCTACAATAGTTAGATTTGGATAATTTGTAGTAACATAATTTAATATAGTTTGAGATAGGCTTGAAGTTCGTATGTGAACATCAGCTTTAAATGCTATAGCTGTTAGATCAGCTTCATTTTTGACATCTTCATCATTTGAACAGGATTGTAATGATAATACACTCAATATCGCTACATATAAAATTTTTGTATTTTTCATAGGTATTTGTCTGTATTTAATTAGTTTGGTGATTTAATATAACCGTTTAAAATTAGCTTTATTGTGTTTTTAATACACAATAAAGCTAATTAGATAATGAATAAAAATGTGCTTTTGCAAAACAATGCGATAAGGAAAATTTAAAAATTGAGTTTAGATCCAAAATCTATAAAAAGAAAAAAGCCCTTTTCCAATAATTAGGAAAAAAGCTTCTCATTGGTAAATGCTCTATTTTATTATTTTAAAGGTAGTACTAATCTCACGACCGTCCCGGCCGCATCGCCTTCAGGGCTTAATAAATCTTCAAAGGTTAAAGAATAGTTGCCTTTGTATTCCCCATAAAATATTTTAAGCCGTTCACGAGTAATCTTTATACCCAGAGATCTTTTTTTGTGCAATTTCTGCTGTTTAATTTCTGAAGATCTTTGCCTTCCTATCCCACTGTCTGCGATAATTATAGCAACCTGGTTTGTAGATAGATTTTCTATTTTTATACTAATCTGTTTCTTATCTGCCAAAGGCAAGCCATGCCAAATAGCATTTTCCAAAAATGGTTGTAGAATGAGGGAAGGCAACTTTATCCTATCCAGATAGAGCTCCGGATCTTTTACTATATTAAAAGAAATCTCATTTCTGAAACGGATGTTTTCTATGGTAACGTAGAGCTGCATAGTATCAAGTTCATCACCCAGAGAAATTTCCTTTTCGCGTGTTGCATCGAGTATTCTTCTAATCAATTTCGAAAATTTATTCAGGTAGTAAACAGCATTTTCCTTTTCGTTGTTGATGATATAAAGCTTGATCGAATTGAGAGAATTAAAAACAAAATGCGGGTTCATCTGGCTTCTCAGTGAAGTTATCTTCAATTCGGCCAGCTCCTTATCATATTTGGCTCTTAATTTTTCAATTTTGTCGGTTTCTATTTGCTTGCTCAGCGTCTCAACGTTGGCCTCCAGCCGCTTTTGTATACTATTACGAAGCCTCTCATTTTCGTCAAATTGTCTTATAAGTTGTTCCCGGGATTCTTTGTTTTCCCTTAGAAGCAACTTTTGTTTGTGTCCTAATCCGAGGGAGAAAAGAAGGTTTTCAATTATCCCGCCAAGTAGAAAAAAACTTGAAGCGATCCTGAAGTTTTCCTTTCCCAAATGAAATTGATATACCAAAACCGGTGCCAGCCAGGCCAAGAAAAGCACCAGGGAGCCTACAATTAAATAATATTTTAAAGGGTTTTTTGATTTTATAATTGGAAAATAAGCTATAAGCGCTAACAGCGGCATATATATGAGAAAAAAGTTATATCCAAAAATTCTAAGTTGCTTTCCTCCATAAAAAAAGGAAGTAACTTGTATTACTACTGCAAATATTAAAAAGAGGAAATTAGCAGTCATAACACCGGTATTCCACTTTTTATTCTTCTGCCTCATTTCCATAAAAGAATAAGCAAAAAGCAGGTATACCACAACAGTAATTTCAGTAAGAAAACGTTGATAATCTACAAAATAAGTCAAAAAGATATGTTCGAACTTTCCACTCCCAAATCGGAAGATCGACAGGCAAATCAAGAAAAGGTATAGACTGTAAAAAAGATAGGCTCTGATCTTTTGCTGAAAATAGAGCAGGAAATGATACACTGCGAGAATGCTGAGCACTCCGGCAAAAAAGGTAAGTAAGCCGCTTTGAAACGGATTTTTTAAAATATTTAGTAGCTCCTCCACATTATTAACTGCTCAAAAGATAAAGTAATTCTTGTTTTTTGGAACGAGAGACAGGAATGCTGGAACCGTCTTCAAGGATTAGGTATTGCCCGTCAGTTTTAACGAATTCGCTTACGTAGGATAGGTTGACAAGATAAGACTTGTGCGCTCTAAAAAAATTTGAATTATGGATTAAAGCCTCCACATCTTTGATCTTTTTTGAAAGCAATTCTCTTTTTCCTCCCTGAAGAAACAGTTCAGTGTAATTCCCGTCAGATTTGCAATAAATGATATCATCGGCGGTGATAAATATAGTCTTCTCATTAAAAGATAACGGGATTTTCCTTGATGACTGCTGACTTCTGAGGTCAAGCATAATATTCCTTAATTGCTCTCCTAACCGGTTATTTTTCTTTTTTTCTAGGATGCGTTCCGCAGCTTTTTTTAAATCATCAGAATCAATTGGTTTTAAAAGGTAATCAATGGCCCTTTCTTTAATAGCCTTCAAAGCATAACTATCATATGCAGTAGTGAAAATCAATTCAAAATCCCTATATTTTAATTTATGTAGCATTTGAAAACCATCCATCTCGGGCATTTCAATGTCCAGAAAAACACAATCGGGTTTAATAAGATCGATACCTTTTACAGCTTCCAGAGGATTTGCATAGGTAGCACAAACATCAATCCAGGGACAGAAGGTCTCTATTTCCCATTGAAGGCTCTCCAAAGCATTAATTTCATCATCAATCAATATAGCTCTTATCATTGGATTCAACTTAAGTCATCAAATTACAAAAAAGATCAATCATACCGGAAAGTCAATGTATAAGTTGCTGATAATCATATACAAACGGTACTATTAAAAGTAAATCTATTTATGAGATCACTTATAAATCCAGATCATCGGTTTATATATTCCCTACCCGGCAATCTTATGGTAGGGGGTATCTTTAACCTATTAACCATAAAAAAACGAACCATGTATTATTTATCAAAACACATTACAGCAGTCGGGAAAGTGGCTTTTACGATACTTTTTTTCTTATTCGCTATCGCCTGTCAGAAGGAGGAAATAGCCTCGAATGAATTACAAAGTGCAGATGCAAGTATTAAATCCCTGAACAGCGTAAATATTACATCCACCGGCATGAACTTCATCGCACCAAAGGAAATTCCTTCAGGATGGAACACATTTAGATACATGAACAAAACAGGCGAACCGCATTTCTTCTTATTAATCAAAATTCCTGAAGAAAAAACACTGGAAGATTATAAAAACCAGGTTACAGTTCCGTTTAATAATCTACTTGAAGTTTTGCGGGGAGAGAGAGATTTTAATCGGGAAACAGATGCGATAGCATCATGGTTCTTCACAGATGCTATCAATTCTGGAGGAACGGGAATTATTGAAGCCGGAGGGAAAGCCGTAACATCAATTTATCTGGAACCGGGAAACTACATTATTGAATGTTATGTTAAACTGCCGAATGGTAAACTTCATTCTGTAGTGGGTATGTTAGATCAAATGACTGTAACAGAAGAAGTGACAAAAGACAAAGAACCGAAGGTAGATGTTTCTATCGATATTACTGCTGCAGGAATTCAGCTGAATGATGAGATAAAGCGACCCGGACTTCACACTTTCTCAGGGATCAATCTCAAAAGTTGTGTGTGAATTGAAAATGTAGTTCGATATTTGCCAAAAAAAGAGGTTTGGATAACTACCTAGATTTAATTAAGCTTGTATTGCCACAATTCTTAGTGGATCATTTTGAT
>NZ_VORY01000038.1 GCF_007997295.1 Gillisia hiemivivida | reverse complement strand
GATAAAATCTTATTGCCTCTATAAACTAAACGTTTATCCTCTAAGTCTGTGAATCCCCTTTTCATTTTATTAGCAAAACTATTATTAGTCAGCTAAAATATTAAAAAATTGTGTCCACACGATAGGAACCATCGGGACATATCTCGTGCGGGCTTGCCCCGAGGTTCTTGATTTTGAGCTGCATTTAAGTGTTAAACTTAGAATATCATAGTTCTGTTGCTCCATTGTGTGGTAACAATTGTATACACGTAAACTTACATATAATTCACCTAATCAATTGTAAACATTTGTATTCAATTAAATAATCTACCAAATAAATGTTCTGAGTGACCAGTATTTTTTTAGCAACTGCTTATGTAATTTTCTCACTAACTAATATAATTTCGCATTTACTTTTGTAATTAAAAAAATCTCAAAACTTTTTTGAAAGCTTATAGAGCTCTCATAGAAGTAGTTATAAATGAGAATTTTAGTCGTTTTGTGAAGTTGTAGTGTAAATTTTAAATAATGCTTGTATTATAATATTCCCCAAGATTATTCCGACAATCGTAGGTAACCATAATTCATAACCTGCGTCAACTCCTGTCCATAGGAAGATTGAGAGGAGAAGGGAAAGAGAGCCAATCCAGAGGTACTTCGAAATCGCCACGCTACCGTTTACAATGGCAGGTTTCAAAACCAATTTCAAAATAAAATATGCAATTGTTCCTGAAATAATCCAGCCAATAAAATTTTGTAGAGGTACGTCGAACCATAAACCACCATTGGTGTATTTCCATAGTCCGCGTGCAACGGCTCCAGGGTCCAAGATAACATCTGTGCCAACAAGAATTCCAAGGTACGCCAGAAATCGTGCCCAGTGATGCTTAAACCATGTTTGTGCTAGTAACCAGGCACCAAAAACTAGCGGACTCCAAGCAATAAATACGGTCCAGGGGGTTGTTCCCAGTAACTGATAACCAAACGGCATCGTATATTCAAAAGGTGAATAAGGGAATCCTGTATGAATCCCAATTGATTCTATAATTAAGGCAAATACCCCCAAGGCCATAATTGCTGCAATTCCTCGTGTACTATATATTTTCCAAATGCCGTAAAATGCCGGCATAGAAATTATACAAACGGCTATAATGGATCCAGTTTCTACAAACTGTTCTGATGGAACAGAACTCATCGTAAAACCAATGATGAAAAAGAGCATCGATAAAGTGACTAGAATTATTTTTTTGATATCCATATTTTTAATCCTTCATTGAGGGTTTAATTCCCCGAGGCTTGCCTCGAATTTTTAAAAGTATTTTCCAATTCATCTCGTGGGCTTTCCCCGAGGTTCTTAATTAAATGTTTTCTAGAATGCTTAGCCACTTAGTTTTTCAATTTCTGTACCCTTGACTCTTCAGATAGATCTTCTTTAAAATAAATCAAATTTGTAAATCCTCCCATTACATTTCTTCAAATGTTTGGTAACGGTCTTGATCAAGGCAAGTAGGACGGAGTAGTTAATTTGTTTCTTGGTGTCTAAAATATTATTTTTTACTGAATGCCCGCTTATTTGCGATAACCGATGTTGGCAACTGGCTTATTTGATTATTTAAATTCAAACCACTTTTTAAGCATAAAAACTTCATCTATAATTTTTCCTTTTTTTAATAAAGCAATCTTTATAAATTCATCTTGTGTATTTTGATATTTAAGATCTAAATCAGTCATTCCACTAGTATCATAGTAAGCTCCGTATTTACATTCAAATGGATTGTTTTCTACTTCATTTGTAAAGATTGATAATAAAATCATTTTAGAAGAATGAATATTTTTCTTTTCATAACCAAAAATTCGATGATTTCTTTTCATATTGGCAGTTATCCATACAGAACTATCCTTTTGGATGGTTGCCTTTCCCATAGATTTTGACTCAATTTCCTCTATAATTTTTACTGAGCCATTACAAACATCTCCTTCTTCTTCTCCGTTAGTCCATTTCTTCAAAGTTGTGATTCTTTTTTCAGTCAATTCTTTTAAACAAAACGCTCTACATGTTGGGTGAATGGACCCGTAGATTCTATTAGGATATTTTGGATACTTCATTTCCATTTCGGCATCACGAAATTGTACCCAAATTCGTTGTGATATTTTTAAATTCTCGATAAATAATGTATCGTTTTTATAGCCAGATAAAATAGTCTGATAGATTTCATTTAATTTATCGTTGGATTTATTAAATTCATCGTAAGCTTCTTGATTCATTTCCGCTTGAGTTTGGGAAAAACAATTGAAACATAGGGTCAAAATAATTATTGTAAATATTGTTTTCATTTTTTTTGTTTTCAGCTTGTTGCCAACGGCAGTCTGTCTAATAACCTTTGTTATTCTACCGATTTGTGACCAAAATAAGGCTTTTTATGGTAGGCTGAGGAATAAAACCAGAATCAGAGATGTTGAAACTAAAGATGGGTATCAACTTTAAAAGGGCCTTATACGCTCTTACAAAGGTATAAAAACAAGCACATAAGGTGTTCAATAACTCCTTCCATTCCTTTTTGCCAATCAAGTTCAAAATTCGTTTGAGATTGTAGGCTATGAAAATAAATCCAACATCTGCAGAAGCCCTTTTCTTGCCTTTTTTAGAAAGGATATGATCAAAGCCCCATTGCCTCTTCATGGCTCCAAAGGGGTGCTCTACAATAGCCTGCCTGCGTCTGTACAATTCAGGCTCAGCTTCCATATTTCTTTTGTTTTCTTCATAAACAGGAGTGTATAGGTTTCTAGCCAAGAATCTCCCGTTTTTGGCCGTGGTGCACAGCTCCCGCACCGGGCATCCCTTGCATGCTCTTGTTTTATACTGTTTGAACTTGGACTCGTTTGATTTCCCCCGGTGGTTGACGTAAAAGGTTCCGTTGGTTTTCAGAAAATGACCTTGGGGACATACGTAATGATCATTCCCCAAATCGTAGACAAAATTTTTAACATTGTACAGGGGATCTGGTGCACTGGAAGCTGGGGCAGGAATAGCAACCAGGGTTTTAATCCCTAGACCTTGAGCAATTTCCAATTCAGATCCAGTATGATATCCTTTGTCAAAAAGAGCGGTGAAATCATTGTTCCCTAAAATGGATTTTGCCCTTCTCACCATGGCTCCCATGGCTTTTTTATCATTGTTGTTGGTGACTTCATAATCAATGGGGATGCAGTGCTTGGCATCTACGGTGGACTGAACATTGTAGACTACCTCTGTAACGTTGCCCCTTAAGACCATATGCCTGCTCTCGTTGTCCGAGGTTGAGATCTGGTCTTCTTGGGTTTGATCCAATTCCTGCTCGAGCTTATGATACGTATCCTTGCGCTTGTTCTGGATATCCATCTGCTTATGGATATTTTCTTTATCTACAGTACCATCGGCTTGCTCTAGGGCTTGGTTATATTCCTGAAGCTTGTTATCGATATATCGAAGGTGACGGTCGATCTTCTTTTTATTGAAGTTGTTCTTTTTGCTGTTCTGGGCCCTTAGCTTGGTGCCATCCCCTGCAATAAGTTTCCCCCCAATGAGATTGAAGTGTTTGGCCAGTATTACTGTGGCACGAAAAACTTTCTTTATAGCCTCAGGATTGTCCTTTCTAAAGTTGGCAATGGTGTTATGGTCTGGGGAGAGTTGCCCAAGGAGCCACATCAATTCGATATTTCGTTTGCATTCGCGCTCCAAATTTCGTGAGGAACGCAGTCGGTTCAAATATCCATAGATAAATAACTTGAGCAACACACCCGGGTGGTATGCAGGACGACCTCCTTCTGGGAAGTTTACCCGAAACCCCATGTCTTGTAGATCCAAGCTGTCTACAAAAACATCTACGGCTCTGACCTCATTTTCCTGATTAATGGCATCCTCTAGGGACACTGGGAAAAGTGAGGATTGATTGCGATTTTTTCCTTCTATAAATCTCATAGAATGAAGATACGACAGTGCCTCATTGTATTAAAAATTAATACTAGAAGAAATTAACAAAGTTATTAAAAGTGAAGGGGGTTATTAGACAGTCTGACGGTCTTGGTTAAGGCAAGTAGCGTGGAGTAGGGACACTTTCTTGTCGGCTTTGTTGTTTGTTACTTGATGTCTAAAATATATCTTTTCATTAGAATATCCGCTATTTGCGCTTAACCGATGTTAGCGGCCGGTGCTTTTTGTTCTTAACTCATTCACTTTTAAAGCTTGCTCCAAATGCCTTTTTTCATGAGTAACGATTATATCAAAAGCTGTTTCTAATTTGTAAACAATATTTTTATTTGCAGGAGAGGATATCAGCATCTTGTTTTTCAAATAATTGTCAGAATTTTCAATGTATTTTTTAAGTACATTTTGATGTGTTTGAAACTCCACATGAATGTCCTCAGATATCTCACTTTTTTCTGGTTCCCAAATGGGAAATGTTTTTGTTTTTGATTGATTGTCAGGTGAAACAGCTTTTAGAATTGTTTTTCCCATAAAAGCTGAAATAAATCCGATTTTCGAAATAAAAGGTAGTTTGTTTTTTCCCTTTTTAAGATTTTCAAAAGTTGAGAAATATGTTTCATTCAAAACAATTAAGTGATTGATATTTTGTGCAATACTCCACGTTTCTGAATTCGGTTTCCAATTCAATTCATTCTTATTTAAATCCTTCAATTTTCCAGCAAATTTGTCGGTTATGTCGTCTATTTCTTTAATCCAATTCATCATTTGTTCTTTTCTCAAATTTCCTCCGCACTTGCCGCTAACGGTCTTGGTTAAGGCAAGTGGCGTGGAGTAAGGGCGCGAACTTGTCGGCTTTGTTGTTTTGTTACTTGGTCTCTAAAATAACACTTTTCAGCAGAATGCCCGCTATTTGCTGTTAAACGATGTTGGCAATTCGTTTAAATACTATTTATGTGAATTTAATACCTAAACTTCTAAATAATTCTCTGGTTTCATTTATATCCTTTTCATTTTTAATTGTTATTAAGTCTCTAAATTTTCCGTTTTTCAATTTTAAAGCCAAAGTTTTTCTTCCAATAAATTGTTTTTCGGTAAGTGAATTTATTTCTGTCAATTTTAGTTTTTCAGCTGGTGATTTTTTCATTATCTGATAAATTAAGCCTACTAATGAAGCAAGTCCAATAATTATCCAAATAAATCCAAACCAAAGAAATTCCTTTTTTTCTAAAACAAAAACAGGAAATATAATTGAATTGATAATATTTAATATTGCCATTGCATTAATAAACCAATATTGTGTTTTGATTTCGTCGTTTATTTCAATCGACTTATCTTGCTCATTATAATTGATTTTCATTTTTTTTAATCCCAATTTAGGTTTAGCTTTTTCAATTCAAATTCCAAATCTTTCAGAGAATTTTCTTCTATTAATTGTCGATTAATGATTAATTCATTATTCTCAGTTTTCAATATTAGATCTCCAGCAAAATATTTAATGCTTTTTATCTCGGTTAGGTTTAATTGTTTACCAAATGGCCAATTCTGTTTTATAATTCCATTTTCAATAGTTAGATATTTTTCTTTTTTTTGATAAAAGTAAATAATCAAATATAATATTGAAAAAGCAAACCAACCATAGTCAATCCAAATCAGCTTATCAGTTATTACTACTTTAATAATCCCATATACAAACCAGACTATTCCGAAGATTAAATTGATTTTTATTTGTTTGTTTTTATAACGAAATTTCATATTTTAAATGATTGCCAACGTTCTTGTATATGGCTCGTAGCGTGCAAATTATAAAATTACTTTCGGATTAGCACGAGCCGAATTTTTAAATTTTTCTTATTACCTTTTTTTATCAATAAGCCAAATTTAAAAATTTGGCGGACTCGCAAATACACCTTAACTTTGATTAATCAACTACCTAGCTATGAGCTATATACGTTGTTGGCATTTCGTTATTTTTTTTCAGTTTCAAATATTTTTATCCACTTCTTTTTATTAATTCCAAAAATAATTCCCCCAATAAGTATTATTCCCCCAGTTGCAAGTCCTACCATTCCAAAGAAAGGGGTTTTTGGTATTCTTACTAAAATTTCTGCTGCAAATGCTGCATATAGTCCAATTACAGACCAATACATAAATGAAAAGTGTAAATATTTCCAACTATTTTTTGGTTTTTTTGTCCAAATGGGAATCATTCCAAGTAAAATAGATACTAAACTTAAAAGGGCAGTGTAGTGAAATATTCCCCAGCCGTCAAACAACCTGTAAATCATAAATGCAGTTATAATTAAAATTCCCATACTAATGAGATACAGATATCCAATTTTCACGTGTTGTTTATTTCCTTTTTTCGCAATCAGAATAAAAGTTCCAAACAATAAGGCAAGACAAGATGAAATCAAGTGAATCAATCCAATTTCATTTCCGACTAAATTTCCCATTTAATTATTACTTTAACAACTTGAGTTTAAAATTCCGACTATTTTTGCGGTTCACAAAGTTTTTAAATCTGAAATGTAGATTATTGAGGATGAACTGCTGGATTCAATGTTGTAACGCAACAAATCGTTGTTGGTTTTTGATGTTTCTAAGCTACAAATTTCAGCTCCATCTCCATCATTTCTTTAGGTGTTTTATAGCCTATGATTTTTCTCGGTCTATTGT
>NZ_VORY01000055.1 GCF_007997295.1 Gillisia hiemivivida | reverse complement strand
TCTCAATGAAATAAAGAATATCTTAACTCGAGATTTCTCAATTCTTCGGAATGACAAACTAAAACACCTTGTCATCCTGAGACCCGTGATAAAAAAAATTATCTAGCGTAGGTTTTGACATATGATTGTTCCTAGTAGGTTTATCTTCTTAAGAAATTCTTTTTTGCAAGTGTAGTGGTTCCACGGCGTAAAATTTTCGAAGCCTTGGAGAAAATTTAGCCGTGGTAGTACGGTTCAAATTATGCGGTAGCATAATTGGAAACACCTACAAAAAAGTGTCCTTTTTTTGGTTCGTTTTTTTGGACACGCAAAAAAATGAACAATCTTAAAAATTAAACAGATCTTTACCGACCAGAGGGAGTGTATTCCAGATTCTTGGAATTACGTCAATGGTAGCAAAGCGAAAGATCTCAATGAAATAAAAATTATCTTAAACTAGAGATTCCTCAATTCTTCGGAATGACAAACTAAAACACCTTGTATTCCTAAGCAAAGCGAAGGATCTCAATGAAATAAAGAATATCTTAACTCGAGATT
>NZ_VORY01000037.1 GCF_007997295.1 Gillisia hiemivivida | reverse complement strand
CATTCAACGCAAAAATTAAAGCTTTTAGGGCGCAGTTTAGAGGGGTTAGAAACATAGATTTCTTCCTCTATAGACTTACAACAATTTTTGCATAATCTCAAAATCCCACAACTTTTGGACTTGATCCAAATTATATGCATAATTTTCGAGCTCCTTATTAATTTAATTTGATCCTTGAAAACATGTTTCAGCTCTTCTCAAGGAATATTTTCAAAAATTTAGAAAACAAAAAAACTGCTGAAAACTTTCATTTTCAACAGTTTCTAAAAATATTAAACACTAACTATATATTATAGTGCAGCGACGTGCTTAGCTAACTTAGACTTTAAGTTAGAAGCTTTATTATCGTGTATGATGTTGTTCTTCGCTAACTTGTCGATCATTGAAGCTACAGAAGGATATAATGTTTCAGCATCCTTTTTGCCTGCATCCTTCAATTTTTTGATAGCGTTTCTTGTAGTTTTATGTTGGTAGCGATTTCTAAGACGTTTAGTCTCATTGCTACGAATTCTTTTTAACGCTGACTTATGATTTGCCATTACTAATGTATTTAATTATTTTTAAAGTAGTCCGTAGGGGAATCGAACCCCTGTTACATGGATGAAAACCATGCGTCCTAACCCCTAGACGAACGGACCATTATTGTTTCTAAAAACACCTGCTTTCCAACAGATCAACTTATATTTCTACAAGCCTTGCAATTCTATAATTGCTTTGTAGTCCGTAGGGGAATCGAACCCCTGTTACATGGATGAAAACCATGCGTCCTAACCCCTAGACGAACGGACCAGTTTTTGCTTTAATGCGGATGCAAAAATACAACTATTTTTTAATGACGCAAATGTTGATCTATATTTTTCTGAAAATAATCTGCCCTTTCTTTTTCCTTGACAAATTCAAACTTTCAAAATTTCAACAACCCCTCTAATTCCTAGTGATTTAGCCTTTCCATATCAAATTTCACCTATTTCTAGACATGCCATTTTATTCTAGAATAAGGAATAAAAACTTTTAATAAAGCAACAAATTAGATTGCCTTAGTACGCTTTAGCAAATAACACACGCTGAGTTGAAGGATTTCCAGTAAAAACACACTTCCCTTCTTCTTGTTTTTGATTCATAGGGATACATCTAATTGTAGCCTTGGTCTTATCTTTGATCTTCAATTCTGTATGTGAAGTTCCATCCCAATGAGCCGAAATAAATCCTCCTTTGGTTTTCAAAACTTCTTTAAACTCTTCAAAAGTATCTACTTCTGTAATATGAGAATCTCTATAATCTCTAGCTCGTTTATGAAGGTTTTCCTGAATTTCGATCATTAGACCTTTCACTTTCTCCACTACATTTTCTTGAGAGACAAACTCTTTAGTTAACGTATCTCTTCTCGCAAGCTCTACACTCCCCTTCTCAAGGTCTTTAGGCCCTATAGCAATCCTTACTGGCACTCCTTGCAATTCATATTGCGCAAACTTCCATCCCGGCTTATAATGGTCGCTATTGTCATATTTCACAACAACTCCGGCTTTTCTAAGATCTGACGCCAATTGTTCTGCAACCTCAGAAATTTGAGCCAATTGCTCTTCTCCTTTATATATTGGAACTATCACAACTTGTATTGGCGCTAATTTTGGAGGAAGCACAAGCCCTTGATCATCGCTATGCGTCATGATCAAAGCTCCCATTAATCTAGTTGAAACCCCCCAAGAAGTAGCCCATACATGCTCCAATTCACCTTCCTTAGAAGCAAATTTCACGTCGAAGGCTTTAGCAAAATTTTGCCCTAAGAAGTGAGATGTTCCTGCCTGCAAAGCTTTTCCATCTTGCATCAAAGCTTCTATACAGTAAGTTTCTAAGGCACCAGCAAAACGCTCGTTAGCTGTTTTTGTTCCTTGAATAACAGGCATGGCCATAAAATTCTCTGCAAATTTCGCATATACATCATTCATTTGCTCGGCTTCTGCAATTGCCTCTTGCTTTGTAGCATGCGCAGTATGGCCTTCTTGCCATAAAAATTCGGAAGTTCTAAGGAATAACCTAGTCCGCATTTCCCATCGCACAACATTAGCCCATTGATTTATAAGTATTGGGAGATCTCTGTAAGATTGAATCCAACCCTTATAAGTATTCCATATAATAGCCTCAGAAGTAGGTCTTACAATAAGCTCTTCTTCCAACTTCGCATCCGGATCTACAATTAATTTTGAACTGTTTTCCGGGTCTGTTTTTAACCTATAATGAGTAACTACAGCACATTCCTTAGCAAAACCTTCAGCATTTTTTTCTTCAGCTTCAAAAAGGCTTTTTGGTACAAATAATGGAAAATAGGCATTCTGATGACCTGTTTCCTTGAACATTCTATCTAATTCAGCTTGCATTTTTTCCCAAATAGCATAACC
Source organism: Gillisia hiemivivida (assembly GCF_007997295.1). Taxonomy (GTDB): domain Bacteria; phylum Bacteroidota; class Bacteroidia; order Flavobacteriales; family Flavobacteriaceae; genus Gillisia; species Gillisia hiemivivida. The sequence goes on along the minus strand of NZ_VORY01000037.1, from coordinate 9,297 downwards.
ATAAGGTTTAATAACCATGCAACCTCTCACAGCGGAGTTTTCGGCTAAATCGGCACTGACTACCAATTCGTTATACCATTTCGAATAATCTTCTTTCCTAGCAGTTAATTTCTTACCCATTCCTGTTATTTGGCATAAATGTTGCACTTTTATTAGCGTTGTAGCTATTTTACACAAGTTGCAACTAGTTAGCGCAAAACTAACTAAATTTGTAATGTTCAACAATTAAAACTACAGCTAATGAAACTTTATAATTATATACCAAAATCCATATATTTCTTCATGGCCGCTATGTCTACTTTTTTGTTGACATCTTGTGGTTCATACCAATATGCAGGTACTTCGAATGATGGAATTTATGGAGACACAGAGCAAGTACAAGTAGTAGTTCCTACTGAAGTAGAATATGGAACCAGAGAAGAAAATGGCGATTATTATAAGAGAATGTTTGAAGAAGAAGCTGCTCTTTACGGAGAGGTTTTAGCTGAAAATGCTGTTTTTACTGATGTAGATTCTTATTCTTCAACAGGAAATTACGATTACGACAACGAAAATTCTAATTACCAAGGTGGAAATGCCCCTTGGGGTAATGATCCAGACAGCTATTCTATAAATATTTATAATGATAGATTTTTTGGTTCCTATAATCCCTTCTGGGACTATTGGGGGCCTGCTTATTACGGTGCCGGATTCTGGCCCGGACATTATGCAATGGGATTCTGGGGATCTCCCTGGGGTAGATATGGAACCGGATTTGGTTTTGGATATGGGAATGCATTTGGATTCGGTTTTGGTGTACACCCATTTATTTATGGTGGATTTGGATATCACAACCCTTATAACTTCTATGGAAACAGATATAATAATTACAGGAATAATGTTGCCTACAACACTGGAAGGAGAAACTCTGTTTCAAACTTCAGAAATAATAGAGTAGAGAATTTAAGAAATGCAACCTCTTTAGGTGACAGGGGAAGAAGTTCCAGTTATTCCAGAAGTATTCGGAATTTGAGAAATTCAAACGATGATTATGGAATTTCAAGAAGAACCTATTCCAGAGATTACCAAACAAGATCCAATACAAATAGCCCTTACAGCACAAATCGGTCTGGCACGATAAATAGATCAAACCGAGGCAGCGATGCGTATTCCAGGTCTTCAAATAATACAAGAAATTCAGGTACAGTTAGAAGATCCTCTTCTCCAACCAGAAGTTCCGGTACAGTTAGAAGTTCATCCTCAACCAGAAGCTCTGGGACGGTAAGAAGTTCCGGTAGTACTAGCAGAAGTTCTGGAACCAGATCTTCAGGAGGAAGTTCTTCCAGAGGAAGGGGAAACTAAAATAGGATTCAAACGCAATTTAAAATTTTATGAAAAAGCTATATACCCTAGTCATAGCCTTCTTGGCTATGACTTTTTCTCAAGCGCAAGATATCACAGATGCTGTAAGATATTCATCAGATCAGTTATCAGGTACTGCTAGATACAGAGCAATGAGCGGTGCATTTGGAGCACTTGGTGGAGATTTATCTGCAATATCAATTAACCCTGCAGGTTCAGCCATATTTTTAAGCAGCGCAGCAACAGTTACTTTAAGCTATAACAACAGGCAAAATGACACGCGTTACTTTAATGGCGTTACATCTAATAATGATTCTGATGTGTATTTCGATCAAGCCGGAGCCGTTTTAGTTTTTAATAGCACCAATGAAAACACTCCCTGGAAAAAGTTTGTTTTGGGAGTCAACTATTCTCAAAATAATTCCTTTGACGATAGCTTCGTGGCGCAGGGATCAAGTTCAAATTCTATAGATAATTACTTTCTGGATTATGCGAACGGAGTGCCTTTGGGTCTTTTGGAAACTATAGATAACGAAAGTGTTACAGATCTCTATTTATTCTTAGGAGAAAATGAAGGTTTTGGAGCTCAACAAGCATTTTTAGGTTTTCAAGGTTTTATTATAAATCCTGATGACAGTGACCCAAATAATACTTCTTACACTTCTAATATTGCATCTGGTAATTTTGATCAGCAATATTCCTATATCGGAACTGGTTTAAACGGGAAGTTTGCATTTAACTTCGCTACAAAATATCAGGATTTTCTTCATCTTGGAATTAATTTGAATGCGCATTTTTTAAATTATGATAGAGCTACCCGTTTAGTTGAAGAAAATTCCAATAACGGAAGTGAAACTAACGAGATCATTTTTTCTAATAATTTAAGTACTACCGGAAATGGCTTTTCTCTTCAACTTGGAACTATCGCTAATGTAACTGAGAATATAAGACTTGGACTAACTTATGATACTCCTACTTGGTTTTTAATACAGGAACAAACCACTCAACGTTTAGAAACTTTTAGTGATGAATTTAGTGATAGAGTAACTGTAAATCCTAATGTTGTTAATGTGTATCCAGATTACCGCCTAAAAACGCCAGGAAAACTTACAGGTAGTTTAGCTGTACTTTTTGGCGATCATGGATTGATCAGTTTTGATTATTCTTATAAAGATTTTTCAAATACTGAATTAAGACCCTCTAATGATCCGGAATTTGAATTTCAAAATAATTTGATCTCAGATAATCTAAAAGCTGCTTCTACCTATAAAATAGGAGGAGAATATAGAATAGAAAATTGGAGCTTAAGAGGAGGTTACAGATTTGAAGAAAGTCCTTACGAGAACGAAATCACCTTAGGAGATTTAAATGGTTACTCAGCAGGATTTGGATATGATTTTGGATCTATAAAAGCAGATTTATCCTATGATCATTCATCTAGAACTGATAATCCTCAACTATACCAAGTTGGACTTATAAATACTGCAAATATTCAGAGAGATTTTTCAAGCGTAGTATTATCCTTAAGCTTTGGAATCTAAAAGAAAAGAATAAAACATTAGCAAATAAAACCTCGCATCCTTTAAAAGGATTCGAGGTTTTATTTTTATATACTTATAATGATCAGAGGAAACTTTGGTGTTTATCAAATTGTTGCTTGAGAGAAGAATTACAATTTTAATGTAAAATGCCCAGTAAATTCTGACACTGTCCCAGTGTTCTGGTCTTTTAAGTCTACAACAAACCAATAATCATCTGCAGGCATGACCTCCCCATTATAGGTACCATCCCAACCTCTTCCGCGCGGGTCTAATTGCTTTATGAGTTTGCCGTATCTATCGTAGATCAATACTTTAGAGATAGAAATCTGAGGATCATTTATAACATTCCAAGTATCGTTGAATCCATCTCCATTTGGAGTGAAAAATCTAGCATAGCCAATAAGTCTAAATGCGGCTGAAGTAGCCATCCCACAGCCATAAATATCTCTAGCAGAAACTTTATGCAATCCTGGTTTTACATTCGTAAAATTAGCTTGATCTTGCCATGCTCCATCGTCCAATTGGTATTCATATATGGGAACTGTTCCTGCAACAGCATCCGCCATGACGGAAACCACATATCCATCTTCAAAATCATTTCCAGAAATTGTAAATGTCACATTTTTAGGAGCTGAATAATAAGTGATCTTAGTATTAAAATTATTAGAACATCCAGTCAATTTATTAATTATTTCAAGAGAAATATCTGGATTAGAAGGTTTCTCCTCAAAGCTGAGAGTAGGGTTTTGTACACCATCCCCGTCAGGATCATTATTGATGTTCCAATTGTAGATAAAATCTGGGCCAAGATCTTTTCCAATAGTTTGAGAATTTACTAAATTCCCTTCCGCATCCACACAGAATACTGTTTCCGCTTCTATTTCTACAACTGGGATTGAAGCTATTCTCAAATTGAAAGAGACCGGATCAGAAACACAGCCGGATTTTTGATTGGTTATAATAGCTATGATTTCCTGCTGATTTACTGCTTCAAAAGAATCAGGATTCTCTATTGCTATACTATTAGTAAAATTAGTTTGACTGCTATAAAAATTTAAATCGAATAATGAATTCCCGTTTTGAGGATCTTGGGTTATTTCAGCATAAACTTGAGAAAGATCAAATATTGCCGAGGGCTCATTACTACATCCCAAAAGATCATTTGGCTCGATTGCAGTAGGTTTTTCAAAATATTCAATTAAAATTTCATCGTCAAAACCTAAACCGGTATTATCATTTATTGCAATAACCTTGTATCTACCGGTTGATGTAACCGTGAAATTAGGACTAGCCTGATCTGATAACAATGAAAAATCATTATTATTATCATCGAACACATAAAACTCATATCGAGTAGCATCTACATTTCTAGCTGTTAGCTTTACAGGAGCGCTATCACATAGCGCAAGATCATCGCCAAGAATATTAACTATGGAGCAATCTGTGGCACCAGAATTAGATTGATTCAAATTAGTCTGCTCGAGGGTTATAAAACCTGGCTTTTCGGAATAATTAGTTATTAAAACCACATAAATTTGACCAGTCGATGCATTATTAATTAAAAAGTTTTCTGTTGCCGATGGTGAATAACTACATCCGACGATTCTAGAAGGAGACAAGGCACTCGCACTACAGAGTTCATCTCCCTCATTAAATGGTCCCCATGCAATAAAGTCTACATCTAAAGCATCACCTGAGCCATCAGAGTTTACAGTTTGGCTAATTCTAAAATTTAGATCTCCAGAGTCTTTAATCTTCAAAAAGAACCAAGCTGGATAAGGTTGAAATTCTAAGCATCTGTAATCAGGACCACCTTCAGCTACAGCTAAATCTCCACTAAAAGCATTAGAATTGGGAAAAACAAACTGGGTAGTCCCAGCACAAAAGGGCTGGATACTAGAACATCGATCTCCTTGAGCATAAATCTGGCATACTCCCGCCAGAGAGATGACGACAAACAGTATAAGATGTACTAGGGACTTCATATATCAGATTACCAAAGAATTGCAAATTACACATTTTACAGCAATTACCTCACTTGGCTTTTTAGAATCTTTGCTTTAAAGAGTCATAAAAAATGTATCTTTGCAAGCCTAATATATAGATTACCACCAGTATTGAATAAAGTGCTATGAAGATAGACCATATGGAAAATAAAATAGATGAAATGGGCGATGCTCACGTTTCTACGAGTGCAAATAATCCACTAAGAGAAGACGCATTTGATTTGAGCAATGAAGAGAAAATTGTCCTAATCAATAAAGATGTGAAAAGTATCTTGCAAACTTTAGGGATGGATCTTACAGATGACAGTATAAAAGGAACCCCACAAAGGGTTGCCAAAATGTTTGTAAATGAAATTTTTGGCGGCTTAGATCCTAAAAGAAAACCTAAGGCTTCAACATTCGAAAATAAATACAAGTACGGTGAGATGCTTGTAGAAAAAAATATTACTATCTACTCTACTTGTGAACACCATTTATTACCTATTGTCGGGAGGGCGCATGTTGCATATATTTCCAAGGGTAGTGTGATAGGTCTTTCCAAAATGAATAGAATTGTAGACTACTTCGCTAAAAGACCTCAAGTCCAAGAGCGAATGACTATGCAAATAGTACAGGAATTACAAAATGCACTAGGAACTCAAGATGTTGCCTGTATAATAGATGCTAAGCACCTTTGCGTTAATAGTAGAGGGATTCGCGATATAGAAAGCAGCACAGTAACAAGTGAATTTGGCGGTGCTTTTAAAGAAAATTCCGTAAAAAGGGAATTTCTAGATTATATTAAACTAGACACTTCCTTTTAAATACATTCATTACTCAAACTCTAAGCAAGCACTAATTTATGGCTCTTTATAAAGAACAAAGCTTAAAACTTTACAACTCGATCACAGGAGAAAAGGAGATTTTTAAACCAATAAATGAAGGTCACATAGGCATGTATGTTTGTGGACCCACAGTTTATAGCAATGTTCATCTAGGAAACTGCCGAACTTTTATTTCTTTCGATCTTATTTTTAGATATTTCAAACATTTAGGGTATAAGATTCGCTATGTTCGAAATATTACAGATGCCGGGCATTTGGAAAATGATGCAGATAGTGGTGAAGATAGAATTGCAAAAAAAGCCAGATTAGAGCAAATTGAACCTATGGAAGTGGTTCAACGATATACCGTAGATTTTCATAACACCTTACAAAAATTCAATAATCTGCCACCTAGTATAGAGCCTACTGCTACTGGACATATTGTGGAGCAAATTGAAACGATTAAAACTATCATTGAAAAAGGCTTTGCTTATGAAGTCAATGGTTCTGTTTACTTTGATGTTTTAAAATTCAATAAGGATCACGATTATGGAAAGCTTAGCGGTCGGTCTATTGAAGATATGATTGCAAATACTCGTGAGCTTGCAGCACAAAGTGACAAAAAAAATCCTCAGGATTTTGCATTATGGAAAAAGGCAGAACCCCAACATATTATGCGTTGGCCATCTCCTTGGAGTGATGGATTCCCTGGCTGGCATTTGGAATGCACCGTGATGAGTACTAAATACCTAGGCGAACAGTTTGATATACATGGTGGCGGAATGGATCTAAAATTCCCACATCACGAATGTGAGATCGCACAAGGGGAAGCCTCTACCGGTAAAAACCCTGTAAATTACTGGTTGCATGCGAATATGCTAACCCTTAATGGGCAAAAAATGGCAAAAAGCACTGGTAATAATATTCTTCCAAACGAAATTTTCTCTGGAGAAAATGATAATTTAAGTAAAGGTTTCGAGCCGTCTGTTGCACGTTTTTTTATGCTTCAGGCTAATTACAGAAGTATTCTCGATTTTTCTAACACCGCATTATTAGCGAGTGAAAAGGGATTTAACAGACTAATGGATGCTTATAGATATAGTTCGCAATTACCTGTTTCTTCAACTTCATCCTTTTCCGTTTCTGAATGGAAACAACGCTGCTATGATGCCATGAATGACGACTTTAATAGCCCCATTCTGATTGCAACCTTATTTGAAGCTGTGAAATTCATTGTAGGAGTAAAAGAAGGTAATGAGCAAATTACTGCTGAAGATAAAGAGCTTTTACACACAAGCATGCATGATTTTATTTTTGATGTTCTTGGATTATTAGACTCCGCAGTGACTAATCAGGATATTTCTGAAAAACTTTCTGGAACGGTAGAATTGCTTATTAAATTAAGAGCTGAAGCTCGAAACAATAAAGATTTTGCTACTAGCGATCAAATTAGAGATCAATTACTGGCATTGGGTATTCAACTAAAAGACGGTAAAGAAGGAACTGTTTTCACTTTAGAAAATTAAGAAATAGCCTTATGCTAAAAAAATGGCTGGCATATCCATTCATTTTACTGGTAAAATTCTATCAGGGAGCAATCTCACCTTTAACTCCTGCTACGTGTAGATATACTCCAACCTGCTCTCAATACACTTTGGTTGCGCTTAAGAAATATGGATTCTTTAAAGGTGGCTGGATGAGCCTTAAGAGAATTGTGAGTTGCAACCCTTGGGGAGGTTCTGGCCATGATCCAGTTCCTTAGTCAATTGGCTATTTAATTAGTGGACTATTGCCAAACCATCCAAATATGTATCTTTACCTAACAAATTTAAAAATTACTAGATGCTTTTTAATGCTATAACCTGGAGTCCTTCTGAAGGATTTGACTTAGGCTTTTTCACCCTCCACTACTACAGTTTAATGTTTCTTATAGCCTTTGGATTAGGCTGGTATATTATGAAAAGCATTTATGCTAAAGAAGGAGTTTCTATAGAGAAATTAGATCCGCTTTTTATATATACTGTATTAGCAACTTTAATAGGAGCAAGATTAGGACATGTACTCTTTTATGATTGGGAATATTTCCAGCACAATTTATTAGAGATCTTCCTTCCCGTTCGTTTTGAACCAGAATTTGAATTTACAGGTTTTCGCGGTCTAGCCAGTCATGGTGCGGCTATAGGGATTATTGTTGCCATGTATCTTTATAGAAAGAATGTTTTGGACAAACCTATTTTATGGATCTTAGACAGAGTGGTAATTCCAGTAGCCAGTGGTGCTATTTTTATTAGAATTGGTAATTTTATGAATTCTGAGATCATTGGAAAACCAACAAATAGTGACTTCGGAGTGATCTTCCAAAATCTAGGCGAAAGTTTCCCGAGACATCCAGCTCAATTATATGAATCTTTTTGTTATTTATTAATCTTTTTACTTCTTTGGTTCGTCTATTGGAAAACAGATAAAAAACAGAAGATCGGATTCTTGTTTGGCTTATTCTTAGTTTTACTTTGGACCGTTAGATTCTTTGTAGAATTCCTAAAGGAACCTCAAGTAGAAGAGCGTGCAATATGGCTTATAAACACGGGACAATGGCTTAGTATCCCATTTATAATAGCTGGTTTATATTTTATGCTTAGACCTTCCAAAAGAGTGGCAGCATGAAAAAACTAAAGAGATTTCTTAGTGCTGGAATTATCCTGGGAATTATGTTTTCTTGTGCAGAGGAAGCCAAGAACACTTCTATAGAGACAGATGAAATTCAATTCACCAAAGAAGGAGAGCTTTTTCTTCTAAAAGGTGAAGACACACTTCAGAAACTGGATATAGAGTTAGCTGAAAGCGCTTATGAAAAGCAAACGGGTTTAATGTACAGAAAAACCATGGAGCCAAACCAAGGCATGCTTTTCGTGTATTCTGAAGAATCTATGCATAGCTTCTATATGAAAAACACATATATCCCATTAGACCTTATTTTCTTCGGAAAAGATAGCAGTATAGTTAGTTTTCAAGAGAATGCAAAACCACTGGATGAAACATCGCTACCATCTAAAGTGCCAGCACAATTCATTCTGGAAGTAAATGCAGGAAAAGCGGAAGAATGGAAACTTGCTGAAGGTGATAAAATGCTAATAAATAGAAACTAGTCTCTAAAGGCATCCTCTAAGAAGCGGAATATTCTATGGTTCTCTAAAACCAATTCACAGCAAATTTCTCTGCGAATAGTCAATCTAAGATTACAACTAAAGTAGTCTGCTTTAGTTATTTCTACTATCCTTATATCTTATTTTAAGAAGACCCTGAAACTATTCCGATAGCTATCGGAACAGGGTGACGATACTATTTTAACTGCCGTCATGCTGGACTCGTTTCAGCATCTTTCATACGTCAAAAACTCCGCTAGATGATTTTTTTATCACAGGTCCACCATTGACGTATTTACTAAGTTGCCCAAAATAAGAGACCCTGAAACCATTCCGATAGATTCTGTGTTAACTAACAAAAGGTTTTCTCTTTTATTTTATTATTTTTGTTACTCAAGACGGCTATAAGCTAGTCTGTAAAAGGATACTTTCTGCATTTGCATCTAGTGTCCTTTTTTGTTGA
>NZ_VORY01000036.1 GCF_007997295.1 Gillisia hiemivivida | reverse complement strand
TGCTAACTGCTAACTGCTAACTGCTAACTGCTAACTGCTAACTGCTAACTGCTAACTGCTAACTGCTAACTGCTAACTGCTAACTGCTAACTGCTAACTGCTAACTGCTAACTGCTAACTGCTAACTGCTAATTGTTCATTGTCCATTGTTGACTGCTAATGTGCTTCCAGCCAGTCTCTACCTTCACCCAAATCTACATCTAGGGGTACTTCCATTTTAAAGGCATTTTCCATTTCAGCCTTGATCATTTTTCTCATTTCGGGTAATTCCTCTTTGTAAGCGTCAAAAACCAATTCATCATGTACCTGTAAAAGCATTTTTGTTTTAAAATTGCCTTCTTTCAATTTTCTATGGATATTGATCATCGCCAATTTTATGATATCTGCCGCGCTTCCTTGTATTGGAGCATTTACCGCATTTCTTTCCGCAGCTCCGCGAACTACTGCATTTTGTGAATTGATATCCTTTAAATATCTGCGTCTTCCTAAAACGGTTTGCACATACCCATGATCTCTTGCAAAATCTACTTGCTCCTGCATGTAGATTTTCAATTTTGGGTAGGTTGCATAATAAGTTTCAATAAGTTCTTTTGCTTCCCCTCTGGAAAGATCGGTCTGATTGCTCAGTCCAAAAGCAGAAACCCCATAAATGATCCCAAAATTCACTGTTTTTGCATTGCCACGTTGTTCTCTGGTTACTTCTTCTAATGGCACATTAAAAACCCTCGCAGCTGTAGAAGCATGAATATCTTCTCCCTTTTTAAATGCTTCAATCATAGTATCCTCTTTGCTCAAAGCCGCTATAATTCGAAGTTCTATCTGGGAATAATCTGCCGCTAACAAGGTGTAATTTTCATCACGCGGAATAAATGCTTTTCTAACCTGTCTTCCTCGTTCTGTTCTAATTGGGATATTCTGAAGGTTTGGATTGTTGGAACTCAATCTTCCGGTTGCAGCAACTGTCTGCATATAATCTGTATGTACTCTGCCTGTTGTTTTTTCTACCTGTGTTGGCAAAGCATCAATATAGGTGTTCTTCAGTTTTACTAAACCTCTATATTCGAGTACGCTTTTAATAATATCATGATCTGAAGCTAAATAGGAAAGCACGTCTTCACTTGTAGAATACTGGCCTGTCTTGGTTTTTTTAGGCTTTTTAACCAGTTCCAGTTTTTCGAAAAGAATGATTCCCAATTGTTTTGGAGATGCAATATTAAATTCTTCCCCCGCATCTTCATAAATTTTCTTTTCCAGAGTTGCGATATCTTTTTCCAATTCTGAAGAAAGCGATTTTAAGAAATCTTCATCTAAATTGATTCCTTCCAATTCCATATCGGCTAATACTCTGACCAGCGGAATTTCAATTTCATTGAATAATTTTTCGGTTTCTGCTTCTTTTAATTCTGGTTGAAAATGTTGTTTTAACTGAAGCGTTATATCTGCATCCTCTACGGCATATTCGGTTTGCTTATCTAAAGGGACATCTCTCATATTCCCTTGGTTCTTACCTTTTTTGCCAATAAGCTCAGTAATAGATTGTGGAGTATAGTTGAGATATGTTTCCGCAAGTATATCCATATTATGTCGCATATCCGGATTAATAAGATAATGAGCGATCATGGTATCGAATAAAGGTCCTTTTACCTCCACCTTATATTTGGCGAGCACTTTAATGTCGTATTTTAAATTCTGACCTATTTTCTCAATTCCTTCTGCTTCGAAAAATGGGCGTAGTTTCTCAATGACCGCTTGCGCTTCAGTATCATCTTCCGGAAATGGCAAATAAAATCCTTTTCCGGCTTCCCAGGAAAAAGCAATTCCCACCAATTTAGCTTCTAACGGATTTAAACCTGTAGTTTCTGTATCAAAACAAACGCTGGTCTGCTTTAATAAATTTTTGAGAAATAACTCAATCGCCATATTGCTGGTTAAACTTTGATAAACATGCCCAGAAGTTGACAGGTCTTTTCTGCTGGAAGTTTCTTCAATTACAGTAGCATCTCCGCCAAATAAAGAAAATTGCCCTGCCCCTGCAGTTGAATCCCTTACTTGTGCTTTCGCAGTCGATGTTCCAGAAACTTGAGTGGGCGTAGCGGTTTGTTCTCCTGAAAATAATTTTAAAAACTGATCCTTTAATCTTCGGAATTCCAGTTCTTCAAACAACAACTGAACTTTATCTCCATCTGGTTGAGACAATTCATAGTTTTCAGCATGAAATTGTACATCACAATCGGTAATTATAGTTGCTAGTCTTTTCGAAAGGGTTCCAAGTTCCTTGTTAGCTTCAATTTTCTCCTTCATTTTCCCTTTTAGCTTATCAGTATTCGCTAAAAGTTCTTCCATGCTACCATATTCTGTTAAAAATTTCTTAGCAGTTTTTTCTCCAACTCCAGGAAGTCCTGGAATATTATCGGAAGCATCTCCCATCATCCCTAGAAAATCTATCACTTGTTCGGGCCGTTCTACTCCAAATTTCTTCTGAACTTCGGGAATACCTAAAATTTCTATCCCATTCCCCATTCTAGCAGGGCGATACATAAAGATGTTTTCTGAAACTAACTGGGCAAAATCCTTATCAGGAGTAACCATGAAAATTTTATAGCCCTCTTTTTCGGCTTGCTTAGCTAAAGTACCTATCACATCATCTGCTTCACAACCTGGTAATTCCACCACTGGAATATGCATTGCATGTAGGATGTCCTTTATATAGGGAATCGCTATTTTTATTGGTTCCGGAGTTGCATCTCTGTTTGCTTTGTATTCTGAATATAGCTCTGTACGCTCATGACTTCCATCCTTGTCAAAACATACCGCTAAATGATCTGGTTTTTCCCGGCGAATTACATCGAAAAGCGAATTTGTGAACCCCATGATCGCGGAGGTGTCAAGCCCTTTGGAGTTAATTCTTGGATTCTTTATAAAGGCATAATAGCCTCTAAAAATTAAAGCGTAAGCATCAAGTAGAAATAAGCGTTTTTGGTCTGCCATGGGTGAGAATTATAAGTTTATAAAACTACAAAAGTTATAGCTACATGTAAAACACATGTTGTAATTTTAAATAAATGAATTTAGCTTCAGAAAATAATCTGACTGATTTTACAAGAATTAAACATCTATAGCAATGCAAAAAATAGCCATAGCCATTCATGGTGGTGCGGGAACCTTAGTAAGAGGTAAAATGACTTCAGAAAAGGAAAAGGAATATAAAAACGTTTTGAGAGAGGCTATGCAAACCGGGTTTCAACTTTTAGAAGAAGGTAAAGATGCTATTGAAGCGCTAGAGCAAGCAATAATAGTGATGGAAAATTCTCATTTATTTAATGCTGGCAAAGGAAGCGTTTTTACCGCGAACGAAACCCATGAAATGGATGCTGCAATAATGGATGGTAAAACTTTGAATGCAGGCGCTGTAACTTTAATTACGGGTGTTAAAAACCCTATTTCCTTAGCTAGAGATGTTATGGAAAAAAGTGAGCATGTTTTTTTAGCAGGCAAAGGAGCGCTTCAATTCGCAGAATCCTTGAATTATTCCTTTGAAAAAGCTCCTTATTTTTATGATGAATTTAGACACCAGCAATGGCTTGAAATAAAGGATTCAGATTCTTTTCAGTTAGATCATTCCGTAAAAAAAGATTCCAAATTTGGTACAGTAGGAGCGGTAGCCTGTGATAAGAATGGAAACATTGCCGCTGGTACTTCTACAGGAGGAATGACAAATAAGAAGTTTGGTCGTATTGGCGACAGCCCTATAATTGGCGCAGGGAATTATGCCAATAATAATACCTGTGCTGTTTCCTGTACGGGGAGCGGTGAATTTTTTATAAAAGCCGTGGCGGCATATGATGTTTCTTGCTTGATGGAATTTAAAGGCTTGTCTCTTGAAGATGCTACGAATGAAGTTATTCATAAGCGAATTCTAGAAATAGGAGGAGACGGCGGATTGATTGCAGTTGATGCCAAAGGAAATATTGCTATGCCGTTTAACACCGAAGGTATGTACAGAGCCTGTAAAGATTCAGAAGGTTTAGATGAAATTTTAATATATAATGTATAAACAATATTGGCAGAGAAAAGAAACAAAACTACTTCGCTAAGAGAACCAAGAAACAGGACTTAAATTTTAAATCATTTAAAATCTGCTTGAATCCCAATCTCTTGTTGCATCTCTAATAAACTAAGATAAAGAAAAGAATTATCAAACAGACATTCGAAAAACCTTTGGGGATCTAGATTTTTTCAGTGTAGCCCAAACTATAATCGGACATAAATAATATGTGGTTTATATGCGCTGATAAATCTAAAATTTTGTGATTGAATCAAGAACCTCGGGGGAAGCCCGCCCGAACGGTACGGGCGGGCCCACGAGGTATGTCCCGATGGTTCGGGAGGAAAATACTTTTAAAATTCGAGGCAAGCCCGCCTGGATGAAATTCTTTTCAGGCAGGTCTCGGGGAAATAAACCCTCAATGAGGGCTTAAATTTCACTTCTTAAATCTATGATTCAAAAATTTTACAACATATGTTCTGGTACCGTTGTAACCTTAACTGTTCGGTCTTCAATATCAAATGTATCACCTGCAGAAAGCACATGGGTAATTAGATTTGTCATAGTTAGAGGCGTGCCATCTTTTAAAATATCAAAATTATTGTGGGTGAGTTTTCCAGGGTCAAAAATAATAACCATTCCCGAACCAATAATTTCACAATCGTTTCCATTTTTAATAACCAAACCAGTGTCTTCTGCCAAGCCAATGCCAATGCGGTCGTAATATCTAGCCACCGCTTCGGATAATCTTCCAAAGCGGCCTCTTTGAATAAAATGAGTATCTATAATAATTTCAGGAATTAAAGACATCCCCTCCCGTATTTTTGTGGCTGCTTTTATAAAGGATTCTTTACTGCTACCACCTATGATCATTTCCATAGACATGCACATTGCACCAGCGCTAGTTCCTGCAACCACTATCTTTTCATTTTGATAACGATCCAGTAATATTTTGTGAAATTGGGTGTTTTTAATTCTTGCAGTGATTTTAGACTGATTACCACCAGAAAACAAGATACAATCTGCGTTTTTCAAAAGCTCCAGGTTTTCTTTGAAATCTGCTTCTTCCTTAGAGCTTATAAATAATGTTTTTACATTTTGACACCCCAGTAAATAAAAGGCATCAACATAGTTTTTACCTACTACTTCAGGAATTCCGGATGCTGTAGTAATCACCAATATCTCTGAACTTTTACCACCACTTTCTTCAACAACCCTGAACAATATCCCTTGGCTTATATAATCTAATCGAAATCTGTCTGCTTTATGAAATCCTTTGTCTTCATTTCCTCCAATAGGGATGAGGGTTCCTTTAATCATAATTAAAAATTAAATTATGCGGTAAAAATAGTTTAATATTTCGCCTATACATAAATTAACATCATAATTCCATTTTTTCTCATACAGAGAAAGTTTTTAAATTAAAAATTATGAAAATTAGAGAAATACATGCGCTTCGAGGACCTAATTATTGGTCTATAAAAAGGCATAAATTAATAGTCATGGTTTTGGATCTGGAAGAGATGGAAGATCGACCATCAGATAAAATAGATGGTTTTTCTGAAAGGTTAGAAAACATGTTTCCCAACATGTATGAACATCGTTGCTCTGAAGGAGTGGCAGGCGGATTTTTTTCAAGAGTGAAAGCTGGAACATGGATGGGACATATTATTGAACATATTGCACTAGAAATTCAAACTCTAGCAGGAATGGATGTTGGTTTTGGTAGAACCCGAGGCTATGGGGAAGATGGAGTTTATAATGTGGTTTTTGACTACATGGAAGAGGAAGTTGGTTGTTATGCCGCAAAAGCTTCCGTAAAAATTTGTAAGGCACTAGTAAATAATGAAGAATATGATCTAGCAGTTGATATTCAGGAAATGAAAGAAATTAGGGAAAGTGTGAGGCTAGGGCCAAGTACAGGAGCTATTGTAGAAGAATCAGTAAACCGAGGAATCCCATGGCTAAGGTTAAATAAACATTCGTTATGCCAATTGGGCTATGGAGCAAATCAGAAAAGGATTCAGGCAACAGTAACTTGCCATACTAGCAATATCGGGGTTGACCTTGCTGGCGACAAGGTGGAAACCAAATATTTACTGGAACAAGCACAAATTCCAGTAGCCAAAGGAGAGATTTTGCATGACGATTCCAAATTACAAGAAATAATTAATAATTTAGGATTCCCCTTGGTAATAAAACCAGTAAACGCAAACCATGGTCGCGGGGTGACTATTAATATCAATACGTTTAATGATGCTCTTTTGGGATTTAATACAGCAAAAAAAATCTCATCTAAGGTGCTAATTGAAAAGCAAATTACAGGTGAGGATCATCGTCTTCTAGTTATTAATAATAAGTTGGTAGCTGCTTCCCGGCGTACTCCTGCACATGTGGTGGGAAATGGAAAAAATACTATAAAGGAATTGATCAATGAAGTAAACCAGGATCCAAGACGGGGTTATGGTCATGAAAAAATGTTGACACTAATAACTATTGATAATGTAACCAAAGGTATTATTGTTTCTGAAGGTTATACTTTGAAAACTGTTTTGAAAAAAGGACAACGATTTATTTTAAAAGATACTGCTAATTTAAGTACAGGCGGTACGGCAGAAGATGTTACAGATGTAGTTCATCCAGCCAATCTATTTATGGCCGAACGTATTTCTAAAATTATCGATCTTGATATTTGCGGGATAGATGTTATTACAACAGATATTAGCAAACCACTTTCTGAAACTGGCGGAGCTGTTATTGAAGTAAACGCAGGTCCAGGATTCAGAATGCATTTGGCGCCTTCCATAGGATTGCCACGAAATGTAGCAGCACCGGTAATAGATCAATTATTCCCGCATGCATCCACAGGTAAAATTCCTATTATTGCCATCACAGGTACCAATGGTAAAACCACCACCACTAGGTTAATAGCACATATGGCCAAACAAACCGGGTTTAAAGTTGGATATACAACCAGCGATGGGGTTTATATTCAAAATAGATTATTAATGAAAGGTGATTGTACGGGACCTGGAAGTACAGAATTTGTACTTAAAGATCCTACCGTTAATTTTGCTGTTTTAGAATGTGCGAGAGGGGGTATTTTACGTTCGGGGCTGGGGTTTCATAATTGCGATATAGGTATTGTCACCAATGTTGCAGAAGATCACCTAGGGCTAAAAGGAATACATACAATTCAACAGTTGGCACAGGTCAAAGGAGTTATTCCTGAAAGTGTTGTTCCACAAGGTTATGCCATTCTTAATGCAGATGATGATTTGGTTTATAAAATGCGGAAAAAAGCCGTTTCTAATATCGCTCTTTTTTCAATGAACGAAAATAGTCCGAGGATTAAAGCAATGCAAAAAAGGAATGGACTTTCTGCCATTTATGAAAACGGCTATATAACTATTTGTAAAGGGGAATGGAAAATACGAATCATGAAAGCAGTAAATATTCCTTTAACCTTTGGAGGAAAGGCAGAATTTATGATCCAAAATATCCTTCCTGCTGTATTGGCAGCGTATTTGAGAGGAGTGACCATAGAAGATATCAAACTTGCACTTCAAACCTTTAATCCATCACCAGCACAAACTCCGGGGAGATTAAACTTATTTCAGTTTAAAAATTTTCAGGTTTTGTTAGATTATGCCCATAACCCTGCAGGAATGAGAGCATTGCAGAAGTTTATACAAAAAATTGATTGTACGGTCAAGATAGGAATCATCGCCGGGGTTGGAGATAGAAAAGCAGAAGATACCATGCAAATAGGTAGTATTGCTGCTGAAATGTTTGATGAAATTATTATTCGGCAGGATAAAAATCTTAGGGGTAGAAGTGAGAAAGAATTAATTGATATGCTTACCCATGGTATCAATCAATATGATCCCAACAAAAAAACAACAGTTATTCCCAATGAAAAAGAGGCAACCACTTATGCTATTAAGAACGCCAAACAAGGTTCGTTAATTGTGATATGCAGTGATGTGGTAACCGAAGTTTTAGCACTAATTCAAAAAATGCAGGAAGAAGAAGCCCAGTAACCTTAATATTTCTAAAATATATTTGCAGCTTTTAAGTTCTAAAAATTATAACTACTGAGAATAGTTTCATTTTTCCCGTCCTGATATTTTACATAACTGAAGCCTTTCTGAATGCAATGAGAACCGATTTCCCCCTTCTTATTTACTGCGATAAATGCAGCTTGAAACTCCTTGTAATTTGGATTTGCTTTAATTATCCTATTGATGGCTTCCTCACATGCCGTTTGAGGGGATTGTCCTTGTCGCATTAATTCTACGATCAGGAAACTTCCAACACTTTTCATGATTGCTTCTCCCATTCCTGTTGCAACTGCCCCACCAATTTCATTATCTATAAACAATCCAGAACCAATAATTGGGGAATCTCCAACACGTCCATTTACTTTGTAAGATAAACCAGAGCTGGTGCAAGCACCTGCCAGATATCCGTTTTCATCTATGCACAACATACCAATGGTATCATGATTTTCTATATTGATTATTGGTTTATATTCTTTATTTTTAAGCCATTCTTTATAGGCTGCTTTGGAATCATCTGTGAAAAGTTCTTCTTTTTCAAAGCCTTGCTGAATTGCAAAAAGATCGGCGCCTTCACCAGCCAGCATTACATGCGGGGTTTCTTCCATCACTTTTCTAGCCACAGATGCTGCTTTTGAAGTGTGTTTTAAATACACCACTGCACCAGCATTCCCTGAGGGATCCATAATACATGCATCTAGAGTTACATTCCCATCTCTGTCTGGAGCACCACCTTTACCAACCGTAGTATTTCTAATATCTGCTTCTTCTACCATCACGCCTTGTTCTACAGCATCTAATGCGCTGGCTCCTTCAGCTAACAATTCTCCAGCTCTTTTACTGGCATTCGGAAAATTCCACGTGGCTATGCTTAGAGGAAATATGTTTGATTTATTTTGGATCATTTTTGAAGTTTTATGTATGTCTTTAATATTAAATGCAAAAATTGAATTTGAAAATAAGCTTATTCCGGCAGATGCCAGAGTAGATTTTATTATAAAATTTCGTCTTTTCAAAGTTTACTATTTTAAGATTTGATAAATATAAATGATATTGAAGCATTATCAAATTCATTTGTGGCTTTGCCATTTACAAAGAAGTTGAAATCTTATATAAATTTTATTTTGTTGACAAGCATTTGGCGTTAATTTATCTATAAAAGCAAAACTTAAAGCAGTGATTAAAAGTATCTTTGCAAAAAAATTGAATACCCCATGCGTTGGTTCCTGTTTATCTGTTTCTACATTCTAGTTGATATTTATGCTTTTCAAGCGGTTAAAACGCTTACCAAACATAATTGGATCCATATCTCTTATGTATTTCTTTCCTTGGTGGTTTTAGGGAATTTCATCTATCAATTTGCGCAACCAAACCCCAGTGGTGGTTTTGGAAGTGGGAGAGGTTATGCTATGGGATTTGTACTTGCTTTTATGGTGAGTAAAATTCTTCTAACTGTATTTATGTTTGGGGAAGATATCGTTCGTTTTGTAGTGGCCATCTACGGTAGATTATTTTCTACCAATGCTGCTTTTGAAATGCCTTCCAGAAGAACTTTTTTAAGTCAGATCGCTTTAGGGATCGCTGTAATTCCTTTTGCTTCCTTGCTCTACGGAATGTACAAAGGAAAGTATAATTATAAAGTGCTTAATTATACCTTATATTTTGAAGACCTGCCGGACGCTTTTGATGGATACAGAATAACTCAAATTAGTGATATCCATAGTGGTAGTTTCGATAATAAAGAAAAAATAGAATATGCTGTAGACCTTGTTAATGAGCAAAAAGCTGATACAATTTTATTTACCGGAGATCTGGTAAACAATAAGGCGACAGAAATGGATCCGTGGATGGAGACCTTCTCTAAACTCAATGCAAAAGATGGAGTGTTTTCTATACTTGGAAATCATGATTACGGCGATTATGTCGCATGGGAAAGTGACCAGGCAAGATTAAACAATTTACAAGACTTAAAAAAGGTGCATTCCACTTTGGGCTGGGACCTTTTGCTTAACGAACATCGATTCCTTGAAAGAAATGGCGAACGTATTGCTTTGATAGGAGTAGAGAACTGGGGAGCCGGCGGATTTAAAAAAATGGGGGATCTGGATCTTGCGGGAAAAGGTTTGTCTCCACAGGAGTTTAAAGTCTTAATGAGCCATGATCCTTCTTATTGGCAGGAAAAGATAAAAACAGATGGGAATAATTATCATTTAACCTTAAGTGGGCACACCCACGGGATGCAATTTGGAATTGAAATCCCGGGTTGGTTTAAATGGAGTCCGGTGCAATACAGATATGAGAATTGGGCAGGGATCTATGAGGAGTTTGGACGATATATTAATGTTAACCGTGGCTTTGGGTATTTAGCATATCCTGGACGCGTAGGAATCTGGCCCGAGATCTCAGTCATAGAACTACGAAAAGGCTCAAAACCCGCATAATTCAAAGAATTTACTATATTTGATATTAGTACTTAACTTGGTATTAAGATCTAATTTAAATTTAGCTTTTAATTTTATGTCAAAATTTGGTGAATTAATAGATTTAAACATTCCGGTTTTATTGGATTTTTATACCGAATGGAATGAAGCTTCAACATCCATGCACCCTGTACTAAGGGATGTTGCCGCAGCTTTGGGAGATAAGGCAAAGATCATTAAAATAGATGTAGATAAGAACCCTCAACTAGCAGAAGCGCTTAGAGTAAAAGGACTTCCTACACTTATGATCTATAAAAGCGGAGAAATGAAATGGAGGCAAAATGGAGAACAAGATGCAAATACGCTGATTGGTCTTCTGAAAGAATATGTTTAAAGCCCTTTAAACTCGAAACCTTTTTTTGAATAGTACTCTAATACTTTTGGTAGTACTAATTTCAATTTTTCAACAGCTTTTTCGCTATCATGAAAAACAACAATACTTCCCGCTTTAGTATTTTCAATTACATTTTTGAAGCAATTTTCCGCAGAAATATTTGGGTCGAAATCTGCACTTAGGGCATCCCACATTACAATTTTATAATTAAGCTGTTGCAATCGTTTTACTTGCGAAGGTTTTATCTTCCCATAAGGAGGTCTAAAAAGCTTTTGATCATTTGTGTTTTCTGAATACTTCGAAATAACAGCTTCAGCTTTAATTATATTTTCAAGATAATTTGAAGTTGATGTTTTCCAGCCTTTAACGTGATTGTGAGTATGATTTCCGAAGGAATGGCCTTCAGAAATTAGTTGCTGGAATACCTCAGGAAATTTCAAGATATTCTCTCCTACACAGAAAAATGTGGCTTTTGCCTGATAATCATTTAAGACCTTTAGTACCCAAGGAGTGATCGCCGGATGCGGCCCATCATCAAAACTTAGATAGATGGTATTTGTGTTTCGTGGCATATTCCAAAAAAGGGAGGGATATAAAAGCCTCCCTAATCTGGAAATATTATTTAAATATGCCATTGCTTTTTTGCAGTTATTCTAAAGTACTACTATCTAATTCCGGTAAACTTTGCTCTCTTTGAAATTCACTTTCTATAGCAGAATCTGTTGGCATTGCCGGGGCTGCACTTTCTTCTTCACTTTCATCATAGAACCTTGGAAACAGTTTTAGATAATTATTGAATTCTTCAGCTTTCTTCCTTGCGAATTCCTGCTCTCCATTTCTAAACAATAGATCTATTAGAGATCTGTATCTCTCCATATCCGTAATGATATTATCAGCAAAGTCATACTGTCGTTCTTCATCCCAACCGCTATAATATTTTAGATTCTCTTGGTATTTAACAGCAATTTTAGTCCAGAGTTCTTTTGCTTTTTCAGGCTCTCCTACTTCAAAATATCCACTTATATACGGTTCAAGAAGCGTATAATAGCCATAATAATCAACCGGCATTTTCTCCATCGCTAGATCAATTATTTCTTTTGCTCTGGCAGTATCGTTTTCAATTAAAAGCTGCTCGACTAATCTTCCTAAATTACTTCTGTAAGTAATAGAATTCTTTCTGGTTTCCGGATCATGGTAAATATCTGTACTTTCCATATTTCCCCAATCCCAGTTTTTCGCGATCTTATACATTTTGTCTGAATCTACCCGACCCATTTCATACTGGTAGCGAGGATTTACTTTAGTTTGAATAGGAACCAGTTTATAAGCCACTCCGTCCAACTGAAGGTAATCCTTCATCCATAAATAATCGTCGTCTCCATAGCTACCACCTGTGAAGTAGATTGGACGTTCCCAATTATTATTTGCAATAATATCCAGCATTAATAGCCTGTTCTTATAGATCACATTTCCATTAAGCTCTATAAAGATATTATCTACAATGAGATCTGCATCTTTCTGGGCTACTACTCCATTTTTAAGAACCACATTTTTATTTACGGGTATACGAATGTTTTTGGTAGGGAACGTATTTACCATTTGGCCACTTTGAAGCTCTCCTCGAGTTCCTGGATTGTCACTGGCAATCCAATTCATCCAATTCTGGATAGCCATAGTATCTTTAGTAACCTGCTGATAAATTACAAATTCGTTTGTACCCGCACGGTATTGCTTGTATTCTAATTGAGACGGTATAGGATCACTTTCCCAGGCTTTTCGTTTCATTTGAGAGATATACCAGTCTGTAGCAAAAAGGCTGGTATTAATGATACGGACATCTTTCCTGTAGCCTTCAATTTGCTGGGCATACCAAAGCGCAAAAGTGTCGTTATCCCCAATAGTGAATAAAATAGCATTTTCATCTACAGAATCCAGGTACATTTTAGCCATGGCCAATGCAGAATATCTGTCGGATCTATCATGATCATCCCAATTCTGAGAAGCTAAAACTGTTGGCACCGCTAAAAGGCAGGCAGCAATTGCTATTGGAGCAGCAAAAGATGGTTTTAAGTATTTTCTAATGGAATCAAAGATCGCATAGACCCCAAATCCTATCCAGATGGCAAACACATAAAAAGAGCCAACTAAGGCGTAATCTCGTTCTCTTGGTTCAAAAGGGCGTTCATTCAAATAGATCTTAAGGGCGATTCCTGTAAATAGGAAAAAGACCATAAGTACCCAAAAGCCTTTTTTGTCTTTTTTAAAATGAAAGAAAAGTCCGATAAGTCCTAATATGAAGGGCAGGAAGTAATAGGTGTTTCTCGCCTTATTATTCTTCATGTCTGAAGTGAGATTGTCTTGCGACCCTAATCTCATTTCATCTATAAAGTTAATTCCACTAAGCCAGTTCCCATCTGTATCTGTGTATTGGCCTTGAATATCGTTTTGTCTTCCTGTGAAATTCCACATGAAATAACGCCAGTACATATAACCAAATTGATATTCGAATAAGTAGCCAAGGTTAGATCCAAAAGAAGGCTTTTCAATGTTGAGGTATTCGCTAAACTGCATCAGGAATTGGTGATAATCTTCATTGTCCACTCTTCCTAAAGCAACATTTTTTCTAAATTCAGCAATCGCAGTAAGCAATTGGTCTTCGCTCTGATATTCTGGCTTTACAGTAAACTCAAGTGGTCCGGTGAACTGCATATAATTAGCAGCATGCTGTGAGCTCCACATTCTTGGGAGCACAGTTTTATGGCTATCGTCTAAGTTCTGCCTTGCGTTTTTATAATCGTTTACAATAACGTATTTACCAAGTTCTCTGTCTTTTTCGTAGTTAGGCGCATCATCTAAATAAGGATTGTCAGGATCCAGTCCGCTGTACATTTCAGAGAATTGAGGGCCATAGAATAAGTGGGTTTCCCCATATTGTTCCCTGTTGTAATAGGCCAATAGTTCGCGGGCATTATCTGGACTGTTCTCATTGATTACTGTATTTGCATTTGCTCTAATTGGGAGCATAGTCCAACTCGAAAAACCAATCAGAATAAAAAGAATAGAAAGAAGCAATGTGTTGAGTTGAAAATAACTTTTCTTACGGGTATATTGAATTCCGAAGTAAAAAACAGCAACAATAGCTAAAAGTGCTATAATGGTTCCTGAGTTAAAAGGGAGGCCGATGGAATTGGTAAAGAAAACTTCAGAAGTAGCAAAAAATGTGAGCGTGTAAGGTAATAGTAGTTTAAAAATAAACATTAAAACAGCCACTACTGCGAGGTTGGCAATAATGAAATTCTTAATGGTTATTTTCTTATAATTTTTGAAATAATATAAAAATCCGATTGCCGGGATGGTAAGAAGACCCATAAAATGGACCCCAAAGGAAAGTCCTACTACAAAGGAGATTAGAATTACCCATCTGTTTCCTCGTGGCTCAAACATATCTCGTTCCCATAGCAAGCCTAGGTAAAATAAAATAGACATAATACAAGCTGCCATTGCGTATACTTCGGCCTCGCCAGCATTAAACCAGAAACTATCTGTAAAACTGAAAGCTAAAGAACCAACTAAGGCACTCCCTAAAATGGCTATTTTTTTGCTATCGCTTAAGCTTACTACTGGGCCGGTAACTTTTTGAAGCAACAGCACAATAGACCAAAACATAAAAAGAATGGTAAATGCACTAGCTAAGCCGGACATCATATTTACTAAAAGTGCAATTTGACCAGCTTCTGGCGCGAAAGTGGCGAAAAAGGCGCCCATCATTTGGTAAAGAGGAGCTCCTGGTGGGTGTCCTACTTCCAGGTTTGCTGCGGTAGCTATATATTCCCCCGCGTCCCAAAAGCTTGCCGTTGGTTCAACGGTTAACCAATACGTAGTAAGAGAAATTAGAAATACCAGCCATCCTAGTATTTTGTTCCATTTACCAAAGTTAAAGTCTGTCATATTATGCGCATATTGAGTATGATGAGGCGAATTTAAGAATAATTACAAGAATGCATTTATAACGGGACTTAAAAGCAAATATTTTTTATGGAGTTTAAAAAAACAAAATCGAAAAATAAATTATAAAAAAGATGAAAAATGTTTGTGTAAAATAAAGTTTGTTTTAAATTTGCACCCGTATTGAAATACTGGCCTATGGTGTAACTGGCAACACGTCTGTTTTTGGTACAGAAGAGTCTAGGTTCGAGCCCTAGTAGGCCAACTTCAATAGAAAACCCGAACATTTTTGTTCGGGTTTTTTTGTGTTCAATTTTGTTGGGCGAGAAGTCTGTCCCGAGCGTGGTCGAGGGGAGCCCGGATCATGACTAATTGTTGTGTTTATGCAAAAATTGTGGTTAATCTGTAGAGGAAGAATTCTACATTTTTTACTCCTCTGAACTGTGCTCTAAAGGCTTTTATTTTTGCGTTGAATGATTCTGCTGA
>NZ_VORY01000035.1 GCF_007997295.1 Gillisia hiemivivida | reverse complement strand
GTTAGCAGTTAGCAGTTAGCAGTTAGCAGTTAGCAGTTAGCAGTTAGCAGTTAGCAGTTAGCAGTTAGCAGTTAGCAGTTAGCAGTTAGCAGTTAGCAGTTAGCAGTTAGCAGTTAGCAGTTAGCAGAAAATAAATATTCTGAATTTGAATATAGGTTTTTTACTATTTATTTAAAAATAAAAAAGCTGTCCTTTTTAAGTGGGGACAGCTTTTTATTATAATTTAAATGCATTATAATCTAGTATATTCTAAGGCTAAGATCCTGATCTTAGAAGCTGAAGTATCTCCTGGATCTGTTACATATATATTAGATTCAGCTTTTGAAACATCAAAGGCAAAAGTACTTGTATTATAGTTCAAAGCTTTTCTATCAGTATAAATAGTTCCGTCTATACTAATATGAAGTATAAGATCTGTTCCTTCAATATCCCAAGTTCCAAAGTCGATTCTATTCTTCACACAAACAAATTCAGCATTGCTGGTTCCTCCATTAAAATCTAGACGAGCATTGGTTGTTGAAAATGTTTTATCCTGACTGAAAATAATTTTCATATCGTTAAAACAGGAGGATTCATTTAATAGGTTTTTATCTCCGGTCCCATCTTTGTTAAGGTCTACCAAAGTATCTGCATTCATAGCAGAGAGTTTCCACTCTCCAACAAGATCATCAGGATTAATAGATGCTTCAAAATTGCTTGTTTTAAAAGAGGAATTAGTGTCGGATCCATCTTCTTTGCTACAAGCAAAGCTTAATATTGCCAATGCAAAAATTAAAGTGAATTTATAAAATTTCATATATAGGTGTTTGATATTAGGGAAACTAAAGTGCAAACATAAGTATTTTAATAAGTTTTTTATGACAATATTAACATCAAAATTACTCTTTATCGTTAAATAATGTCTTTAGCCGATATTATGGTTTTCTTTAAAATATAAAATAAACCTGTTTTAATACAGTAATATATTTTGGATGTTCACATTTTAGCAAGCTTGATGTTGGAGGACATTATTTCAGTATATAAAGGTTGTTGACAGTCAATGAATTCTGTTCTAATAAATTAATGAAGGTCTATTTGCATTCTGAATTTATAATTGTACATTTGCACCCCTGTTTTCCCGATAGATTTATCTAGGGGCAGGGAATGGAATGTTTAATAACAAGTAAAATTAATTAGTGTGGACACATTAAGCTACAAAACAGTATCGGCCAACAAGGCTACCGTGACCAAAGATTGGGTACACGTAGATGCTGATGGTCAGACTTTAGGTCGTCTTTCTACTCAGGTTGCAAAATTACTAAGAGGGAAATTCAAGCCTAACTTCACCCCACACGTTGATTGCGGTGATAACGTAATTGTTACCAATGCCGAGAAAATCAACTTATCAGGTAAAAAATGGGATTCTAAAGAATACATTCGCCATACTGGCTATCCTGGGGGACAACGCAGTCTAACTGCAACCGAATTATTCAATAAAGGACCGGAAAGGTTAATTGAAAATGCGGTAAAAGGAATGCTACCTAAAAACAAATTAGGCGCAGCTATATTCCGTAATTTAAAGGTATATGTAGGATCAGAACATGATCAATCTGCACAAAAGCCTAAAACTATCAACTTAAACGATCTTTTGTAATGGAAGTTATTCACAAAATTGGCCGTAGAAAAACGGCTGTTGCGCGTATCTATGTTGGACAAGGAAAAGGCAACATTACAATTAACAAAAAGGATCTTAAGGATTATTTTACGACTGGACCTTTAGTTTATAAAGTAATGCAACCTCTTAACATGACCGGAAACGAAGAAAACTTCGACATCAAGGTAAATGTTTTTGGTGGTGGTATCACTGGACAAGCTGAAGCTATTCGTCTTGCTATCGCTAGAGCAATGGTAGAATTAGACCCGGAAAACAGAGCTACTTTAAAGCCTGAAGGTTTAATGACCAGAGATCCAAGAATGGTAGAACGTAAGAAGTTCGGACAGAAGAAAGCTCGTAAGAAATTCCAGTTCTCTAAACGTTAATATCATTGGGCATTGCCCGAAAGTTCATTTAAAAATTAAAATTTTTGTTGTTGCTCCAACTAGTATTGGAGGTTAGTTTAGCATCTAAACCACGCATTAGCGGGGTTGCTATCTCAACAGAACGTAAACTATTACAAAAATGGCAAACAAAGTAGAAGTAAAAGAATTACTTGATGCAGGTGTACATTTTGGACACCTTACAAGAAGATGGAACCCAAACATGGCCCCATTTATCTATATGGAACGCAATGGGATTCACATCATAAACCTATATAAAAGTGCTGCTAAAATGCAGGAAGCTGGTGAAGCTCTTAATAAGATCGCTGCTAGTGGAAGAAAAATACTTTTTGTAGCTACAAAAAAACAAGCTAAAGAAATTGTTGCAGAACATGCAGCAAAAGCCAACATGCCTTACATCACTGAAAGATGGCCTGGTGGAATGCTTACAAACTTTATCACTATCCGTAAGGCTGTTAAGAAAATGTCTTCTATTGATAGAATGAAAAAAGATGGTACTTTCAACACTCTTTCTAAGAAAGAACGTTTACAAGTTGACCGTTTAAGAGCTAAGTTAGAGAAAAACTTAGGTTCTATTTCAGAAATGAGCCGTCTTCCTTCAGCTCTATTTGTTGTAGATATTACCCGTGAACATATTGCGGTTAAAGAAGCTCAAAAATTAAACATTCCAATTTTTGCAATGGTTGATACAAATTCTGATCCTCGTGAAGTAGAATATGTGATTCCATCTAATGATGATGCTTCAAAATCTATTGACAAAGTTGTTTCTTACATGGCAGAATCTATTATTGCCGGTCTTTCTGAAAGAAAGTCTAGTAAGGATGCTAAAGAAGAAGGATCTGATGAAAAAGCTGCTAAAGCTCCAAAGGCTAAAAAAGCTAAAGCTGATGTAGAAGCTCCTTCTAAAGATGCTGAAGATAAAAAAGCACCTAAAGAAACTAAGGCTGATGCAGAAGCACCTTCTAAAGATGCTGAAGACAAAAAAGCACCGAAAGAAGCTAAAGCTGACGTAGAAGTTCCTTCTACCGATGCTGAAGATAAAAAAGCGATGAAAGAGGCTAAAAAAGATGTGAAATTAGAATCTAAAGAAGAAACACTTGAAAAAGCTGCTGATTCTACAGAAGAGAAAGAATAACATACCTTTTTAAGTAATATATAAGTCGTTTAGATCTTTCTTCAAACAAAGCTAAGCGACTTATTTTTTAAAAAACTAAAAAATTTTAAACATCATGGCAAATATAACAGCCGCAGAAGTAAATAAATTAAGAAAATCTACCGGTGCCGGTATGATGGATTGCAAAAAAGCCTTAGTGGAAGCTGATGGGGATTTTGAATTAGCAATCGAAGTATTACGTAAACAAGGTCAAAAAGTTGCTGCAAAGCGTGCCGACAGAGATTCTTCTGAAGGTGCTGTAATTGCAAAAGTAAACGATGATGCTACTAAAGGTGTTATTGTTTCTTTAAACTGTGAGACAGATTTCGTTGCGAAAAATGATACTTACGTAGCTATGGCTACTCAAATTGCAGAAATTGCACTTTCTACTTCTTCAAAAGAAGAATTATTAGCTGCAGATTTCAACGGAATTTCTGTTCAGGATAAATTAACTGAGCAAACAGGAGTTATCGGTGAGAAAATTGAAATTGGAGATTACCGCACAATGGAAGCTCCTTTCGTAGGTTCTTATATTCATGCTGGAAATAAAATTGCTGTTCTAACTGGACTTTCTAAAAATGTTGATGGAGCTGAAGAAGCTGCAAAAAACGTTTCTATGCAAGCGGCAGCTATGAACCCAGTTGCTTTAAATGAAGAAGGTGTAGATCAAACTACCATCGATAAAGAAATCGAGATCGCTAAAGATCAATTAAGACAAGAAGGAAAACCAGAAGAAATGTTAGACAACATTGCTAAAGGTAAGATCAAACGTTTCTTTAAAGACAACACTTTAGTAAACCAAGATTATATTAAAGATAACAAAATGAGTATCTCTGCTTACGTTAAGTCTGTAGACAGTGATCTTAAAGTTGTTTCTTTTGAAAGAGTTGCTTTAGGATAAAAAGCTTCTTTAAAACTAAATAAAAACCCGTTTCATTTATTTGAAGCGGGTTTTTAGTTTTTAAGGCTTATTGTATTTTATACAACACCGGCTTACTCGGTGAAGCATCATTCTCAAATGAAGCTATCTGGAGGTTTAAAATATACATTCCATCTTCAACCTTACTGGCAACATAGACCAACTCAGTAATAGTAGCATCTAATCTGGTGTTCTTGGGATAATCCCAAAAGGCCTTATGAGCTAACAGCTTCCCTTCATCTTTTTCCTTATCTACAGATGGCAAATCTATTAAAAGATGCTTGATACCACATTCTCTTATATATCTAGCAGCAGCTTCCTCTAAATATGGCCAATTAGTATGAGAATATTTCTTGCTTCGTTTCTCGATATAATTAGGAAGCGTTCTTATAATGACTGATTCCACCTCATCTACTTTTAGCAAGCTTCTAATCTGAGCCTCAGTAATTACTTGATCTTCTCCCCTTCTCTCAGGCTCAATTGAAATGACTTTTGCTGTAAAAAAGAAGTTCTTTAAAGTTTCATTTATACTATGAAATTCTCTCGTAATATGCCCGACACATTCGGTATGAGTACCGTGTCCATGCGGATTGAAAGATATATTATTGAAATTGGTAGAACTCCCGGATGTTACTTTCCCTATAAAATCTCCATCTACCACCGGTTGGATCTTTGGGGGATTTAAATACCAAGCAATTGGATTTTTGTCGTCTCCCCTAAGAACAAGGGAAATGTCCAAAGGCTTAGAAAGGTCTAAACTGTAGGTTTTATTTTGATATTTAATTTCTGCTTTCATCCAAATACTCTAATTTACTTCCTGCCCGTCATGCTGTCCCGACGCTTCGGGAGTTTCAGCATCTATTTTAGTACTGACAGCTCATTTCCTTATAGACCCTGAAATGAATTCAGGGTGACGCACATACCTTAATCTACCTATTAGGCCTAACCTTATGCTGTCCCGAAGCATCGGGAGTTTCAGCATCCATTTTAGTGCTGAAAGCTCATTTTCTCTAAGACACTGAAATGAATTCAGGGTGACGTATGTATTCGTCATGCTGTCCCGAAGCATCGGGAGTTTCAGCATCTCGATTCCTTTAATAGAAGACCCTGAAACAAGTTCAGGGTGACGGCCCAACCATATTTTATAAATCCTCATTTATAAAGAATAAATTACTAGCAATTCCATCACTTAGAAATTTTCCTTTTTGAGTAACGGTGAGAATCCCTGCTTTTTGTTCCAAAAGATCTAATTCAACTTCTTTGGAAGCCTCGTTCAATAAATGTGTTTTATAAAAATTCCCGAAGCGTTCCTCTACTTCTTCAATATCTACACCCCACATGGTACGCAGTCTGGTCATCACATATTCGTTATACCTGTCTGTAGTAGACAGTTCTTCTTTTTCTAAAGGCAACTCCCCTTTTTCTATAGATTTCATATACAGCGTATTATTATTGATGTTCCATTTCCTATTTTCCCCAACATAAGAATGAGCAGAAGGTCCTATTCCCAAATATGGCTTACCAAACCAATAGGCTGTATTATTCTCAGAGAAATACCCTGGTTTTCCATAATTAGAAAATTCATAATGAGTAAAACCTTTCGCTTTCAAAATTTTAGTCAGAATATCAAAATGCTCCCTTGCCGCCTCATCATCCACCGGTTTCACTTTTCCCTTTTCAATCATTTTTTTTAGAGCCGTATTGGGCTCTATAGTTAATGCATAGCAAGAGAAATGCGGCAATCCAAGCGATAATGCCGTTTCAATATTGGTTTTCCATCGCTCATTGCTCATTCCCGGAATTCCGTAAATAAGATCTATAGAAATATTCTCAAAAAACTGTTTAGCCATCTGTATACTTTCCATGGCTTCAGTTGCATTATGTGCTCGATTCATCAATTGAAGATCCTCTTCAAAAAAAGATTGAACTCCAATACTCAATCTATTTATTCCGGCATTCTTTAATGTTTTAAGGTTCTCTAGACTAAGATCATCTGGATTTGCTTCCAAAGTGATCTCGGCATCTTTCCTGACTTTAAAATTGGCATTAACGGCATCGAAGATCATTTTCAACTCTTCTGAAGAAAGTAAGGAAGGAGTACCACCTCCAAAATAAATAGTATCTAGCTCTTTTCCGGGTAATTCGTTTTTCCGAAGTCTTATTTCTTCACATAACATAGCAACCAATTCTCCCTTTTTTTTAATAGAAGTGGAAAAATGGAAATCACAATAGTGACAGGCTTGCTTACAGAATGGTATATGAATATATAGTGAGGACATTTTTTTACAATTATCAATTAACAATGAACAATTATCATTTTTTTATTCTAGTAGTTTTTAAAATTGAAAACATGATTTTTGATAGCTCATCAGCCTTTTCAAAAGCATTTTTAAATATATCCAATTCCAAATATTCTGAGTCTTTTAAAAGTAGCAACCAGTATTTCACCTCTAAACTTTCTTTATAAGCTATAGATATTTTTGCAGAAAAATCAGCTTTGGAAATGGCTCCATTTGCTTCAGCTACATTAGCCCCAATAGATGTTCCACATCTCAACAATTGCTTACTAAGAATATATTCCTTTTTTAAAACCGTTAGATCTTTATACAGTTGAATAATAACCAAAGCAAAATCGTAAGATTTCTTAGAAAGCGGATTATTTACTTCACCCATTTATAATTGTTATTGTTATTGATAATTGGTTATTGCTAATTGTTCATTGCTTATTGAGCTTATTCGGATTTTGTTTAACAAAGGAATCCCAGCCCGTGTAACTTTTGCCAACTTCAACTTTACCAGAATTATAAAAATGACATACCGCCGCTGCCAATCCATCTGTAGAATCCAAATTCTTAGGTAATTCTTTAAGTCCCAATAAACTTTGCAGCATCTTAGCAACCTGCTCCTTACTGGCATTCCCATTCCCTGTGATCGCCATTTTTATTTTTTTGGGAAGGTATTCTGTGATTGGAATTTCTCTTGATAAACCCGCAGCCATAGCTACTCCTTGAGCTCTCCCAAGTTTTAGCATAGATTGCACATTTTTCCCAAAAAATGGCGCCTCAATAGCAATCTCATCTGGATGAAAAGTGTCAATTAATTCTACAGTTCGTTCAAAAATCAGTTTCAACTTAATATAAGGATCGCTATACTTTTGAAGTAACAACTCATTTAGTTGTAAAAACTCCATTTTTTTGTTCACCACCTTGATCAAACCAAAGCCCATAATAGTGGTTCCGGGATCGATTCCTAAAATAATACGTTCGTTTTTCAAAAGTGGAAAGTCTTTAGCTATTACCCATTCTTAATAGTTTGTTTACTTTTGATTGGGCGTTGCAAAGCTACATAATTCTGTTTAGCAATTCCGTTAATTCGCAGTTTAGAAAATATGCAATTCTTTGTTTTCCTCTTACTAATTATCACCTGTATATATGCGGTATTAATTATTAGCTTGCTTGTTGGTTGGTTTAGAATTAAGGAATTTAAATCAAATAAATGTTCCAAAAAACTAAAGCTTTCTATAATTATTCCGTTTAGGAATGAAGCTGAAAATTTGCCCGACCTCTTATTAAGTCTCTCGGATATTGACTATCCAAAGACTTATTTCGAAATTATTTTGGTGAACGACGAATCTGAAGATAATTCTTTGCAAGTTTGTCATCATTTCAAACAAACTCATCCAGAAATGCTTATTTCGGTTATAAACAATAATAGGAAAACCAATTCCCCCAAAAAAGATGCATTGGCTACAGCGATAGATTCCGCCCGATTCGAATATATAATTACTACCGATGCAGATTGTGTTGTACCAACTTTGTGGCTTCAATCTTTTAATGAAAAAATTATTGAAACCGGTGCGACAATGATTGCGGCACCCGTTAGTTTTTTTAGCACAAAATTTAATAATGAAAAATTTCTGAACTATTTAGTTGCCTTTCAAGAGTTGGACTTTATGGGCTTACAAGCAGCCGGAATTGGTGGTTTTGGTTTAAAAAAACCATTTCTGTGCAACGGAGCCAATTTATGCTACGAAAAAAAGGCATTTTATGCGGTGGAAGGATTTCAGGGTAACTCAAATATATCTAGCGGAGATGATGTTTTTTTACTTCAGAAATTTAAAGAACTAAACTATCCAGTTTGCTTCTTAAAATCAGAACAAGCCATTGTTTATACCAAACCTCAAGCTTCACTCCAAACATTGTTCTCACAACGCATAAGGTGGGCAGCCAAAACAACGGCCTACAAAAGTGTTTTTGCTAAACTAATTGGCCTAAGCGTTCTATTGGTGAATCTGTTTTTGGGGATTGGACTTATCCTAGCGCTCTTAAACGAAGTGAATTATGAATTCGTGCTCTTCAGTTTCCTTATAAAGTTTCTAGTAGATCTTGCCTTGCTATATTATTCAGCAGCTTTCTTCAGAAAGAAAACGATGTTGAGTCATTATTTATGGTGTAGTCTTCTTTATCCATTTTTCTCTACAATGGTGGCCATTTTATCTCTATTTAGTGGCTTTGAATGGAAAGGAAGAAGTTTTAAAAAATAGAAAAATCTACTTCTCTCTTTTAGCCCATATTGAGCGAAGTCGAAATGCTCGGTTTACTTTTAACTATTTACTGTTAATTGTTAACTGCTAATTGATTATTGTTTATTGTTCATTGTTTATTTCTAACTGTGAACTGAAAACTGTTGACTGAAAACTGTTAATTGTTTATTGCTAATTGTGAACCGCCCACTTCTCTCTACTCACTACAAATTATTTATTGATAATTGTTAATTGATAACTGTTAACTGTTAACTGCTAATTGTTTATTGTTTATTGTTTATTGTTTATTGCAAACCTATTCAGCTTTTATAATAATAGGCATCTTAAAAACACTGGAAACAGGAATCCCACGCTTAATGGCGGGGTATATTTTTGGCAGAGAATCTACACTTTGTCTCACCCATTTATCCAGTTCTGGCAACTGATAGGTAACTACAGAATCTACTCTTATAGAATCTACTACTGGTTTTCCAGATTTTGAGATCTCCAGATATAGAAACAAAGTATCATCTATAGATTGGGTAACAATTGGTTGTTGTTTAACGAGATATGCATATATGGAATTGGCGACCGTAGACTCAAAACAGTCCCTAGCTTTTTCCAACTCAGTTATATTCTTACAATTTTCGAAAGCCGGATATTCATCCACTTCCTTCCAATTCAAAGATTGTGTTTCCTGATTAAACACTTCTTCCGAAGAGATTTTTTTAGTTTCAAAATTCTTACAACACACCAAAAATGGGAAAATAAGCAGAAGTAATATTTTTCTCATGCGGCTAACTATCTAGTCTATTGGATGCCAAAAATAGTGAATTTAAGCAGCTTAGGAAAAACTATTCTCCCTTTAGATGTAATTCTTCTTTAATATCTTTAATTCTAATTTCTGCCAGATAGATCAACTCTGAATTTCCATTTTTTGAATACTTACCAAGGTACGCCTGATAATAATTTATAACGGCTTTTTCATCTTTAAAATAAATATCTGCCGCAACTGCTCGCTCATATAAAGCTCTTTCATTATCTGGGTTTTCCTCTAATGCGCTATTAAAATATTGAAGTGCTTCTTTATAATCCTCTTGCTGCTTATAAGTTAAAGCCAGACTAAGAAACTCGGCATCTACCGGCTGCTTTTTAATTAAAAGTGCCATAAGCAAATGAGTTTCCGACTTTTCTAGATCTCCCGTTCTTGCAAACAATTTTCCCAAGTTATAATGTGTGTCAGAATTTTTGTCTTCATAGCCCAAAGCCAAATTGTACTGCGAAATGGCATCTTCAAAATTATTCTGATGGTAATAGCAGAACCCAAGTTTAGAATGCACAAATTCGTTTCCTTGTCCTAATTCCAATAATTTCTCAAAAGGAGTAATTGCGAGGATAAAAGAATTTTCATTAAAATAAGTTTGAGCCAAAATAGAGATCAACGAAGCATTACTAGGATTTGTTTCTAAACCTTGTAAACTGAGTTCCTCTGCCAAAGGGAAATTCCTTTTGCTCAATGCATCTTTAGCAAGTTTGTATAAAGCTTGCTGATGGGTTTTGTCTAAAGCTATAGTTTTCTGCCAATATTCAATTGCGGTACTATCATTTTGTCTTTCTTTTATTGTTCCTAATTGAAACTGAAACGAGGCATTTTTAGGATATCTGGTTGACAAATTAATATATAAACTATCTGCCGACTTTAATTTTCCCGCTTTAATTAAAACCTCTCCATATTCCATAGCAGTTATAACTTTGTTTGGGTTTTTATCTAAAACTGTTCTATAATTTTTTAATGCTGAAGAAAAATCTCCTTTTGCAACATAAGATTTCGCTAGTCTGGAATAAACTGCTTCAGATTTCTCTTCAATATTCTCCAGATCCTGAATGGCTTCAGAATAATTCCCAACCGCATACAAACTATCTGCAACAGCCAAAGCCGAAGGTTGAGCATTCAATGCCGTTACTATTAAAACAAAAGCGACGGTAGTTAAGACTTTCATGTGCTTTAACATTATTCCAATAGGTTATCAATCTGATTATAAAGTTGAGGATCTGAAGGTTTCATGGCGAAAGATTCTATAATGCTACCTAATTTATCGATGAGCACATAATGAGGAATCCCACTTACTGAATAAGCATCCTTAAGTTCTTTTTCTTTTGAAGGATCAAAGAGGTGGATGCCATTTAGCTCATGTTTTTCAATAAGACGTTGGATACTCTCCTTATTACTTTCTATTCCAATAGAAACAAAGAAAATTTTGTCATTTTTATATTTCTTCTGAAGTTTCTTAAATGCCGGAATTTCTTCTATACATGGTTTGCACCAGCTGGCCCAAAAATCTAAATAAACAAAATTTCCTTTAAAATCTATAAGAGATACTGGCTCGTCCTTCATGTTTCTAAGGGTGAAATTGGGAGCCGGTTTACCAGGAGAAAGCTCTTTTAAGGCTAAATATTGTTTTGTAATTACTTCTTTAAGCTTTTTATCCTGAATAAATTCCTGGGATTTTTGGTAAAACTCATCCAGTTTTTCAAAGCTTTTCATAGAAAAAACGGCAGTTGTATAAAACGCAACTTCTCTTATTTCAGAATTGGTAATGGGAAAAGAATCCTTAACAATATATTCCCATTCTTCCATCCCATTATCACTGGCAATATTTCCAAAATGAGAATAAATAAGCATTGGGAAGAGACCTACATGCAGTAGATCCTCATCGTTGAGATCAAGCTCTGCCAAAGGATCTGGATATTCTTTTGAGGCAACATAAGAAGTTTCAACGGTTTCACGCGTAAAAGAATAATTGTAAAACTTGTGGGCTTTCTCAACGTTCGCCCACAATCTTTCAGTTTTTTGAAGATGCAAATCCATTTCCCCGTGCCGATTGATCACTTCAAGCCGCTGCTCCTCAAGGGAATTTGCATATTGTAAAAATTCTTCCTCAGGAAGCTTTGAAAAATATTGGTAAAAGTTATTTCCACCCACCACCGCGATTAGGGAATCCCTTTCTTTTATATAAGTATTTTCCTTTGCCCCTTCTCCATCGTAGCTAATATTTCCATTATTTAATTTGAGCTGAAGGTCATCACCCGGTTTAAGATAGAGGTTCACTTCATTATTACCGGTCTGAAGTATATAATGGCCTTCTTTTATTTCTATAGTGTCCCTAAAACTGCCATCTTTTTGTACTTGAAGGTCCAGCTTAAGCTCCGGCTGATTGTGATATTTAAATCTGGCACTGGTTTCAAGTCTCAAAAATCCGGCTTCCCCAGGCTCCACTTTTCCTGAAAGAATAATCTTTGGATCTACCTGGCTTTCCTTTTGGCAGGATGTTAGGCAGATTGTTAAAAGAAGTAATAAGAAAAAGCGCATAATTCAAATTTTAAAAGGTTGTAAACTATCTGCAACAGCAAAAGCCGAAGGTTGATCCTCGGCTTTTACAACTGTAAACAATAAAAATATGATTAATAACTTATTCACCTACCTGAAATACTATTGGCAATGAATACATTACATTAGATGCCTGCCCATTTTGTTTTCCAGGGACCATTTGTGGTATTTCATTGATCACTCGTATAGCTTCTGCTTCTAGGGCAGGGTGAGGGGCGCGTGCGCGAGCTTCAATAATATTTCCGGATTTATCGATCTTGAACTGAACAATGATCCTGTTTACTCCTTTGAGATTGAGTTCTTTTCCTAAGTCGGTATTGAAAGCTTCGTTGACGTACTCCTGAATTTTTTCAGACATACATTTTTTCTTCTCGTCATTAGAACCTGAATTTTCACAACCTGGGTATGTTGGCACTTCGTCTATTATTGAGAATGGCACCCCTTGCTCATCACCTTGCTCAGCGCTTCTTTTTTCTACTCGTGGTTTGTTTTTTCGCATTTCTACATACTCCTCATAATCCTGATTTAAAATTGACTGAAATGGATTTTTACTATTCTCATCATAGGTACCAGCTGCTTTTTCTCTTTCTACGGTTTTTTGGTGGATTAATTTCATAAAAGCATACATTCTATAATAGGCTTCTTTTGACTTGATATGTTCTCCTTTTTCAATTAGAAAGAATTCAGAAATTTCTGAAAAACCTACTCCGTTTTTATCCATGGCAGTTATTTCATCCCATAGATTTGCCTTAAGTGCAGCATCTTGATCATCCATTTCTGCTGCATTTTCTATCCTAGGTTCTGTATCCTCACTACATGCAACGAAAGTAAGCAACACCAGCATCAGCGGCAATATCATCAAATACTTGCACCTCGCACTTGTTTTAGATTTTGATTTTTTTAACATAACTATTCGTTTTTTAGAACTATTAATCTCTATTTATCAAAGTTTATAGTAATCAAAATTATTCACCTACCTGAAACACTATTGGCAAGGAATACACAACCCCAATTGCTGTTCCATTTTGTTTTCCTGGAATCATCTGTGGTATGGAATTAATTACACGTTTTGCTTCTTCCTCTAGTTTTGGGTGTGGTGCTCGTGATCTCACCTCTATAATTTCTCCGTTTTTGTTTATTTTAAATTGAACAATAACCCTGTTCTGTCCAGTTAAACCAAGCTCTTTCCCCATATTTGTATTGAAGTTTTCCTGAACATGTTCTTGAATTTTTTGGGACATACATTTCTTTTGCTCTTCATTACTGCCTAAATTCTCACAACCTGGATAAAGAGGCACTTGTTCTATTACGCCAAATGGAACATCTGTACCTTGGTTGTTAACTGTATTACTATGTGACTTGTCTTTTTCATTATTTCCTGAAGATGCCTGAGAAGCCAAATACATTAAAAGTTCTATTTTCATTTTTTCCTCTTTAGTAACCTCTCCTTTAGCTTCAATTTGTTCTATTAAATTATCAATTTGATTTGTAATGGTCCCATCACTTTCAATTGATTGAGAATCATCCTGTGTGCAGGAAACAATTGTAAGCATCATCAGCATTAATGGTAGGATTACCAAATACTTAAATTTCGCGATTGTTTTAGATTTTGATTTTTGTAACATAACTATTCGTTTTTTGATTAATGAATGATTAAAAAATTGATTGATGAATGAAATATTTTGTGTGTTAAAAGCGGTATTCAATAATTGCTCATAATAACTTCGCTTCTCTATTGTTTTTACCACATTGGAGTCGGCAATAAATTCGTGTAGTGCAGCTATTCTATTTTGGTAGATATAAATTAGTGGATTAAACCAAAAAAGGATTTTGAGAATTTCAAAAAACACCAAATCATAACTGTGTTTTTGCTGAACATGAATGATTTCATGTGCTACTATTTGGTCTCTCTCGCTTTTGCTTAGATCTTCTCCTAGAAAAATGGTTTTATTAAAAGTGCAGGCAACATTCGAGGAAGGAATTTCAATAATTCTGAAGCTCTTTACTTCTGAAATAACATTAAACTTGAACAATTTTCGCAAGTTAAAAAGTTTTTTTCCGATGATTCCTATGCTTGCAATTGTACCAATAGCATAAATAATTGCTATCCAATTGAAAGAGTTGCTTTTCTCAGACAATACTAATGCAGGAAGCTGTTGTATGTTTTGGGTAGCATCTCCAATATAAACTTCCGGAAGCCAAAATCTTGAAATTGATGACACAGACTCCTGTGGCACAAAACCAGATAACATTTCAATATTAATTATAGGCAGCAAAAATGCCAGCACCGGTGTAAGTAATAAGTAAGCCCGGTTGTGATTAAAGAAGGTTTCCTTCTTCAGTAAGAATTCATAGACTAGCAAAAATGCTAGCTGAAATAATATTACTTGAATTATATAAGATTCCATATTAAGTGTCTTTGTCTTTATTAATTTCTTTTAAAATAGCCTCTAGATCTTTAGTATCCAGATCGTTATTTTTCATGAAAAACGAAACCATACTTTTAAAAGAGCCATTAAAATAATTATCCATTAACTTATTCATACTTTGGTTGCTATAGGTCTCTTTAGCCACCAAAGGAAAATAAATATAGCCTTTCCCCTCTTTTCTATGCCCTACAAAATCTTTGGACTCCAGAATTCTAACAATGGTAGAAACCGTATTGTAAGCTGGCTTAGGTTCTGGCAGTTCCTCCATAACACCTGCAACATTCCCTTCTGTAAGTTGCCACAAGATCTGCATGATCTCTTCTTCGGCTTTCGTTAGTTGTTTCATTTCTAATAAATTTCTAGGAGCTAATATAAAACTAAATTGTTAGTTGAACTAATGATTTAGTTTAAATTTTCATTTTAAGAACCTCGGTTGCAGTCCCACGAGCTGTATACCAATGGGTTCGGCAGGAATATTCTTTCATGAATTTTAGGCATCCCGATAACTATGGGAACTGGGAATTAAACCCTCAATGAGGGATTAATTCGATATTTTAGCTAAAAAATAAGTAACTATGGATCTCCTTTTAATAATAATTGGTGCACTTTTAATGATCGTTGGAATATTTGGCAGCTTTCTGCCAGTATTGCCAGGAGTTCCAGTAAGTTGGTTGGGGCTCTTAGTTCTGCACCTTGCTCCTTCTGTTCCAATGAACTATTGGCTGCTTGGCATTACCTTGATAATTGCTGTTCTTATATATGCTTTAAACCTAATAATCCCTGCGATGGGCACCAAAGGCTTTGGCGGAAGTAAAGCTGGAATGATTGGAGCCACTATCGGCTTGGTTGTTGGATTAATCGCACCAATCCCTTTTGGGGTTTTAATCGGACCTTTTGTAGGAGCATTTATTGGGGAGATCATTAATAAAAGTAATTCGAAGTCGGCATTAAAAGCAGCTTTTGGATCTTTTATTGGCTTTCTGGCTTCCAGCTTTATGGAATTTATAATTGCTTTTGGATTTTTAATTCTCTTCCTCTACAAGCTTTGGGAATTTAGAAACTTTGTGTTTCCTATCGATTCTTTTAATTAAATTAGACACATATTATGTTCGTTGCATATTTTTTCGATAACAAACTAAGCGAAAAGAGTTCCATTCAATAACTTAACGCAACAAATCTAAAATAATAGATTTGTAAAATGGAAGTAAAAAAACACAGGCGACTAACCTATAAAGAAAGAGTCATTATCCAGACCCTTTTAAATGAAGAAAGAAC
>NZ_VORY01000034.1 GCF_007997295.1 Gillisia hiemivivida | reverse complement strand
GTTAGCAGTTAGCAGTTAGCAGTTAGCAGTTAGCAGTTAGCAGTTAGCAGTTAGCAGTTAGCAGTTAGCAGTTAGCAGTTAGCAGTTAGCAGTTAGCAGTTAGCAGTTAGCAGTTAGCAGTTAGCAGAAAATAAAAATAAAAATTGTAAACTCAAAGTTCTTTTGAAAACTTCTCACTTCTCACATCTCAATCTTCACCCTTCACTCCTCACCCCCTCACTCTTCACTTCTAACCCTTCACATAAACAACCTTTTTATTTATAAATTCCATCATTCCGTCCTTAGCCAATTCCCTTCCATAACCGGATCGTTTATTTCCTCCAAAAGGCAATCTTGGGTCAGATTTCACCAATTCGTTTACAAAGAAAGCCCCATCAGTAACTCTTGACGCAAATTCTACTGCTTTGGATGTGTCTCTTGTAAAGACGCTAACTCCAAGTCCATATTTTGATTGTTCAGATAAGGAAAAAGCTTCCTCTATATTTTTTGCTTTAATGATAGCGGCTAATGGTCCAAAGGTTTCTTCATCAAAAGCAGCCATCCCGGGTTTTATATTTCCTAAAATGGTAGGTTCGTGGAAACAATTATCCTGTTTGCCACCCGCCAGTAAGGTCGCCCCTTGGGATATAGATTCTTTCACCTGTCGGTTGAGTTGATCTGCAAGATCTTTTCTTGCCAATGGTCCTACTTGGGTTGCATCGTCTGTTGTATCTCCCTTTTTAATTTCTCTTACCGCTTTTGTGAATTTTTCCACAAATTCATCGTACACAGATTCCAGCAGTATAAATCTTTTGGCAGCAATACAACTTTGACCGCAATTAAGCATCCTTGCTGAAACTGCTGTTTTTACCGCCTTATCAATATCGGCATCTTCAAGGACGATAAAGGAATTATTACCTCCAAGTTCCAAAAGACTTTTCTTAATGTACTTACCTGCAATTTGAGCAACAGCAGATCCCGCCATTTCACTTCCTGTTAGCGTTACAGCCTTAACGGCATCATGGGCAATTATTTTTTCTGTTTGATCATGATGCACTATCAAATTCTGAAAAACACCTTCAGGATAGCCAGCCTTAGTAAAAACATCTTCAATCATTTCTGCACAGCCAAAAACATTTGGCGCATGTTTCAACAATCCAGTATTTCCAGCGGTTAAGGTGGGCGCAGCAAATCTGAAAACCTGCCAAAAAGGAAAATTCCACGGCATCACCGCAAACACAGTCCCAATAGGATCGTGCCTTACAAAGCTTTGTTCCGCATCAGTTTCTATCACCTCCGGTGCGAGAAAAGTTTCAGCATTTTCGGCGTAATAATCACAAACCCAAGCGCATTTA
Organism: Gillisia hiemivivida; assembly: GCF_007997295.1. GTDB lineage: Bacteria > Bacteroidota > Bacteroidia > Flavobacteriales > Flavobacteriaceae > Gillisia > Gillisia hiemivivida. Next base: position 16,763 of record NZ_VORY01000034.1, on the reverse strand, counting down.
TTAACCTCGGCTCTGGATTCAGAAATAGGTTTCCCCATTTCCGAAGTGATCATTTGCGCATAATCCTCAACATTTTCCCTTAAAACCTCAGCAGCTTTTTTAATTAATCCTGTACGAACCGAGAGAGGCTCGCGACTCCAGGTTTTAAATACTTCAGCAGACTTATCTAAAATATTTTCCAGTTCAATGGAAGTAAGAGCAGTATATTGACCTACTTGTTCTCCATTGTAAGGATTGATGCTATGAAATTCCATGCTTGTTATAATATTGAAATAATTAGTGATTGTTTTGAGTCGCTGATAAATATGAATTGAGATCCTGAAAAGAAAATTTCCAATCCAAGATCTCTTTTTAAATACTATTAATTTTTCCAGCTATCACCGTAGCCTGATCCCGTTTTGGACCAGAAATCTGCCAAAAGTTCCCAGGAAACTTGACCACGGTTAATAAGTTTTCCCCGAATGTTTTCAAGTTCCTTTTTATCTGCTGAAGGGTTTGCCAGAGCCATTGCATCTACCAATGTATTGGATACAGTTTCCTGCCATTCAACTTTTGAAGATTCATGAACAGGCGGTTTAGGCTTTAAAATTTTAGTTTCAGAGGCAATCTGTTCTGTGCCTGAAATTGGTAATGGCAACCCCACAGATTGCGTATATTGTATTACGTGATATTCTTCCTTAAAATTGTTGAAGGTTTGCTTAACAGAAAGGTTGGGCCACCTTGTTTCAACCACACCTTCAGCGGGACGATAAACTGCTGTGAAAAGAGTTCCAAAACCTTCTTTAAATAAAGTGTTATATAAAGGTTTTTTCAGGAAAGCATCCGCTATAGAGACTCCATCTATATCTTTTTTAGATAACATCTTCTCAATAAATGCAGACCTTTCCAAGGTTTTATTAAATGCCGCATTTTCCGGCCAGTCTACAGTTCCCTGATGATTTGTTGTAAAGGCTGCATCTGTAACCACGGGCTCATTATCTGGAGAAAGTTGAACAGTTTTATAAGTTCCTGTTTTGTCTACCACAGTAACGTTGTAAGACATATGTGATGGAATTTTCACAAGAGTGTCCACAGCCTCTTCCACATTGCTACAAAATTCAAGTACGTAACGCAGGATAAATGGAATTCCAAAACCAACCCCAACTTCTTTTCTACCACCAAAAGTAAGCGAAATTGCAAGCCCATCGTCGTTCATTCCGTCTACGGCTCCAACAAGACAGTCACTCGTCGCAATAACTTTTTTCCCATTCCAGGCACTCAATAACTGTGTCCCTTCCATAAGGTCTGGATGGTAATCATAATTACGCACTAATTGAATTTCCCTGCCTGTAATAACAGCTTGTGAACATGCGCTGATATAAGCAGGTGGTTGAAAACCTGTTAGAAAACGTGCAGCAACATCATCTGCCTGAGCCAATTTGCAAAGCTTCTGATATGTAGGCCACATTTTCGGCATATATTTTTTGAGCGCAGCTTGGGATGTTTCTAGATCTGGAGTGTAAGATACTCCTTTAGTATTGTACCAAGCTTGATAGGCGGGCCAATAGGTGTTAAATAATTTTTGCCACTTTTTCCCCGGCTTTGCAGGTTCTGAAATTGCATTAAAGTGAAGTTGCATATTTTTTTGAATTATTACTAATGAGTAATTATATTATATAAGAAAGCCGGAAAAGTAAACTGAATTTTCCGGCCTTGCTGTTAAAATTTGTTTTTATTTAGTTAAAGAACCGCTAAGCTTTGGTTTCTTTTTGTCTTCAACCATTTCAGATTTAAATTGGGATCTAATTGCTTTTATCCAATGTTTCGCTCTATTGTTTAATCTAAAATCATCTGTCATCATTCGGCCTCTTGTAACTAGAATTCCCATATCTGCTCCTTCATACAGGTAATCCCCTTTTTTGGAGATCCTTAAAAAGAAAGCTTCATTTTCATTCTCCACGGCTCTTCGGTGGGTATCCATTCTGTCAAATTGAATATGACCTGTATCATACATTCTCCAGATCCCCGATTTTGGTGAATCGGTTACGTATTCAATAGTGTCTTCAGTATGTTTAACGATCAATTGGCTCCAGCCATCCAGATTAGCCTGATTTGACCATCGCTTATTAATAGCTTCAATATCAAGTTCATATTCTATATCCATCCATTCTAGAATATGGAATACAAATAAGGGGGCATCTGCAAGTGCAAAAACCGCATGATTGGTAATGGAACTGGCTCCGGTAACTCTTGGATTAAGTTCCCCAAGGTAAATTTCCCCATTGTCCTGATCTATCAAAAAATCCAGTTCAAAATAACCTTTATAACCTTCTTCCCTTAACTGATCTCCAAAAAGTTGGGTGTTCTCGATCGCTTTCTGCCTTAATTCAGGAGTAAAAGCATTTGGATAAATTTCGTTCCCACACCAACCGCCTTCATAAGGAGTAAGTTCTTCAAAACCTACAAGCTCAGTCATAAGTGGTGCTACAATTGTTCCGTGACGAGTTACACAGGCTTCGATTGCTGAACCTCTGCAACGAATTCTTTTCATGATTTTCACTTCATCTTCTGCCTCGATCTCCTCTGCATATTTCTGGTATTCTTCCTCATTAGAAATAAAGAAGGTCGTATGCCCTGAGTCACCAAAAGGAGTTTGGATCACTAGCTCATTACCAAGGTGTTTAGATACTTTTCTTAAATGCTCAAAATCTTCAACTTTGGAAAGCACATTTGGAACACAAGCAACTCCAGCCCTTTCGGCAATTCTGTTGGTGTTTACTTTATTATCTAAAAAAGTTCGCATTTCGGCTTTTGGAAACATAATTTCCAAACCTAATTTTTCAGCAAGCTCTTCTGTTTTTTCATTGAACATAAGGAACATTGCTTTTCCTGATCTCCCGTCTACAGATCTGGTTTTTAGGTAATCCTGAACTTCTGGATGTTGTAGTAAATAGTTGTTTATATCTTCAATTCCTTCAAAATCATCGTGCGGAATTTCTTGTTTCGGAGAAAAAACATTTGGATGCAATCCGTCAAAACATTCGATATAAGTGATAAATTTAAATCCTTTAATCCATTCATCTGCACCTAAAAGATTGAAATTTGTAGCACTGATAAAATATAAAGGTTCTTCATTTTTATGAAAAGACCTCCTGATATCTGAAACTCCTTTAAGCTCATAATCTACAGGAGTTGTATTTTTTTCTGAAGAGGATTTCCCTGAATTCTTATTTGATTTTACTGGAGGCATCTTATTCTTTTGATTTCCTTTTGCTCCTGAAGCAACAGTATCTTTGAATTCAGATGAATCCATAGTGGTATCAGTTTTTACACCTTTACTTTTACCTTTGGCAGTAGAACTTTTGGCCTTAGACTTAGCCGAATTAGATTTACCTGAAGTATTTGAATTTGACGAAGCTTTTGATTTTGATTTTTCAGACTTCTGACCTGCTATAGTAGGTTTACTTCCTTTTTCAGTCTTTCCCCTAATTGGGACTTTTGTCTCATCTGATCCTGTTTTTATTGGAGATTTCGCTTTTTTATCTGCTGCTCCCTTAGAATTGGGAGTATTTGGTTTTTTAGAATCCATAATTGTTGGTTTTATTTAGTTAATTTTTTCTTTTTCGAATTATTGCCCATTGCACCCATAGATGTAACGGTCTTTTGCCTATTTAATACCGAATCTCTAAAGACTCGGAGTCCCAAATCTGCACGGTATCCATGTATTTCAGAAACATCCAAAGCAGTTAAGAACCTTATTATTTCCTTACTTACAACCTGCCCGGGAACAAGCACCGGAAATCCTGGTGGGTAAGGAATGATGAAAGATGAAGCAACTAATGTGCGCTCATTTTCCATGGATGGCAAACATTCTTCCAAAGGCATGTATTCATAATTTTCCTCATCGTAAGCTAGAAAAAATGCTTCGCGGATATTACCACCGGGCACACCGGGTACTGCCTGAAAAGAATGATGGAAATAACTGAAATCTGGTAAGGGCGGGAAATCCTGGGTGAGGGATTGTATCCTGTCCTGGCGAATTTTATTTTCTTTTTTACTCAGCGAAAGGAACTCTTTATCCAGCTCGTCTGCTATTTTTAGCAAGGCATTTGTAAGGTAAGTCACACTTCCTCTTGTAGTACCTATATTGGTCATGAATAGAACCGTATTTCGGGAAGTTTTATTGATCTGGATATTAAACTTATCCATCAAATACTTGTTTTTAAAAGTATCTCCATCTACTCCAGTCCGGCCAATATGAAGCGTAATTTTTGTGGGATCCAAAACAAATTCATCGTTTTCCCAGGCAGTTTCCATTCTGTTCCAACCATCTTTCGGATTATAATATTCAGATAATCCAGATTTCCTGTATTCCTTCGGAATAAAATCACTCACCGTTAGAACATCAAAATATTTATTTAGTCTTGGATGATCATTTATTTTTGCACGAAGCACCATTGCCATTTCTATACTTTTTTCTACAAGCTCATAGCCTTCAAACTGAACCTGCCTTCTACCAGCGTCCAAAGATGCAAGCATCTGGTAATTCGGTGATGTGGAAGTATGGGTCATATATGCTTCCATAAAAGTATTTTCGCTTTTTCTTCGAAAATCTTCATCCCAAATATGGATCATTGATCCCTGGCGAAAACTACTGAGAGTTTTATGCGTACTTTGGGTAGAATAAACCCTAATTCTAACCTCATCGGGATTTGGCAATTTTGAAGGTTCGTCTTTTTTCAGGTTTTTAATATGATCTGCATATTCTTCCCTGTATTCATTACTACGATACTTTTCATAAAGCTTCTGAGCCACAAACATGCCGGTTCTTTGCTTATAATTATAAGTAAAGCCTGCAAATGCAAACCAGGCTTCATCCCAAAGGAATACCATGTCTGGTTTAATAGCCAAAATTTCCTGCATCACCTTTTCTACATTATAGACCAGTCCGTCGAAAGTGCAATTGGTAAGCAGCAACATTTTTACAAGATCCAGCCTTCCCGCTTCTTTTAATTTCAGTAATTTCTCTTTGATCTGCTCCAATGGAACAGCACCATACATAGAATATTCTTCAATAGGATAAGAATCCAAATAAACCGGATACGCTCCAGCCAAAACAAGTCCGTAGTGGTGAGATTTATGGCAGTCCCTATCTATTAAAATCACATCCCCTGGCTTTACTAATGCCTGAACTACAATTTTATTGGCTGTTGAAGTACCATTGGTCACAAAAAAAGTGTTCAAGGATCCATAGGCATTACTCGCCATCTTTTGGGCTTTTTTCAAAGAACCTGTGGGTTGAAGCAAAGAATCCAATCCTCCGGTGGTAGAGGAAGTTTCAGCCAAAAACATATTCCTTCCGTAGAAATTTCCAAAATCATTGATCCATCTGGATTTAAAAACAGAGTTTCCTCTGGAGATAGGCATCGCATGGAAAATTCCAGTTGGCTTTTTGCTATATTCCTTTAAGGCCGAAAAGAATGGAGTTTCATAACGCTCATTAATCCCTCTCAAAATTGTTAAGTGCAGTTCCTGTAGATCCTCAGTTCTATAAAAAATCCTTCTGAAACTTTTCAGGGTACTGTCCTTAAGATTTCCCAAGGCAGTATCGGTAACATAATATGTATCCAGTTCAGGTCTGAATTTTTTTACCAAGGTTCCTAGGATTGGTCCCAGTTCAGATTGTGGTTTAGAGGCCATGTCCAGATCCAAAACTTTTTCTATAAATGGCTTCAAGATTGGAGTAACCTTTTTAGAATGGTAAGGCGGCGCATACCTAATCACAACTGCCTGGATATTATAATTAAAATGCAGGGCGATTAGAGCGTCTTCAAAGGTTCTCTGCAAAACAATTCCATAGTTGAATTGTTCATTGGTACCACGAAGATCTTTAAGGTCATTTCTAAGTTTATTTTCTTCATGAAGAGAAATGTCTTCTACGAACAATACCTCAAAGTAATTTTTTCTCACACCATCTGGTAGCTCTCCTTTTTCTGAAGTGTCTACCCCCTGATCGTCTTCTTCAATAAAATCTGGATTACTCCTGTACCTGTCGCTCACCAAATGCTTTGTGATTTCAGCAATTTTATTTGCCAGCGCAGTATGTTCTTGTCTATCCAGCATTTCATTGAGCGCACGTAAACGGGAAATTCCGGGAAAGGCAAAATAACTTTCCACCCCCTGCAGATTTTCTAATTGTTTACGGACATTACTCCTCAGATTTTTTTCTTCTGAAGAACCTCTACTGCTTTGGTCCAGTTTAGTAGATTCACTTTTTAAAGTGTTCCATGATTCCAGTCGAAGCTGCGCAACATTGTAATGATTTGAACTAACAGGTTTTTTTTCTGGCATAAATTTTATTTTAATGAGTGTAAGGCGAGTTTGTTTCCTTCGGAATCTATGAAAATGGCAAAATAACCTGAATCTTCATTAATAAGAGTTTTAGTCATTACAATCCGTCCACCGGCAGATTCCACGCGTTTCAGAACTATATTCAGATCTTTACCCGCATTGAGATATAAAAGTGGACCAATTATTCCAGGTATGGAACCTGGCCCTGCGACAACCGCACCGCCAATTCCTTTCTCAGTTGGGAAAAATGCCATGGCATAATTGTCGTCGACATTCTTCTCCATTTCAATTCCGAAGATATTATTGTAAAAATCCACCGACTGCTGAAAATTAATCGCAGGGATTTCAAACCAACTTATAAAATCTTTTATTTTTTCCTTCTTTTTCTTCTTTGCTGTTGTTCCGCCCATATTTTTCTTTTTTTATAGTTCTCCAAATCCTTTATAACCTGTAGGATTTGAAGGTGGTTCATATTTGTTCTCCTCCATCTTTAACTTAGCCAAATTATCCAGATTTGTTGGCTTTATAAGTGGCCCCAAAGAATTCAGGTATGGCAATTGTACTCCATGCTGGTAGATCCCAAATTGGCCTATGTGATCCCTAAAACTTTTAAGAGGTTGTCCTAATCTCAGCACTCCTAGCTCGCGACTTCTTTTCACCCTATCTATATTCAGTTCCAGTGGGAAAATTTCTTCATTTCCTTCAGCCTGATATATCACTCGCCCATCGGGACCGCAAACAAGCGATCTTCCATTACCTCCAGATTCAAGACCATTCACATCAAAGAAGTAGCATTGGTTTACAGCGGCCATTGCTCGCACAATAGATAACTCTATATCCCTGTCTATCGTTCCGGTCATCGTTGGATGCAAAATAACTTCAGCTCCCATCACCGCTAGCGTACGGACTGTTTCTGGAAACCACATATCGTAGCATATAGAAATACCAAATCTTGCAACTCCCGGAACATCAAAAACGCAAAAATCAGATCCCGGGGTCACTCCAAGTTCGTATGGATAAAAGGGAAACATTTTTCTGTACCTGGTAACAATTTCTCCTTCAGGATTGATTACTGTAGCGGTATTGTAAATCTTTCCTTCACTTTTTTCAAAAATAGATCCCGGTAAAAGCCAGATTCCGTGTTTTTTAGCCATAGCCTGCATTTCCCTTTCAAAGTTGCCGGGTATCTCCTGTGCAGTATGTGTAAGTGGCCCATAGGCGCATAATTCACTAAAAACTACCATATCCACCCAAGGATAAAGGCTCATAGTTATATTTAATTTCAGTTTCATCATCTCCACATTGGAAGCGACTGCTGAAACTTTCATTTGTATTCCTGCTATTGCAAATGGTGTCATTCTTGTTTTATTTATTTGTATTATTACTTATCATTCGTACCGGTGACCACTAATTTCAATGCACCAGCATTTTTACGACTGCTTCTTTTGGAACCAACGCAATTGCCCGTATTCTCTATTTATACATTTTTTCTTATCTGATTTTCTAGGATATCCAGTCCCTGATTTAATTGTTCATCTGTAATTACAAGTGGAGAAAGAATTCTTATTACATTTTTAAATGTCCCTGCACTTATGAGGATAAGTCCATCTTCTGCACAAGCTTTTACAATCTTATCACAGAGTTCATGATTTGGTTTACCGGGATCATTATCTTTTACAAATTCAATTCCTATCATTGCTCCTATTCCACGCACATCTCCAATATCTGAGATTTCTTTCTGAAGATTTTCCATTCGTTCTGTAACCACTTTTCCTATGTGTACAGCTCTTTCGTTCAGATTGATGTCTTTCATATATTTAATGGTAGCCGATGCGGCAACACAACAAATAGGACTTCCTATGTAAGTACCTCCAATAGTACCTGGTGCTGCGGCATCCATTATTTCGGCACGACCAACGACTGCTGCAATGGGCAGCCCAGACCCCATCGATTTGGCATAAGTACTTAGATCCGGCTGCACATTGTAATGTTGCCAGCTTGCCCAATGACCTGTGCGACAAAACCCGCTTTGTATTTCATCCATAATTAAAAGAACTCCATGTTCATCACAAAAAGATCTTAAGCCTTCCAAATATCTCTGTGGTACGGGATTAAATCCACCTTCTCCCTGTATAGGTTCAATAATTATTGCTGCCACAGAGTTAATATCCACCATACTATGTGCGCTTTCGCGAAGCCTGGCAAGTTCTGTATCCACAAATTCCTCCATATTGCGGGAGCCGTGATATTTATAAAAGTTAGGGAAAGGTATCCTGTATACCTCCGGAGCAAAAGGGCCTGAAAAAAACTTATAATTCACTTTACTGGTAAGGCTCATACCTAAAAGAGTACGACCATGATAAGCTTCAGTAAAGCAGAGCACTGCCGGTCGTTTGGTTGCCTGTCTTGCTATTTTTACAGCGTTTTCCACAGCTTCAGCGCCAGTACTAATAAGCATAGCTTTCGTTTTCTCCCCATGAGGAAGGATCTCGGCAAGCTCCTCGCATAATTGAATATAAGGTTCATAAGTAACTACATTGAAACTTGTATGGAGATATTTACCGGCCTGTTCCCTGATGGCTTCTACCACAGGTTCGGGACAATGTCCTGCATTCACTACGCCTATCCCACCGGCGAAATCAATATGTTCACGCCCATCTACATCGGTGATAATCGCACCTTTTGCATGTTGTACAGTGGCGGTATTAAATACACCTACCCCATTGGCTACAATATTTTTTCTTCTGTTAAGAAGATCTTCAGATTTGGTTTGTTGCTCGGTCATATAAATTAAAAGATTGTAAAAGGAAACTATGATTTAAAAATCCTGAAAAATGGCAGATTAAAGTAAAAGAGGTATTACTCTAAAAATTTCCAATGCCTTAATATACAAAATTTTTATATTATTCCGAATTAAAAACGGCCGTAGACACCATAGAGAGAAGGAATTAGACCAGAATACACATAAAGTTCTGTTAAAAAAATCGGCAATGCTATTACACAAAATTTTTGGTAATAGTTTAAATCCCAACAGATTGAACACTATTCTTGAACAGATAGATGTATTTTACAATGGCAAAGCAGTAGTGCTTTTCACCGGACTAATAATAAAAGTACTTTGGGTGCTTCCAATATGATCCAGACTAGTAAGTTTGTTTAGCATAAATTCCCTGTAAGCCTCCATATCCTTCACCAAGATCTTCAGGATATAATCATATTCCCCACTTACATGATAACATTCCAGGACTTCGTTTAATTGTGCTACCTCCTTCTCGAATTTAATAACATAAGATTTGGTGTGTTGCACCAATTTTATATGGCAGAAAACCATAAAGGACTTGTCTACTTCTGCAGGCTTTACCAAGGCAACATAACTGGAGATCACTTTATTACGCTCTAATCTTTTTATACGTTCAAAAATGGCCGTTACTGATAGGTTTAATTCTGAAGAAAGCTTTTTATTGGTGATCTTACTATCGCATTGCAGCTTTTGAAGGATCTTTTTATCGATTTCATCTAAGTTCATGCTGAAAAATTTTCGGTTAGGAAGATTGAAAGTAGGTGTTTTAAAATTAAATGTCTAAAATAAATGGTTATTTCCGATTTTTAAACTGAATTCATCTTCATCTATTGACTAATATTCTGTTTTAACTTAACTTTATTAAAATACAAAAACTTAACTATCATGAAATATAAACCAGCAAATCATATTCAAGACCTTCAATATTTTGGTGAATTTGGAGGAGTGAATCCTTCTATCTCAGATTCTTCTACTTATACTTTTCTTTCAGCCAAAACCATGTTCGATACCTTTGAAGGAAATCAAGATGGATGTTATTTATATTCCAGGCACTCTACTCCCTCCAACCTATATCTTGGAGAAGCTCTAGCTGCCATGGAAGGAACCGAAACTGCAAACGTAGCTGCCTCCGGAATGGGTGCGATTACGGGCGCTCTTTTACAACTCTGTAAAGCAGACGATCATATAGTTTCCAGCAGAACCATTTACGGCGGTACTTATGCCTTCTTGAAGAATTTCGCGCCAAGACTTAATATCAAAACCAGTTTTGTGGATATTACAAAACTAGGCACTGTAGAAGCGGCTATCACACCAAATACTAAAGTTTTATATTGCGAATCCGTTAGTAATCCATTATTGGAAGTAGCAGATATCGCAGGGCTTTCCGAGATCGCAAAAAAACACGGACTTACTTTAATTGTAGATAACACCTTTTCTCCACTCTCTATAACTCCAACAGAATTGGGAGCAGATGTGGTTATTCACAGTTTAACCAAATTTATAAATGGAAGTAGTGATACTGTTGGTGGTGTAACTTGTGGAACTCAGGAATTTATTAACTCCCTGAGAAGTGTTATAGATGGAGCTAATATGTTATTAGGGCCAACTATGGATAGTTTGCGTTCTGCTTCTATTTTGAAGAATATGAGAACCTTGCACATACGCATGAAACAGCACAGTAAGAATGCGATGTTCCTTGCAGAAAAATTTGAAGCCGATGGCTTTAGAACCGTTTATCCAGGATTAGAATCTCACCCAAGTCATAATCTATTTAAATCTATGATGAATGAGGATTACGGATTTGGAGGAATGCTAACTATTGATGTTGGAAGCTTAGATAAAGCAAATGAACTGATGGAGCTAATGCAGGAACGAAATCTTGGGTATCTAGCAGTGAGTTTAGGTTTCTACAAAACTTTGTTCAGCGCACCGGGAACTTCTACATCTTCAGAAATTCCTGAAGAAGAACAAATTGAAATGGGACTTTCTGATGGGCTTATTCGTTTTTCTATAGGATTGGATAACGATATTGAACGCACCTATAAAATGATGAAAGATTGCATGGAAACAGTAGGCCTTTTTGAAAACATCAGCCTGAACTAAAAGTTTTTTTTACATATTTATAAGAATGCCTGATAGAATGAATTTTCTATCAGGCATTCTTTTTATGGATTAGTTTTATCTTAGGGACTTTTAAAACACTTATAAAATAGTATTTTCTAAATGAAACCTATTAATTCTTATATAGATCACACCTTGCTCAAATCTACAGCGTCTATAGACGATGTCACAACTTTATGTAATGAAGCTAAGACCTACAATTTCTTTTCGGTTTGTATAAATGGGTATTATGTGCCTTTAGCGGAAGAACTTTTAAAGAATTCACAAGTGAAGATTTGCACGGTAGTTGGATTTCCTTTGGGAGCAATGTCCTCCAGAGCTAAAATATTTGAAGCAGAAGACGCTATTGGGTATGGAGCAGATGAAGTTGATATGGTAATGAATCTTGGACTCCTTAAATCTAAAAAATTGAAGCTTTTAGAAACCGAAATCGCTTCAGTTAAAAACACAATTGGTAGAAAAGTATTGAAAGTTATTATTGAGACCTGTTATCTTACTTCTGAAGAAATAAGCATTGCTAGCAAAATAGTTGAAAATGCAGGTGCCGATTATGTGAAGACCTCCACTGGTTTTGGTCCTAAAGGAGCCAGCTTAGAAGTGGTCTCAGAAATAAAAAAATCAATTTCATCTGAAATGAAGATCAAAGCCTCTGGTGGAATCAGAGATTATATAACTGCTAAAGCCTATATAGATCTGGGTGTGTCCAGACTTGGCACCTCTTCTGGAATTGCCATTCTCAATGGAAAAAAGAGTTTGTTGTAAATCATTAGTGTCTGCTGAAAGATTGAGACAGGGTGACGATACTGGTTTTAACTTTCGTCATGCTGAACTAGTTTCAGCATCTTTCATACGTCAATTTCCTACGCTAGATAAAATTTTTTATCACGGGTCTATCATTGACTTGATTTATTAAATATTTGAATATCAAATAATTAACTTAGTCCTTTAACAGTATCTTTTTTCATTTTCTTTGTTCGCCCAAAGAAAACGAAACAAAAGAAAAGGCGCTTTTTCCAGAGGTATTTTTCAGCAAAGCTGAAAACCAGTTTTGTTTTGCTAAAATCTTTCCAAGGCTTCAAGATTTTTTAACGCAAAACAAAACTTATACTGCGGAAAAAGATTTCAAAGCGCTGCTTTGGAACGTCAACGCCACCGTTTTCTAAAGTTTTTGAATAGGGTCTCAGGATTACACAGTCATCTCAAAGAGTATAAAAAGCATAAAACTGTAAAACAGATTTTCAATTCTCTCATTCAGAAAATTCTTTAATTTATTCCTTGTAAAATTCAAAAAACCTTCAGCAAAAAGCCTGGAAATATTAGGCTTGCAAAATATGTGTTAAAATCGTAACATTACGAACCAAAAAATTACACTTAATGGAAGGCTCTACAAATCACCAAGAAAATGACCCAATACTTGTAAATCCAGAATTGAATATCTGGGAAGCACTTATCCCTGTATTTTGTTTAATTGGAATGCTTGCCTTTAATGTATATGTTTTTGGAGATGACGCCTTGAGCGGATCTAACCAATTTATACTTTTACTGGGAGGTGCTATTGCTGCAATCGTAGGTGTTTTCAATAAGGTGAAGTTTGACACCATGATAGATGAGGTTGCCAATAATATACAGAGTACCGCTGGCGCAATTCTTATTTTACTTATGGTAGGTTCTCTTGCCGGAACCTGGATGGTAAGTGGAATTATCCCCACGATGATCTATTACGGACTTCAGATCTTAAATCCCACTATATTCTTACCTGCATGTGTCATTATTTGTGCTATCATTTCTGTAGCAACAGGAAGTAGCTGGACCACTTCAGCAACCGTAGGGATTGCTCTAATAGGTATTGCAAATGCTTTAGATATTTCTGTAGGAATGACGGCTGGTGCAATTCTTTCTGGAGCTTATTTTGGAGATAAGATCTCTCCTTTAAGTGATACCACAAACCTTGCTCCTGCAATGGCTGGAACAGATCTTTTTACACACATTAGATATATGTTGCTCACTACAGTTCCAACTATAGTGATCACCTTAATTATATTTATCATTATCGGACTTAATCTGGATGTTTCAGGAACAACAGATACTTCTGCCATCTTAAACACCATAGAAACTACATTTACAATTACTCCTTGGTTATTTTTAATTCCAGCGATCGTAATTTTCTTGATCGTTAAAAAAACATCTCCACTTATTGCTTTATTAATTGGAACATTATTAGGTGCTGCTGCAGCTGTGATCTTTCAACCGGGAATTTTAATGCAGATCTCCGGCGTAGAAAATCTTGATTTTATATCTGGTTATAAAGCAATTATGAATTCTATGACCGTAGATACAGCAATAGTGACCGACAATGAAACTTTGAACGATCTTTTCTCTTCGGGAGGTATGGCAGGAATGATGGGAACCATCTGGTTGATACTATGTGCAATGGTATTTGGAGGAATTATGGAGGCTATTGGCGCCTTGGCAAAAATAAGTTCTGCATTGCTGAATCTTTTCCATACTACTTTCGGGTTATTTGCCAGTACCGTATTTAGTTGTCTGGCATTAAACGTAACTGCATCAGACCAATATCTTGCAATAGTGGTTCCTGGAAAAATGTTTGCAAAAGCATATAGAGATAAAGGCCTGGCTCCAGAAAACTTAAGTAGAACATTGGAAGATTCTGGAACGGTAACTTCTGTTTTGGTGCCTTGGAATACTTGTGGTGCATACCATAGTGGAGTGTTGGGAGTACCTACATTGTCTTACGCAGGCTTCGCTTTCTTCAATTATATTAGTCCGTTTATGACCCTACTATTTGCTGCTTTCAGCATCAAAATAAGACAATTAACCACGCAACCAGCTCAGACTTAAGCACCCACCCCAATAGCAATAGAGTTAATCTATCTTAATTTTAAAATTCTATAGTCAAAATTTATAATGAGATAAGAAATTAGAATTTCAATAGCCCGCAAGCGCGGGCTATTTTTATATTTTTGCATCAGAAATTAATAACAAATAATATAAATAATATGTCAATAGTAGGAAAAAAATTTCCAGATTTAAATGTAAACGCAATGAATGAAATGGGCGATACCTTCAAATTAAATATTCTTGAAGAAGCTCAAAAAAACAATAAAAAAGTATTGTTATTCTGGTATCCAAAAGATTTCACTTTTGTATGTCCAACAGAACTACACGCATTCCAAGCTGCATTAGCAGATTTCGAAAAAAGAAATGTGATGGTAGTTGGAGCATCTTGTGATACTCCAGAAGCACATTTTGCATGGTTAAATACTGCAAAAGATAATGGAGGAATTGAAGGTATCACTTACCCAATTCTTGCAGATTCTAACAGAAACCTTAGTTCTCAACTTGGAATTTTAGACATTACCAATGAGGAGTATAACGAAGAAACTGGTGCAGTAACTGTAGAAGGTGATAATGTAACTTATCGTGCGACTTACTTAATAGATGAAGAAGGAACAGTATTTCATGAAGGTGTGAACCATATGCCACTTGGAAGAAACGTACAGGAATTCCTTAGACTAGTAGATGCATATACGCATGTACAGGAAAAAGGAGAAGTTTGTCCTGCAAACTGGGAAGAAGGAAAAGAAGCTATGACAGCAGATCGTGAAGGTGTGGCTTCATATTTAAGCTTAAACTAAAAAAAAAGATCATGGTAAAGGAATTAGAACAAGATAATCTACACGATATCGTTGCTGAAAAAGGTACTGTAATGGTGCAATACATGGCAGGATGGTGTGGTAACTGTAGAGTTATGAAGCCAAAATTCAAAAAATTGGCTGGAGAGAATGAAACTGCTACCTTTTTAATGGTAGATGCAGAGAAATTTCCTGAATCTAGAAAAATGGCGAATGTGGATAATTTACCAACCTTTGCTGCTTTTAAAGATGGAAAATTAGTGAACCAAGTTCAAACCAATAAATTTGAACTGCTTAAAGACCTAGTAAATGAAGTTACCAGTAATTAAACATTTGCAACGTAACAATGACGCTGAAAAACTTCAAAATACTATAGACGTATTGGAAAGTTTTACAGAACACAGATCTGTGACCGATGAGGAAATGGATGTGATTGGCGAGTTGCTTACAAATTTATGTGGTGCTGTAGAAGTACATCAAATGATTGAAAAAGGGGATTCTGAAATGGATGCCGCGAACAATTTCGTAAAGAAAGTGATGGGTTCTATAGACCGTTAATAGTTAAGATTCTAGATTAAAGAAGGCTGATTTAAAAATTAAATCAGCCTTCTTTGTTTTATGATAATTTTAGTAAAACCCCATTTCATATACGTTAAATTTAACTTTCGAACCAAAGACCATGTTTCCATGTCACAAATAACTTTAAGAGAAAATAAAATTACCACTTATGGTGGTTTACCTGCAACTGGAGAAAAAGCTCCTTATTTTGAATTGATCCGCTCAGATATGTCCAAAGCTAATTTGAACGATTTTAAAGGAAAAAGAGTCATCATGAATATTTTTCCAAGTATAGATACCAATGTCTGTGCTACCTCTGTAAGAAACTTCAATGAACGAGCAACAGGCTTAAATAACACCGTAGTGCTATGTATTTCTCGTGATCTTCCGTTTGCCTTAAAACGTTTTGTAGATGATGAAGGATTAGATAAAGTGACTAACCTATCAGATTTTAGACAAGGTGATTTTGGAAAAGACTATGGGGTAGAAATGATAGATGGCCCTTTAGAAGGTTTGCTTTCCCGAGTTGTAATTGTTTTAGATGAAGAGGGAAAAGTGCTACATAGTCAACAAGTTCCTGATATCTCTGAAGAACCTGACTATCTTACAGCCTTAAAATCGTTGCTATAGTGAAGGATAGTTATCTGGGAAAAAGAATACGTGGCGGAGGTTATGCTATTAAAGGAGCATGGATCTTACTAAAAACAGAACCGAGTATACAAGTACAAGCAGTAATCTCTATTGCGGTTTGTATTGCCGGATTTTATTTTGACATTACAAAGACCGAGTGGATCTTTCAGGTATTAGCTATTGGATTGGTACTAAGCACTGAAGGACTAAATAGTTCTATAGAAGGAATTGCGGATTTTGTTCATCCAGATTTCCATAGCAAAATAGGATATATTAAGGATGTTGCAGCGGGTGCTGTTCTTTTTGCTGCCATTACAGCAGTTATCATAGCTTGTTTTATATATCTTCCTTATTTATTTCCAGCATTTTTCAGCTAGAAAGTGGAGAGAAGTAAATGAAAATTCTTTGAACCTCAAATCAAGAACCTCGGGGCAAGCCCACGAGATGTCCCGATGGTTCCTATCGTGTGGACATATCTTTATGAATGGTCCACCCTTCCATTGCGGCTTTAAAATATTTCAATCCTATCCATAGGGTTGTTATCCCTGGATGTCTTTTGCTTTCATACCCTTTCCAACCACCAAGTCTAGCTATCGCCCAAACATATCTTTTTAGCTCTTTTTTCTTATAGTGGTTTTTTTGTTTCTCTGTTTTACCTTCCAGACTTTTTA
>NZ_VORY01000054.1 GCF_007997295.1 Gillisia hiemivivida | reverse complement strand
GGATCAAGTCCAAAAGTTGTGGGATTTTGAGATTATGCAAAAATTGTTGTAAGTCTATAGAGGAAGAAATCTATGTTTCTAACCCCTCTAAACTGCGCCCTAAAAGCTTTAATTTTTGCGTTGAATGATTCTGCTGACGCATTTGTGCTTCGGTTGTCGAAGTAGTTAAGGATGTTTTTGTAATGGATTGACATTGTTCTAGCAATGGTATTGAAGCTTTTAAATGCTGCCTGCCTCACCTTTTCATCCCACTTTGCTAATCGTATTAGTGCCGTGGTCTTATCTTTTGTGTTGTTGAATATCCAAGATAGATTTTGGCATAATTTGTATGCTTTTTCTAGATCCGGGTAGTGTTGAAAGAGTATTGTTGCTCTATTTGATTGATTTTCAGTCCATTTATTGCTTGACTTATAGAGCAGGTATCTGCTCCTGGCCAGTAATTGCTTTAGGGTATCTCCATTGGAGAGCAACTCTGGAGTATATTTTAAGAATTTGTTTCTGGCATATTCTATGGCATCATTTTCCATGTCGAGGGCTTCCCATCTATGTTTGATC
>NZ_VORY01000033.1 GCF_007997295.1 Gillisia hiemivivida | reverse complement strand
CAAATATACCAACTTTAAATTCATTCCGGCAAACTTATTTTAAACTTTTTTTAAGTTAATTTCTAACCCTAAAAACGCTTGAATCTACCAGTATACAATGAACTTAGCCTCCAAATCAACTACTCGCCGATCGCTTAGCGGGTGCAAATATACAGTTCTTTTATGTTCCCACACAAGTTTTAAAAATAAAATATCAATTTTTTTTCAACCTCTTCTAAAAAAAGCGGGGCACTAAAATACAATATTTTTCTAATCAATTCCAAATCAGATCGATATAAATTTTTAAATCATTTTAACTAAAGAAAAGTTTTTTAAATGTTGACTGAAAAATATATACTTACTCCAATTTCCTTTAGTAACCACTATTCCGTTTCAACTAAACCTCTCCTATTATAATAAAATAGCGAAAAACACTCATTATACTCTCTCTATATAATAGAGCAATAAAACAATCCTTACCTCTTATAATATATATAGACAAACTCTTGTTTTGTGTTAGGGATAGCAACAACATCCTTTTGGCGGTATGAAATATATGTTTCTCTATATAATAGTATATGTTTTATTAGTCTATATAGAAATAAGACATTAGTAAAAAGCCAAAAGATAGCGTGAATAGCCCGACCCCGATTTTTTTAAATCGGGGGAACACCCAAATAATATTCATGAATATATAGACCCTGTAAATTGTGCAACCGCATTTAACCTATTATCTTTGCCCACTTAAGATATGAATATGATAAAAATAAGTTTGCCCGACGGCACTGTTAAGGAATTTGAAAGTGGAGCTACCCCAATGGATGTAGCTAAAAGTATAAGTGAGGGATTTGCACGGAATGTAGTTTCTGCAAAATTTAATGATACTGTGGTTGAAGCTTCCACTCCACTTACTACAGATGGCAGTCTTATATTATATACGTGGAATGATAAGGAAGGGAAAAAAGCATTTTGGCATTCTACTTCTCACGTTATGGCACAGGCCATTGAGCAATTATATCCAGGATCCAAATTAACCATAGGACCAGCTATTGAAAATGGCTTTTATTATGATGTAGATTTTGGGGAACAAAAGATTTCTGAAAACGATTTTAAGAAGATAGAGGATAAAATGCTAGAAATAGCTCGTGGAAAACATGAATTTAGCATGAGGTCTTCTACTAAGGCTGAAGCCTTGTCTTATTATAAAGAACAAAACAATCCTTTTAAAGTTGAGCTTATTGAAAATCTGGAAGATGGAACTATCACTTTTTGCGACCATGACACCTTTACAGATCTATGCCGTGGCGGACATATTCCGAATACCGGAATCATTAAGGCTGTAAAATTAATGAGTGTTGCCGGAGCTTACTGGAGAGGGGACGAAAAAAACCCTCAACTTACAAGAGTTTACGGAGTTTCATTTCCAAAGCAAAAAGATCTTAAAGAATATTTAGAATTATTAGAAGAAGCAAAAAAACGTGACCATAGAAAACTAGGTAAAGAATTACAACTTTTCACATTTTCTCAAAAAGTAGGACAAGGTTTGCCATTATGGCTTCCTAAAGGTGCAGCCTTAAGAGAGCGTTTGGAGAATTTTTTGAAAGCAGCTCAGAAAAAAGCTGGTTACGAAATGGTGATCACTCCACATATTGGTCAAAAAGAACTTTATGTGACCTCTGGTCATTATGAAAAATATGGTGCAGATAGTTTTCAGCCTATCCTGACTCCTAATGAAGGAGAAGAATTTTTATTGAAACCTATGAACTGCCCACACCACTGCGAAATTTATAATTCGGCTCCATGGAGTTACAAAGACCTACCGAAACGATTTGCTGAATTTGGAACGGTTTATAGATATGAACAAAGTGGTGAATTACATGGCTTAACTCGTGTTAGAGGTTTTACTCAAGATGATGCGCATATCTTTTGTACTCCAGATCAATTAGATTCTGAATTTAAAAAAGTAATAGACCTTACCTTATATGTATTCGAATCTTTAGGTTTCGACGAATTTACAGCTCAGGTTTCTTTAAGAGATCCTGAGAACAAGGAAAAATATATTGGAAATGATGATGTTTGGGAAAAAGCTGAAAATGCTATCCTTTCAGCGGCAAAAGAAAAAGGTCTTAATTATGTAGTTGAAACTGGAGAAGCAGCCTTTTACGGTCCGAAATTAGACTTTATGGTGAAGGACGCTTTAGGTAGAAGCTGGCAACTTGGCACAATTCAGGTAGATTATAATCTGCCAGAACGTTTTGAACTGACATATAAAGGTAGCGACAATGAATTGCATAGACCAGTAATGATCCATAGAGCACCATTTGGTAGCATGGAACGCTTTGTAGCAGTACTACTAGAAAACACTGGAGGGAATTTTCCTCTCTGGTTAACGCCAGAACAAGCTATTGTACTCTCACTCAGTGAGAAATATGAAAAATACTCACAAAAAGTTTTAGATTTGCTTGAAAATGACGAAATTCGCGCAGTGTCCGACGACCGGAGCGAGACCATTGGTAAGAAAATAAGGGATGCTGAAATGAGCAAAGTGCCTTATATGCTGATTATTGGAGAGCAAGAAGAGAAAGATGGTACAGTTTCTGTACGTAGACACGGGGAAGGTGATATTGGCACAATGCTAATTGAAGACTTTACCAAATTAGTAAATAACGAAATCAAAAAAACGCATAAAGCGTTTGAAGTATAATTAAAATTAGACAGCCATAGCAATACGTAGAAAAAGATCGAAGCGACCGCTTAGAGAAATTAAAGAAGACCAGCACCGCATTAACGGAAAAATCCGGGCAGAAGAGTTACGACTTGTTGGCGACAACATCGAAATGGGAGTATATCCCACTACAAAAGCAATGGAATTTGCTGAAGAGCAAGGTCTAGATCTTGTGGAAATTTCTCCTAATGCAAAACCACCGGTTGCAAAGGTGATGGACTATAAGAAGTTTCTTTATGAGCAAAAGAAACGGGAAAAAGTCTTAAAGGCGAAAGCCAGTAAAGTAGTGGTTAAAGAAATTCGATTTGGTCCCCAAACCGATGATCATGATTATGAATTCAAAAAGCGTAATGCTGAGAAATTCCTAAAAGATGGAGCAAAACTTAAGGCTTTTGTATTCTTTAAAGGTAGGTCTATTGTTTTTAAAGATCAGGGTCAGATATTACTCCTTCGTCTTGCAACAGATTTAGAAGAAGTAGGTAAAGTAGAACAAATGCCTAAACTGGAAGGAAAACGTATGACTATGTTTCTCTCTCCTAGAAAAACGAAATAAGAACGTTAATTATAAAATTACACGAGCATGCCTAAAATGAAAACTAAATCCAGTGCCAAAAAGCGTTTTAAGCTTACAGGTACAGGTAAAATTAAAAGAAAGCACGCGTTTAAAAGTCACATCTTAACAAAGAAGTCTAAAAAACGTAAGCTTGCTCTAACGCACAGTACTTTAGTACATCCTGCAGATGAGAAAAATATCAAAACTCAACTACGTTTAAAATAGATTGAAGCTTTTGATGGTTTAAACTATTTAAAAACCCTGGAGTTGCGCAATGAAAGTATTCAGAATTTATAATTTATGAATCGCCTTCTTCAAAAACAATTAAAATTATGCCAAGATCAGTAAATTCAGTTGCCAAGAGAGCCAGAAGAAAAAAGGTTCTTAAGCAAGCAAAAGGTTACTTTGGACGTCGTAAAAACGTTTGGACAGTAGCAAAAAACGCGGTTGACAAAGCAATGTTATATGCTTATAGAGACCGTAAAAACAATAAAAGAAATTTCCGTTCTCTTTGGATCGTGCGTATTAACGCGGGAGCTAGAATGCACGGGATGTCTTATTCTCAGTTTATGGGAGGTTTAAAATCTGCAAAAATCGATTTAAACCGTAAGGTTTTAGCCGATCTAGCAATGAACCATCCAGAAGCGTTTGGAGCTATAGTTAACAAAGTAAAATAATATTTTTCACGATTAACGTTCTTATATTTTGAAAAACCCACTCTAATAGAGTGGGTTTTTTTATTGCAGGTTTTTTTTAAAATTATTCACTACCAGCATATAATAACTAGGAAGATTATTTAGGATCTGAACTAAAAATTGAATGAAGCTGAAAGTATAGAACAATCCTCAAAGAAAGAAGGCTTTCAGGAATTCCAGGATAAGTTACTGATTCACCTGTCTTTG
This sequence comes from Gillisia hiemivivida, assembly GCF_007997295.1. Classification (GTDB taxonomy): domain Bacteria; phylum Bacteroidota; class Bacteroidia; order Flavobacteriales; family Flavobacteriaceae; genus Gillisia; species Gillisia hiemivivida. The sequence goes on along the minus strand of NZ_VORY01000033.1, from coordinate 14,411 downwards.
GATTCTTCGACATGCCCAGAATGACATTCAGATTAAAATTAAGTTGCATTTCGGAATCTCTAAGAATTAAATAATTTTATTAAAGGCTTCGACAAACTCAGCCTGGCATAAATAAAGGTTAGGCTGATGCTTTGTTATTCTATCAATTCAACATTAAAAAAGGCTTCGACAAGCTACCATTGACTTATTTTCAAAGTTACTCCCAATAAGAGACCCTGAAACTAGTTCAGGGTGACGATACTGTTTTAACTGCCGTCATGCTGAACTCGTTTCAGCATCTTTCATACGTCAAAAACCTACGCCCAGCCTGACATTCAGGTTGTTTTAAGTTGTCCTTCGAATGAAATGAGGAATCTCTGCTAAGATATATTTAGCTACTCTAAGCTTTTTCGCTATGTTCAGAATCACATCTGTTTAGGTCTTTTGTTTCTTTTTCTTTGCCGCTGGAAACAATACATTATTTAAAATTAATCTATAACCTGGAGAAGTTGGATGTAATTCCAATTCGGTTTTAGGATCTCCTACCCTGTGCTGATAATCTTCTGGATCATGGCCTCCATAAAAAGTGAAGAAACCACGACCTTTTATTCCGTGAATATAGCGTGCTTCTTCATTCAATTTATTTTCAGCTAGGACCAGTATATTAGATTTTAGTGTCGCTCTATTAAACGCCGTTGTTTGCCCCATAAAACCCTTAACCAACATAGTATGATTTTGGTTTAACATGGTAGGAATAGGATCCCATTTGGCAGAAAACTCCATTAAAGTAAAATAATCTGTATTCGTAGCTATTTGTCTCTTATCTGTCATGTCTATAGATGAGAATTCGTAGATCATCGGGTTTCGTTCTAAAATGAAATCTTTAAATGCAAAAGTATTTTCAAAATCGATTTTACCTTGATAGCCTGGCTCGCTAGGATCTCCATCGAACATTGGCTCAGCTATGTCTACTCCTGCAGCGGCAAGCGCAATATCAAAACTATCGGTAGCGCTGCACATTGCAAACATAAACCCACCACCTATCACATAATCTCTAATCTTTAAGGCGACAGCCAATTTTTCTTCTGAAACTTTTGAATATCCTAATTTAAAAGCCAATGCTTCAGCATCTGCTTTTTCTTTTATATACCAAGGAGTGGTTCTATAATTTCTATAAAACTTACCATACTGGCCTGTAAAATCTTCATGATGCAAATGAAGCCAATCATATAACAAAAGAGCATCTCCCAGTACGGCTCCATCATAAATAGTTTCGTAGGGAATTTCGGCATAAGTTAACACCATCGTTACGGCATCGTCCCAAGGTTTATTCCCTGTTGGTGCATAAACTGCTATTTTAGGAGCTTTTTCTAAAATAACTGCTTCCATATTTCTGGAAGGACTCTGAATTTCTTCCAGTATAGATTGTGACTTTTCATCACTTAAAACTTCAAAAGAAACACCTCGAATTTTACATTCCCTTCTTAAAGCTTCAGTATCTGAAATCAGAAAAGAACCTCCCCTATAGTTTAGTAACCACTGTACATTTAAATTATTCTGAAGAGCAAAATAGGTGATCCCGTATGCTTTTAAATGGTTTTCTTGGGTCTCCGCATCCATAGGAATCAATATCTGCGAAGCTTGTAATTGAAAAGACATAAAAAATAAACCCAGTACAAAAAATAAATTTTTTATACCGGGGGGGAATTGGCAACTATATTGGTTGGAATAGAATACACTATCAACACAACATGTAGGTTTGTTTTCTCTATAAGATTTGGGAACTACTTTAAAGTAGTTATGAAATACATTTTTAAAATGGCACGTCGTTGTCATCATCATTAAAATCATCGTTCATCGAGCTTCCGAAGGCTTCATCTGCCGAAGGGCTAGGCAATTTGCTACCTCCAAAAGGATCTTCGCTTTCACCCTCATTCATTTTAGAATGAAACTCTCCAAATGGAGAATCGAAGTCATCTAAGTTATCAAATTTACCAAGATGCCCAACAAATTTCAAGCGGACACTCTCCAGACCACCATTACGGTGTTTAGCAACAATAAATTCACCCTGCCCAGCTGTTGGAGAGCGTTCTTCATCATCCCATTCGTCAATTTTATAATACTCTGGTCGGTAAATAAATGAAACAATATCGGCATCTTGCTCTATCGCTCCAGATTCCCTCAAATCACTTAATAAAGGTCTTTTACTTCCTCCACGAGTTTCTACAGCACGAGATAGTTGAGATAGTGCAATAACAGGAATTGCTAATTCCTTAGCTAAGGCTTTTAAGTTTCTAGAGATTGTAGATATTTCTTGTTCCCTATTTCCTCCTTTTACAGAACTTCCAGCTGTCATTAACTGCAAGTAATCTACCATTATCATTTTTATACCATGTTGCGAGGCCAATCTCCTAGCTTTTGCTCTAAGATCAAAAATGGATAATGATGGAGTATCATCTATAAATAATGGAGCCTTCTCCAGATCTTTTACTTTTACATTTAGTTGCTCCCACTCATGGGTTTCTAAATTCCCAGTTCTAAGTTTTTCTGAAGATAATCCTGTTTCCGAAGATATTAGTCGAGTGATCAATTGTACCGCAGACATCTCCAAGGAGAAGAATGCAACCGGAATATTATGTCCCACAGCAATATTACGAGCCATGGATAATGTTAATGCCGTTTTACCCATACCTGGACGAGCAGCGATAATAATTAAATCACTTGGCTGCCAACCAGAAGTAAGTTTATCTAATTTATCAAAGCCTGATGGCACTCCACTTAATCCATCTTTATTTGAAATTTCCTGAATTCTGTTTTTTGCCTGAATAACCAAACTATGTGCCGTCTCTGAAGAACGTTTAATGTTCCCCTGAGTAACCTCATACAATTTGGATTCCGCTGTATCTAAAAGATCAAAAACATCGGTTCCTTCATCGTAAGACTGTTCAATAATTTCGTTTGAAATCTTAATTAGGCTTCGCTGAATATATTTTTGAAGAATTATACGGGCATGAAATTCAATATGCGCAGAAGAAGATACTTTTTGGGTAAGTTGGATCAAATACCATTCGCCACCTACTTTGTCTAAATTTCCATCCTTACGCAATTGATTAGAAACGGTTAACAAGTCAATCGCCTCTGTGTTCTCAAAGAGTTTATAGATAGCCTCATAGATCAATTTATGGCCAGTTTTATAAAATACATCGGAGTGTAGAATATCTATAATTTCATCTACTCCTTTTTTATCGATCATCATGGCTCCTAGCACAACCTCCTCTAAATCAACAGCTTGTGGGGGAATTTTGCCTTTCTCAAGACTTACAACATTGCCTTGGCCATAGTTTAGTTTTTGGGGGATTGTAACTTTTTCCATATTACGAATGTAAATAATTTGTTAAGATATCCTTAATTAAAAAGATACAACTTAATTCACAGGTAATGAACAATTTACCTGTTGATAACTTAATGTTTTTGTTGATAAGGCCAAAAAAATCCGAAGAAAATCTTCGGATTTTTTTGAATGTATGACTAAGAAAGAACTAATCTTTAAAGACACCCATATTAGAATACTTATCCATTCTTTTATTTACCAATTCTTTTGGTGATAAGTTTCGGAACTCATTATAAGAAGATAAAATTGAATTTTTTACCGTATTAAAAGTTTCCTCTCTATTAGTATGAGCACCTCCTAGTGGTTCTTTTACGATTTCATCTATTAACTTCTGCTTTTTCATATCTATAGCAGTCAGTTTCAGGGCATCTGCTGCTATTTCTTTATATTCCCAGCTTCTCCATAATATAGAAGAACAAGATTCCGGAGAAATCACAGAGTACCAAGTGTTTTCCAACATAAGTACTTTATCTCCTACTCCAATTCCTAAGGCACCACCACTAGCTCCTTCCCCTATAATCACCACTATAATTGGCACTTTTAGGCGAGTCATTTCTAATATGTTTCTAGCAATAGCTTCCCCCTGTCCTCTTTCTTCTGCTTCCAAACCTGGATATGCTCCTGGAGTATCTATAAAGGTCACAACCGGAACTCCAAACTTCTCTGCAGATTTCATTAAGCGTAAAGCTTTACGATATCCTTCGGGGTTTGCCATTCCAAAATTACGATACTGTCTAGTTTTGGTATTAAATCCTTTTTGTTGACCCACAAACATAAAGCTCTGGTCTCCAATTTTCCCTAGACCACCAATCATTGCTTTATCATCTTTTACGTTTCTATCCCCATGAAGTTCAAGAAAAGTATCACCGCAAATTGCTTTTATATAATCTAGGGTGTAAGGTCTATTAGGATGTCTTGAAAGTTGAACACGTTGCCAAGCCGTAAGATTCTTATAGATCCCTTTTTTGGTCTCTATTAATTTCTTCTCGATCTGTTTACAGGTAGCAGTAACATCTACTTCACTTTCTGCCCCTATATTACAAGCCTTTTGGTATTGTTCCTCTAACTCTTTAATGGGTAATTCAAAATCTAAATATTCCATGTTAAGTTATTGTGTTTTTTAATTAGCCTACAAATATAACAAACTTTGAAAGGAAGAATTCCTAAGATATCTTATTAATTTTTCGTTTTGTTTTAAGAAAGCCATTCAGGATAACAGTAGATAGAATTAGCAAGGCTCCATAATAGAATTGAGGATTCATTTGCTCTTTACTACCAAATATTAAAAATGCCAAAAATATTCCATATATCGGCTCCAAGTTGATTGTGAGCATTATAGTATACGGGCTTAGATGTTTCATTACAGCAACTGCTGCAATAAAGGCGTAGGCTGTACATATAGATGCAAGAATTAATAAGTACCCCCAATCTTCAGAAGAAATAGTAAAAAAAGCAAGATTAAATCCCTTATCTCCACCACTAATGAAGGACATTATAGCCAAATAAATACTTATTGCGACTACCCCAGTTAAAAGCTCATAGAATGAAATCACTGAAGGAGCAGTGTCTTTTATCAATTTCCCATTCATTAAAGTGAAAATAGCAGACAAGAAAGCTGAAATTAATCCTAAAATTATCCCTAGAGTATATTTTGTTTCTACCTGAAAAATAATATACAAGCCCACAATTACTAACAAACCAAACAGAATTTCATAACCAACAAACTTGCGTTTATAAAAAATAGGCTCTAGGATAGAAGTAAAAAAAGCTGCTGTAGAAAGTAAAGCTAATGTAATAGAGACATTAGATACTTTTATTGCACCAAAAAATGTCAACCAATGCAGCGCGATCACAATACCGGCAATTATTAGAACCCCTAATTTTCTTTTTGTAAGCTTTAGATTTCGTTTTCTCAATTTGATGTACAAGAAAACAAAACCACTAGCAAGCAACATTCTGTACCAAACTAAAGGAACTGCATCTAAAGATATTAATGCCCCTAAAACTGCGGTAAATCCCCAAATAAAAACAATTACGTGAAAATGGAGGTAGCTTCTAAGTTTATCGTTTTGCATTGAACAAAAGATAGATAGCTAAAATCCCAAAAGACACATTAGGAAACCACACTGCAATTAGCGGTGAAAAAGTAGATTGCTCTGCCAATGTCCCAAAAACCTTATCGAAGAATATAAAAATAAAAGCCAAGGAGATCCCTAAAGCTAAATTTACTCCCATTCCTCCTCTTCGTTTAATTGAAGAAACGGCAACGGCAATAATAGTAAGTATAAATGCAGAAACAGGTAAACTCCATCTTTTGTAAGCTACCACCAGATACCTATTCATATTTCCAGAACCTCGTCTAGCTTCTTGATCTATAAAATCATTAAGTTCATTATAATTGAGAGTTTCGGCGATATAGGTAACAGGTGTTAATTCGTCAAATTCAAAAGGTAGGATAGTATCTAAAGTTCGTTCGTGAAAAATTTGATCTCCTTCTTCTCCTATAATTCTCTTATCAAAATTGCTTAAAGTGTAGGTGCTGTCTGCTTCATTATATTGTAATCTGGAAGCGCTTAATTTGAATGTCAATTTATTCCCTTCAAAATGTTCTAAAGTAAAATTTCTAGCAGATTTCGATTTCGGCTGAAAATTACTTGCGTAGATATATTCATCGTCATTTATCTGCCTATAAACATCACTGGTTTCCTTGACCTCTGTCCCCTTTTTGAGATACTGGTATTTAAACTCATTAAAACCTTTACTAGCATTTGGAGCCAAATACATACTCATTACCAAAGCGCCAATACATACAATAGTAGCACCAATTAAATAAGGTCTTAAAAAACGCCAGAAAGAAACACCGCTACTTAAAAATGCAATGATCTCTGTATTATTGGCAAGTTTAGAAGTAAACCAAATAACCGATAGAAATAAGAATAAAGGAAAAAGCAGATTTGCAAAGTAAATGGTAAAATCTAAATAATAAGCTGCAACTTCTACAAAAGGAACTTCATTTTCCAAGATCTTATCGATCTTTTCAGCGAGATTTACGATAATACCAATAGGTACAAACAATAGTAGCATTAGGATGAAGGTTCCTAAATAGCGTTTTAATATGTACCAATCTAATATCTTCAATTTACAGTCGCTTATTCATTTGTTGTACCATTCTATTTTTCCAGCTGGCAAAATCTCCAGCTAAGATATGTTTTCTAGCCTCACGCGTCAACCAAAGGTAGAAACCTAGATTATGAATTGTAGCAATTTGCTTACCAAGTAATTCATTTACTGTAAAAAGGTGTCTTAGATATGCTTTAGAGTAATCGGTATCAACAAATGTTATGGCCATATCATCTATAGGAGAGAAATCGTCATGCCATTTTTTATTCTTTATATTAATAGTTCCATGGGCAGTGAATAACATACCATTTCTTGCATTTCTGGTAGGCATCACACAATCAAACATATCTATTCCGAGTGCAATATTTTCTAAAATATTAATTGGAGTTCCTACTCCCATCAGGTACCTTGGTTTATCTTCAGGCAATACTTCCGTAACAACTTCCGTCATTGCATACATTTCTTCTGCAGGTTCTCCTACAGATAATCCTCCAATTGCATTTCCCTCTGCTCCTACAGATGCGATATATTCTGCAGATTGTTTTCTAAGATCTTTATAAGTACTTCCTTGAACAATTGGAAAAAATGCTTGACTATAATCATACTCAAATGGAGTTTTCTCCAAATGGCTAATGCATCTATCCAACCATCTATGCGTCATGTGCATTGAACGTTTTGCATATTTATAATCGCAAGGATACGGTGTACATTCATCAAAAGCCATAATAATATCGGCTCCAATGACACGCTGAATTTCCATTACATTTTCTGGAGTGAAGATATGATAAGAACCATCTATATGAGATTTGAATTTTACTCCATTCTCCTTAATTTTTCTTCTTTCTGAAAGCGAGTATACTTGATACCCACCACTATCTGTAAGTATACTTCTATCCCAATTCATAAATTTATGAAGTCCACCAGCTTTTTTTAAGATCTCGGTTTGTGGCCTTAAGTACAAGTGGTAAGTATTTCCTAAAATTATATCTGGATTAATATCCTCTTTTAATTCTCTTTGATGCACTCCTTTTACAGAACCAACGGTTCCAACGGGCATAAAAATCGGGGTTTCAATAACGCCATGATCTGTTGTGATTTCTCCCGCACGTGCATTGCTCTGAGGGTCTTTAGCTAAAAGGTCAAACTTCATAGTATATTTTAAATAGCTGCAAAGATACTTAAGTAAAACTCATATAAAAGAGTCAATATTTTAAAAATTGTTAGCTATTACACACAATTCGTTGATAACTGGCATCTTCTAACTTTGCGATACGTATTTAATAACTTATTTTTGCAGCATTCATAAAAAACAACACAACACACAATGCCACACACTAAAGAATTAGAAGATTTTGTTACCCAGGTTCGCCGGGACATTTTAAGGCAAGTTCATAAAGTAAATTCAGGTCACCCTGGAGGATCTTTAGGCTGCGCTGAGTTTTTCACAGCTCTATATCAAGAGGTGATGGATTATAAAAGTGATTTTGATATGAACGGGATAGGAGAAGATCTTTTCTTTTTATCTAACGGACATATCTCCCCAGTTTTTTATAGCGTTTTAGCTAGAAGCGGTTTTTTTCCAGTGGAAGAACTAAATACTTTCAGATTAATAAATTCAAGATTGCAAGGACATCCAACAACTCATGAGGGATTACCTGGAATTCGTATTGCATCTGGTTCTTTAGGTCAAGGTTTATCTGTAGCAATTGGTGCTGCCGAAGCAAAAAAACTGAATAAAGATTCTCATATAGTGTATACTTTACATGGAGATGGAGAATTACAAGAAGGCCAGAACTGGGAAGCTATTATGTATGCTGCTGGTAATAAAATAGACAACCTTATTTCTACTGTAGATGTTAACGGACAGCAGATTGATGGAGCTACAGATCAGGTTTTACCAATGGGGAATCTTAAAGCTAAATTTGAGGCTTTTGGATGGGACGTTCTAGAGGTAAAAGAAGGAAATGATATTACTAAAGTTATTGAAGGTTTAAATGAAGCGAAAAGCAGAACCGGAAAAGGAAAACCGGTATGTATCCTACTGACTACGGTAATGGGTCATGGAGTAGACTTTATGATGCATACTCACAAGTGGCATGGAGTTGCTCCTAATGATGAGCAATTAGAGAATGCATTGGCTCAAAATCCTGAAACTCTTGGAGACTATTAATTATAATCGCTATTTCTTTTAGAAATATTATTCAGACAAAATGAAAAAATACACAAATACAGGAAATAAAGATACTAGATCTGGTTTTGGGGCAGGTTTAACTGAGCTTGGGAAAACTAAAAAAAATGTTGTTGCCCTTTGTGCAGATCTTACCGGTTCATTAAAAATGGACGATTTTAAAAAGAATCATCCAGAACGATTCTTTCAAATAGGAATTGCTGAAGCCAATATGATTGGTATTGCTGCTGGTATGACCATTGGAGGAAAAATACCGTTTACAGGTACATTTGCTAATTTTTCTACTGGAAGAGTTTACGACCAGATAAGACAAAGTGTAGCTTATTCTAATAAGAATGTGAAGATATGTGCATCTCACGCCGGTGTTACTCTAGGTGAAGATGGAGCTACACATCAAATATTGGAAGATATAGGCTTAATGAAAATGCTTCCGGGGATGACAGTTATTAATACATGTGATTATAACCAGACCAAAGCTGCTACTTTAGCAATTGCAGAATTTGAAGGCCCGGTTTATTTAAGATTTGGACGTCCAAAAGTGGCAAATTTCACTCCTGAAAACGGAAAATTCGAGATTGGTAAAGCGGTTAATTTAACGGAAGGAACCGATGTAACGATTATCGCAACCGGACATTTAGTTTGGGAAGCTTTACAAGCTGCTGAACAATTGAACGAAAAAGGAATAAGTGCGGAAGTAATAAACATACATACTATTAAGCCTTTAGATAAAGAAGCTATTTTAGCTTCAGTAAAAAAGACTGGATGTGTTGTTACTGCTGAAGAACATAACTTCTTAGGAGGTTTAGGAGAAAGTGTTTCCAGAACATTGGTAGAAAATTTCCCTGCGCCACAAGAATTTGTTGCAACTAAAGATACCTTTGGTGAAAGTGGAACTCCAGAACAGTTAATGGAAAAATACGGATTGAATGCCGAAGCGATTGTAAAAGCTTCAGAAAAAGTATTAAAACGTAAATAGAAATTGAATCAAGAACCTCGGGGCAAGCCCACGAGGTATGTCCCGATGGTTCGGGAGGAAAATACTTTTAAAAATTCGAGGCAAGCCTCGGGAAGTTAAACCCTCAATGAGGGATTAAATTATATTTTAAACCCTTCAAACCTAGCGTTTGAGGGGTTTAACCTTTTTAGCAGAAAATAAACGGCCTATTTTCTGCGTTATCTATAATCAAATTATAAAACTCAACTTATGAAAAAATTAATTGTACTTACGCTTATGTTAATTGGCGGGACTGCTATGGCTCAAGCCACTTATGGTCTTAAAGGAGGACTTAATTATGGTGCAACAGGAGAATACGAAAATTATTCTCAAGTAATAGAAGATGCCTCCACTGTTGTAGAAGGAAAAGAAAAAACAGGGTATCACTTAGGAGGTTTTGCAAAATTCGAATTCCTTGGAATATTCCTGCAGCCAGAATTGGTATATACCAGACTAAATACTGAATATGATGAATTCGATTATAATATAGATAAAATTGACGCTCCAATTTTAGTAGGTATAAACGTCTTGGGTCCCTTGAACATAAAAGCTGGACCTTCTTTTCAATATATTTTGAAGAATGAATTAGACAACAGCAATATTAAAATCTCTGATGTCGAAAATGAGATTAGTGTTGGTTATCAAATCGGAGTGGGAGTAGCATTAGGAAACTTAGGTTTTGATGCTCGCTATGAAGGTGCTTTTGAAGAAAACAATGCCTATGGTGAAGCCGCTTTGGATCAAAATTTTAAAATAGACTCCAGACCTTCCCAGTGGATCTTAAGTGTTTCTTACACTCTAAATTAAGCGTAAAATTTAATACAATAAAAAAAGCCGCGAAGTGATTCGCGGCTTTTTTTTGTTAAATCTCATTTACGTTTTCAAACTCTTCCGGATCAAGGTAGTTTGGAATTCCGTTCCCATTTCTATCAGGAAACACTATTGATCCATCTGTATTAATAATTATTTCATCCTTAGTTAAAGTTCCATCACCATCATCGTCTGCATCCAAATAGTTTGGCAATCTATTTTCATCGGAATCATCGTTAGCAACGATCCTGTCATTATCCAAATCTTCTAAATAAGAAGGAATTCCATCTTGATCGTGATCTGCCTGGTTAACTTTGTATAATTGAAAGCTAAAGATCAACGGGCTATAAGCAGGGATACTACTTTGTGAAACACTAAAATACCCCAAGCCTGAAGGCAAGAAGACTGCTCCTACTCCAAAATCATTAGTAAACTGAACTGTATTATCATCATTCACAATAAAATCTGAAGCTCCACCAAATTCCACAAGTGCTTCTGTTAAAGCCACAACTGCGATTCCAGAATTGGCTTGAGTTCTTGTTCCTGGATGATCAAACCAAATAGGGCTTGCCGTATTATCAAAAGAAATTTGATCCAATAACTCTCCCTTATAATTTTGAAAAGTGGAATCTGCAAAAGTAGGATGCGCTCCAAATCCTTCTCTAATTTTCAGAATATAGATATTATAATCTACCTTATTGCGAGTTACAACCTTTGTTTCTAATAAATCTGAATCTATAAGCGGTGTTTTATCTGCATTTAAACCAGCAATAGAATCAAATTTTATTCTATAATCGAAACCTTCTGCTGGGTTCTGAAAATCTTCTTCATTATAAAAATGTGTTTGTAAATAGGATATTAATGCTTCATCATCTTCTATTGCCTGTTCACCAGGATCTCTAACAGGAACTGCCACCCGCTCATTATCATCGTCTTTTTCACAGGATATTATAGAAATGCTTGTAAGCACCATTAAAATAAACAACTTAGTCAATCTCATCATTAGGTAAATTTAAGGCGGCAAGATACAATAATCTTGTATTTTTGCTTAGGATTTAGACAGTTTTAAGAAGCTAATATGAGAGTTGACAAATTTTTATGGTGCGTGCGATATTTCAAAACAAGAAGTTTGGCTACAAACGCATGTAAAACAGGGAAAGTAAAAATCAAAGGAGCTAATATTAAACCCTCTAGAGAGGTGTTTCCGCAAGATAAAATCACCATAAGAAAGAATCAGATCAACTATGAAATAGAGATTCTCGATGTTCCGACAAGTAGACTAGGCGCAAAATTAGTAGGGCTTTATATTACTGATGTTACTCCTAAGGAAGCTTTTGAAAAAATGGAATTGCTTAAATACTCCAAAGACTACTATAGAAAAAAAGGGCTTGGAAGACCAACCAAAAAAGACAGAAGAGATATAGATGATTGGTTTGAGGAAAAAGGCGAGGAAAAGGATACTAAACTAGAGAATAAAGAGGAAGATCTAAAAGAATGATTCTAGACGAGGACTACTGGGCTACACGCTACAAGGAAAATAGAATAAAATGGGATATTGGAGAGGTCTCCACCCCTATCAAGGAATATATAAATCAGTTGGAAGATAAATCATTGAGAATATTAATTCCAGGTTCAGGAAATTCTTATGAAGCCGAATATTTACATGACCAAGGTTTTAGCAATGTCTTTGTTGTAGATATTGCAAGAGAGCCTCTGGATAACTTAAAAAATAGAATACCTAGCTTTCCGAAAGAACATTTGTTACAAAAAGATTTTTTCGATTTAAATCTGCAATTCGATTTAATTTTAGAGCAAACTTTCTTTTGCGCTTTAAGTATTGATCTACGGCAGAAATATGCAGAAAAAATGATAGAGCTATTAAAAACCAATGGCCAATTGGTAGGCTTATTTTTCAATTTTGAGCTTACTAAATCTGGTCCTCCATTTGGAGGTAGTCAAGAAGAATATAAAGATTTATTTCAGCCATATTTTGAAATACTGAAACTAGAAAATTGTTATAATTCTATTACTCCAAGATCTGGGAATGAATTGTTTTTTATCTTTAAAAAAATTAAATAATCTATGCCAACCTCAAACAAGATTCTCAACAACGAGCAAATTCAGCATAAAATTAAACGTATCGCCTATCAGATATACGAGAGTAATTTAGACGAAACAGAGCTTATTTTAGCTGGAATTGCAAATAGCGGATTCGTTTTTGCAAAAAGACTTAAAACTGTTTTGGAGGAAATTTCAGATTTAAACGTCATTTTATGTGAGGTGAAATTAGATAAGAAAAATCCTTTAAGTGGCGTAAAAACCTCCTTAGCTTCATCTGAGTACCAAAATAAATCCATCGTCTTAATAGATGATGTGCTTAACTCAGGAACCACATTGATCTATGGAATCAAGCATTTCCTAGAAGTGCCCTTAAAACAGTTTAAAACAGCTGTCCTTGTAGATAGAAGCCATAAAAAATATCCTGTAAAAGCAGATTTCAAAGGGATTTCTCTTTCTACCTCATTGAATGAAACCGTAAAGGTGAATTTTTCCGAAGGAAGAGATAAAGTAGAATTATTTTAGCTTATCAGCTATTTCATTAGCTATTTCATTAGGAGTTCGGTTTTCTACATTAACCACTAGATCTGATTGGTTATAGTAATAACCACGCTCAAATAAATGCTTTCTAACAAAATCTTCAAGATCGTCTTCTGTCTCCAAATGACTAATCATTGGTCTTTGTGCTTTTTCTTTATACAATCGTTTTACCAAAAATTCTACCGAAGCTTTTAGATATACCAATTTAGACTCTGGGAAGTTCTTAATAAGATCTAAGTTGGTACCATAACAAGGTGTTCCGCCACCTAAAGCCACTGTAAGGTTATTGGGGTCTTCTAGTACATCTTCCAGTATCCTGGTCTCCATTCTTCTAAAATATAATTCTCCTTTCAATTTAAAAATTTCGGGAATCGTCAATTCTTCAATTAAAGAAATTTGGTCGTCTATATCTATTAGAGGATAAGCTAATTTTGTGGACAATTTTTGTGAAACAACAGATTTACCGGAACCCATATATCCTGAAAGAAATATTTTCATACTGAAAAAGAGGTGTTTAGAAATTAATTTAAAACATTTACAAATTTATATTAAATTCCTCTTGAAAAATAAATTAATGATAGTATATTTGCACCCGCAATTGCAAAACAACGCATACAAGGATTTGGTAGCTCAGTTGGTAGAGCATCTCCCTTTTAAGGAGAGGGTCCTGGGTTCGAGCCCCAGCCAGATCACTTAATTTTTTGGATTAATTTCCACATTGTTCTTTACAATTTAGATTTGGTAGCTCAGTTGGTAGAGCATCTCCCTTTTAAGGAGAGGGTCCTGGGTTCGAGCCCCAGCCAGATCACTAGATTTTAGTTCTAACTAAAATTATTTCCACGGCCCTTTAGAAATTTAATTTCGAAGTGCGTATTTGCCCGGGTGCTGGAATTGGTAGACAGGCATGGTTGAGGGCCATGTGTCCATTAGGGCGTGCGGGTTCAAGTCCCGCTCCGGGTACTATTTAAATTCCATTCCCACTTATAACCAACTTTTATTTTTTCCTATTCTTTTTCTTCAATATGATTTTCTACAACAAAGGTTTCTGTAACTTTATCGTATAGATTCTGATTCTCTTTATCCCACAACAACCACACCACAGGAATTATTAAAAATCCACCTAAGTATTTTAATAATTCTCGAATAGCACCATCTGAAGCATAATTATAATCTTTTCCAGACTTAGAAGAAATAACTTTTAGTCGGATCATGACTAATTGTTGTGTTTATGCAAAAATTGTGGTTAATCTGTAGAGGAAGAATTCTACATTTTTTACTCCTCTGAACTGTGCTCTAAAGGCTTTTATTTTTGCGTTGAATGATTCTGCTGA
>NZ_VORY01000032.1 GCF_007997295.1 Gillisia hiemivivida | reverse complement strand
TAAAAAGTCTGGAAGGTAAAACAGAGAAACAAAAAAACCACTATAAGAAAAAAGAGCTAAAAAGATATGTTTGGGCGATAGCTAGACTTGGTGGTTGGAAAGGGTATGAAAGCAAAAGACATCCAGGTATAACAACCCTATGGATAGGATTGAAATATTTTAAAGCCGCAATGGAAGGGTGGACCATTCATAAAGATATGTCCACACGATAGGAACCATCGGGACGTACCTCGTGGGCTTGCCCCGAGGTTCTTGATTTACATAATTAGTAAAGGCACTAGTATAGAACAGCCTTGATAATGAGAAAATATTTGCTCCCTTCCCTTTGGGAAGGGCCGGGGTTAGGATGAGTTAAAAAATATACTCTCATCCCCTCCTAAATCCTCCCCTGAGGGGAGGACTTTAAAACAATGATAAAGTCTTAGTGAATAATTTGCCATTTATTCCTGAGCTAAACTTGGCAAATATCACCAATTTTAAAAAATACGTCAATGGTGTCCAGTGGAGGCTTTTTTAAAAAACCACATTTCGACAAGCCCAATGTCAAGCTGAGCATGTCGAAGCTTCTTCCAAAAAGAAAAGCACATTCCTATAAGCTCAATGTGTAGACCCCTATCTCTGTCTGAGACCCTGAATCTCCAAATGCATCGGGACAACGCGACGAAAAGTCATGAGACTTTACGGACAATCATAAAAACCGCTCTTTTGTTTTGGAGATTATATTAGTGATAGAGTCTTTTGTTTTCTTTTGGATCGTTATCGTCTCGATCTTTTCTAAATGTTGTAATCTATGAGTATCACTACCAATAAAATCTATCATACCGTTCTCTAAAAGTTTATATGCAATTTTTTGCATATTACTTCCGTAATGTGGAGTCAGAGACAAAGTATTCAATTGAAATAAACAACCTCTATTTTTTAATTCTTCATATTTAGATAAATCTTTGGTATGATAAAAAGCATATCTCTCAGGGTGGGCTAGAACAGGCTTGTAGCCGTTGGTTTGAAGCTTAAATAAAATCTCGTTTAGGTTGATAGGAGCCTGAAAATAGGACATTTCAACAAGTACCATATTATCCTTCAGTGTTAGAAGTTTTTCGGTTTTCATTAGCTCTAAGAAATTTTGATCCATCATATATTCTGCAGCAAACCGGATTTCAGTATTTTTTAAACTTTTGTTTTCACTAATTTCTTTTTTTAAAAGAGTTAAGGCAGAATTAATTGTCTCCGGCGTGTTTGGATAATAATCGTTCATTATATGCGGAGTTGCAATAAACTTAGTGATCCCTAGATCCCTAAATTTCTCCAGTAAGCCAATTGATTCTTCAACGTTTTGAGCCCCATCGTCTATTCCAGGTAAAATATGATTGTGGATATCTATTATTCCTTCTAGGTGGTCTATTAAAAAATCTTTCTTTCTGAAAATTGAAATCATAAAGTTGAGTTATATCGCATAAAATTACATATTTTTAACTCTAAAACTAGATGCTGAGCATCTTTAGCTTTATTTATATTCCATATGAAACACTCTTTAACTGCTCTTTTAATTCTAAGTTGTTCTTTTTTACTTCATGCTCAGGAAATAAAATATGAAGGTTTCGGTTCCTTAACAGGAATTGTTTATTCCCAAGATGAATCGCCATTCTGGATACATTCTAACCAAAGGGGAAGAATCGATGAGACTAGCAATATTTCAGCTTTTTTAAGCGGTAAGGCAACTTATCAATTTTCCCAAAACGCAAAATTAGAAGTTGGAGTTGGTGGGTTATTTCATGATGGTTATACGGAAAAGCTACAGTTAGATGAATCCTATATAATGCTTGAAAATAAATGGCTAAAGGCTTATGCAGGAAGAAAGCAAAAAGAACTCTTATATGATGGACTAAGTGCCAGTAATCAAAACATTCTTTGGTCTTTAAATGCAAGACCTTTACCAGGAATAAGTTTGTCCCTAGTAAATCCCGTTCGTATAAGTAAAAAATTAGGTTTAAGCATAGACGCTACATTGGAAGAATTTATAACCGATGATGAGCGTTATGTAGAAAACACGAGAATTCATCATAAAAGCTTCCATGTAATTTTTGATAAATTAAATAATTTTGAAATAAAAGCAGGACTTCAACACTTTGTTCAATGGGGAGGAACATCTCCAGATTTTGGTGAGTTGCCAAGCAGCTTTGGAGATTATGTTGATGTTTTTACAGGAAAAGAAGGAGAAGATACTGTTGGTGGACAAGAGGCAAATGCACTCGGAAATCATCTTGGGAGTTATGAGGTTTATCTAACTACTTCAGTAAACGATTATAAAGTCGAAATTTTGTATAATCATTTGTTCGAAGATGGTTCTGGAAGGATATTAAGAAACACTCCTGATGGGAGATATGGTGTTTTTATTGAAAGCCCAGATTCAGATAACTTTATCAATTCTGTTATGTATGAATTCTATTATACAAGGGATCAAAGTGATAATGATATAACTTCCGATGGTTATGATAATTACTTCAATAATAATTTGTACAGATCTGGTTGGACTTACGAAAATAGAATACTAGGAGTACCGTTTATAACATTAGACGATGATAGATTCAGGATTAATAATAATAAGATCATTGTGCATCATATTGGTTTATCCGGAGTGCTAGGAGATTTGCCTTATAAGCTTTTAACAAGCTATAGAAAAAATTATGGAGGGAAAAACGGAGGAAGTAAAGTTATTAGTAATATTCTATCTACCTACTTGGATCTTAAAGTTTGGCAAGATTCATTTGACGTAAATCTTCAAGTTGGTGCTGATCTTAATTCTATAGCTGCTCCTAATTTTGGTGCGGGGGTTCAGATAAGTAAAAAATTCTTTTAATCCCTCATTGGGGGTTTAACCCGCCTGACCGGCTGGGCAGGTTCCCCAGGTCTGCTCGAAACATTCTGGCGGGCCTGCGTCGAATTGTCAAAAGCATCTTCCTCCCGAGCCATAGCTCATGGGCTTGCCCAAAGGTTCATGATTTTGAATTTTATTAATAGGATTCTTTAGCTCGAGGTAAAAGTACATCTTCAAAATCACAACACATCTACTTACTTTAAGCTTCTTGTTTCCTAAGATAAACTTTTCTATCTTTTAGCATTTGTAGCCAAAATTACCCTAACCTATACTTATGCCCAGTCAAAATTTTGAAAAATTAAAGAGAGAGTCCCTGATCTCTGAAATTTTAAATAGCGAACCTTCTAACAGGTTAAGAAGCAAACCTGAATATTCTCTTTTTGTTGATCTGAATGGAAGAATTGAGATTATTAATTCTGAAACAGCTGACTTTTTAGAATTCCATTTCAATTTATCTTTACAAGAAAAGGAGAGCCTATTTGAAATCATTCCATTAGAATCTTTAGAGGAATTTTTAAATCAGTTTAACGAAGCTTTAGCCGGATATTCAACTAGTGTTACAATTAAAAGCAGTTCTACAAATAAAGATATTCAGTTCAGGAAAACTCTTGTTGAAAAAGCTGAGATTAAATTCATTGAAATTCGTATCACAACTTCTGATGCAATTAATTATGGAACAACTACTTCAATTTCAAAAGAATCAATTCAAGAGGTTGAGATTTTAAATAAAACTTCCCAAGTTTTTGAATCTTTATTTAATAATCACCCAGACGCTGTTTATTCTTTTGATCTACAAGGAAATTTTATTTCTGCTAATGAAAGCGCTTGTAAAATGACTGAAATTTCAAATTCAGAATTATTAAAGCATAGTTTTTTACCGCTTATTCCCGAGAAAGATCAAGAAATGGTGCTCAATCATTTTCTTAAGGCCGTAAAAGGTGAATTTCAGAATTACAATACTGGAATGAGGAGTTTTAAAGGAACTGAAATAGTAATAAATATAACCAATTTTCCAATTATAATAAACGGAGAAATAACAGGTGTTTTTGGTATTGCAAAAGATATCACAGAATCAGAATTAACTAAAAAACATTCAAAAGATCTGGAACATCGTTATAAAACGATTCTAGACCAATCTTTAGATGTTATTTGTACTATAGATAAGGAGGGCTGTTTCGTTCATATTAATGAGGCTTGTTATGAAATGTGGGGTTATAAACCTGAAGAATTATATGGTAAAGCTTACATGGAATTTGTTTTACAGGAGGATTGGGAAACCACAACGGTCGCTGCTCAAGAGATCATGAGCGGGGATAATAAAACTAATTTTTCCAATAGATATTTTAAAAAAGATGGTTCTATTGTGCCCATGGTATGGTCCGTTCGTTGGGTAGAAGAAGAGCAATTAATGTATTGTATTGCAAAAAACGCCTCAGAAATGAATGCTGTTAGATCTAAACTGGAAGAAGAACGAAATATTTTAAGAGCGATCATCGATAATATACCCGATTATATTTTTGTTAAAAATAGAAGGGATGAATTAATTCTTGCTAATAAAATGTTTTATTCAGATTATATGGGGAAAGGAACCGAAGCTGAATTACTAAATTTAAAACCTACAGAATATTTATCGGAGGACTATGGCAAGGAGATTACAATGGATAACAAATCGGTAATGGAAAATGATCTCGCTGTTATCAATCGTAAGGATGTTGTTTATGATCATAAAGGGAAAAAAGAAGTGATTTTACTCACAAAAGTTCCTTTTAAAACAAAAGAAGGTGATGTAATTGGCTTGGTAGGAATTGCTCGGAATATTACTGAGAATTATGAATTTGAACAAGAACAAAAATTAATTTCAAAATTAATTAATTCTTTAAGTGCATCTAAAAACTTAAGGCAAGGTTTGAGCGATACTATCCAAACAATTTCCGAATATTTTGATTTCGATTTTGCTCAGGCTTGGGAAGTTGGGATAATAGACGGTAATTTAAAAGAACTTGTAAATTATAAGAAAGAAGAACATGTAACTATAAACAAAGAGGTTATAAACATATTGTCATCAAAAAGCCTTCCTAAGACTGTGTTAGAATCTCAAACCTCAGAAATTTCATTAGTCTTAGAATCCAATAGTATCCTTTTAGGAGTGCCTATAGTTTTTGATAAAAATGTAATACAAGTGCTCACGTTTTATGGTATAAAACGAGATAGAGAAGTTGGCTTAATAAAGGATATAATAAATAGATTAAGCTTGCAGATTTCCAGTGATATCCAAAGGAAGATGACCGAATCTCAACTTAATAATCTTTTCAAGTACTCCCCTAATTTAATTGCGGTTATAGGGTTGGATGGATATATGAAGAAAGTAAGCCCTTCTTTTACTAAAATATTTGGATACTCTGAAGAAGAACTATTAAATACCCCTTATCATGAATTCTTGCATCCTGAAGAAGTAAGTGTGTCCTTTAAAAGGTTAAAAGAAGTGACTCAAGGCTATGTTCCTAGATCTTATGAGGGTAGGTGCAGGACTAAGGATGGAGATTGGAAATGGATTTCCTGGACTCCTTCAGAAATAATTTCAGATGATGGTGTAATTAATCTTTTCGGTCTTGATATAACACCATTAAAAACAGCAAATTTAGAAATGCTGAAATTTAAAAATGTAATTGAAAGTTCGTCAGAAGGAGTTACTATTTTAGATTTAAAATCAGGAGATGTTTATCTAAACAGTTCCTTTAAAAAAGCATTAGGCTATAACGAAGAAGAACTTAATCAAATAATAAAAATTAAGAACGCTTATAGAAATGAACATCAAGGAGAAGAAGTTTTTAATCAACTTTTAAATGGGAAATCATGGAATGGAGACATTCAACTCTTAGATAAATCTAATAAAGTTTTAGATTATCAATTTAGTGGGGGACCTATATTTAATCAGAATAATGAATTAATTGCAGTATATGGCATCCATACAGATATCACAGATCGTAAGAATTATGAGAAAGAATTAAAGAAATTCAACAATCAAGTAAATAATATTCTGGAAAGTATTACAGATGGTTTTTTCTCTGTAACAAAAGACTGGATAGTAACTTACTTTAATAAAGAAGCAGAGAAATTATTACGGATCTCCAAAGATTCTATATTGGATAAATATTTATGGGATTTCTTTCCAGAAGCTAAAGATTCAGATTCGTACAAAAAGTATTCAAAAGCATTAGAAACAGGTGAAAAAGTTTCTTTTCAAGATTATTTCAAAGCATATGATACTTGGTTCGAGGTAAATGCCTATCCTAGCCCATCTGGACTCTCTATTTATTTCAAAGATATCACCACTAAAAAGCGGGCAGACGAAGAGATTAGAATAGCTAAAGAGCGTTACGATCTTATTACGAAAGTAACTCATGAAGCAATTTATGATTGGGATATTCCCAATAATACCATGGAATGGAGTATGGCTTATTTTAGTACCTATGGATATGAAATCCCTGAGTTGGAAAATGGATTAGAGCATTGGGAGAATCAATTGCATCCGGACAATAAGGATGAAGTAATTTTAAGTTTAGAGAATGCTCTCAAGGACAGTTCTGTAAACTTTTGGGAATATGGCTATAAACTGGTAAAAGCAAATAAAGAAATTTCTATAGTAATGGATAGAGGTTTAATTACGAGAAATGAAGAAGGCGATGCTATTAGAATGATCGGCTCTCTTCAAGATATAAGCCAATTAAAGCAAAATGAGATTGCATTAGAGCAATTGAATTCTGAATTAAATAACAGGGCAAATGAGTTAGCAACATCAAATGCCGAATTAGAACAGTTTGCGTATATAGCTTCCCATGATTTGCAAGAACCATTACGGATGGTAACCAGTTTTTTAACTCAGTTAAATAAAAAATATAAAGATCAATTAGACCCCAAAGCTCAGCAATACATTTATTATGCTACAGATGGGGCAGTAAGAATGAGACAAATTCTATTAGATCTCTTAGAATATTCTCGGGTTGGAAGAATGAACTACCAGCTCGAGGAAATAGATCTAAATATAATGCTTGAAGAAATTATTAAGCTTCATAAAGACTTGATCTCTGAAGCTAATGGAAAGATTTTATATAAAGACTTACCTAAAATTTATGCCGCATCCAGTCCCTTGCAACGAGTCTTGTCTAACTTAATTACCAATGCATTAAAATATCAGAATTCAGAGAATAAGGCTGAAATTAAAATTGAAGTTTTTGATACCTTGGATTTTTGGCAAATAGATGTCACAGATAACGGAATTGGAATTGAGGAGCAATTTTTTGAAAAGATATTTGTGGTATTCCAAAGATTGCATAGCAAAGATAATTACTCTGGTACAGGCATTGGTTTGGCAATATGTAGAAAAATTATTGAGAACCATGGAGGGAAGATTTGGGTAAGTTCCAAAATGAATAAAGGAAGTACTTTCCATATTACAATTAAAAAACAAAATTAGTATATTTGAGAGCCCTTTAAAAATAACCCTATGATCCCTATAAATATTTTACTTATTGAAGATAATGAAGGAGATATACTGTTAACAAAAGAAGCTTTGTTAGAAGGCGATATTTTGAAAGAATTGCAAGTTGTAAAAGATGGTTGGGAAGCTTTGTTATATTTGGAAAAGAAAGATAAGTATAACTCAGCAATAACTCCAGATCTTATTTTGTTAGATATAAACCTTCCCAAAATGAATGGTTATGAGGTTTTAAAGGAAATAAAATCTAATAGCAACATTAATCATATCCCCGTGATAATGCTAAGCACCTCGTCTTCCAGCAACGATATAAATCAATGCTATAAAAACCAAGCTAACTGTTATATAACCAAACCTGTAGATGCAAATGATTTTTCTAAGGTTATCTCTTTAATAGAAACATTTTGGTTAACTACTGCAAAACTACCAGTTAATAAATAGATTTTATATGACGGAGCGTGGCGAAGTTTTGAATATTCTTGTAATAGAGGATCATATAGGAGACTATATTTTAATTGAAGATTATCTTGGAGAAGAGCATTTACAAATTAATTTAACTCGAGCTACTACTTTTCAAGAGGCTAAGGGTAAGTTGGTAAATACTCATAACTACAAAGTTATTTTGTTGGATTTATCCTTACCAGATGTAGAGAATAATGAAACTTTGGTGAAAAACATGGTTTCATTATCTAAGAATATTCCAATAATAGTTTTAACAGGATTTTCGAACAAGGAATTTGGTGTTAGAACACTTTCACTTGGTATTTCAGATTATTTACTAAAAGATGAGCTAAGCGCTCCTCAGCTTGCTAAAAGTATATACTACAGCATAGAGCGTAAAAACATTGACTTTAAATTAAACGAATCTGAAAGAAAGTATAAAGCATTATTCGATTTCAGTCCCTACCCAATGTGGGTTCTGGATAAACACACTTTAGACTTTCTTAAAGTAAATGATGCGGCAATTAAATTGTATGGATATTCAACAAATGAATTCCTATGCATGAATGTGCGTGATCTTTGGGTGGCTGGGATAAGAGAGGAGATACAACGTACTTGGAAAGAAAATTATCATGAAAAGTTTAACACGAGTGTAAAACATCTTAAAAAAGATGGTTCTATAATTCATGTAGAAATTTTGAGTAATCCGATAGATTTTGATGGAAGAGAAGCACGCGTTACGCAAATTAAAGATATTACAGGTCAAATGGAAGCCGAGCAAGCTTTAAAAGCTAGTGAAAAACGTTTTAAAGCACTTGTACAAGATGCATCAGACCTGATAATGATTATGGACTTTTCTGGTGCTTTATCCTACGTAAGTCCTTCTTCTTCACAATTGATGGGCATTTCTGATTCTGATATGATCAAACATAATTTTTTCCATTACATTCATAAAAACGATGTTGAAAGTGTAAAAGAATATTTATTAAAACTAAAGGATAATAAACGAATTCAAATTCCTTCTTATAGAATTAAATCTTCAGATAATAAGTGGCGTTATATAGAGACTATAGTAACCAATTTAAATGATGATCCTTCTATTAATGGATTGGTTGCCAACTCTAGAGATATTACCGAATTTATTAAACAAGAAAAAAAATTAATACATAGCTTAAAGCGCTACGATATTGTTGCCAAAGCAACTAGTGATACTATTACAGATTACGATGTAGTGAATGATAAAATGTATTACAATGAAGGAATAGAAAGTGTTTTTGGCTATTCTAAAAATGATATTGAAAACACAGGTGTTTGGTGGAATGAAAGATTACACCCAGAAGATAGAGAACGAGTTAGAAGTTTTTCTGAAGATGTTAGAAACGCAAAATCTAGAAATGTTCAAATTGAATATAGGTTTAGGTGTGCAGATGGTAGCTATAAATATGTTTTAGATAGAAGTTACTTAATTACAGATGAGAAGACGAACACCATACGTATTATTGGTGCTATGCAAGACATTACGGAAATTCAAAATTATATTCAAACTATAGAAGATCATAATAGCAGACTAAAGGATATTGCATGGACGCAGTCTCATGTAGTGCGAGCTCCTTTGGCAAGGATCATGGGATTAGTAGATTTAATTCAAAGCTATCCAGATGTCGATGAGCAATCTCAATTACTAGAGCATATTAACACTTCAGCCAAGGAATTAGATGATATTATTCGAAATATAACAAGGAAGACTGAAGATGTAACTTTAAATCCCCGATAATGCTGAAAGTATTGATAATAGATGATGATGATATTGTTAGATTAGTTCAAGGCAAATTACTGCAAAATTGTAAGGTTACTAAGGAACCTATAAAATTTAAGAGAGCATTTGAAGCAGTTGAATATTTAAATTCAGCATCTACAGAGCATCATTATTTATTGATGTTGGATATTAATATGCCAATCATGAATGGATGGGAATTCTTAGATGAGATCGAAAAAATGTCAATAAAAGAGAATGTTTATGTTTTGATGGTATCTTCTTCTATAGATTATAATGATAAAGAAAAGGCGAAAAAGTACAATAAGATCATCAATTTTATAGAAAAGCCAATTACAGCGAAAAATTGTGAGCAACTCAAAGAGTTACCAATTTTCAAACCTTTTTTTCCTCAACCAAATTAGACATCGGTTTCCGTTGGGTTCCCTTCATTAATTTTCTCTTCGGCCCATTCTTCCTCTTCTTCATCTGCTCCTTCAGGCTTATCTTGAAAGCTTTCAGCTCTAGGTTCATAATTCAGTTTAATGAACATTGGGAAGTGATCTGATTCTATACTTTTTAGGCGTTCAATTTCTACTAAAGTAAAATCCGAAGTATGGAAAACATGATCTAGAGGCCATCTAAGGAATAAATATTTAGTACTAAATGTATTAAAGAAGCCTCTCCCTAATCTAGGATCCATTAAACCACTTATCTTCTGGAATAATCTTGTAGTACGAGACCAAGCCACATCATTTAAATCTCCTAAAACTAATACTGTTTCCTTGTCTTTTTTAACATCTCTGCCTACAAATAGCAGTTCTGCATCTCTGTTGGTAGAAGTGAGATCTTCTGAAGGGCTTGGCGGTTTAGGATGTAAGCAGTGGATTTTCACAACATGGTCATTTGGTAAAATAACATGCCCGTGAATAGAGGGGATTTCCTCATCTATAAGATATTTAACCTGTATGTCTTTTAATTCCAATTTAGAATACAAATGCATTCCATATTGATTTTCCAGCGGAACTTTAACTGTGTATTTATAATCATTTTCTAGTTCACTCAACCCGGATTCCCATTTTTTATCTGTTTCTAAGGTGAGCAATAGATCTGGCTTCTTGGTTTTTACCAGATCCACTAATTTATCATACCTATTATTAGTAGAAAGAACATTACTTACCAATATAGAAATATGATTTTTGGTGTCGTCACCATTAAAAGATTGTACCGTTTTCTTTGCTAAAGTTGTGTATGGGTAAATTCTAACCGCCTGATAAAACAGGCTAAAGATTAAAAGAACAACTAAACTAATCTCCCATCCATTACTTACATCAACAAATAAGAGGTAGGTTATTAGAACAGAAATTATTAAGAAACTGATTTGTATTCTTGGAAAATCGAATCCGCGTACCCACCATTGGTCAAATCTTGTAATAGAAGCTAGCGTTGGAATAAGCATGATTATCCCTAAAATGGTAACTATAATTTCTGAAACTTCCATTAATCTGAATTAGCACAGTTAAATAATTAAACCGCAATTTAGGGTTTCTTTTAAAACTGATAGTTTAAAGTTAATCCTTGTGAAGAGAAATTATATTCTCCATGATTAAAACTAGTGCTTGGATAAATTTGAAGATTCTTATCCGCTTTTTTATGTAACTCAGGAATTAAAACACCAGCTGCTGCACCAACTCCGTACCCAATTAAATTATCTGTAAGGAAATGTTTTCCAGCTTTAATACGCATATATCCTACAGATACTGGTATTGCCGCAGCAACTCCCCAGATGTAAGGTTTCAATGGAGAGTCAGGATTAAAATCGTTAAAAACTTTAGCAACAAAAAAAGTAGCTGCTGCTGTAGCCGCGGTATGCCCTGCAAAAAAAGAACGTTGTTCGTCATTTTCAATTCTTTCCCCGGTTTCAAGAGATTCGTTATAAACTAAAGGTCTGCTTTTCTCAACCAGTCCAGCTGTAATTGTAAATAAAGCACCTGTAGTAGCCATGGTTTCTACAAAAAGAACAGAAATTTGCCCGGCATGTCCACGTTCATTTTCATTTATTAAAAGTGCAAAAGGCATTACAAAAGATGCATAAAATGGAATATAGCTATCAGCATTCGCTTTTTCTGAATAGTATCCTGCTGCCCAACGATCTACTCCCCAACCTTCATCTTTAGATAGCTGGTTTAATTCATTTAATGTAAGCTCATCCTTTTCTTGGATTAATTTGAAGCCCAGAACATTTAGACCCACTGCAGAAGTGATCCAAATCCCGTCTTTTACAATATCCGTCTCATAAGGTGATTTCATTTTCTCTTGGGAGAATCCAGAAAAAGTAAACAAACAACAAGCTATAAGTAGGTAGGGGGATTTTATCATTTCTTATTTTTTCGGCAAATCTCATGTATATTGAACAAAAGTGAAAAGGTTTAAGAAAAGTATAACATCAAGAATCTATTCTCACATATTTTTCTCGACTACTTCAATATGAAAGTCTAGGAGTTATTTTCAAATTAACAAAAGTTTAGTGCCTGTTCACATTAGTATAACTTCATAGTACGCTTAAAATAAGTTAACTTTAAAGTATGAAAAAGAAGGATGAAAGCATACGCAGCGGTTTTATTTTCAAAAAATTTGAAGAGGAAAATATAAGCCCGTTCGATAAACTATTCGAAATTTTTAAAGAGTTGATTACCCATACTTCTGGAGATTTTGATGAAGCTATAGAATGGTTAAGACAGTTAGATGTTGAATACAAACTCACCACAAGTGAATATACAATAGACGATTTTATAGAAGATCTTAAGAAAAAAGGATATATCCGCGAAGAGATAAAACCCGATGGAACGGGAGGCATGGGAATTACAGCTAAAACTGAAAGAGCCATAAGACAGCAAGCTTTAAATCAGATCTTCGGAAAGATTAAAAGAAGCGGCTCCGGAAACCATTCTACGAAACACCAAGGTTTAGGTGATGAGCACACAGGTGAGTTCAAGGAATTCCATTACGGGGATTCTTTGGACAGGATATCTATGACAGAAAGTTTAAAAAATGCCCAGATCAATCATGGTATTGGAGAATTTAAAATGACTGAAGATGATCTTGTAGTAGAAGAAACTCATCATAAATCGCAGATGAGCACTGTACTTATGATAGATATTAGTCATAGTATGATTCTATATGGTGAAGATAGAATTACTCCGGCCAAAAAAGTAGCCATGGCTTTAGCAGAACTTATTACAACCAGATATCCTAAGGATACTTTGGATATTCTTGTTTTTGGGAATGATGCATGGGCTATTTCTATTGGAGATCTTCCTTATTTAAATGTTGGCCCATATCATACCAATACAGTGGCTGGATTGCAACTGGCAATGGATCTCTTAAGGCGTAAAAGAAACACGAATAAGCAAATCTTTATGATTACAGATGGGAAGCCGAGTTGTATAAGAGAACGTGATGGAACTTATTATAAGAATAGTGTAGGTCTAGATCCATATATAATAGAGAAATGTTACAATGCTGCCAGCCAGGCTAGAAAATTACATATTCCCATCACCACTTTTATGATAGCCCAAGATCCTTATCTAGAAAGGTTTGTTAGAGAATTTACACAAGCCAATCATGGAAAAGCATTTTTCACCGGACTCAAAGGTTTAGGGGAAATGATCTTTGAAGATTATGAAAATAACAGAAAGAAGAAAATTAGAGGCTAATAAAATTTCAATTTAAAATAACTCAAAAAACACATTGAGTCCAGAGAATT
This sequence comes from Gillisia hiemivivida, assembly GCF_007997295.1. GTDB lineage: Bacteria > Bacteroidota > Bacteroidia > Flavobacteriales > Flavobacteriaceae > Gillisia > Gillisia hiemivivida. The sequence continues at coordinate 7,426 of NZ_VORY01000032.1, read as the reverse complement.
TCTTCGGACTAAATAATAAAAAAGATATGAAAATAGAGAATATAAAAACTTTTGGCGAACTAAAGAATTCAGGATATAAAACCAAGGGTATAAAAGAAGAATTAAGACAGAATTTATTAAGCAATATTAAAAACGGGAAAAGTTCTTTTGAAGGGATACATGGCTACGAACATACCGTTATCCCAGAACTGGAACGTGCTATCCTCTCTAAGCATAATATTAATTTTCTTGGCTTGAGAGGACAAGCAAAAACTCGGTTGGCCAGACTTATGGTTAATCTTTTAGATGAATGGATGCCCATTGTTGAAGGCTCAGAAATTAATGACGATCCTTTTAATCCCATTTCAAGATATGCAAAAGAGTTAATTAAAGAAAAAGGAGATAGTACACCAATCAGCTGGGTAGCAAGGGAGGAGCGATTCTTCGAAAAACTAGCAACTCCAGATGTAACAGTAGCCGATCTTATTGGGGATGTAGACCCAATTAAAGCTGCCAATTTAAAATTGAGCTATGCAGATGATCGTGTTATCCACTTTGGGATGATCCCACGTGCGAACAGAAGTATTTTTGTGATCAACGAACTTCCAGATCTACAAGCTAGAATTCAGGTAGCACTTTTTAATATTCTACAAGAAGGGGATATCCAAATACGTGGATTCAAATTAAGATTGCCATTAGATATGCAATTTGTATTTACTGCAAATCCTGAAGATTATACCAATAGAGGTAGTATTGTAACTCCTCTAAAAGATAGAATTGGCTCTCAAATACTTACACATTATCCTCGTACTATAGAAGTTGCTAAGACAATCACGCAGCAAGAAGCTAAATTAGATGAGCGTCAACTTGGTTTGGTACATGTACCAGAATTGGCTAAAGATCTTTTGGAGCAAATAAGTTTTGAGGCTCGAGATAATGAATATATAGATTCCAGAAGTGGAATTAGTGCCAGATTAAGTATTTCGGCTTTTGAAAACCTATTGAGTGCCGCAGAGCGTAGAGCTTTAAAAACAGGAGAAGATAAAACTTTACTGCGTTTTAGTGATTTCCTTGGAATAATACCTGCCATTACAGGAAAAATTGAATTGGTATATGAAGGCGAACAGGAGGGGAGTGCTGTGGTTGCTCAAGAACTAATTAGTGATGCGGTGAAAACCTTATTCCCTAAATTTTTTCCAAAGATCGAAAAGTTGGAAAAAGTAGATGAAAACAATCCTTATAATGACTTAGTAGAATGGTTCTTTGCTGAAAGCGGATTTGAATTGTTAGATGATCTTTCAGAAAAAGAATATAAAGAAAGATTAGATTCTATTCCACCACTAAATCAACTAATAGATAAATATCAATCAGATATTTCTAAGGAGGATTCTTATTTCTTAAAGGAATTTGTTTTGTGGGGTTTAGTAGAATATAAAAAACTTAATAAATATAGGTCTACAGCAGGAATGCAGTTTAAAGACCTTTACGGAAGCTACATTAGTGGATTATAATATAAGTTTAACGTTGTGTTTGGATAATTTTAGAGCTTCGATTTATAAATTGAAGCTCATTATTTAAAATCTAAAAATCATATTATGAGTAAAGATAAAAATATAAAAGCACAAGAAAAATTTGGCGAAGCTGTAAAAACCGGGAAATTAGAAATGATTCGTGAGGTGGTTTCAGAAAAAGTGAAAGATCATGATCCAGCAGATATTCAAGGTGCCGGAGCACAAGGCTTTATAGACTTTTTTAGTATGATGAGAACTGCTTTTCCAGACTTTGGTATAGAAGTAGAGCATATGGTGACTGATGAAGATAATGTAAGTTTTGCCTATACAATTTCAGGAACCCACAAAGGAGAATTTATGGGAGTTTCTCCTACTGGAAAATCCTTTAAAGTGAGAGGGATGCAAATTGGAAGATTCGAAAATGGGAAATTAGTAGAACGCTGGGGAGCTACAGATGAACTTGGAATCTTAAAACAATTAGGTGTAAAACCTTTGAAATAATTGAATTTTCACTTTTAAAATTCAATTGAAGCACTTCTACAATTGAAAAGTATTCAATCTTTATACGAATCTGATAATTTAAAATCTTTAAATTATCAGATTTGTTAATTTATAATCTACTGAATAAGAATACTCTAATATTTATTTTAAATATAATAAAAGGTCTCTAAGAGAACTTTTATGTATACATTTATAATCAGTTTTTTAAGAAAACATGATTTATAAAAATTTTTCAAATAGCATTTCAACAATTATTCCTGGCACTTCAGGCAATACTGCTATATATATGTTTTCTATTACCCCTATGGGGTATTATATATAAAACTTCCGCACCTATTTTTCCATTTTTTTTACAATCTTAATAATTACAGCATGAATATAATGAAATTCGGAGGATCTTCATTAGCCTCTCCAAGTAGAATAAAATTAGTTTCAGAAACCATTCAAGAAAAACTACAAGAAGATACAAGCCTAGTAGTTTTCTCTGCATTTGGTGGAGTAACAAACGATTTTTTACAAATGGCTGATCTTGCTGCTTCCGGCGATTTAAGTTATAAGAAAACCCTTCAGGAAAACGAAAAAAGACACTTAGATGCTATTAAGGAGCTTATTCCAATTAAAAATCAGAGCGCTATCCTAAGCAAGGTGAAAACTGAATTTAATGGCTTAGAAACACTTTACGAAGGAGTCTATTTGTTAAATGAACTTTCCAATAAGACCAAACATGTGATTGCTAGTTATGGCGAGATCCTGTCTTCACTTATAATTACGGAGTATTTTAAAGCATTAAATATAAATGTAAAATTTGTTGATTCCAGAGATCTTATTGTTTGCAAAAATGAGAATGAAAAGGTGCAGGTTAATTATGTTAAGACCAATACAAATATTCACAACTATTTTAATGATAATAAAGCCGATCTTTTTGTAGTACCAGGGTTTGTAGCTAATAATGAACAAGGAGTTCCTAGCACATTAGGAAGAGGAGGATCAGATTTTACTGCTGCTATTTTTGCAGGAGCCTTAGATGCCGATAAAGTGTTAATCTATACAGATGTAGATGGAATGTATACCGCTAATCCAAGTATCGTATCTCATGCGTATCCTTTGAAAAACATATCTTATGAAGAGGCAATGGAATTATCTCATTTTGGTGCCAAAGTTTTATATCCGCCAACTTTACAGCCTTTATTAAATAAACAAATAGAGATCCACATAAAGAACACCTTTAAGCCTTCTGAAATTGGAACTGTAATATCCAAATCCAGCAAGGAGAATTTTAGATGGGTTACTGGAATCACACATATAGATTCAATTAAACTATTGAACATAGAAGGTAGTGGCATGGTTGGTATTCCTGGCTTTTCAAAAAGACTTTTTGAGGTATTATTTCAGGAAAAGATAAATGTGGTTCTTATTACACAAGCTTCTTCTGAACATAGTATTTGTATAGCTGTAAAAGATGAGGAGGCAATTCAAGCAAAAGATGCAATTAACGAGGCCTTCGAAGTTGAGATACAAAACTTCAAGATCAAACCAGTAGAGATAGAAGATAATGTAGCAATTATTGCCTTGGTGGGAGATAGAATGAAAAGCCATCATGGCTTAAGTGGAAAAATGTTTAGCGCGCTGGGAAATAACAACATTAACATAAGAGCGATCGCACAAGGATCTTCAGAAAGGAATATCTCTGCTGTGATTGCCAAAAAAGACGTTAAAAAGGCTTTAAACACCTTGCACGAACAGTTTTTTGAGGTGCCTTCCAAAGAGCTCAATTTATTTATAACCGGAGTGGGAAATGTAGGTGGTAAATTGATAGAACAATTGAAACAACAGGAAGAATACCTTTTGGGAAAACTGAGTCTTAAGATCCGTATTCTTGGGATTTCCAATTCAAGAAAAATGTTATTTGTTGAAGAGGGAATAGATATTAACACCTGGCAGCAAGATCTTGAAAAGGGACAAACCGCATCTAAGGAAGATTTTTTTGAAAGAGTTAAAGATCTCAATTTACGTAACAGTATTTTTGTAGATAATACAGCAAGTCCGGAGATCGCAGCCTGGTATAGACAATATTTGGCAAATTCTATATCTGTAGTGACTTGTAATAAAATTGCTTGCGCAGATGATTTTGTTAATTATCAGAATTTGCAAGATCTTTCAAGAGAGTATGGTGCTTCTTTTTTATATGAAACCAATGTAGGAGCAGGATTACCTATAATAGATACGCTTAAGAACTTAATGGCTTCAGGAGATAGAGTTCATAAAATTCAAGCAGTGCTTTCAGGAAGCTTAAACTTCGTTTTCAATAATTATAATGCAGAGGAGCCATTTTACAAAACTGTGGAACAGGCAATGCTTGAAGGATATACGGAGCCAGATCCGAAAATTGATCTAAGTGGAATTGATGTGTCCCGAAAAATACTCATTCTTGCTCGTGAGAGTGGTTTAGAAATGGAATTAAGTGATATTGAGAATGATAGTTTTTTATCTGAAAAAAGTTTGAATACCACTACCAATGACGCATTTTTTGAGTTACTGAAAAAGGATGAAGACGACTTCAAAAAGATGTATGAGGACGCCGAAGCTAATAATAAGCAATTAAAATATGTCGCTCAATTGGATAATGGAAAAGCTAAGGTAGGCTTACAACAAGTGGGACCCGAACATCCTTTTTATAATTTAAGTGGTAGCGATAATATCGTTTTATTCTTTACTAATAGATATAGTGAGCAACCTTTAATAGTTAAAGGAGCAGGAGCAGGGGCAGACGTTACTGCTTCAGGAATATTTGCAGACATAATAAGAATAGGTAAAAAATAGCTAATGGAAGAAATTAAGATCTTTGCTCCGGCAACATTGGCTAATCTTTCCTGCGGTTTTGATGTGCTTGGATGCTGTCTGGACAATGTGGGAGACGAAATGTATATTAAAAAAAACAATGTTAATCAGGTAAGAATTACTAGAATTACAGGGCAAGTGCTTCCAATGGAAACTCTTAATAATGTAGCTGGTGTTGCGGTGCAGGCATTATTAGAAAACCTAAATTCTACTCAAGGATTTGATATTGAGATAGATAAACATATTAAGCCGGGAAGTGGTATAGGGAGTAGTGCCGCTAGCTCTGCAGGAGCGGTATATGCGGTTAATAAACTGCTGGAAGAACCCTTTACAATTAAAGAACTTATTCCGTTTGCTATGGAGGGAGAACGTTTAGCCAGTGGTAACGCACATGCAGATAATGTTGCTCCTGCTTTAATGGGAGGCTTTAATCTTGTAAGGAGTTATCAACCATTAGAAGTAGTTTCATTACCATCACCTCCACAATTAAGAGTTGTTATTTTGCACCCATTAATTGAATTGAAAACCAAGGATTCCCGGTCAATTTTAAAACAAAGTGTGTATTTAAAAGATGCTGTTAGCCAATGGGGAAACCTGGGAGCTTTAATAAGCGCTTTATATACAGAAGATTATGAGTTGTTAGGGCGTAGCTTGGAAGATAAGATCATAGAACCGGTGCGTTCTATCTTAATTCCTTTTTTTGATGATCTTAAAAAAGTCGCATTGGAAAATGGAGCTTTAGGCTTTGGGATCTCAGGCTCAGGACCTTCAGTTTTTGCAATGTGTAAAGGAGATACTGTTGCCGCAAGTGTAAAGGAAGCTATGCAATTGTTTTATCAGGAAAAAGGAATAGATTTCGATCTACATCAATCAGAAATTAATACTCAAGGAATTAAAATTTTATAATGCAATATTTCAGCTTAAATAACAGAGAGCATACATCCAGTTTTGAGAATGCAGTACTAAGAGGGCTTGCACCAGATAAAGGCTTGTACTTTCCCGAGAAGGTCATTAGTTTACCTAAATCATTTTTTAAGGATATCAATGGTTTTTCTAAAGTAGATCTGGCCTTTCAAGTAATCAAAAATTTTGTAGGAGATGAAATACCTAGTTCAGAATTAACCAAGATCATTGAACACACATTAGATTTTGATTTTCCTGTGGTTTCAATTAATGAAAATATTGGAGTTTTAGAGCTTTTTCATGGTCCAACCATGGCGTTCAAAGATGTAGGTGCAAGATTTATGGCAGGGAGCTTAGGTTATTTTATTAAAAAGGGTAATGTTGGAAATGTTACTGTTTTGGTAGCAACTTCTGGAGATACAGGAGGAGCCGTAGCAAATGGTTTTCTTGGTGTAGACGGAATTGATGTAGTTATTCTTTACCCTAAAGGAAAAGTTAGCGAAATTCAGGAAAAGCAGCTTACTACACTTGGCGAAAATATTATTGCGCTGGAGGTTGATGGCACTTTTGATGAATGCCAGGATATGGTTAAGCAGGCTTTTTTAGATGAAGAGATTCAAAAACATAGACAATTAACTTCAGCGAATTCTATAAATGTAGCGCGATGGTTACCACAAATGTTCTATTATTTTATAGCTTATCAGCAACTTGCTGAAATCGATAAAAAAATAGTTTTTTCTGTACCTAGTGGAAATTTTGGAAATATATGTGCTGGAATGTTGGCGGTGAAAATGGGACTACCAATAGACCATTTTATTGCTTCCAGTAATGCGAACGATGTTATAGGTAGATATTTTGACTCTGAAAAATATGAGCCTAGACCAAGTATTTCAACCATTTCCAATGCTATGGATGTGGGAAATCCAAGTAATTTTATTAGAATAATAGAACTCTTTGAGAAAGATTTTAAGAATCTTAAAGATCATTTATCCTCCTATAGTTTTACTGACGACCATACAAAAAAGGCTATGAAAGCGATGTTTGATGAAACTGGTTATATAATGGATCCACACGGAGCGGTTGGATATTTAGGTTTACAGGAATTTCTAAAAAAGCATCCTGAATATTATGGTACTTTTTTAGAAACTGCTCATCCCGTGAAATTTTTGGAAACAGTTGAGAGGGTTATTGGGAAAAAATTGGAAATCCCGCCAGCTATTGATGCAATCTTAAATAAAGAAAAGATTTCAATCTCAATAAAGGAGTATGCAGATCTTAAGGCACATTTACTCGAATAAACCCAAAAATCCCTTTCAAAATAACTTGAAAGGGATTTTTGAATTAAATATAATTATAGTGGTCAGTAGATAGTTTCATATTCTAATGTAAATAAGTCCTGCAAATGTCAGGTTGAGACCCGTGATAAAAATTATCTAGCGTAGGAAATTGACGTATGAAAGATGCTCAAACTCCCGAAGCGTCCTATCGTGTGGACATATCTTTATGAATGGTCCATCCTTCCATTGCGGCTTTAAAATATTTCAATCCTATCCATAGGGTTGTTATACCTGGATGTCTTTTGCTTTCATACCCTTTCCAACCACCAAGTCTAGCTATCGCCCAAACATATCTTTTTAGCTCTTTTTTCTTATAGTGGTTTTTTTGTTTCTCTGTTTTACCTTCCAGACTTTTTA
>NZ_VORY01000031.1 GCF_007997295.1 Gillisia hiemivivida | reverse complement strand
ACAATAGACCGAGAAAAATCATAGGCTATAAAACACCTAAAGAAATGATGGAGATGGAGCTGAAATTTGTAGCTTAGAAACATCAAAAACCAACAACGATTTGTTGCGTTACAACATTGAATCCAGCCAGTAATTATTTTAAAGGTTAGGAATATTATAAATTTTTATAAATATCCGCAATTAGTAAAAAAGTATGGCAAGTCATGCTGAGACCCGTGATAAAAAAATTATCTAGAGTAGGTTTTTGACGTATGATTGTTTCTAGCTGATTTATCTTACTAAGAACTTCTTTTTTGCAAGTGTAGTACTTCCAAGGCGTGAAATTTTCGAAGCCTTGGAGAAAATTTAGCTGTGGAAGTACGGTTCAAATTATGCGGTAGCATAATTTGAAACACCTACAAAAAAGTGTCCTTTTTTTGGTTCGTTTTGATTGCTTCCGACGAGTGAAGCGAGAGGAAAGCATTACAAAAAAATGAACAATCTTAAAAATTAAACAGATCATTACCGACTAAAAGGAGTGTTTTCTAAATTATTGAAATCACCTCAATGATAACAAAAAGCGTATTAAAAACTTGCAAAGAATTAAGTGTGTCAATTATCTATAAATCAGCAACTTATACAGCACGTCAATGGTAACTATAAGAATATCATACTTTGCAGACAATCATTTAAATTTTACCCATAAATAAACCTATCCATTATTGGAGAGGTTTTTAATCTAGAGCCGATGGAGGGACTTCCTTCGACTGCGCTCAGGAAAGGCTTCTCGTCTTATTGTGATAAAAGCAAAAAGCTCCTCCTAATGGAGAAGCTTTTCAAGAGCCGATGGAGGGACTCGAACCCACGACCTGCTGATTACAAATCAGCTGCTCTAGCCAGCTGAGCTACATCGGCGTCTAATAAATATTATAATTTATTGATCTTCTCTACCAAAGCATTCGCTTTAGTTTCAAGATCCTTCTCTATACCTTTAAAATGTTTCTTTTTATCTTCAACATTCTTCTGATTGATCTTAGCGATCAAGCCATCAAAAGCTACGATAGCTTCATCAACAATTGCCTCAGTTTTTTTAGGGTCTTGCTTAGGATCTGCTAATTGGTGGATATATGCAGCTTCAATAATATCTCCCATCACATAATTCACATCCCTTTTTAACAATCTCTTACTTGCCATATTTTCTAAATTTTAAGTTGCGAATTTAATCTATTTTCCAATAATACTACACTCTTACCTCTAAAATTTTAGCTTCTGTACTATTTATTTTAATTTTCGATGCTGAAGCCGGTATTAACAAGGTTTCTCCCTGTTTCAAAATCTCAGAATTTCCATTTTCCAAACTAATAAACGATTCTCCCTCTACTCCCATTAACACTAAAAAACAATCTATTTGAGAATAATCTTTAGTTAACTCACCTTCAACAGCAATAATATTTGTTTTAAAATAACTGTTAGCAATTATTTCCGAAGTAGAATTTGCCTGAATTTTGTATGCTATTTCATGACCGTTCTCACTGGAAAGATCTATTGCCTCTAATGCTAGTGCGGTATGCAAATCTCTTTTTTTACCAGTTTCAGTTTTTCTGTCCCAATCATAAATTCTGTAAGTAACATCTGAAGTTTGTTGGATTTCGGCCAACACCACTCCTTTCCCGATTGCGTGGACTAAACCAGGAGGGATAATAAAAGCATCCCCAACTTTTACCTTAACTTTATTTAAAGCTTCCGGAAGTTCATTTTTTTCAACAAGTTCTACATACCGAAATTTGGAAATAGGCTCTTCAAAGCCTAAGATAAGCTCTGCGTTTTCATCTGCCTGCATGATATACCACATTTCCGTTTTTCCGAATGAATTATGCTTTTCCTTTGCGATCTTATCATTTGGATGAAGTTGGATAGAAAGATTTTCAGCGGCATCTATATATTTTATAAGTAATGGAAATTTAATTCCGAAGTTCTTAAACACTTCCTTTCCTACCAATTCCTCTTTATACTCTTTTAATAGCCATTGAAGAGATTTACCTTTTAAAGAACCATTTGAAACTACAGATCTGTCATTTTCCAGATCAGATATTTCCCAGCTTTCGCCAGTTCTGTTAGAGCTAATCTTTTTATTGAATAAAGCATTTAGTTTTTTACCGCCCCATATCTTTTCTTTAAGTATAGGCTCAAATTTTAAAAGATATAATTCATTCTTCATCCTGTAAGGTCTTAAGTTTTTGCAATGCTTTTTTGGTGTGAGAAGCTGCACTTATATTGTTGTACTGCATGATAAGTGTACCACTTTTATCAAACACAAAAGTTTCTCTTCCAGGCAATAGTCCCATAAGTGCCGGTTTCACTCCGAAAGCCATACGGGCTTTTTTATCTATATCTGATAAAAATATAAAGGCTAATTGGTATGTAGACTTAAATCTCCTATGCGAAGATTCAGAGTCGGAACTTATCCCGATAACTTCGGCATTCAATCCCTTAAATTCTTCATATTTATCTCGAAAATCGCAAGCTTCCTTAACGCAACCGGGTGTAAAGTTCTTAGGATAAAAATAAACGATCAATGCTTGCTTTCCCGTAAATTTATTCAACTCAAAAAGTTCTCCTGTTTCATCTGGAATACTAATCGCTGGAATTGAATCTCCTACGCTTAAACCCATTTATTCTCCATTATAGGTTACAAAATTCCTTGGAGTTTCATATAAAGTTACACTAAGTTCTAAAGTTTCTTTAAGTCTAGGTCTTAATTTACCCCAAATAACTACTGCGATATTTTCTGCTGTTGGATTTAGAGTCTTAAACTCTTCAACTTCAACATTCAAATTCTTATGATCTAAATATTCTTCTATTTCTGAAGAAATAAGATCCTTCAATATCTTTAAATCTACTACGAACCCTGTTTCTGGATCTATATCTCCTTTAACAGATACCGTTAATTCATAATTATGCCCATGAAAGTTAGGGTTGCTGCATTTTCCGAAGATATTCTGGTTCTTTTGATCGTCCCAATCCTTGCGATATAATCTATGCGCAGCATTAAAATGAGCCTTCCTATGTACTGTTACTTTCATCGTTCTATAGATTGATAATACTTCTCGAAAATGATCTTAAACCACTCTGTATATACCGATGGATTATTCTCCATGTCCTTTGCTACTTCATCCAGACCCATCCATTTCCATGCTTCCGCTTCCTCAGGATTTAATGAAGGTTCCTCATTATAATTCCCAACTAATATATGATCAAATTCATGTTCTGTAAGTCCATTATCAAATGGAGCCTTGTAAATAAAAGAGATCGTGTCTTCCAATTCTGCAGTAAAACCCATTTCCTCCTGAAGTCGTCTTTTACCTGCTTCAATATTAGTTTCACCTTCTCTTTGGTGGCTGCAACAGGTATTAGTCCATAATCCCGGGGAATGGTATTTACTCAGTGCTCTTTGCTGAATCATCAATTCATTCTTTTCGTTAAATATAAAGACTGAAAATGCACGGTGTAACAGTCCTTTTTCGTGGGCTTCCATCTTTGGCATTAAACCAATAGGTTCATCCTTTTGATTTACCAAGATCACTTTTTCTTCTGTCATAGCTAATATTGAAAATCAAAAATACAAAATAGCATCACCAAATCATAGGAAAATTAGGAGCTAACAGCGGTAAGTTCATTTTTAAATAATAAAATCCAAATCAAAGAACAATTCCCTTTTCTAGATCAAAAATTTTATCTTTGCAGCCTTAAAGAAGCATATGAAATTTACCGACGAGATAAAAAGAAGAAGAACATTTGGCATTATTTCTCACCCAGATGCCGGGAAAACCACTTTAACTGAAAAGCTTTTGCTTTTTGGTGGTGCTATACAGGAAGCCGGGGCGGTAAAATCTAACAAGATCAAAAAAGGTGCTACGAGTGATTTCATGGAAATCGAGCGCCAGCGTGGAATTTCTGTTGCAACTTCTGTGCTTGCCTTCGAATATGATGGAATAAAAATAAACATTCTTGATACTCCCGGACACAAGGATTTTGCTGAAGATACTTTTAGGACTTTAACTGCTGTAGATAGTGTTATTGTAGTGATAGATGTTGCAAAAGGTGTAGAAGAACAAACAGAAAAGCTAGTTGAAGTTTGTAGAATGCGAAATATCCCAATGATCGTTTTCATAAATAAAATGGATCGTGAAGGTAAAGATGCTTTTGAATTGCTAGATGAAATAGAGCAAAAACTGAGTTTAAGAGTTACTCCTTTAAGTTTCCCTATTGGAATGGGTTACGACTTTAAAGGAATCTATAATATCTGGGAGAAGAATATTAATCTATTTACAGGAGATCCTAGAAAAGATATTGAAGACACCATTGAAATCTCGGACCTTAAATCTGAAAAACTTGATGAACTTTTGGGATCTAAAGCTGCAGATACTTTAAGAGAAGAGATTGAATTAATTGAGGGAGTTTATCCCAAATTTGACAATAAAGCTTATTTAGGAGGGAATTTACAACCTGTATTTTTTGGCTCGGCACTTAATAATTTTGGGGTCAGAGAATTGCTGGATTGCTTTATTAGCATCGCTCCTACTCCCCGTGCAAAAGACAGTGAAGAACGAACTGTAAAGCCAGACGAAAAACAATTTACCGGTTTTGTATTTAAGATCCATGCTAACATGGATCCTAAGCATAGAGACCGATTGGCTTTTATAAAAATTGTTTCTGGGATCTTTGAAAGAAATAAGCCTTATTTGCATGTACGTCATGGTAAAAATTTGAAGTTTTCTAGTCCCAATGCTTTTTTTGCTGAAAAGAAAGAAATTGTAGATATCTCCTATCCTGGAGATATTGTAGGGTTACATGACACCGGAAATTTTAAAATTGGTGACACACTAACCGAAGGAGAAGTGCTGCATTATAGAGGAATCCCAAGTTTCTCTCCAGAACATTTTAGATACATTAACAACGCCGATCCAATGAAATCCAAACAATTGGAAAAAGGGATCGATCAGTTAATGGATGAAGGGGTTGCGCAATTATTCACCTTAGAAATGAATAATAGAAAAGTAATAGGAACGGTTGGAGCTTTACAGTTTGAGGTTATTCAATATAGACTAGAACATGAATATGGCGCTAAATGTACCTATGAGAATGTAAATGTATTCAAAGCAACATGGGTGGAAGTGAAAGATCCAAAAAGTGAAGAATTTAAAGACTTCAAAAGGGTGAAAGCAAAATTCTTAGCTCATGATAAAAGAGGCCAATTGGTTTTCTTCGCAGATTCACAGTTCTCTTTACAAATGACACAGTCTAAATATCCAAGTATAAAATTTCATTTGGTATCTGAATTTTAGAAGTTGAGTTTCCTCTAACAATTATATAATTGGAATGGCACATAAAATGTCATTCCGATAAAGGAGGAATCTCTTTAGCACTCAAAAGATTCTTCACTTCATTTCATTTCGTTCAGAATGCCATTACTTAATACTTAATAAAAAAATGCCGAAGAGTTATCTTCGGATTTTTTGTTACCCTATAATACTTATTAAGCTACATGTCATATGAGCCTGTCTATATATGCTTGGGATATACAGGTTCCTAAGCTTTTCGACTTTAGTTTATCCTGAGCGAAGCCGAAGGGCTCGAGGTTACGAACTAGAAGGGTCTGTCCATATTGAGCCTATCGAAATATGCGTTGATATTCTCTTCTTTTAAACTTCGACAAGCTACCATTGACGTATTTTCAAAGTTACTCCGAATAAGAGACCCTGAAACTCCCGAAGTATCGGGACAGGGTTACGATACTGGTTTTAACTTCCGTCATGCTGAACTCGTTTCAGCATCTTTCATACGTCAATTTCCTACGCTAGATAATTTTTTCATCACGGGCCCAAGTTTGACAAAAAGACTTCTCGACCTTTAGTTTATCCTGCGCGACGTCGAAGGACTCGAAGTGACAGTCTCTATATTATGCTTGTCCAGTTGGTCCAAAATTCAGTGGGATTGGTGGCTGTTCATAATCTTTTATTTCTCCATGTGCTTTTTCAAATCGCTTCACATTATCTCCCAATGCTTTTAATAATCTCTTTGCATGTTGTGGAGTAAGTATAATTCTAGATTTCACCTTGCTCTTAGGCGTTCCAGGCATTATACTCACAAAATCCACCACAAATTCTGACACAGAATGATTTATTATAGCTAAGTTGGAATAAGTTCCTTCAGCTATTTTTTCATCCAGTTCTATATTGATCTGTCCTTGTTTTGCATTTTTATCATCACTCATAATTTCAATAGTTTTGTCTAAAATAAGAAAATCTGCATTCAATCGGCCGAAGCGTCAAAAAATGCAGATTTCTTATGATATATTTCCTGTCTCACTCTTCAGTAACACAGGAAACAGATTTATTAATTATAGTTTACTTCCTGCTTTTTCTCCATCATTTCGTTAAGATCCTCTTTAGAACCAACAATAATGTTATCATAAGCACGCATTCCAGTACCTGCAGGGATCTTATGTCCAACGATAACGTTCTCCTTAAGTCCTTCTAGGTAATCTATCTTACCGGCTACCGCTGCCTCATTCAATACCTTAGTAGTTTCCTGGAAGGAAGCTGCAGAGATGAATGATTTAGTTTGTAGGGAAGCTCTTGTTATACCTTGAAGAATTGGTGTAGCTGTTGCATTCACCGCATCTCTAGCTGTCGCAAGTTCTTTGTCCTCTCTTCTCAAAGATGAATTCTCATCTCTTAGTTCACGAACACTTACAAGCTGACCCGCTTTAAGTTTAGTAGACTCTCCTGGATTTTCGATTACCTTCAATCCAAATAAATTGTCATTTTCCTCAATGAAATCTGACTTGTGGATTAGCTGGTTCTCTAAGAAAATAGTATCTCCAGAGTCAACAATTCTTACTTTACGCATCATTTGTCTAACAACAACCTCAAAGTGCTTATCGTTAATTTTCACCCCTTGTAAACGATATACTTCTTGTACTTCATTTACCAAGTATTGCTGAACCGCGTTTGGTCCTTTAATACTCAAGATGTCTTCTGGAGTAATAGATCCATCAGATAACGGCATTCCCGCACGTATATAATCGTTTTCTTGAACTAAGATCTGGTTAGAAAGTTTAACTAAATACTTTTTAACTTCTCCTAATTTAGATTCAACAATGATCTCACGGTTACCTCTTTTGATCTTACCAAAAGAAATCACACCATCTATCTCACTAACAACTGCAGGGTTAGAAGGATTACGCGCTTCGAATAATTCGGTTACACGTGGAAGACCTCCTGTAATATCCCCAGCCTTAGAAGATTTTCTTGGTATTTTAACCAAAATCTTACCAACCTTGATCTTCTCATCTTTATCTACCATAAGGTGAGCCCCAACTGGTAGGTTATAAGAACGGATCACTTCATCTTTCTTACCTAAAATAAGTAAGGTTGGAATCATTTTCTTGTTCTTAGAATCTGAGATTACTTTTTCTTGGAATCCGGTTTGCTCATCTATTTCAACTTGGTAAGTATAACCTTGTTCGATGTTTTCGTACTTGATTTTACCAGCAAATTCTGAAATGATCACCCCGTTATAAGGATCCCATTGACAAACAATATCATTAGGTTTTACAGTGTCGCCACTCTTAATGAAGATTTGAGAACCGTAAGGAATATTATTAGTACTTAATACAACTCCAGTTTTCTTATCCTTCACTTTAAGCTCTGAAGTTCTAGAGATTACGATATCTGTAATAGATCCATCTGGACCTTCACCTTTTACAACCTTTAGATCTTCAATTTCTGCAACTCCACCAAACTTAACAATAAGCTTGTTTTCTTCTGAAATGTTTCCTGCAATACCACCCACGTGGAAGGTACGTAGTGTAAGTTGTGTTCCTGGCTCACCAATAGATTGAGCAGCAACAACTCCTACAGCTTCTCCACGTTGCACCAATTTATTGGTTGCAAGGTTTCTACCGTAACATTTCACACAAATTCCCTTCTTAGCCTCACAAGTAAGAGCAGATCTTACTTCAACGCTTCCAATAGGAGCTTCGTTTATTTTCTTAACAGCTTCTTCAGAGATCTCTTCTCCTGTAGAAACTAAAAGTTCCTGAGTCAAAGGATTGTAAACATCATTTAAGGAAATTCTTCCTACAATACGTTCTCCTAAAGATTCTACTATTTCATCATTTTTCTTAAGTGGTGTAACATCTACTCCTCTTAAAGTTCCACAGTCTTCTTCATTTACAATAACATCTTGCGAAACATCTACCAATCTACGAGTTAAGTAACCCGCATCGGCAGTTTTAAGTGCAGTATCGGCAAGACCTTTACGAGCACCGTGAGTTGAGATAAAGTATTCAAGAATTGAAAGACCTTCCTTAAAGTTAGATAAAATCGGGTTTTCAATAATTTCTCCTCCACCAGAGTTAGATTTCTTAGGCTTCGCCATCAATCCACGCATTCCGGTTAACTGACGGATCTGTTCTTTAGATCCACGCGCACCAGAATCAAGCATCATATATACAGAGTTGAATCCTTGGTTATCCTCACGGATACGTTTCATAGCCAATTCTGTAAGTCCAGCATTGGTTGCAGTCCAAATATCAATTACCTGATTGTATCGTTCGTTGTTGGTAATAAGACCCATGTTGTAGTTACCAATAATTCCTTCCACCTGTTCGTTGGCTTCATCAATCATTGATTGCTTCTCTTCTGGAATAATAATATCTCCTAAACTGAATGATAAACCACCTGTATAAGCAAATTTATATCCTAAAGTCTTAATTTGATCAAGGAATTCTGCAGTTTCAGCAACACTAGTTAACTTTAGTACAGTTCCAATAATATCACGTAAAGACTTCTTAGTTAATACTTCATTGATGTATCCAGCTTTTGCAGGTACTGTTTCATTAAATAAAACTCTACCAGTGGTGGTTTCAATAATTTTCTTAACTAATTCTCCTTCTTCATTTAAATCTTGAGTTCTTATTTTAATAGAAGCATTAAGATCTACCATTTTCTCGTTGAAAGCGATAATAAGCTCTTCCGGTGAGTAAAAAGTAAGTCCTTCTCCTTTTATCTTAACTTCATCTGTAGACACTCTTAGTTTGGTCATATAATAAAGACCAAGCACCATATCCTGAGATGGAACCGTAATCGGCGATCCATTTGCAGGATTCAAGATGTTGTGAGAACCTAACATTAAAAGTTGCGCTTCCAAGATAGCTTCAGGTCCAAGTGGCAAGTGTACCGCCATTTGATCCCCATCAAAATCGGCATTAAATGCAGTACACGCCAATGGGTGTAACTGAATAGCCTTTCCTTCAATAAGTTTTGGTTGGAATGCCTGGATCCCTAAACGGTGAAGGGTAGGAGCCCTGTTCAATAATACAGGATGACCTTTAAGTACATTCTCTAAAATATCCCAAACAACTGGTTCTTTTTTGTCTATGATTTTCTTGGCAGACTTCACAGTTTTTACAATTCCTCTTTCGATCAATTTTCTGATCACGAAAGGCTTGTAAAGTTCTGCAGCCATATCCTTAGGAATACCACATTCAAACATTTTTAATTCTGGTCCTACAACAATTACAGAACGAGCAGAATAATCTACACGCTTACCAAGTAAGTTCTGACGGAAACGCCCTTGTTTTCCTTTTAAGGAATCTGAAAGGGATTTCAAAGGTCTGTTAGAATCTGTTTTTACTGCTGAAGATTTTCTTGTATTATCGAATAACGAATCTACAGATTCCTGTAGCATACGTTTTTCGTTACGAAGAATTACTTCTGGAGCCTTTATTTCCATCAATCGCTTTAAACGATTGTTACGGATAATTACTCTACGATAAAGATCATTTAAATCTGAAGTTGCAAAACGTCCACCATCCAAAGGCACTAAAGGTCTAAGTTCTGGAGGAGTAATTGGCACAACCTTCATGATCATCCATTCTGGACGATTCTCTCTATTCTTATTTGCATCTCTAAAAGCTTCTACAACCTGAAGTCTTTTTAAAGCCTCCGTTTTACGTTGCTTAGAAGTTTCGTTGTTCGCTTTATGTCTTAGATCGTAAGAAAGTTCATCAAGATCTATTCTTTTTAGAAGTTCGATCAAACATTCAGCTCCCATTTTTGCAATAAATTTATTTGGATCTGTATCATCCAAATAAAGATTTTCTTGCGGAAGGGTGTCTAAAATATCAAGATATTCTTCTTCTGTTAAGAAATCCATCTTTTTTACTGGTTCTCCTTCAGCATTTTTTGCAATACCTGCTTGGATCACTACATAACGTTCGTAGTAAATAATCATATCCAATTTCTTGGAAGGAAGACCCAATAAGTATCCTATTTTGTTTGGTAAAGAACGGAAATACCAGATATGCGCTACAGGAACAACTAAGTTAATGTGCCCTACACGGTCACGACGTACTTTTTTCTCTGTAACTTCTACCCCACATCTATCACATACAATTCCTTTATAGCGGATTCTTTTATATTTCCCACAGGCACATTCATAATCCTTAACAGGACCAAAAATTCGCTCACAGAATAACCCGTCACGCTCAGGCTTGTGCGTACGATAGTTGATAGTTTCAGGCTTTAGAACTTCTCCTCTGGATGCCGCTAAAATGGATTCCGGGGAAGCTAAACCTATAGAGATTTTATCAAACCTCTGTTCTGTACTCTTTTCATTATTTCTAGCCATAATCAATGCTATCTAATTATTGTGAAAATCCTGTTTTAAGGTTGAGCACTTTCGTACTCAACCTATAAGAACAGTATATTATTCTTCTAATCTAATATCCAATCCTAATCCTTTCAATTCGTGCATTAGCACGTTGAAAGATTCAGGTAGTCCCGGCTCTGGCATAGGCTCTCCTTTTACGATTGCCTCGTAAGTTTTAGCTCTACCAATTACGTCATCCGATTTTACGGTTAAGATTTCACGTAGGGTTGCAGAAGCTCCATAAGCCTCTAATGCCCAAACTTCCATCTCACCAAAACGCTGACCTCCAAATTGTGCTTTACCACCTAATGGCTGTTGCGTAATAAGAGAGTACGGTCCTATAGAACGTGCGTGCATCTTATCATCAATCATATGTCCTAATTTCAACATATAAATAACACCAACAGTTGCAGGTTGATCAAATCTATCTCCAGTTCCACCATCGTAAAGATATGTATGTCCAAATCTTGGTACACCGGCTTCATCTGTTAATTCATTGATCTGGTCTAAAGTAGCACCATCAAAAATTGGAGTAGCATATTTTCTACCTAATTTTTGTCCTGCCCATCCTAACACAGTCTCATAAATTTGACCAATGTTCATACGGGAAGGTACCCCAAGTGGATTCAATACAATATCTACAGGAGTTCCATCTTCTAAGAAAGGCATATCTTCCTGACGAACGATACGTGCAACAATACCTTTGTTACCGTGACGACCCGCCATTTTATCACCAACCTTCAGTTTTCTCTTCTTAGCAACATAAATTTTTGCTAATTTGATAATTCCTGCAGGTAATTCATCTCCAACAGAGACTGTGAATTTCTCTCTTCTTAAGTTTCCTTGAAGATCATTTTCCTTGATCTTGTAGTTGTGGATTAAATCTGCAACTAGTTTGTTCAAGTGATCATCTGTAGTCCATGTTCCTTGAGTAAGGTGAGTATAGTCGTCTACAGCATTTAACATCTTAAGGGTGTATTTCTTACCTTTTGGCATTACTTCTTCCCCTAAGTCGTTAATTACTCCTTGTGCAGTTTTACCTCCAACAATGGTAAACAACTTATCTATCAATTCAGCCTTAAGAACATTGAATTTAGCATCATAGTTTTTCTCTAATGCATTAACATCCTCTTTATCTTGAACTCTTTTACGCTTATCCTTTACAGCTCTGGCGAAAAGTTTCTTGTTAATTACAACCCCTCTTAAAGATGGGTGTGCTTTTAACGAAGCATCTTTTACATCTCCAGCTTTGTCTCCAAAGATCGCACGTAATAATTTTTCTTCTGGAGTTGGATCACTTTCTCCCTTAGGAGTGATCTTTCCAATAAGAATATCACCAGGCTTCACTTCAGCTCCAATTCTAATCATACCATTTTCATCCAAATCCTTAGTGGCTTCTTCAGAAACGTTTGGAATATCATTAGTTAATTCTTCGTTACCTAATTTGGTATCTCTAACTTCTAATGAATATTCATCTATATGAATAGAGGTAAATACATCTTCTCTAACAACTCTTTCAGAAATTACAATTGCATCCTCAAAGTTGTATCCTTTCCAAGGCATGAAGGCAACCTTCATGTTTCTACCTAATGCTAGTTCCCCAGCTTCTGTAGCATATCCTTGACAAAGTACCTGGCCTTTAGAAACTCTATCCCCAACACTTACGATTGGTCTTAAGTTAATAGAAGAACCTTGGTTAGTTTTTCTAAATTTGATAAGATTGTAAGTTTTAGAATCACTTTCAAAACTCACCATTCTTTCTTCCTCTGATCGGTCGTACTTAATGGTGATTTTTTGAGCATCTACATACTCAACTTCTCCTGGTCCTTCAGCATTAATCAATACACGAGAATCTGTAGCTACTTGTCTTTCTAGACCAGTCCCAACAATAGGAGATTCTGCTCTTAACAAAGGAACTGCCTGACGCATCATGTTTGATCCCATCAATGCTCTGTTGGCATCATCATGTTCCAAAAATGGAATTAATGAAGCTGAGATTGAAGAGATTTGGTTTGGTGCAACATCAATATAGTGGATCTCTTTTGGATCTACTACCGGGAAGTCACCTTCCATACGTGCAATAACCTTATCTGTATTTATAGTACCATCTTCTTTTAAAGGAATGTTGGCTTGTGCAATCTTTTTGTTCTCTTCTTCTTCAGCACTTAAATAAATAGGTTCTTCAGAAAAATCGATCTTAGCATTATTCACCTTTCGGTAAGGAGTTTCAATGAATCCCATACCATTCACTTTTGCAAATACAGAAAGTGAAGAGATAAGTCCAATGTTTGGTCCTTCAGGAGTTTCAATAGGACATAGTCTTCCGTAGTGTGTATAGTGAACATCACGTACCTCAAACCCTGCTCTTTCTCTTGAAAGTCCACCTGGTCCTAATGCAGATAATCTACGTTTGTGCGTGATCTCTGCCAATGGATTTGTTTGATCCATGAACTGAGATAACTGGTTGGTTCCGAAGAATGAATTAATTACAGAAGACAAAGTCTTTGCATTAATTAAATCTATTGGAGTAAACACTTCATTATCACGAACGTTCATGCGCTCACGAATAGTACGTGCCATACGTGCCAAACCAACACCAAACTGCTGAGAAAGTTGCTCTCCTACTGTTCTAACACGACGGTTAGATAAGTGATCAATATCATCTATCTCTGCTTTAGAGTTAATTAACTCTATCAAATATTTAACGATGGTAATAATATCTTCCTTGGTAAGCACCTGCTTATCCATTCCAATATCAAGACCAAGCTTTTTGTTCATTCTGTAACGACCCACTTCCCCTAAAGAGTAACGTTGGTCTGAGAAGAACAATTTATCTATAATACCACGTGCAGTTTCCTCATCTGGCGGTTCTGCATTACGTAATTGACGGTAGATATGCTCAACAGCTTCTTTTTCGGAGTTTGTTGGATCTTTTTGCAATGTATTGTGAATAATTGCATAATCTCCAGTTGAGTTATCTTCCTTGTGAAGCAAAATAGTTTTATTACCAGTTTCAAGGATCTCCTCGATATGGTCTTTATTCAATTCTGTATCACGGTCTAAAACAATCTCATTTCGCTCAATAGATACAACTTCACCAGTATCTTCATCTACGAAATCTTCATACCATGTATTTAGTACTCTTGCCGCTAATTTACGACCAAGATATTTTTTAAGTCCTGTTTTAGAAACTTTTACTTCCTCTGCAAGGTCAAAGATCTCAAGGATATCCTTATCTCTTTCAAACCCAATTGCTCGGAAAAGTGTAGTAACAGGTAATTTTTTCTTTCTATCGATATACGCGTACATCACGTTATTAATATCGGTAGCAAATTCTATCCAAGATCCTTTAAAAGGAATAACTCTGGCAGAATATAATTTAGTTCCATTCGCATGGAAAGACTGTCCAAAGAAAACACCAGGTGAACGGTGTAACTGAGAAACAACTACGCGCTCTGCTCCATTAATACAAAATGTCCCACTAGGAGTCATATAAGGGATAGTCCCTAAATATACATCCTGTACAATAGTTTCGAAATCTTCGTGTTCTGGATCTGTACAATATAATTTTAGTCGGGCTTTTAACGGCACGCTATAAGTCAAACCACGTTCTATACATTCCTGAATGGAATATCTAGGTGGATCCACAAAATAATCCAGGAATTCTAATACGAATTGATTGCGGGTATCTGTAATAGGAAAGTTTTCCAGGAAAGTGTTATAGAGACCTTCATCTCCTCTTTCTTCTGATTTTGTTTCTAATTGAAAGAAGTCCTGAAATGACTTAATTTGGACATCCAAAAAGTCTGGATAATCAGGCTTATTCTTTACAGAAGAGAAATTCAATCT
Organism: Gillisia hiemivivida; assembly: GCF_007997295.1. GTDB lineage: Bacteria > Bacteroidota > Bacteroidia > Flavobacteriales > Flavobacteriaceae > Gillisia > Gillisia hiemivivida. Next base: position 12,051 of record NZ_VORY01000031.1, on the reverse strand, counting down.
TTCAGTTTGCGTTGCTAACATCAATGGACGGAATTATAATTTATATAAAATATGTGTGCGTTATAAGGCATAAGCTTCATATACGCAAAAGGGTTTAGACCTTCGAGAGCTAGTCACGAGGTCTAAACCTAAATATATTGCTTGTGGTAAGCTTATTTAAGCTCAACCTCGGCTCCTGCTTCTTCTAATTGTGCTTTTAATGCTTCAGCTTCATCTTTAGAAACTCCTTCTTTTACTGCTTTTGGTGCAGAATCTACTAATCCCTTAGCATCTTTAAGACCTAAACCTGTAAGTTCTTTTACCAATTTAACTACTGCTAATTTAGAACCTCCTGGAGCTGTAAGAATTACATCGAATTCTGTTTGCTCTTCAGCATCGTCATCACCACCACCAGCTGGACCAGCCATAGTTACAGCAGCTGCTGCAGGCTCGATACCATACTCATCTTTTAATATAGTAGCCAACTCATTTACTTCTTTTACTGTAAGGTTAACCAATTGTTCTGCGAAATCTTTTAAATCTGCCATTTTCTATCGTTTTAAAATGTTCTTTATTATATAATTGTTAAAAAGTGCGTACGTGTTTATTCCTCTTTTTCAGAAAGAGTTTTAAGAATTCCGGCTAGTTTACCACCACTTGATTTTAATGCTGAAATAACATTTTTAGCAGGTGATTGTAACAATCCGATGATTTCTCCAATAACTTCTTCTTTAGACTTGATGTTAACCAAGGTCTCTAGATAGTCATCACCAACATAAATAGCTTCTCCTATGAAAGCTCCTTTAAGTAGAGGTGTTTGAGTTTTCTTTCTGAATTCTTTAATTACTTTCGCTGGAGCATTTCCAGTTTCCGAAAGCATTATAGAGGTGTTACCTTTTAAAACTGTAGGAAGATCACCGAAATCTTTATCGGAAGCTTCCATAGCTTTAGCAAGTAACGTATTTTTAACTACTGCAAGTTGTACGTTTGCTTTGTAACAAGCACGACGTAAATTTGTAGTACTCAAGGCGTTTAAACCTGAGATATCTGCAAGGTAAATAATAGAATTATTTGTTAACTGCGCAGTTAAATCTTCAATTACTAATGATTTTTCTTCTCTTGTCATAATCTATAATATTATTGCTCAGTGAACCTTTTAGTATCAATCTCAACACTTGGACTCATTGTAGAAGACATATAAATACTCTTTATATATATTCCTTTAGAAGCCACTGGTTTCAATTTAACCAAAGTAGTTAATAATTCTCTTGCGTTTCCAGCAATCTTATCAGCATCAAAGGATGCTTTTCCAATACCTGCATGTACAATTCCAGTTTTATCAACTTTGAAGTCGATTTTACCAGCTTTTACCTCGGAGATTGCTTTCGCAACATCCATTGTTACTGTACCTGTTTTTGGGTTAGGCATTAATCCTCTTGGTCCTAAAACTCTACCTAAAGGTCCTAATTTACCCATAACACTTGGCATGGTGATAATTACATCAACATCTGTCCAACCACCTTTGATCTTTTCTAGATACTCATCTAAACCTACGAAGTCTGCTCCGGCTTCTTTAGCTTCAGCTTCCTTATCTGGAGTTACTAATGCTAAAACCTTTACATCTTTACCTGTACCATGAGGAAGAGTTACTACTCCTCGCACCATTTGATTTGCTTTACGTGGATCTACATTCAAACGAATTGCTAAATCTACAGAAGGATCAAAATTTGCGTTGGTAATTTCTTTTATCAAAACTGAAGCATCTGCCACCGAATACTGTTTCCCGTTTTCGATTTTAGATTGAGCTTCCTTTTGCTTTTTAGTTACTTTTGCCATTTTTAATGTCTATTTTGGATTAAAACGGCGCTTGCCCTTTTACAGTTACACCCATAGAACGAGCAGTTCCTGCAATCATTTTCATAGCTGATTCTATATTAAATGCATTTAAATCCTGCATTTTATCCTCAGCAATTGCTCTTACTTGATCCCAAGATACACTAGCAATTTTTTTACGATTTGGTTCACCCGATCCTTTTTTTGATTTTGTCGCTTCTAACAATTGTACTGCAGCTGGTGGAGTCTTAATTACAAAATCGAAAGACTTATCTTTGAATACTGTAATTACACAGGGTAAAATTTTACCCGATTTATCTTGAGTTCTAGCATTAAACTGCTTACAAAACTCCATGATGTTAACTCCGGCAGCACCTAAAGCAGGTCCAACTGGTGGTGATGGGTTAGCAGCACCTCCGCGAACTTGTAGCTTAACAACTTTACTTATTTCTTTTGCCATTATTATTGTTTTTAGTTGATAGTTTTAGAGTGGAAGCTTTAAAAACTATCAAAAATATATGTAACAGTAATTTTTTATACCTTTTCTACTTGCATATAACTTAATTCCAATGGTGTCTTTCTTCCGAAAATCTTCACCATTACTTCAAGTTTACGTTTCTCTTCATTGATCTTTTCTACAGTTCCATTGAAACCGTTAAAAGGACCATCTATTACTTTAATGGTTTCGTTAATAGTAAACGGTATTGCAACATTATCTGCTTTTACAGATAATTCATCTACTTTACCTAACATTCTATTTACTTCAGCTCTTCTCAGTGGCACAGGATCTCCTCCTTTTGTTTCACCAAGAAAACCAATAACACCATTAATAGTTTTAATGATATGAGGAATTTCCCCTCCTAAGTTTGCTAGTACCATTATATATCCAGGAAAGTAAACACGTTCTTTAGAAACTTTCTTACCATTTCTAATTTGAATCACTTTCTCTGTAGGAACAAGCACTTCACCAATAAAATCTTCTAAACCGTGATGAGAAATCTCTCTCTCAATATATTCTTTAACCTTATTTTCTTGACCACTTACGGCGCGAACCACGTACCATTTTTTATCCTTAACCTCTGCCATAGTCTTAAAATTTAAGATTTAATCCATTCAAAATATTGTTCAATAGCAGAACTAAAAACGGTATCTACACCCCAGATAGCTAATGAAAAAATTATTGAAAAAACAGCTACAACTACTGTTAATTTTTGAGCTTCAGCCCAACTAGGCCATGTAACGTGATTTCTCAATTCGTTATAAGACTCTGAAATATAATTGACGATTCCTGCCATGGTTTTATTATCTATTTACACAAATTCTAATAACCTTTTCTTATTAACAAATTCAAAAAGAAAACTCAAATTACAATTCTGTGATTATATATTTTAAAAAACAGTACCCAAACCGGGACTCTTAATTATCAAGCACGGGTTGAGAGACTCGAACTCACGACACCTGGTTTTGGAGACCAGTGCTCTACCAACTGAGCTAAACCCGTAAATATAAGTTTAGGTATCCTAACTAAAAAGCAGGATACCTATAAACTTATGTGTGATTCTTAGTCTAAAATTTCAGTAACCTGACCAGCTCCAACAGTTCTACCACCTTCACGAATTGCAAAACGTAAACCTACGTTCATCGCGATAGTTTGTAACAACTCAACATGAATAGTTAAGTTATCTCCAGGCATAACCATCTCAACACCTTCTGGCAAGTTGATAGTTCCTGTAACATCAGTAGTACGTACATAAAACTGAGGACGGTAGTTATTATGGAATGGAGTGTGACGTCCACCTTCTTCTTTTTTCAAGATATAAACCTCTGCTTTAAACTTAGCGTGAGGAGTTACAGATCCTGGCTTAACGATTACCATTCCTCTAGAGATCATTGACTTCTCAATACCTCTTAAAAGAATACCTGCGTTATCTCCAGCTTCACCTCTGTTAAGGATTTGACGGAACATTTCGATACCAGTAATAGTAGATGTCAGTTTCTGAGCACCCATACCAATGATTTCTACAGGATCCCCTGTATTTGCTATTCCAGTTTCAATTCTACCAGTTGCAACAGTTCCACGACCAGTAATAGAGAATACATCTTCAATAGGCATTAAGAAAGGCTTCTCAACATCACGAACAGGAAGTTCGATCCAAGTATCAACAGCTTCCATTAATTCTAGAACTGTATTTACCCATTTCTCTTCACCATTCAATGCTCCTAAAGCAGAACCAGCTATAACCGGTCCATTATCGCCATCATATTCGTAGAAAGAAAGTAAATCTCTTACTTCCATTTCAACTAATTCCAACAATTCTTCATCATCAACCATATCCACTTTATTCATGAATACAACGATTCTAGGAATACCAACCTGGCGTCCTAAAAGGATGTGCTCACGTGTTTGTGGCATTGGACCATCTGTAGCCGCAACTACTAAAATAGCACCGTCCATTTGAGCAGCACCAGTAACCATGTTCTTCACGTAATCGGCGTGACCAGGACAATCTACGTGTGCGTAGTGACGCTCTTTTGTAGAGTATTCTACGTGTGAAGAGTTAATAGTAATACCTCTTTCTTTTTCTTCTGGAGCGTTGTCAATCTGATCAAAAGACATAGCTGCTGAATATCCAGCGTCAGCCATTACTTTAGTAATCGCTGCAGTTAAGGTAGTTTTTCCGTGATCTACGTGTCCTATCGTACCTATGTTTAAGTGCGGTTTGGAACGATCAAAAGTTTCCTTTGCCATAATTAATGATTATTTATTCTTAGTTATATATTAGTGTTCAATTTTATACAAAATTAAGAGCCAACGACGAGAATTGAACTCGTGACCTCTTCCTTACCAAGGAAACGCTCTACCCCTGAGCTACGTCGGCAAAAAAGGCTATCCCCTACAAGCCACGCCTGTTGGAGATAAAGAACAGTTTTTAAACCGTTGTTGTCCTTAGAGCTAGAAGTCATGCAATTGCTCGACTACTTTTTCTTAGAGCGAAAGATCACGCTTTTCTGCGTGACTACATTTCACTTTGAGCGAAAGACCGGGTTCGAACCGGCGACATTCAGCTTGGAAGGCTGACGCTCTACCAACTGAGCTACTTTCGCAAAATTAAAACATCAAATTGATGTTTAGTGTTGGATCAATCACATAAAGTGATTTGTAGGGAGAGCAGTCCCGATGCTTCGGGAGAACCCGCGAAGGTCTCTTTCAGCTTAAAGCTCAAATTGTGGGGAGAGCAGTCCCGACGCTTCGGGAGAACCCGCGAAGGTCTCTTTCAGCTTAAAGCTCAAATTGTGGGGAGAGCAGTCCCGACGCTTCGGGAGAACCTGCTAAGGATCTCTTTCAGCTTAAAGCTCAAATTGTGGGGAGAGCAGGATTCGAACCTGCGAAGACGTAGTCAGCAGATTTACAGTCTGCCCTCGTTGGCCGCTTGAGTATCTCCCCAATATTACCTTTTCAAAATTTCACAGAACCATTGAAATCTACACTTAATTGGCTTGCTTTTTTGAAGGTGCAAATTTAATGAAATTTACTCCTTAAATCAAAACATTTATTAAACTTTTCTGAAATAAAATAAAGCTTACGCTCTACTAGGCTCAGAATAAATTATTTATCCTCAAAAATAAAATTTTACAAACCTGTAAAACTTTATTTTTCTTGTGATTTCAATTTTTCAAAGAGCCGATGGAGGGACTCGAACCCACGACCTGCTGATTACAAATCAGCTGCTCTAGCCAGCTGAGCTACATCGGCATTTTTATACTTTTTCAGCATAAAAAAGTCCGCTATTTCTAACGGACTGCAAATGTATACATTTTATTTATTTCACAAAAATAATTTGAGAAATAATTTACTAAACATGAGCACTCATTTTTTCCTTCTTTTTTATTAGCTGACGCTGTAATGCGCTAATCGATTCATCTACACACTCTTCGAATTTCTTGCACTTCTTTTTCACAATTACATCCCCGCCCGGAATACTTAGCAAAATTTCTGTAATCTTATTTTCTTTCTCGCTTGTCTTCTGAACTTTTAAAAACACATCGGCGTAAATTATCTTATCGTAAAAATGTTCTAATTTATCTAATCTGTTTTGAATGAAATCGATTAATTTCTGATCTGCATTAAAATTTACTGATTGCACATTTACTTTCATCTCCTATAGTTTTTAATTAAACAATAATTTCGCTATCACTCCTTGTTTTCACGAGGATGAGAATTCCTATACACCTTACTCAATTCTGCAATATTACTATGTGTATAGACTTGTGTTGACGCTAAACTGGAATGACCTAACAACTCTTTAACAGAGTTTAAATTTGCACCATGATTTAACAAGTGAGTCGCAAAGGAATGCCTTAATATATGCGGACTCTTTTTTACCTTGTTGGACGCTTCACTAAAGTAATTATTTATAATCCTATAAACAAGGGTTTCATATATTTTATCACCCTTTTCTGTTAGAAATAATTCAGCTTTATTTTCAGAAACAAGAGCCTCTCTAAAACCTAGGTATATATTAAGTTGCCTACTCAATTCTGGTAATAATGGCATATATCGCTCCTTGTTCCTTTTACCCAAAACTTTGATTAATCCATTATCGAGGTCTAAATCCTGTAATTTTATTCCTACGAGTTCTGAACGCCGGACGCCAGTAGCATAAAACATGGTGACTATTGTAAGGTCCCGTGATGTTCTAAAAGAATTTGGCTCAATGCCAGAGATAACATCTGTAATTTCTTCCTCAGAAAAAGGAATTTGTACACTTTTCTTAGTCTTAAGTGCCTTGTGACTAGCTAATGGAGTTGCAACTAGCTGGTTTGTTCTAACCAAATATTTATAATAAGCTTTTAAGGATGCTACTTTACGGTTCACGCTTCTATTAGTGATCCCAGAATTCACTAGACTTACTATCCAGTTTCTGATTTGAGGATAGTTCACATGAACCAAGTCGTCTTGATCAAACTCATTAAGGACAAACTCTCTAAATGAGCGTAGATCCATCTCATATGCCTTCACGGTATGCGGGGAGTATTTTTTTTCTAGCTGAAGATATTCTAAGAAGTGAGATATAGGCATAAAAAAAACTGTTGGTAAACAAAGTTATAAAACTTTGACTCACCAACAGTAGTTTATCTTGGATACCCTTTAACGGGTTCGATATAGTTTTCTATTCAATAGAAAGAAGACTTATCGAAACTAGATTTTAGAAAGCTTAGCCTCTAAATCAAATCTCTAGATCTCTTCCTTATCTCTTAAGTTCTGAATGTATTGAGCTTTTTGTAACTGGGCTCTATTCACAACAGAAGGCTTAGAAAATGCCTGTCTGCTTCTTAGCTGACGCATTGTTCCTGTTCTATCAAATTTACGTTTGAAACGCTTTAGCGCTCTATCGATATTCTCTCCGTCTTTAACTGGTATAATTAACATAGTATCACCTCCTTTCGTTAGAAATTAAAGCGCAAAGATAATTGATTTCATTAACCTCGCAACCTTTATTTAAATAATTTTATTATATAGGCTATTAGCACGCTGTTCCTAGTGAGCAGCAGGCTTGTACTCTTTTTTATCAATGACCATTTTAACGATAATTCAAATACATTTTCACCAAAATGTTCAATCAATATTAGTCCGCAGCGGGTTTGTACTCTTTTTTGTCGATTACCATTTTGGCGTAAAAATTAAAAATTTTCGCAAAAAAGCTAACCTACCTTATTTAGCTGCTAGCTTGTACTCTTTCTTATCTATTACCATTTTTGCAATAATCTCTCTCAAGATTTCTGAAGTTCCTCCTCCAATTGGTCCTAGCCTACTATCTCTAAGCAATCTTGCCATTGGATATTCTTCCATATATCCATAGCCTCCTAATAATTGTAAACAGTCGTAGATCACCTTATCTGCCATTTTTGTGGAAAGTAGCTTAGACATACTTGCCTCCTTAACCACATAAACACCATCTATCATTCTTTTAACGATAGAGTAATTAAACTCTTTACACATTTCAATCTCACTTGCCATTTCCGCAACATTGTGTCTTAAGGCCTGGAATTTATCAATAGTTTTTCCAAACGCCATACGCTCACCCATATAATCTATAGCGTAATCTAATGCAAACTCTGCTCTTGCATGTGCGTTCACACCCATTATCAATCTTTCAAAAGCGAAATGTTGCATAATATAATTAAAGCCCTTGTCTTCGTCTCCCATTAAATTAGAAGCCGGGATCTCCACATTATCAAAAGCTATTTCCGCTGTATCCGATGCTCTCCAACCTAACTTATCTAATTTAGTAGCAGTTATTCCAGGCGTATCCCTATCCATAAGGAATATACTCATTCCTTTCCCTCCTTTATCTGGGCTGGTTTTAGCTGCAACCACTAAATAGTCTGAATAAACTCCGTTTGTAATAAAGGTTTTAGAACCATTAATTACGTATTTATCGCCTTTTTTAACTGCAGTAGTTCTCATAGCTGCAACATCAGACCCTCCAAAAGGTTCAGTAATACATAAACAACCTATTTTCTCTCCTGCAATACTCGGTTCTAGGTATTTTTTTTTAATTTCCTCGCTACCCTCAACATTTAAATGAGTCATTGCTAAATAAGAATGAGCCCACATTGCTGCTGCAAAACCCCCGGAATTGATCTTCTGAAGTTCTTCTAGGAAAATAACGGTATAAAACAGATCTACTTCTAATCCACCATATTTTTCTGGATATCCTAGTCCAAAATACCCCATCTCTCCAAACTTTTCCCATATAAAACGTTCTATGGTTCCAGTTTTCTCCCATTTTTCTATGTGTGGAACCACTTCCTTTTTCAAAAATTCTTGAAAGCTCTTTCTAAAAAGCTCGTGTTCCTCTGTAAAATACATGCTATTCATAAAGTATAATTCTATAATGTTAGGGTTGATATAAAACTAAAGATAAGGTAAAGTAAGTATTTATTCTTCGGAAGTATATCTCAACAAACTGATAGGAAAGCAGAATTTACACTAACCAAGTTCTTACCTAATTCCGAATTCCTATTCTAAGGTCAAATATAAGGCTATTCTGTCAATTTTTTCTGAAGGAAACCCCTTAATTTTTGCCAATTCATCATATGTCCCTATTCTTTCATGGAGTATTCTATAATTGACGATCTCTCTAGCCAGTTCATAATCTAGATATGGAACTGAAGCGATTTCTATAACAGAAGCCTTATTAATATTAAATACAACTACCTCTGGTTTTGTTAGAACAGAAAACTTATTTAAGAGCTCCTTTCTTGTTTCAAGATTTAATCCATAAATATCTTTTAACTGAAGATCTGAAACAAAACCTCCAGTTTTCAATCTATATTTTATAATTCTAGTCGCCAAAACTTCGCCAATTCCTTTTATCATAATAAGCTCTTCAAAAGATGCCGCATTTAAATCCTTCTTATTAAGAACAGGGGAAGGGGTGGCTTTGCTTAAGCTTGAACTCTTATTTTGACCAGCCTTTTGAACCCAGTCTGGAAACTTAAAGTACGGAGAGATTTTATTTAGAAGACTGTCTGAAACCAGAGTTACGTTTTGAAATTCTTCTGGAGAATTCACCCACTTATTAGATTTCCTAAATTGAAATAATCTATCTATTTCTTCTACAGACATCCCTAAAGTATAGCCCTTATAGTCTGTAATTAAATTTGGATTAAAAGGATAGATCTTAATCTCAGCCTTAGCAATACCTACTTGCTTTAAAGAATCTATTTGTTTTTGATAATGAGTAATTCTTGATAAATCTTCTTTTGAAATATTATCCTCGTTATTAAAATCTACGAAAAAATAGACCAATTGAAAGAGAATGATAAGCAGTAGTAGCAAAAAGATCCCATTCCGCTGACTCTTACTAAAGATAAAATACGAACTTAAATTACTCATATTTAATACTTTCCATTTGAACTTAAGTATTAAATTAAGTCAATTTTTTAGAATTACCATCCAATTAAAAAATAATAGAAAAGAAAATCCCACATTACTTCTAAAAGTAACGTGGGATTTATATAATAAAATATTTTGTTTAATCCCTCATTGAGGGTTTAATTCCCCGAGGCCTGCCCGATACGTTCAGGCGGGCTTGCCCCGAGGTTCTTGATTTACATATTCTTTTGATGATCTTCTGCTCCATCATCTATAGCTTCCTTTTTAAGCTTAATAGCCTTCAGATACCTAGTAAGTTCCTTTTTGATTACTGGAGTTAAAAACAGTACTCCAATAATATTTGGTACCACCATCGCAAAGATCATTGCATCAGAAAAATCTATTACTGCACCTAAACTAATAGAAGCACCAATTACAACAAACACTAAAAACAGTCCCTTATAAACCAGATCGGTTATTTTACCTTTTCCGAAAAGGTATATCCAACCTTGCATTCCGTAGTACGACCAAGAGATCATAGTAGAAAAAGCAAACAAAATTACCGCTATCGTTAAAATTATAGAGAAATTAGGTATCACAGAGTCAAAAGCAATTGCAGTAAGCTCTACTCCTTCTGTAATTGGCACTCCGTAAGTCATGAATCCACCTTCCAGGTTTGTAATAATAATTACCAAAGCAGTCATAGTACAAATGATTACTGTATCTACAAACGGCTCTAATAAAGCAACAATACCTTCACTCGCTGGATATTTAGTTCTAACCGCAGAGTGAGCAATTGCAGCAGATCCAACACCAGCTTCGTTAGAAAAGGCGCCACGACGAATACCCTGTATCATTACACCAATTAATCCACCTGCTATTCCTAGCCCAGTAAATGCACCTTGATAAATTAAATTAAAAGCATCATCTATTAAATGCCAGTTAGCTGCCAAAATAACAAGAGCAGCCAAAACATAAATTCCTGCCATAAAAGGCACTACTTTCTCAGTAACACTCGCAATTCTTTTAATTCCTCCAATAATCACTACAGCTACTAAAGCTGCCATTACTAAACCAAAATAAAAACCTGCATTACCACCTGTCAATTCAAAAAGCTGAACAAATTGTGCAGCAGCTTGGTTGGCTTGAAACATATTTCCTCCACCAAAAGATCCACCAATTACAAAAACAGCGAACACAACAGCTAGAACTTTCCCGATTTTTCCATAGCCTTTTTCCTTAAGCCCTTTACTTAAATAATACATTGGCCCTCCATACACAGTTCCATCTTCACCTACATCTCTATACTTCACACCGAGTGTACACTCTGCAAATTTTGAAGCCATTCCTAAAAATCCAGCTAAAATCATCCAGAAAGTTGCTCCCGGACCTCAAATAGAAAGTGCTACAGCAACACCTGCAATATTACCTAGTCCAACCGTTGCAGATAAAGCAGCAGTTAAAGCCTGAAAGTGAGAAACTTCTCCGTCTGCACTATCATCCCTTATTGTTTCAATTATGTTCTCACCTTCATTTGGTGTAACATCCCCATATAAGGTACTTGCACCATGTTTTTCGATATCTTCATACTGACCTTTAACTACTCTAAACGCAGTAATGAATCCAGTGATATTTATAAACTTAAAATAAATAGTAAGATATAATGCACCCCCAATTAATACTATTAGTACCCAAGGAATTTGATAATAATCAGAAAAGGGAATTTCATAAAATATTAGGTCTACAAACCAGCTGGTATATGCACGAAAAGTTTCGTCTATTACCTGTGAGGCTGTTTGTTCTTGAGCGAAAATTAGTAATGGGGAAAAGATTGCTAATAAGGAAAATAAAATTTTCTTCATTGGAGTTGTAAGGTATTAATTTATATTTTGTGAATTATTGCAGCGGCAAGATGCTAAAAAATTAACCCTTTTCAAATTTTTACTAGTTAAAATGTTAAGGAATTATTAAACATGATAAATTTGTTTTAATTTATCTATCTGATTCGGCCTGCCAATCAAGATTAAATTAGAATTCTTTTTTAAGATCATGGAAGGTTCTGGATTTACAATGCCTTCTCCTTCCGCAGATTTATACCCTAGAACGTTTAGATAGAAAGACTACAAATACTAGAATTATTTCGTCTTAAATTTTAGAAATCAAGAACCTCGGGGCAAACATAAGATGTATGAACTGGAAAATACTTTTAAAAATTCGATGCATCCCGATGGCTCCTATGTTTGCATTTGGAATAAATTTCTAGTTTTACAGATATAAGTGAAAGGGGGTAAGAGTCAACCGATGGCTAGATAATCATAAGATATATCGACCGATAGATAGGACCTTATCCTTTTATA
>NZ_VORY01000030.1 GCF_007997295.1 Gillisia hiemivivida | reverse complement strand
TAAATTTTTCAAAAAAGAAAAAATAATTCTGTGTTCCAATAGCAAGCTCCTAAACATTGAAAACAGTCCTAATCCAGGTTAATTCTAGCCTCACCGAAATCCTGAATTTTTTTACCGGACAATACTACTAATAAATATATACTCGCACCTTATTCTAATTTTGAAAAAATATAGCACAAAAACACCAAAGTGAAATAATCATTTTGACAAGTAGAATTAAAAAAGCCAGTAGCAATGTAAATGGGATAATACCCTCTCAAGGTTTACACTGCACATATGCTGCGCAATAGATATAATTGAAATGTAATTAATCTCGAATATGTTGATAATATTTTGTTTTACCAACTTCAATATTAATTACTAAAGTGAAGATAATTTAGTCTCCACTTCATTATTTTTACAAAATGATACTAATAATTGGAGCAGGCTTATCGGGACTTTTAACAGCTTACCGACTAAAAAAAGAAGGTATTCCATTTAAAATTTTAGAGGCAAGACCTAGAGTTGGTGGAAGAATAAATACTGTATATGGAAAAGATAATACACCGGTTGAAATGGGAGCAACCTGGTTTGGCGCTCAACATACATATTTGAAAGCCTTATTGGAGGAATTAGGAATTGAATATTTTGAACAATATATGGATGGGACAGTATTCTTTCAGCCCTTCTCTACTTCTCCAGCTGAATCTATACAAATTCCTAGTCAACCACCTAGTTATAGAATTTCTGGTGGCTCATCCAATCTTATAAATACATTATATCAGAAATTAGATGAAAAGGATATCATACTAAATCAATCTGTGAAGGAAATTAAATTCCACAATAATTCTGTTCAGGTAATTACGAATGAGGTGTTTGAAGGCAATAGAGTTGTTTTAGCTATTCCACCTAAATTATGGGCAAAAAAAATCTTATTCGAGCCTAATTTACCAGAGAATTTGATCAGTTTAGCTGAACAAACGCAGACCTGGATGGAAGACTCCATTAAAATTGCATTGACCTATAAACAAGCATTTTGGCAGCAAGCAGATCTATCTGGAACTTTATTCAGTAATACAGGACCTATAACCGAATTGTATGATCATTGCGATCACGAAAGGTCTAAATATGCACTTTGTGGATTCATCAATTCATCCTTTAAACAACTTACTTATAAAGAAAGGCGTGCTAAAGTTATTGATCAAATAAAAAATGTTTTTGGAGAGAAAGCTGAAGACTTTATTGACTATGAGGAATGTATCTGGAGCAAAGAAGAAAACACCTTTGAAGCATCTGATATTGCTCTTTATCCTCATCAAAACAATGGAAATCCAATTTTTAGTAAATCCTTTTTTGATGATAAATTATTAATTTCAAGCTCAGAAGCGGCTTCAGAATTTCCTGGATATATGGAGGGTGCAGTGTATTCAGCGAATATAACTGCTAAAAAAATAATAACCGCCAATGTCGATTATCGCAAATAGCGGGTGTTCTAGTGAAAAGGTTTTTTATGTTTCGAAGAATGGCAAAATAATCACACCGATTATTTCAACTGAAATTAGAGATAAAACAGCAGAATTTAAACCCAATCAGCAAAACAAAGAATAAAAGGCTAATGTAGGCAGCTGCCCAAGCTTCAGTTCTTGATGGTTTTCCTAAAGAAGATTTTAGGTCTTATAAAGTATATATGAGTTTAACTGTCAAAAATCGTGGCTGTATAAATGTTTCTGATGTGAACACAGAGAAGTTATTGGCGCTGTTTCTCACTTTAGAATCAATGTCCAATATATTAGTCGCCTTGATTTCGTATTCCAATTTGGCATCCCTATCTTTTCTATAGGCAAGCGTAGCATCCCAATTCTGAAAAGACTGTGATTCGCCATCGCCATTATTTTGATTGGTGTAACTGTAATTAGTTCGAAAAGTTATCGATTTCCAGATATATGCATCAAACTCTACTGCTGGTGCATTCGTAATAAATTTAGTCTTACGACTCCCTTGATTATTGTTTGTCACACTATAGCGATACGTGAGAGTTACGTTTGGAGCCTCCTTATAATTAGTGCTTACCCCTGGCGTATACGTTTGTGTGTAACCTTCATTAAGTGACTGTTGACCTTGAATGAACTGATTGATCTTACTGTAATTAAAACTAGCATTCATGCTCGCCCTTATCTTACCAAAGGTTCTCTGGACACGTCCAAATACGTTCACATTTTCATCTGCAAAATTAGAGTTGAAAAAAGTACTTGTCCTAATCACATTTTCAAAATTTGTCAAGCTTCGTACCTGATCTACATTGTTTGAATATGCTGCTCGAGCAAAAACATTAGTATAATTAAAGAGGTTGAAACTACTGTAAAAAAGGCTCACATTATGCGATAAGGCATTCTGAAGGTCTGGTTCACCAAATTGTATACTATTATAATTATTCAGTACTAAACCTTGTGCCAATCTGGTAACATCCGTGAACTGATTACTCATGTCGTATCGTAAGGTCAAAGATTCATTCTTTTTAAACTGAATTCGGGTTTCAAAATCTGGCAAAAATCGGAAGAAGTTATCCTCAAAGGTTTCGCCGAATTGACTATTCTTGTTTCCATATGCATGAAGTGAAAATCCGGGTGTTACGGTAAATTTGCCATTTTTAAATCGGTAATGCGCTCCCAGATATATATCGCTAAAATTGTACTCTATATCATTGGTGTTCCGCCCTTCATTGAACGTTGGTGTTGGATCAAATTGAGATCCATCATTTAGGAACTGAAAAATATTTGAATTGAATTCCTGACGACTTAAGATTGTTCCAAGTGTCAAGTTTAGATTACTCTTGGCATTAAGGATGTTGTAATAATCCAATTTAGCATCTAATTGATTAGACTTAATACGTCTATTCTGACCAAGGTTATAATTAGTTAATGAGGTGTCTAGACCCAAAGCCTCTGCAGTCGTGTCAAACGGATCTTCATCATTAGGATCATTGACTAATATGGCATTGTAAAACGGATCTTCATTTTTTAATAAATGCTGTGCCTCAAAGGCAAAAATATTGGTCTCATTAAGCGTATAATAATAATTTATATTTTGATTGATACTATATGGTGAAACCTCATCTAGCTGATCTGTATTTCCTATAACCGAAGAGAAAATACTTTGATTTTGCACATCGTCCGATATGCGACCCAAGACATCATAATCCAACTGATTGTTGAAATTTGGCTTGTAAGATGCACTTAGTTTCATTAAACCTTGATTAGAGCGTTCTTTGCTAGACTGTTCCGTAAATTCATCTGGGATACCTAGGTCTGTATCAGTATATCTCACGAAGCTGGTTTCCTTGGAAAGAATACGACTACTATTGAAAATCACGAATCCGCTAAGGTCTAAAGCCTGACTGGGAGAATAACTAAAATTACCTGTCGCTAATTTATTTTCAATTTCCAGTGCATCATCTTGACTAGTCAAGAAATTTAAGCTGTTATCCCCAAGATTTATACTGGTTCCACTACTTCTACTTGGTGATCTAAAGCCACCGCCAAATCCTCTGATGTCACGACGCGTCAAGGCAACTTCACCCGTGTTGTTCAAGTCTCCAATAAAATTAAGGCTATACTTTGGGCTGTAATAAAACAGCTTAGGTTGCAGTAGATAAAGCTCATTATCTGGTGAAGCTCCCGCTCCGGCGGTCACATTACCAAACCAAAAGTTCTCTTTTCCTTCCTTGAGCTTAATGTTCAAAGCTACATTATCCTGGTTATTAGTAACACCACTTAATTGACCAACTTCAGAATAATTACGAAGCACTTGTACCTTATCTACAGCTTTAGAGGGAATATTCTTTGTTGCTAACTTAGTGTCACCATCAAAAAAGTCCTTGCCATTCACCATCAGTTTATTAACTACTTTGCCTTCTACTTCTATCTGCCCGTTCTCATTAATCTCGACACCTGGTAAATTTTTAAGTACATCTTCCAACTTTCTTTCGGTTCCCGTATTAAAAGAATCAGCATTGTAAATTAGAGTATCCCCTCTTACTACAACCGGCATTTCGTATATGAGCTCCACAGCGTCCAAAGAATTGTCCTCCTTGAGTGTATAATCTTTTGTGATATCACTTTCTTTTGTTGAAAGGATCTCTTCAAAAGTTTTCATACCTATATAGCTAACCTGGATCTTGTATGTGCCATTTTTACCCAACTCCAGCTTATATTTACCTTGTTCGTTGGTAATTCCATAAGATTCTAAACCACTTGTTTCTTGATTAATGGCAACTACATTTGCCAATTCCAAAGGGTTTTTCAGGCTGTCTCTAACAAAACCTTCAACTTGAATTTGAGCATAGGAAATAGTGGCAGCAAGCAGAAATGCAACACAAAATATTTTTTTCATAATTACGTATTGCTTGTTGGTTTGGTTAACTTATTTAATTCAGCCAACTTAATTTCTACTTCTTCCTCTATTATTTCTCATTTCCAACATCTTTTCTTGAATGGTAATCTGGTAATTACTTTTCGTGATTTCTTTCCCTTTATCTGGAGCTTCAATCTTTAATTTATCCGCAGGATTCATTACAATTTTAGAGCACAACATGGTCATATTACCTGCGCTAACTTCTAAAATAAGACCCGGAAGACCCCAATATGCTCCTGGCCCATGACTTACCGGTATTTGTGGCGTATACCATGCTTCAACTTCAGTCATTGCAATCTCTGGTTCTTTATTCTGAACATCTGCAGAATCGGAATTTTCAGCGGTTTCAGATCTTAAATCACTCCAAGAGAAATCATACCAGGTCAATTCACTAGTTGGGATTGAAGCTGTAGCTTTAAAACACGTATATTGCCCTATTTGCTTTGACTCTTTACCCATCTTCCAATCTATAACCTGTAATTCATCCTTAACTAAAAACTGCTTTCCATAAAATTCTTGACTCTGAACTAAAGCATTTTCCTTGACATTTTTATATTGCTCCCCTTGTGAGAAGTTATTTCCCCATGAATCTGTTGCGCCAGAAATCGCATCAATTTTGTCTTCCTCATCAAAAAGGGACTCTTCTTTATTGAAATTCAAAACATAAGTCTTTTCCAATCTGTTCTTCAAGCGTGCTTCTATTTGCTTTTTCTGCGCTTCGCTCATTCTTGCCCCCCAAGTACCTAGCTCCATTTTAGATTTATAAGAATAGTAAGCTTCACCTTGAAACTCTTGCACATTTGGTTTGAAGGACAAAAGCATTGTAAAGGCGAGGAACGATAATTTAAACAGGCTTGATTTCATATCCGGCAGATAATATTTTTTTGTTTAACAAACATACTTAATGATTAAACATTTAAGGGTCGTTTAGGAAACATTAACATAAGTTTAAATATGAAAATAATTGTTTTATTCAATCCTCGCTTATTTTGTGACCTATCAAATATAAAGATAACAAACTGTTAAGGACAAGCCTCTTATAAAGTAGATACTGTTACAACAAATTTATAATAGCTATTGATTGTCGTATACTTCAAATCTAATATAGATACTCATTATCTGTAATAGATAAAGTCTATTAGAATTCAATTCCGATTTTGTAATAGCTCCTTATATTTACATCGTGCACGACATTATTTTGCACGTTATAATTTGTAACTATGAAAAACGAAGTTAAAACCACGACAACACAAAAGGTTTTCAGAATACTATTAGCCTTATTTATGATCTATGCTGGGTTTAGTCATCTTACTTTCAATAGAATTGAATTTCAGACTCAGGTGCCAGATTGGGTTCCTTTAAGCAAAGATCTGGTAGTAATCCTTTCTGGTATTGTTGAAATGGCCTTAGGCCTCAGCTTATTATTCTGGAAAAAGCAGCGTGCAAGAATTGGATGGGCATTAGCACTGTTTTTTATTCTGATTTTTCCCGGCAACATTGCACAGTATCTAGACGGAAGAGATGCTTTTGGAGCTTTAAATTCTGATAGAGCACGATTAATCAGGCTTTTCTTTCAACCTGTTCTAATTGTTTGGGCGCTATGGTCTTCTGGTGCATGGAAAGCATGGAGGAATTCAAAAAAATAATTATTATGGAAAAGGAAGATCAATTAAAATTAGACAATCAGATCTGTTTTCCTCTTTATTCTGTTTCAAGGCTTATTACGAAAGCATACAAGCCTTTTTTAGAAAAAATGGGGATTACCTATCCGCAGTATCTAGTCCTTATGGTTCTATGGGAACAGGGAAATCTCTCAGTAAATCAAATAGGTGAAAAATTACTCTTGAATACCAACACACTTTCCCCTTTGATCAAACGAATGGAGAAAATAGACTTGCTCAATCGCACAAGATCAACTAAAGACGAACGCAGTGTTCGGATAGAACTTACTAAAAAAGGCAAGTCTCTCAAAGCTGATGCTTCAGAGGTTCCGGGAAAACTTCTGAACACATTGCTTTCAGAAGAAGTAGAACTTACAGATGTGATGTTATTAAAGGATACGCTAGATAAATGGATTAATGTCTTAAAAGAAAAATCGGAAATTTAGAGCAAATTGATTAAATTACAGGAAGTTGAATTGAAAATAAAATTGATATGAAAGCACTACAAATAGTAAAATACGGTGAAATTAAAGAAAGTTTATCTCTAAATGAGATCGAAAAACCTTCTATAAAACCAAATGATATTTTAGTTGAAGTTAAAGCAGCAGCATTAAATCCAATAGATTACAAAATGGTGGAAGGAAAGCTGAAAGATATGATTTCTTTAAACCTGCCGAGTACCATAGGTTTTGATGTAAGTGGCGTGGTAGTCGAAAAAGGTGCAGATGTGAAAAATTTCGAAATTGGGGATGAAGTATATTCTAGAGTGCCACAAGAACAAATGGGTACAGTTGCAGAATTTGTTGCCGTAAATAGTGACCTGGTTGCTAAAAAACCCGAAAACGCCTCTTTTGAAAAAGCAGCCGGTTTACCATTAATTGGACTCACCGCAATCCAAGCTTTAGAGCGTGTTGGTATAAAGGAAAACGATAGAATTCTTATTCATGCAGGCTCCGGTGGTGTAGGTAGTTTTGCCATTCAGTATGCCAAAGCAAAAGGAGCTATTGTTTATACAACTACAAGTACTAAAAATGTAGATTGGGTTAAAGCTTTGGGTGCCGACCGTGTGATCGATTATAAAACTGAAGATTATAAAGAAGTTGCTAATAATCTGGATATCGTTTTCGACACTTTAGGAGACGATTATACCTTTGATGCTTTTGAAATTATCAAAGAAGGTGGAAAAGTAACTACAATAGTGGGCCCGCCAGATGAGGAAACAGCAAAGCAAATGGGTATGACCGATTATAAACTACCCGAAAAATTAGTAAAACTTATTAAAGAGAAATCAGCTGTTTACAAACTAACATGGATGCAACCTAATGCAGAACAACTGAAAGAAATTTCAACTATGGTTGAAGATAGAACTATTAAGCCAATAGTAGATCTTATTTATTCTCTCGAGGATGGAATAGATGCCTATGAATACCTGGCTACAGGAAGAGCAGAAGGAAAAGTGATTATAAGTCTAGCCTAAATATTTTAAATATTAAGCTGACATCTATTCTAGTTATAACAAAATAAAAAAAAATATTATGAGCAAAGAGAAAAATGTACTAGTAGCTGGTGCTAACGGTACTACAGGAAGAATCATTATCAATTTATTAAAGGAATCTAAAAACTATCAGCCTATCGCGATGGTTAGAAAACAGGAGCAGAAAGACTATTTTGAAAAAGAAAATATAATGACCGTTATGGCTGATCTGGAAGAAGATCTAGACCATGCTGTGAAAAATGCAGATAAAGTAATTTTTGCTGCAGGTTCTAAAGGGAAGAATGTAATTGGAGTAGATCAGGAAGGAGCAAAAAAACTTACCGATGCCGCTAAGAAAGCAGGAGCAGGAAAATTTGTAATGTTAAGTTCCATGGGAGCAGATAATCCTTCTATAAGTGATGAGCTGCAAGATTATTTAAAAGCAAAACAAAATGCTGATAATTATCTAAAAGCAAGTGGTTTAGAATATAGTATTGTAAGACCAGGTTCACTAACAGATGACGGCGCTTCTGGGAAGATCCAGTTAAAGGAAAAATTTGAGAATCAAGGAAGTATCTCAAGAGCAGATGTAGCTAAAACTTTAGTGGAAGTTCTGGATGATGATGTAAGAAAAAATCAAGTTTTTGAAATCCTTTCTGGGGAAACTCCAATTGAAAAAGCAGTGCGTTCATAAAAATCAATCTCAAACGGATTGATTCCTGATTCAGGTAATCCATTCATTAAAATAGAGAGTTATGAAAGAGCATAATGCTAAAACAATACAACAACCTATATAGATATGCGAATTGCTACTGATAGGTTTCAGGAGACAATTAAAAAACGATATATCTACATATGAAAAAGAAAGGAACATATCCAAAATCATTCTCCCATATAGGGATCACAGTTCCAGATATCAAAAAAGCAGTGAATTTTTACGAAAATGTGATGGGTTGGTATATTATTATGCAGCCATCTACAGTTAAAAAGGAAAAGGAAACCGCTATCGGACAAATGTGTATTGATGTTTTTGGAGACGATTGGAAAGAATTTGAAATCGCCCATATGTCTACATCAGATGGTATCGGGATCGAGTTGTTTTCATTCCCACATGGCGTAAAAGAAGCTCCGGAATTCAATCCTTTTAACACAGGACTTTTCCATTTCTGTATTCAAGATCCAAATATTGAAGACTTGATTGATAAGATCGTTTCTCTGGGCGGAAAACAACGTATGCCCATAAGAGAATATTACCCCAATGACAAACCATTTAAAATGTGTTATGTAGAAGATCCATTTGGGATAGTTTTCGAGATTTATACACATAGTTATGAATTAACTTATTCCTCTGGAGCTTATGCAGAATAGGACTATAAATAGTAAACAAGCCTTGTTTTAACTATAAGTAAGGGTTTTATTATAGCGTTAAACTAAGTATAACACCGCTACTATTGGTGCAAAAAAATCTTTACTTGTAGCCTAACTTCAGTTCATAAGTTATAATCTCATCATACGAAATACCATGAATAAAATATTTTTGATTTTAAGTATAGCAACGATTATAAGTTGTAAATCTGTTACCGCTCCCACTACTTCAGACAAAAAAATAGAAGAAGTTACCTCCTTTAAAGGGCAGCAGGTTACAGGATTAAGCATAAGCGATCAAGGAAGAATGTTTGCTAATTTTCCGCGATGGAGAAAGGATGTAGAAAACTCTGTGGTAGAAATAGATAAAAATGGAATTTCTCATGCATTTCCTAATGAAAATTGGAATTCCTGGGAAATTGGGCAAGCTCAAAAAGACTCAGTTTTCATAGGAGTACAATCTGTGATCGCATTTGAAGATGAATTATATGTTTTAGATACTCGCAATGCTCTTTTTAAAGGAGTTTTAGATAGTCCACGAGTATTTGTCTTCGATTTGGAAACTCAAACTCTTAAACGGACTTATATCTTCGAGGAAGATAGTTTTCATCAAGATTCCTATATGAATGATCTGCGAATAGATAAGAAAAAAGAGAAAGTTTATATCACAGATTCCGGCCATGCTGGATTGGTGATCTTGGATCTTGTTGATGGAACTACCAAAAGAGTCTTGAATAACCACTACTCTACTCTAGCAGAAAAAGATCATTTAATTATAGAAGATAACAGATGGAACAACACCGTACATTCTGATGGTATTGCACTTGATACAGAAAACGATCTACTTTATTACCATGCATTGACCGGATATAGTCTATATGCTGTACCGACTGAAGTTTTGATTAATGGTACAGAAGAAGCTATACAAAAAGAAGTGAAATTTATTAAGAAAACTCCTGCTCCAGATGGAATGCTCTTCGACACAAAAGGAAATCTATATTTTGCCGATCTGGAACAGCAAAAAATTATGAAACTGAATATTTCCTCTGGAAAAATGAGCACGTTTGCAGAAGGCGAAAAAATTAGATGGGCAGATACTTTCAGTATTTATAAGAATAGCCTTTATTATACCAACTCCAGGATCAATGAGATTACTGGACCTATAATAAATATGGAGTTTAGTATCAACAAGATAAGTTTGGACTAGATTTAATTATTCTTACTAGCGTTATTCTCAGAAATTTCTAATAGACCCTATCATATTAGCAAAGCTTTAATCTATAGGGTTAAATAAAACATAAACCCAATTTAAAAAATGAATGAACGTTCATTTTAACGTAAATTTGCGTCAGAATCTTCAAATATGAGCGCAACTTCAAAAGGTCAAAATAAAAGAGAAGCACTTGTAAAAGCTACAATTAAACTTGTTAATAACAACGGTTTTCATGCAACTCCTATGTCCAAGATTGCAAAGATGGCAGGGATTTCGCCTGGGACCATTTACCTCTATTTTGAAAATAAACAAAACTTGATAAATCAAGTTTATATTGAAGTAAAGGCCTCATTTAGTGATTTTGCTTTTATGGATTATGAAGAACATTTTTCTGTTGAAAAAGGTTTTGAAAAGATCTGGAAGAATATCGCAGTATTCAAATTGAAAGAAGTGGAAGAAGCTATGTTCCTTTCTCAATGTGATAATACCCCCATGATAGATGAACCTAGCAGAAAAGAAGGCTTAAAACACCTGCAACCACTATTAGATCTTTGGGTACGTGGGCAGAATGAAGGGATCATTAAACAAGTTTCCCCATATATGCTATATGCATTTAGCATTTACCCTATCGCATTTTTAATGAATATGCAACAGCGAGAGCTGTATGAATTATCATCTACGCACGTAGATGAAGCCTATAAAATGGCATGGAATAGTATTAAAATTTAAAAATAAAAATCATGAGCACAACAAAAACAATTAATTTAAAGAATAGACCAGCTGGAAAACCAGATTTGAAAGATTTTGATTTCACTACTTCTGAAATTTCTGAATTGCAGGAAGGTGAAGTTTTGCTTAATTCTAAATATGTTTCTGTCGACCCATATTTGAGAGGGAGAATGAGCGATGCTCCTTCCTACATACCACCATTTGAGTTAAATAAACCAATTGTTTCGGGAATCATTGCAGAAGTTGTAGAATCTAAGAACAGCAACTTTAGTAAAGGAGATCACGTGTCCGGAATGTTAGAGTGGAAAGAAACACAAACAGCAAAAGGAGATGGTCTTTTAAAGGTAGATCCAGACAAGGCGTCATTATCAGCGTATTTAGGGATTTTAGGGATGACCGGATTAACTGCTTATTTGGGATTAACTGAAATAGGAAAACCAAAGAAAGGTGAAACTCTACTTGTATCTGGAGCAGCAGGTGCTGTTGGTAGCGTAGTAGGGCAAATTGGTAAGATCTTAGGATTACGAGTAGTTGGAATTGCAGGAACAGATGAAAAGGTGGAACTGCTGAAATCTAAATTTGGTTTTGATGAAGGTATTAATTACAACACTACTAAAAATATGTCTGAGGCAATCGCCAAAGCATGTCCAGATGGTGTAGATGTATATTTTGACAATGTTGGAGGTGATATCTCTGAAGCTGTTCTTTTTAACATCAATAAGTTCTCAAGGACTATTAATTGTGGAGCAATCTCTGTTTATAATAATACTGAACTTCCAAAGAGCATTAGCGTGCAACCATTTTTGGTAAAGAAAAGTTCTTCTATGCAAGGTTTTGTGGTCTTCGACTATGCAGATAAACATCCAGCAGGAATCAAGCAATTAACTGAATGGTTAAATCAAGATAAGCTTAGTTATTCTGAAACAATTGTAGAAGGTTTTGAAAATATACCTCAAGCATTTTTAGATCTTTTCGACGGAAAGAACAAGGGTAAAATGGTAGTGAAATTATAAAAAATAATAAAATGCAAGAAATGAAATATTCATATTTGATAGTACTGGCACTAAGTTTAAGTAGTTTAACTGCTAACAGCCAGCAAATAAATAGCAAACAACAAAATAATGATCAAAAGAATGTCTTGTTTGTTTTAACCTCTCATGATGAGTTAGGTGATACAGGCGAAAAAACAGGATTTTGGATTGAAGAGTTTGCTGCACCATATTATAATTTGCTTGATAAAGGGGTGAAAATTACGGTTGCATCACCTAAAGGAGGAAAAGCTCCTATAGACCCTAGAAGTAAAGCAGAAGCAAGTCAAACAGAAGCTACCAAGCGCTTTAATAAAGATAAATCTGCACAGGAAATAATTAATACCACTGTAAAACTGGAAGAAGTAGAAGCAGAGGATTTTGATGCAGTATTTTATCCAGGGGGTCATGGTCCTCTTTGGGATCTTGCTGAAGACAAAACTTCAATAGCTTTGATCGAGACTTTTAATAAGCAGGAAAAACCGATTGCTTTTGTATGTCATGCCCCGGGAATTTTGAAAGATGTGAAAAATGCAGAAGGGGAGCCTTTAGTAAAGGGTAAAAATGTAACCGGTTTTACAAATACTGAAGAAGAAGCGGTGCAGTTAACTAATGTAGTTCCATTTTTAGTGGAAGATATGCTAAAGGAAAATGGAGGTATTTTCTCCAAAGCAGCTAACTGGAATGTTCATGTGGTGAAAGATGGAAATTTGATCACCGGACAAAATCCGGC
This sequence comes from Gillisia hiemivivida, assembly GCF_007997295.1. GTDB lineage: Bacteria > Bacteroidota > Bacteroidia > Flavobacteriales > Flavobacteriaceae > Gillisia > Gillisia hiemivivida. The sequence goes on along the minus strand of NZ_VORY01000030.1, from coordinate 17,266 downwards.
TTCATCCAACAAAGTAGCCGAAACATTATACGAGTCGCTTAAATAGAAATATCGTACTTATATTAAAGCCTGTAGCCCTTTGGTTTACAGGCTTTTTTTTTGTTCTTTACAGCCTACAATTTTTTTAGAGTAAATCAAGGTAACTATAGAAGTTCATAACTACCCACCATGGAATTAAAAAACCTTGAATTCAGTAATCCTAAATTGAAATGAGAATGTTTTCAGCTAAAAAAATTGCTAGTGCAAACAAATGAAAATGATAGCATAGCATTAAGTTACGGCCTAGGTTGGGGGCTATTGAAAACACCTTATGGAGAAGGGTGTTTTAAAGAAGGGCACGGAGAAGGATTTCAGCACTACTCTATTCTTTTTCCCGAAAAGCACATGGGAATTTTGTTGATGTCGAATAGCGATAATGCAGAAAGTATTTTTAAGGAAGTCCTGCAACTATCGATTGGAGATAGCTTTACCCCTTGGTTCTGGGAAGACTACATTCCATATAATATGAAATGAACCACTATGGACTTGAAGTCCATAGTTTCGGGCTGGTGACTCAAAGTCACCCAATGGTCATTTCTCCAATATAAAGTCTGTGTTTTCACCATCACCTGGCTTTCTGTGATGTTCCAAATATTCGTTCACCATTTCATCGGTTATATTTCCTGTACTCCAGCAGCCATATCCTATTGCCCAAAAATGACGACCCCAATATTTTGATTTTAGTGAAGGGAACTCCTGTTGAAGTTTTCGAGAACTCCTGCCCTTAAGTTTCTCTACCAGATAGCTTATACTCATCGATGGACGATATTCAATATGCATATGAACGTGGTCTTTGGATATAACTCCTTTCAAAATTATGACATCTTCAGCTTCACATATCTGTATCAGAAGGGTTCGGCAACGAGTTTGTATATCCCCTATTAGAATAGAATAACGATACTTAGTACTCCAAACTATGTGAGCAGATAACCTTGAAACTGTATGTCCATTACTTCTTTGGTCTGTCATAACACGAAGGTAGGTCTTTTTAGAAGCTAAAGCGAAATGCACTAAAGTGCATAGTTTTAACTATTTTTGAGACCAATAAAAAATATTGGGCACAATATAGGTCACCCGCAAATAGTGGGTAATTCAGTGAAAACGATTTTTTAGTGAGCATTTAAAAAAACAAGCCGACAATCCCAATAATTATCGGGATTGTCGGCTTTAGTCCACTTTACTTCGGTTAGCCAAGACTGGTGGCATAAATGAGTTATATAAGTTGAAGTGTTTTTTGATTTACATGCCTGACTTAACAGCTTTAGTAGTTGTACTCATATCTCGAACACATACATATTTTCCATCACGTTTCTGAAAATACGACATGTAATTTCCATTCTCCAATTCTTTACCGGAAGGGTCGAAATCGGTCCAGGATCCTATCTCCACCACTGCATCACCTTCCACAAATAAATCAACAATTTTATATTGACTATAATTTCCTGTTGTATCTTTTGCAATATTATTTGCAAAAGACTCCCTGATTGCTGCCTTACCCATAAGTGGGCTCTTGTTACGGCTATAGCTAATAGCGTCATCGCTGTAATATGCTGCCACAGCATCGGCATCTTTATTTTTTTCGCCTGCTGCATAGGCGTCTTCCATAGCTTGAATTTCGCCTTTAATTTTTTCCATATCAACTGTTTCCTCTTTGTCAGCAGTTTTGCACGCAGCTAAAGTAAAAACAGTAAATACCAATAATCCAAATTGTCTAATGTATTGTTTCATAATCATTAATTTTTGGTTGAATGATGAATATACAACTTAGACTTGAAAATAACTATATTAAATATGGATACATTAGTATTATGATTGAATAATACTGAAAATTCCTACTTATTCTGTAATTATAATTCATAATGTTAACAAATAGGAGATATTTTTTTAATACCCTCACAATAAATTAGTTGCTGAAATTTAAAGTATTAATCCTAGGCATAAAAAATAACTAATAAGTGCTAAACCGAAGTTTAATGTTAATTTGCAAAGACCGCCAAATAGATTATTACGCGATAGTGAAATGGGCTGTTTTGGCTTTTAAAATGAGAAAAATTAATCCCGAAACGTCGGGGCGGCTCTGTGTTAAACCGAAGACCATATTACCTCATTATAAACAAACAAAGTTCAATGATTCTTATGAAAGCATTTGTTTTCGAAAAATATGGTTTACCCGATGTACTTCAACTTAAAGAGGTTCAAAAACCGAAGCCTAAGGACAATGAAGTTTTAGTGAGGATTTACGCAGCATCTATAAATGACTGGGATTGGGGCTTAGTAAGAGGCAAGCCCTTTATTATTCGAATGTTATACGGTCTAAATAAATCTAAGATCAATATTCCTGGGGTCGATATATCTGGCAAGATTGAAGCGGTGGGAAAAGACGTAAAAAAGCTGAAACCTGGCGATGAAGTTTATGGAGACTTATCGGAGTCTGGATTTGGCGGATTTGCTGAATTTGTTTGTGTTCCAGAACATAGCTTATCACAAAAGCCATCAAATATATCCTTCATCGAAGCAGCAGCATTACCACACGCTGCACTCTTAGCCTTGCAAGGACTCGTGGAATTAGGAAAGATTAAACCCAAACAGAAAATATTGATTAATGGAGCTGGAGGCGGCGTGGGAACTCTTGGAATTCAAATTGCAAAACTGTACGATACCGAAGTGTGCGGAGTGGATAGTAAGGAGAAATTGGGAATGTTGCGCTTACTAGGCTACGATACGGTCATAGATTATAAAAAAGAGGATTTTACCGAAAATGGGCAAAAGTATGATCTTATACTTGATACAAAAACCAATCGGTCTGCTTTCAAATATGCAGGTTCATTAAGAAAAAATGGCATTTACATTACTGTAGGGGGTTCTATGTCGAGACTTTTTGAAATACTTTTCTTAGGTTCCCTAATTTCTGTTTTCAGCAATAAAAAGCTAAAAATTCTGAGCCTCAAACCTAATAAGAACTTATCCTATATCACTCAACTTGTTGAAAAAAAGAAAATTAAGTCTGTAATTGATGGGGGCCATAGCTTTGAGGAAATACCCAAACTGCTTCAATATTTTGGAGAGGGCAAACATCAAGGGAAAATTGTGGTTGAAATACTAAAATAATGGAGTTACAACATAAGTACTACCAATTATGGACGTATCTGGCTCTGTTGGCGTTTTCGGGTCTCCCTTGGCCGGATCATAGAATTTAATTCGACACTAAAAACATTACTATCAATACCGGTTGCCAGCAAATAGCTAAGTATTAAAATCAATGTCGTCCGACAAAAGATATAAGATCGCTGCGCTGCTAGATTCAAGAGGTAAGACTTTATTCCAACTAATTGAAAATCAATATTTTAACCTGTATAAATTTTTGAAAAAGGAAAAAATAATTCTGTGTTCCTATAGCAAGCTCCTAAACATTGAAAACAGTCTTAATCCGCGTTACTTCTAGCCTCACCGAAATCCTGAATTTTTTTACCGGACAATACTAAATTAAAATAAAACTTTAGAGTTGAATCAGATAAAATAGATTCCCGTCTACCTGAATAATCAGATAATTCAGCAGCTTACTAGCCACAAAAAAATCTTTCCCTCTTATTTCTTATCAACCAGCTCTCGAGTTAGCCAACCACTTTTACTTGCAGTGGCGATGGCATAGGGAGTAATCCAAAACAAACCAAAGGTATATAAGATACTGTAAGAATAAGCCCAAAAAGATTCAGATAGTCGATATCTCTTAGCATAGAACAACACCGGGAAACTCGATAAAATTAATATACTTAAGAGGGTAGAGCTCAAGAATAAAACTGGATTAAAGCCTCTATACAGGCTTGAGGTTTCCCTTTATTTACAGGTTGTTGGTAAATGGACAACCTATCTCCCAATGCTTTTTTAGCTTCTTGCATCCAATACCAAGTATCATCCTTGCTTCCATCGTCTATCGCAAGCAATTGTAATTTTCCTTCAGGAAAATCGCTGTCTGCTAAACTCATTAAAGTAGCCCATACTTGCTTCCCCTCATTATGTGCTGGAACAATTACCGTACAGGTTTGTAATAAATCATCGGTAACCGATTTAATAGATTTATACCTGAAATACAGGTATAAATTATAAATGAAAAAAATTATTTTAAAAATCGAAAAACCACTAGCAACTATTAAGAAAGCAAAACCATAGGTACCATCCCATCGCTCAAGTTTAAACTGAGTAAAGTCATTTTGAGGAATATAAGCCAAGAATGCACCTCCCAGAATATGGATGAAGTAGGTATAAACCCTGCTTCGGGAGGTCATATGGGATATATTCCAGGGGGAGGATTGTACCCTTCTGCCCTTGGCGATTATATTGCTGCAGTTAACAATAAGTATGAAGGTTTATTTTTTGCTACTCCGGGAGCTGTTCGATTAGAAAATATGCTCATCCGCTGGATGTGTAAGTTAATGGGATATCCGGAAACCTCAACCGGGAACTTAACTTCCGGAGGATCTATTGCCAATTTCGTTGCTGTTGTAACAGCAAGAGAATCTTTTGATCTCAAAGCGCGAGATTTTTAAAAAACTGTTATATACCTTTCAGAACAAGCCCACCATTCTATTCAGAAAGCAATTAGAATTGCAGGCTTATCTGAAGCTCATATACCATATATCCCTTTAGATGATGGGTTAAGACTTTCAGTAAAGGAGTTGGAAAAAGCAATTGTTGAAAATAAAGAGAACGGCTTGATTCCCTTATTTGTCAATGCCTCCTTCGGAACAACGAATACTGGGGCAATTGATCCTATAAACCCAATTGCTGAAATCGCAAAAAAAACACAAACTTTGGTTCCATGTAGATGCGGCTTATGTCGGTTTCTTTAAGTTGGTTTCTGAAATGAGTTCAAAATTCGAAGGAATTGAAAAAGCTGACTCAATTACCCTAGATCCTCATAAAACATTTTTTTTACCCTTCGGAACTGGTACTATACTCATATAAGACAAGGAAAAATTATTAAAAGCATATCTGTTTCTAGCAGATTACATGCAAGATGCGGTAGAGGCTGATGAAGAAATTTCTCATGCAGATATATCTCCTGAATTAACCAAGCATTTTAGAGGGATTAGAATGTGGCTACCGTTAAAACTTTATGGTTTAAAACCCTTTAGAGCTTCCTTAGAAGAAAAATTACATCTAACCCGTTATTTCTATCAGGAAATAAATCAGATAAAAGGATTTGAAACAGGGCCAGAACCCGAGCTTTCTGTTGCAATGTTTCGATATATTCCAATACATGAAGATGCGAACTCCTTTAATAAAAAGCTAACCCAAGCCATCCAAAAAGATGGAAGAATCTTCCTATCCTCCACCACTGTAAATGGCGTTTATTGGATACGGGTAGCGGTTGTAATATTTAGGACCCATTTGGAACAAATGTATCTGTTACTTAAAATCATTAAAGAAAAAGTCGAAGAATTATCCAATTAAAAAATAACTGCTAATCCTAGCAATACACAAAGACCGTTGCAAGGGATAAATTGTTCAAAATCGGAGTATAAAAATAATTTAATCAACTGATATTTAATTGGTTAAGTCTTATTTTTACTATATGAAATTACAGAAACAACCCACATTAGCAGACACAATTTGTGATTTGCGAGCAAGAAAGATAAAAACAACATTTTTTAATCAAATAAATGCGTTGATCGATTGGGACAAAATCGAAAAACTAATAGATGCTGATTATTCCAAAGGGAAAAGTGCTGTGGGCAAACCTTCCTATAACGGCCTGTTGTTGTTTAAAATGTGTCTTTTGCAAAGTTGGTACGGATTGAGTGATTATGAAGTAGAAGACCGATTGAACGATAGTATCTCATTCAGTTATTTTTGTGGAATGCACATAGATGAAGTTGCACCCGACCATAGTACCTTAAGCAGATTTAGAACCGCACTAACGAAAACCAAGACCTTTGAGAAGCTCTTCGGTTCCATCAATGACCAGCTTGAGGCTCACAAGATCATTGTCAAAAAAGGAATCATAGTGGATGCCAGTGTCATAGACACGCCACTTCGACCAAAAGGAAAGACCAATCACAAGGTAACTGAAGATCGCTCAGACCAAGAGGTAGCAGTAAAAAAAGAGTATGCCGAAAGTGTAGACAAAGATGGTACCTGGCTAAAGAAAGGCGGGAAATATCGTTTTGGGTTTAAAAAACATCACGTTACAGACCAAGAAGGACTTGTCTTAGGAGTATTGACCACCACAGCAAGTAAAAATGAGATAGCCAATTTAGAAGAAGTGCTAGAAACAGTGAACGTAGACTTGCCAAAAGATATTCCATTAAAAGCCGACAAAGGCTATCAATCTAAGAAAAACACAGAGCTGTTGAAAAAAAGAAATTTGAAAAATCATATTCTAAAAAAGGCAAAAAAGAATAAACCATTGACCTATTGGGAGAAGAAGTTCAATAAATTAATCGGTAAAACAAGGTTTAAGGTAGAGCGGACATTTGGCGGGATAAAAAGATGGTTCAACGGAGGGTTGGCAAGATACCGGGGAATGGAAAAAATGCATACTCAAAACCTGATGGAGGCCATGTGCTATAATTTGTATCGAAGTCCAGGGATAATTGCGTCTAATTGTAAAAACTAAGAGAAAAACAGTAAGAAAATGAAACCCTAAAGACAAAAAAACGAAGTAAAAACTACAGTTCTTGAAAAAAACAATCGGAAATCCATCTAAAAAATGGATTGGAGTAATTTATTGCATTTTGCAACGGTCTCTACACACTTATGGGAGCTAGTGCTATATTTAAGAAGGAATAAATTAAAAAATAAAATAGCGAGTAGGTAGGATCCTGTTTCCAAATCCAAATAGGGTATATTCGAAGCATTTCAAGTGTCAAACATGGGGGAGATTACTCCTATGAATCTACAATACCAAGTCTTAATTTTAACTAACAGCGGGGATGTTGAAAACCGGTTAGAGTAGACATAAGTTTAATTCAATTAAAATGAACAAAACAATTGTAGCACGACACAAAGTAGGGGATATTAATTTATGGCTAAAAGGACATCAGGATCGAGTATCATTATTTGCTCCTGCTGTATCTAGTTTTAAAACCTTTCAAGATTCAGATGACCCAAATTCGATATTAGTAGTTTTTGAAGTTACCGATTTAGAAAAACTGAAATCTATTATTAAAGACCCGAAAAACCAGGCTATGAAAGAGAAACATACGGTTTTGGAACCTATTAAGATGTCTATGCCAGTAGATCTATAGTACTGTATTCTTACCACTACAGTAGATTTTTATAAGGACTTCACTTGGGTGTGCTCGATTGTTAGATAGATTGACAAATCTTTCATTTTATTATGAAGCGAATTTGATTATACAGCTACTAATTAGTAAGCACCCATAGCTCTACTTCTTCAGAAGAACGCCAGTGTGAGTCTCGCGTTGTTTTTTTGGAAGCAACTTTTACTGTTTTTTTAAAGCATCTTTCCAATTTAAATCTTCCACCTTCGGCTAATTCCTTTTTAATAGGATGCTCCTGGGTCACATTTGTTATTTCAGCTAAATTCGAAAAAATAAGCACTAGCTTTCCATCGGGTAATAGTCTTTGTTTTGCTTCTTCGAAAAAATCCGGGAATAAATTTTTATCATAGTAAATTGCTTCGTCAAGCTTATTCAGCTCAGAAGATTGCGGCAACCAGGGAGGATTAAAAACAATGAGTTCTGCCGGTTTTTCCCATTTACCAAAAAGATGCCCGAAATCTAATTCTATCTTTCGAGATAGCTTTGTATCTCCCATAAACTCCGTTAAGCCAATAAGCGCATTGGGATTAGTATCTGTCCCAAAAACCTTCTGAAAGCCATGTTTTATCATTTGCAATGAAAGTATTCCACATCCTACCCCTACATCTATAGCCGACTTTTTAGGGCCTTCATAATGTTTTAACCAATTATCAAAAAGTATCAAATGATCGAAACGAGTAGGAAAATAAGTTCCATAATATGGATGTAGTTTATTGCGGAGTACAGGAATAGAAATACCGTTTTTATACCATTGCCATGCGCTATTTAATCCTTGTACTTGAGGAAAGCTAAGCAAGAAATTACTGGTTTCCGGGTAGAGTTTTTCCAACCAGCCGATGGAAGGAGCTTTCTTCACTGCCAGTTTATGATCTACAATTTCTATTAATATTAGATTCGAAAGTTTATGATATTCTGATCGATACACGCGCTGTTCCTGAAAAGATTTGTTCTTAAACTTTCTATTCAAGTATATGTGTAACTCATTAAGAAGTGACAATCCATTACTATAAAATTCTGTAACCAATACCTGTTTTCCAGCTTCTAATACTTGAATAGCCTGCCGAAAATCTGTCCCATAAATAAACGCCTCTGTTTTATTATCAGATGGAATTGGCAATGGTTTGTTGACTTTTAAATCTGTTCTCATGGATCCGTTTTCCTTTTGCACGAAGGTAAGAAATCCTTTCTTTCAATTTATGCGACTTATGAGTTGATAAGAACGATGAAATAATCATTCGATAAAACAACCGTTACAATATAATGGGTTTTAAAAAAATGGAATCCAACCTTCTAACTATCTTTACCACTGGTGGACAAACACCTTTTTATTTTTTAAAATTAATCTATCTTATACCCAAAGCAGCTAACTGGAATGTTCATTTAGTACAGGATGGGAATTTAATCACCGGCCAGAATCCTGCATCTTCTAATAAAGTAGCCGATCAATTATACGAGTCGCTGAAATAAATAAAAATCACTTATATTTTATAGCCTGTAATCCTAAGGGTTACGGGCTATTTTTTTGATTTATTAGTTCGTTTTAAATGCCTTTACAGAGCTTCTAATGAAGTGGAGTCCTTCACTATATATTGCTTCAAAATCAGAGGTGTTCCTGCTAAATAGAATATTCACTCCAGACAAAATAACCAAGTCGAAAACTAAAAAACAAATTTGATCGAATAATTTTCACCAGATCTAGCGATGCCAAAGATTTTATTTGCATCCATAGAATTGATTAAAAAATGGATGATCTATATCCAATAGAGGTTTACTCTTTTGTTATTAATGATTTTGGGTATGATGGCCGAAAAAGCCGGGAGCTAAAAATAAAATTTCAGTATTCAGAATAACTTTGTGAAATAGAAGCAATGAGAATTACTGCTCTCAGAGGATATTTATTTGACGTAAATATGGCATAAGAATAGGGTTTACTTCTATTCATTTATTACTAGGGACATTTTATGGAAAACATGAAATGGAGTTTTATTCTTAAAGTTAATTTCAAAAATTAGAACATAGAATTCCTCTATTTATATGCAGTGCATATAAATAGAGGAATTCTAAATAATTAAAATTGCTTCTAACTCTTAGCTTCATCTACAGAAATATAGCCCACTTGTGAAGAAGAACTTTCCTGAGAATCTCTAATTTCCACTTTATTCGATTCATAATCTGCATTGGCATCACTTCTAGATTTCATCCAACTAATAAGGACTATAGAAGCCACAACTGCAACTGCAATAATTCTGAGTAATTGATTTTTCATATCTGTTAATTTTTGGTTACATATCTATAGCCATAAATAACAAAATCAGTAGGTTTAAATCGGTAATCGGAAAGTAAATACGGGGACATCAGCTTAAAAAAATAATCTTAAAGCTTGATAATCAAAGATATAAAAACTATTTAATGATTACAACCAATCGGTTTAACTAAAATCTAAAAACAGGTAATTGTGAATAAGTTTTAATATAAAAGTTCTAGTTTTTTTTTGAGAGGAAAATATAAGCCTTAGCCAATATTCTTTTTTTAGTAATAGCAGGCATTTGAAGAATATCATTAAGATTTATATTACAAATACTAAATGTATTATCACTTCGTATAGTTTAGGTTATTAACAAAAAAATAGATATTAGCTTGCTTTTTAGGATATTTTCTAACTCAAATACAGCTTATTTTAATAATTAATATAAAAAACTGCTATCCAAAGCTTTGTTCCTAGTAAGCCTGTGATCTCAATAATTTGGTTGTACTTTTGCCAAAATAAAAATAGCTGCTGAAACTTATTCAGCTACTACAAAACATTAGCGCATGCCATTTAAGAAACTGAATACACCATTAAAAGAAGCTCTTGAACGTCTTGAAATTGAAGTTCCTACTCCATTTCAGAAAAAAAGTATTTCAAAAATAAAGAGTGGTGCTAATTTCTATGGTATTGCTCCAGAAGGTGCTGGTAAAACAACAGCAATGATCATTAGTACAATTCAACAGCTTGAATCGGAGGCATATATGGATGCCCCTAGAGCATTGATATATGTAAAAGATAAAGAATCGGCTTTAGCTCTAGAGGAAAAATTCAAGGAGTTCACAAGATATATGGATCTTAGGACCTATTGTGCGTACGATGAGCAAAATATAGATCACCAAAAAGATGATATTTATGCGGGTGTAGATATTGTCATCGCAACTCCAAAAAGAATAAATAAGCTCTTTTCTATTACTGGTATTAATTTAGGGGAACTTCAACTGATGATTCTTGAAGATGCCCATGATCTACTACAAAGATCAGCCTATGAAGCTATATATAGGATTTCCCAAAGCATTACTAAATGTCAGTATTTAGTTTTTACAGAAAATATGACTCAAAAATTGGAGAAATTAGAAGAAACTTTTATGAAGAATGCAGTAAAAGTTACTATTAAAGAAGCTTCAGCTTAAATAGCAAAAACTATTTACCCTTCATTTGGCTTATAAGTGCTCTCCAAAATTAATCATCTAGAAAATTGATTTTGAGATTTTAACCTATTGCACCAGATAGGTATAATGCTGACAGTAGACTGTATTCTATAGAATTATATTTTATACTACACATTTTCTACCACACCATAGATATCTTCCTTAAAGATGTCTTTTTAAATAATTATCTTTCCTTTTTTCAAAATTTCAATTGGAACCTAAACTAGCGCGCTCGCCATACTAGTCATTAGGATTTTTTAAAAAATAAAAATATTCTGTTTTTTGTAAGCCAAGAATAGTTTTTCGTCGTATATCTTTATGTTGAACGAATGCAATGATAATTTTTAATATCAATATAAATATTTTTTAATGAAAAACACCTATACCCTACTGGCACTTCTAGTATGCTTTATTCTAACTTCCTGTAATAAAAAACAAGCTATAAACATTGCAGGCAGCACAAGCGTTCTTCCAATTATTTCTGTCGCGGCAGAAGAATTCAGGAAAACCAATCCAGAGCTTAATATTATTGTAAACGAGGGTGGTTCTGGCGTAGGCGTAAATCAATTAGGAGAAGGTAAACTAGACATAGGGATGGTCTCCAGAGATATTACTCAAGAGGAGGTAGTTGCTTATCCAATGGTCAACTTTAATCCAATCTCTATTGGAAAAGATGCTGTAGTTCCAGTTGTTTCTTCAGAGATATATAACTCTGGTATTACTTCGCTAACTTTAGAAGAAATAGCTAAAATCTATAGTGGAGAATTTAGAAATTGGAACGAACTAGGAGGGCCAGACAAGGAAATTTTAGTGATAGACAAGGAAGCTTCCAGAGGGACCAGACATGTATTCATGGAAACTGTTTTGGGAGATAAAGAAGCAATTGCAGCGGGAGCAGATCTTGTTCTTGGTTCTAATAATGAAGAACAAACGGCTATCGTACAAAGTGATGCAGCAATTGGAATGCTGTCTAATGCTTGGCTAAATGAAGATGTAAAAGGCTTAAGTATCAAAATGTTGGATGGAACCATAATAGAACCAAGTTTAAAAAATATAATAGATAATAAATTTCCTATTACAAGAGATCTATTAATTGTAACGAACGGTAAACCAACAGGAGCTGTTAAGGATTTTATTGAGTATCTTTTGAGTTCTGAAGGACAAATAATAGTGGAAGAAGCAGGTTATGTTAGGATCAACCAATAAGATTGGAAAATACTATGTTTATTCAAGCACTTTAATTAGTGCTTTTGTTGTCTTTTTGATCTTTATAATTTTATTATTAAATAGCTGGGAAGCTATTAGTACTATCGGTTTAGATCTAATAAGTTTAAGCTGGAATCCGGCAAAAGGTGAGTTCGGGATTATATCCATGCTCTATGGAACCTTTGTTGTAACCTTTATTGCTTTAGTAATCGCTATTCCTTTAGGTACTTTTACAGCGATCTTTACCAGTGAGATCTTAGCTTCCAAATATAGATTTGTAGTAAAATCGGTGCTTGAATTATTAGCTGGAATTCCGTCGATCATTTATGGATTGATCGGGATTGCATTTTTAAGCATTTGGTTTCAAGACCTATTTGATCTTCAATCTGGCAGAACCTTATTTACTGCTGGTATATTACTTTCTGTTATGATACTTCCAACCATTATCACTTTAACAGATGATGCTTTTCATAATATCCCTGAAAAATATAGAGAAACCGCAAAGGGTCTAGGTCTATATAATTCTGAAATCATTAAGGAAGTTCTGATGCCTATAGCCAGGGCAGATGTAAAAAGTGCAATTTTATTGGCGTTTGGAAGAGCTTTGGGTGAGACCATGGCTGTAATGTTGGTTGTAGGAAGTATAGATAAATTGCCAAGTCCTCTCTTGAACTGGTTATCCCCGGGACAAACTGTAACTTCCAAATTAGGTAGAGAGATTGCAGAAACCTCTTTTCGATCTGTTCATTTTAGCGCAATGATCTTTATGGGATTAGTTTTATTTTCAATTGTATTATTCCTTACGGTATTAGCTCAAAATTCATCAAAGAAAACAGAACGATTATATGAATAGGCAGCTTAAAAATAAACTATTTACTTACGCTACCTGGATAGCGGTGATTTTAAGCACAACAATTCTATTCTTTTTGTTTGGGGTGATCCTGTGGAATGGGCTACCCGCAATTGATTTTAACTTTTTGTCCCAAGCTTCCTCAAACTTTGGAGCCTCTGGCGGCATCATTTATCAAATAGCTGGAAGTGTTTTAATGGTTCTGTTTTCAGCATTAATCTGTTTACCTGTAGCCATTGGAACCGCTATTTTCAAGAGTGAATATGTAATTAGCAAAAAGCTACATGCAATTATAAACACCCTTATCTATAGTTTGAATGGAATTCCCTCCGTAATATTCGGTATTTTCGGACTTATTTTATTTGTAAATATCTTAGGTATGGGAATCTCATGGATAGTAGGTTCAATTATACTTGCCATGATGATCTTACCAACGGTTACACTTTCTACATATCATTCCATAAATAGCATCCCAACGGTATATAGAGAAAGCTCTCTATCTCTAGGATTAACAAAATGGCAAGTTATAAGAAAGGTGCTTTTACCACAGGGTTTTAGTGGAGCAGTAACAGGATTGCTTATTGGTGTGGCCAGAGCTATCGGAGAAACAGCTCCAATAATGTTCATTGCTACCGCTTTTTCTGGAGTAGCCTTTCCTAATTCATTTTCTGAACCGGTTTCTACCTTACCTACTCATATATTAGCGCTTGCCCAACAAGCCACCAACCCAGATGCTTTGCAAAATGCCTGGGGTTCAAGTTTAGTTCTGGTAACATTGGTGGTATTATTTAGCATATCAGCACTCTGCTTTAGATTAAAGCATCAAACAATTTCAAAAAGATGATGGAACAACATATCCTAAAATCAAAATTATCTGTAGTTGGAAAAACAACAGAGGATATTATAAAATTAGAAGGACTCCATATTTGGATCAAGGAAAATCATATCCTAGATGCCATAGATGTGAATATCCCCAAAAATAAGATCACATGTATTATTGGACCATCTGGTAGTGGAAAATCTACTTTGATAAGAAGTATCAATAGAATTAATGATGATGTGGACGGGATCACTACACAGGGAAATATCAATTTTAATGGCAGCTCTATTTTAACTTCAGATACTGATATTGCAAGTTTAAGGACACAAATTGGAATGGTTTTTCAAAAGCCCTGTGTCTTTCCAAAATCTATCAAGGAAAATGTGCTTTTTGGAATTCGGCATTTAAAAAAACTAAGTAAAATTGAAAAATTACAAATTGTAGAGGAAAACTTAAAGACAGTATCACTTTGGAAAGAAGTTTCTCATAGGTTAAATGATAAAGCAATTTCACTATCCATTGGGCAGCAGCAGCGTTTATGTATCGCCCGTACTTTGGCGGTTAAACCGGAAGTGATCCTTTTAGATGAACCTACTTCCTCATTAGACCCCTTATCTACTAGGGCTATTGAAGATATGATGGTTAAATTAAAAGAAGAATATACCATTGTATTTGTAACACATAACATACAGCAAGCCAAAAGAATTGCAGATCATTTGATCTTTATATGTGATGGAAAGCTTATTGAGCAAGGTAATGCTTCAGCGCTATTCTCTTGCCCTCAAAATTCTCAAACCAAAGCATATTTAAAGGATCAATACTGCGCTTGTTAAAAATTAAAATATGACTAATTTTCTAAGATCACTCTTAATTTTACTTCTTTTCAGCTCATGTAATTCTGAAAAACCTACACAACAATATGATTTAATAATTACCAATACCACTATAATTGATGTGCTTGGTGATACATTAACCTACTCTAAATTAATAGCGATATCAAAGGATACCATAAGATTGGTAGATGATATGGCCAATTTAGATAAATACAAAGCTGAAAAAAAATTCGATGCAAATAATAATTTTGTAATGCCAGGCTTATGGGACAACCATGTTCATTTTAGAGGTGGTGATTCTCTTATCGAGGAAAACAAAAATCTACTTCCATTATATCTTGCACATGGTATTACTAATGTTCGAGACGCTGGAGGTGATATAACTCAAAGTGTTTTAAGTTGGAAGAATCAAATTGCTAAAAAAGAACTGAAAGGCCCGGTGATTTTAACTTCCGGTCCAAAACTAGACGGAAAAAAACCAGCATGGCCGGGATCCATAATTGTGGAAACAAAAGAAGATGTAACCTCTGCCCTAGATTCTTTAGAGAATTTAGAAGTAGATTACGTAAAAATGTATGATGGAAGTCTTAAAAAAGAAATTTTTTATGAAATTATTAAACAAGCTGAAACACGAGGTCTAAAAACAACAGGTCATATGCCTTTGAGCGCAGATCTACTTACAGCAACTGAGCTTGGTTTGGATGGAACAGAACATATGTATTATGTAATAAAAGCTTGTTCTCCTTTAGCCGATAGTTTAACAAAAGTGAATCCGAGCTATTCTATGTTTCCCGAAATAGTAACATCTTATGATCCCGAATTAGCAAATAGGGTTTTTAATAAATTGGCATCTCAAAATACTTATATCACACCCACATTATATATTGGAACTGTCCTTTCAGAATTATCCGAAGTAGATCATGCAAAAGACAGTCTATTAAATTATATAGGGATAGGGATACAAAAAACATATAAAGGAAGACTTGAAACAGCAATAAAAGCAAAAAATCAAGGAAATAGTTCCAGATCACAATTAGGAATATTGGCAAAAGAAATGATTGTTCCTTTATATGATTCTGGAGTTAAATTACTGGCAGGATCAGATTCCGGAGCTTTTAATTCGTTTGTATATCCAGGAGAATCCTTACTGATGGAATTACAAAGTTTAGTCGATGCTGGACTTACTCCAAAACAAGCCCTTATCACCTCAATTGTAAACGGTCCTGAATTCTTCGGGTTGGGCAAGTTCTATGGTAGTATTGCTAAAAGCAAAGTAGCAAATCTGGTGATTCTAGAGAAAAACCCATTAAAGGACATAAAAAACCTCACCAGTATTAAAGCCACAATTGTTAAAGGAAAAGTATACGATAAGATGATGCTGGATAATTTGCTGAAAGATATAAAGAACTAAACAATAAGCTTAAAAGCTGTATGGAATTTAAAAATGAGATCATTTTAGAGAATGAGATTGTCTTATTAAGATCATTGAAAAAAAAGGATATTTCTCTTTTAAAAGAATTTTCTTTAAATGAACCTGAATTATGGAAATATTCATTGATTCCTGCTAATGGCTTAGAGAATTTGAAAAATTATATTGATAAGGCATTAAGAGATAGAGATTTACAAACCTCTTATCCATTTATTATATTGGATAAACGCACAAATAAAATTGCAGGATCTACTCGTTTTTACGATTATAGAAAAGCTCACAACACGGTCCAACTGGGTTATACTTGGTATGGTAAAGATTTTCAGGGTACTGGCTTAAATAAAAATTGTAAGTTTCTATTGCTTAAGTATGCTTTTGAAATAATGAATCTAGATCGTGTTGAATTTAGAGCGGATGCTACAAATATGAAAAGCATTGCAGCTATGAAAAGTATCGGCTGTGTAGAAGAAGGAATATTACGTAGTAATTGTATGGCTCCAAGCGGTCGAAGAGATAGTATTGTTCTAAGTATTTTAAAGGATGAGTGGGTCAAGACTGTTAAGGATGCATTGAAAAATAAATGTGGTTTTAAATAAAAGCTTCTAAAATTTAAGGTTCTCCATTAAATAAAGAGAATCCAATTTTGAATATTTCCACTTTTTATAGTTTTCCTGCGTCCCACTTCGGCTGCGCCTTGTGCCGGGCTTTCCGCGCTACAGGGTAGCTTGCTGCAATCCCTGATCGGACATCCTAAGGAAGCTTTCAATATTTTAATACCATTGCAAGATCCGTACAACTGCACTACGAGACCATCCTAAACTATTTTAACAACAGAAGCACCAACGCTTCAGCGGAATCCTTTAACGCAAAAATAAAAGAATTCAGAGCTTCATTTAGAGGTGTCAGGGATGTGAAATTCTTCCTCTATAGACTAACTAAATTATATGCATAATTTTTGAGCTCCCCAATAATATGGTTTGATCCGACACTAGCCCTTCAAGGGTTTCAAACCCTTGAAGGGCTTATTCCAAAAAGGATATTGATTAGTCATATAATAATAAAACGCTAAAACTTTTAAAACACAGATTACAAGAGTTAGGAATGTAGATCTTTTACAATTTAGAAAAATATTTCTGCATGATCCGAGAACCCCACAAGTTTTTGACTTGATCCGTTATGTTCCTAAAGTTTCAGACACAAAAAACCCCTCCATCGTTAGATGCAGGGGTTTTAGGATATTGATATAAACAAAAAAAGCACCTATCTTACGATAAGTGCTTTTCAAAAAAAAGGCGACGACATACTCTCCCACAAAAATGCAGTACCATCTGCGCTAACGGGCTTAACTTC
>NZ_VORY01000002.1 GCF_007997295.1 Gillisia hiemivivida | reverse complement strand
CATTCAACGCAAAAATTAAAGCTTTTAGGGCGCAGTTTAGAGGGGTTAGAAACATAGATTTCTTCCTCTATAGACTTACAACAATTTTTGCATAATCTCAAAATCCCACAACTTTTGGACTTGATCCGTTTTGATCTAGCGAGATAAACATATAATAACTATAAAAAGGAGCAAATAGCTCCTTTTTATAGTTATATAATATTGAAATGTTAAGTTTATTATCTCACTTTGTTGATTTCTTGATCTTTATAAAACTTTTCTTTTCCATTATCTAAAAACTCTACAAACCTCTCAGCGTTTAGATCATACGCTTTTGGAGCAGCAAGTAGTTCTTCGTTTTCCCCAACTAACGTGTAATATGGCTGAGCATTGGCATTGAGTTTTTGAATCATAAAATCCAAATTCTGTTTCCCAATGGTTTTCTTTGTTTTTCCATCATAATTGGAAATATACCATTCAGATTCTGGCAATTCGGTTTTTTCATCTACATAAAGTGCCACTACCACATAATCATTTTTAAGACGTTTTAGAACTTCAGGATCACTCCAAACTGTAGCTTCCATTTCCCTACAATTCACACAACCATGTCCAGTAAAATCTATAAATAATGGTTTGTTTTGCTTCTGGGCACATTCTAGTGCCTGATCATAGTCATAATATCCTTGAATATTATGAGGTAACTCCAATAAATCATCATACTTAGGAGTACTGCAAGTTGTAATATTACCACTCTTATCTTTCGGTTTAGAATAAGATTCCAGCATGTTAAAATCCTGACTACTCATTGGCGGCAAATAACCTGCTAATGGCTTTAATGGAGCCCCAAACAATCCTGGTATTAAATAAACCACAAAGCTAAAAACCAATATGGCTGATATGACCCTATATACCGAAGAGCTTTCAGTTTTCCTCTCATGCGGAAATTGAATTTTACCCAATAAGTAGAAGCCTAAAAAGGCAAAAATCACAATCCAAAGAGCCAAATAAATACCGCGATCTAAAAAGTCCCAATGATAAACTTGATCTACTATGCTTAAAAATTTTAGAGCTAATGCTAATTCCACAAAACCTAGCACCACCTTAACTGTATTGAGCCAGCTTCCACTTTTTGGCAAAGATTTTAACCAATGTGGAAAAATGGCAAATAATGTAAAGGGAAGCGCAAAGGCTAAAGAGAAGCCTAACATCCCAACTAGAGGCTTTATAGTTTCACCGTTAGCAGCTTGCAAAAGGATGGTTCCGGCAATAGGACCAGTACAACTAAAACCAACCAATACCAAAGTGAAGGCCATAAAGAAAATCCCTAAAACACCACCTTTGTTGGACTGAGCATCTATTCTATTTACAAAAGAGTTTGGTAAACGAATTTCAAATAAACCAAAAAAAGATAATGCAAACAATAGAAAAACCGCAAAGAAGAATAAATTAGGAACCCAATGAGTACTAAGAAAATTAGCAAAGTCTGCTCCAAAAAATAAAGAAAAAACGGTTCCTATTAAGGTATAAATTAGGATAATCGAAAAACCATATAATAAGGCCTGACTTATTCCATTCGCACGGCTACCACTGGATTTGGTGAAATACGTTACCGTCATGGGAATCATTGGAAAAACACAGGGAGTTAGTAAAGCTGCCAGTCCCGCTCCAAAGGAGAGTAGAAAAAAAGTAAGAAGAAAAGCTCCACCCTTCTCCTTTTGTTCAACTTTAAAATCATTTTTAAAGGATTTTAAATCTTTGGTTGGGGTACTGCCAACATTTTTTTCTGAGTCTGTATTTTGGGCAACTTGAAATCCTTCATTCTCATTCCACACCAGATCTGTTTCAAAAGGAATACACTGCCCCGTTACATCTGAACAGATCTGGTAAATCGCTACAGCTTTGATTACTGGGTTGTTTTTTAGAAGCTTTACACGTTGTTGAAATTCAGCTTCACCAATGAAGTAGGTGTATTTCCCTTCCCATAATTCATCATATTTTTCTTTTGAACCTATTGGAATTAGATCCCCAATAATTTCATAGTCATTATTTTTAGTGAAATTAATTTCAGTAATCATTGGTCCCAGTTCGGGATCAAAGTCACTGGAATATAAGTACCAATCTTCGGGTATTTTAACCTTAAAGCTAATTACCACAGTATCTCCTGGTTTGGAGTTTCCTTTAGCTACTGAAACCTCCCAGTCAGGTGGTTCCATCACCTGCCCAAATGTTGAAAGTGAAGTGATAAAAACTATAAAAAAGAGGATTAAAGATGTTATATATCTCATAGAAGCATTTTAATTAAAACATTAAATTAATTAATGAGTAACATTATGTTACTTATTTGAGATTGGTTAAAAATTCTTTAAATTCTTCACTATCATAATCCCCCATGCCCTTATGTGTTAAAGCTAAATTCCCTTGTGCATCAATTATATATGTAGTTGGGATCGCTTGTGACGCATACATGGAGGGTAAGCCGCCTGCCAGTTTATATACTTCAAAATCATAGCCTTTCCTTTTATTAAAATCAATTGCTTTTTGAAAGTCATTATCCACGGAAAGCATAATAAAGGCAACATCATCACCTTTCATATCATTATACATATTATTTATACCAGGCATTTCTGCTACACAAGGCGGGCACCAGGTTGCCCAAATATTAAAGAAAATCACTTTGCCCCGAAGTTCTTCCATTTCAACACGCTCCCCCTTAGAATTGATAAGACTCATGTTAAAATCGGCTTTGGGATTTTTTGATTGTTCAGTAGATGTTGCATTCACTTCCACATCAGGATCCATTAATCCAGTTTTTAAAATGCCCCTTTGTACAAACCCGAAAACTTCGGTATGCAACCCGGTTAAAAATAATGTGAGGATAATAGTTCCTGTAACACCATATTCTATGAGATTTTTTTTTGTTTTTTTATTCATCTTAAAATTATTGAGAGCAAGACCATACGAGCATTAAATATTTTAAAAACACAACGTAAGAGGTCTTTTGCCTGATTATTAAATTGGATATGAAGCAGGGATTACCAGCTTCCTAGAAAGAAATAAAAGTCCAATTATAATATGAACTTTGGAGAGAAATCAGGAAAATTTAGGAGGAGGAATAAACTTGTAATTAAACTCTTTTGTTTCGGTAAAAATATATCTAAAGTTACTTTTGAAACTTAGTTGAATAAAAACTTTTTCTTCAATCGGTTTTTCAAGTTGAAATACCGAATTACAAAAAGAATCAAAGGTAATTTGAACTCCGTCTTGAATTTGAGTGAATTCAAAATCAAGAGAATTTTTATTATTTTTCAAATCACATGACTTCTTTACATAGCTTATTTTATCTGAGTTTACCAACTTATCAAATATATTGGTTTCCAGGGTAACAAACTTACCTAGTAGAATAAAGACAAGAGAAATTGCTATATAAGCCTTTGTTGTCATAGATTTCAAATATAATTATTATAGATGAAGGCCTTTGTAACAAATGTTACTAAGAAATAGTATAGTCCAGCATCTAGTTCTTTTGCTTTTTATAAAAAGTAGAGAAAACTATCTTTAATGCTTTTTTTTTAATCATCTTCCTTAATGTAGACTTTTGAACTCTTCCGTAAAATAGTTAGTAAAACTGACATCCATCATGTTATTCATTAACCACAATACTTTCATTTGTAAAATGAAGTAGCGGGCCTTATACCGCATTCATTTACATAATTTGTTTAATATTTTATAAACAAATAAACAATATGACTTTCGTCTTTGCAAACGGATTGTTTCAGTAAAGACGCTTAAGATGCCTAATTACACTACCTTTTCAATATTATTCTTTGTTCGCAAACACCACAACGAGACAAAGAGATTATTTATTTATGCACGAGTTACCGTGAATGGAAAACAACGATAACTTAGATCATATTAGTATTTACTTCTCTTAACTAATAAAATTAATCTATCCTTATCTCAGTAGCCCCCAACGCATTAAATAATCTGGCAGTGGCATTTAGCTGTTTAATCAAAAGTGAATTTTCTTTAATTTGGGCGTCTATCAATTTTTGCTCGCGGGTATTAATTAGAAATAAGGAACTTTCACCCAAGAAAAATTTCCGTTCTTCTGCTTTTACCATTAACTTATAATCTGATACTATATTTTGAATTAGCTGGTTTTGAGTGTCCAGGGAGCTTATCTCAAAATTTATTTCGTTAATTTTATTTGAGATAACTAAGCTTGCCGAGGCCTGGTCGAATTCAGTATTCTGTATCTTATAATTTGCGAGCTGAAGATTGCCTCTTTCCTTTCTTAGAAATATGGGAAAACTAACATTTACAAAGGCTTTGTAATTAGCTACATTAAAACTGTTTAACTGCTCGTATTCCTCTGAAAGGAAGTTGTACTGAAGATCAATTTTTGGGAGTAGTTTGTTGCGTTTCAGATTTCGATCTACAATCAGTCCTTGAATTTTCGCATTGAGACTTCTTATTTTAGGATGGTTCCTGGCAAGTTCATCCATATTTGTAATCCCTTCTAAAATTAAAATATTTTCTAATAGATTTAAAGGGGGTGATTCTGGAACTACATTTTCTTCCAGTATAAGAGGAACATTGTTGATCCATAAATAATTTCCAACTATAAGTGCCGCTTTTCTCTTTTTAAGGTTTGATATTTCCAGATCCAATATTCTGTTTTGCAATAAAATTCTTGCCTCAGTTATATCTATTTCTGCTTTATCTCCCTCTTCTACACTACGTTCTATCCCGTTTAGCCTAACTTTTGCATTCTCAAGAAAAGTTAAATAAATCATTTGTTCATTTGAGGCTTCAAGCCATTCAAAATAGGCCAGACTAGCATTAAATAAAATGTCGTTTACTAAGAAATCACGATCTGCCTGGGATTGTCTTAAAAAGAATTTAGCTTTTTTTAAGGTGGCCATTCTTTCATTGATCAAAAAGCCTTGTGCTAGTGAGAACGAAACTCCAGCACTGTAAAGTCCTTCCTCGGGAACTTTAAGGCTAGGATTGAGAAATTGACCCGAATTCTCTTCAAAATTGGCTTTAAATTCTATACCATACCAGGTAGGTATTTTAAATGTGGCATTAAGTAGATCGTAATATTCGGTATTCTTAAATTTCTTGCGATCATAGTCTATTTCTATTTTTGGATCGAAACCACCACGTGCACTCAGCAAATTAGCTTCGCCAATACTTAAAGTTAAATTGGCTTGTTTCATTAGCGGATGATGCGCTTTTACATATCCTATATATTCCTCAAATGTAAATGTCTCAATGATTTCTTGAGCGGTTGCTACTTTTGAGAAAATGACAAAAAGTACTATTAGTAACTTACTAAAACTTCTCATTTATTTTTTTTTGGAGTTATCTGAGTTTTTTGGTAAGTAATAGTCTTGGGGAAAACCGTTGAGTTGTCGCCATAACTCATACCAGATAGGTACATCCTTGAGAAGTGCGATGGTACGAGCTCCAGAACCAACGCTTACATTTTTTGGCCATGACTCTGTATTTGGATTTGGCGCTACCAAAACCCTAAATTTCCCATTAGAACTTATAAATGTTTCTACAGCTACTACTTTTCCTCCATAAGTACCAAAAGATGCGTCTGGCCATCCACTAAAAATAATTGCCGGCCAACCGTCAAATTGAACTCTAATATTTTCTCCTACATGTATTAGAGGCAAGTCTATAGGCGCTACAAAAGTTTCAATAGCCAAATCATAATCTGCCGGCATAATGCCTACAAGCTGTTCCCCTTCTTTAAAGGTTTCCCCAATACCTGCTTTAATCGCTTTGTTAATGTAACCATTCTGAGGTGCAAGAATAAATCGCATCTTATCTCTCAATTCATAATTTGCAGTTTCATTTTCTAATTTTGAAACTTGCGCTTCGGTATCAAATTGAGAGGAACTTGCCGTAAATCTATCGCTTTGTACTTTGCTTATTTTTTCAGCATACTCGGCAGCGGTCCTATTTATATCTAGGCGAGCGTTGATAAGTTCATTCTTACTTGCTAGTAATTTATTTTCTTGACCTATTAATTTAGCTTCGGTTTCCTGAAATTTAAGCCTTTTATCTTCTACATCTGCAGTAGATTTTAAACCTTCCTCTTGTAAAGTTGCAGTACGCAAATATTGTTTTTGAGCAATATCTTTATTAGTTTTCGCTGCCACAAGATCTATACTGTCACTCTTAATCTTATATTCGGCTTGTTTTAGTTTGTTTTGAACTTGTTGTGTTTTTAGTCCTCGTTCGTTTTGAAGAGCGTCAATTTGGCTCTCAAGCGCTAGTACTTTTCCCTGATAAGAAACAACGGCATTACTTTTGGCTTCACGCTGTTCCTGAGTGCGCTGAACCAGTCTAGGATCTTGATATTCATTTTTAATTTCAGAAATAAATAAAATAGTGTCTCCTTTTGCTACATAATCTCCTTCTCTTACAAACCATTGTTCTATTCTACCGGGTATAGTAGATTGTATTGTTTGTGGTCGTTGTCCTGGTGTAAGGGTAGTTACAAAACCAGTTCCTGAAACAGTTTGTGTCCAAGGTAAAAACAATATAATTATTCCAATAATTGCAAATGCTAACAAAAATCTATTGAAGTATTTGAAATGTCTAACCTGGTGCGCTTTTGCATATGCAGAATACTTAGTGAGATTAACTTTTTTATTCAATTGGTTATAAGATATATTGAGCATTGAATTGGTATTATAATGTGAAACTACCGTTGTTGAGTCTTAAATGTTTATTACATACTTTTTTCCAATTTTCGTTCTGACCAGAAACGATGAGAAGCCAAGGTTTGTCTGGATGAGCCAAATATTCCATCAAACTTAGAGATTCCTTTGCTTCAAAATGTTCTAGAGCATCTTTAAGTATAAGAATTTTGGGATTATGCACTATGGCTCTTGCCAGAAGAATGCGTTTAGAAACCGTATGCGGAATTCTCTGTCCTTGAGGAAAAATTGGGCTATCTATTCCTTTAGGTCTCGTTCTTACAAATTCCTGTAAACCTATTTCTTTTATAATACGGTTTACGCTATCGAGAGTAATATCCTTATTACCAAATGTGATATTTTCGAATATAGTTCCTTCAAAAGGCATTTGCTCTGGAAGCACTTGACCTACTTGAGATCTGTAAGCATTAATGCGCATTCCTTTAAAACTGAAATCATTTATATAGATCGTTCCAGAAGTTGGATCGATGAGACCAGACAGCAATTTGAGCAGCGTGGACTTTCCTGATCCGGACGGTCCTTGAATAAACAATCTATCTTTGGGGTCTATTTCAAGATTTATAGTGTCAAGAATACTACCACCATCAGATTTGGTGTAGGATACGTTTTCTAGGGAAATTGTTGCGGTATCATATAATTCAAATGGATCTACTCCATCTTGAGCTTCCAGTTTTTTATCTACTACCTGCCCAATTTTCTCTAAAGAGGTTAAAACATCATAAAAACTTTCCAGACCCGTGACTAATTTTTCTACGGAGTTAATTACGAGAATTATAATAATCTCTGCCGCGACAAATTGACCTATGTTCATCTCTTGATTAAGAACCAATAAGCCGCCTATTAATAGTAATCCGGCTGTTACTAGAACTTTGAAACCCACCATCTGAATAAATTGTGACATCAATACCCTAAAATGGCTTTCACGAGCTTCTAAATATTTTTCGGTTAATTTATTGTTGCGTTCCATGGCAAGCGACGTTCTACCTGAAAGTTTAAAGCTAGTGAGCGATCTGGCAATTTCTTGTAACCAGTGAGCTACAGCATATTTGCTTTTAGACTCATAGAGACTGGTTTCTAATCCCTTACGAGCGGTAAAATTAAAGACTAAGTAAACTAGAATAACCAATAGAAGACCATAGATTATGAAAAAAGGATGATAAAGTGATAGTAATATTAAACCAAATAAAATCTGCAAAATAGCTGATGGAAAATCTAATAAAATCTTAGATAATCCTTTTTGAACTGTTAGTGTATCAAAAAAGCGGTTAGCAAGTTCTGGGGGATAATGATTGCGAAGATCGCTCCATTTTATTTTGGGAAAACGATATGCAAACTCAAATGAAGATCGTGTAAATATTTTTTGTTGAATGTTTTCAAGAATGCGTATTTGCATTAGTTGTAAAATTCCTTGAAAGGCCACTCCCAGAGTTACAAGGATAACCAGAACAATCCATGATGTAGAGACTTCTGCCCCTTGAATAAGATTAATAATTGCCTGAATACCTAATGGAAGAGTAAGCGCTACAAGGCCAGAAAAAATCGCATAATAGAAGATTTGTCTAATATCACGTTTATCTAGTTTAAGTAGGTTTGTAAAACGTCGCCAAGGAGTAATTTCCTTCTTCATATTATTTGATTTTTAGAGCATTATAAATTAAATCGGAATAAAATTCAGTGGGAGTTACAGCATTACCACAATCTGTTAATGTAGGGAAATGTTCTGAAAGAAAATGTTGATGCAATGAACCTTCTACTAAATTACTTGCTAAAGATGCAGGATATGCATACTCTTTATTAACAGCTATTATAGCCTTTTCAATACGGGAGATAAGCCTTTTGTATATAGAAAAATAACCTTCTTTATTTTCTATATCTACTTCTTTGGTTAAAAAAGATTTTGAGTATTCGTTTATAATAATCCTGTTAAGGAGTTTCTCACTGATGTGTGAAAAATTAGAATCGTTTTCAGTTTTAGAAGTTATTATAGCTATTATTTTATTTAATTTCTTTGAAGGATCGGAAATACTGACAGTCTGTATAACAATTTGATATTCAACCCATACCCAATACCAAGATGTAAGGTAGAGCAATACCTTATGCTTATTTTCAAAATAACGATATATAGAACTTTCGTTTGAAGAGATCTTATTTCCTAGCTTTTTAAAAGTAAAAGCTTCAAATCCAATCTCATTTATTAATACAATACTATGTTCTACGATACGCTTTCCTAATTCGGACGTCTCAGGATCTTTGACATAGGTTTTGTCATTAACTTTTAATTGTAAATTCTTTAATAACTCCTGCATAGCTAAAAATTTAAATTTCAAAAGTAATAGTATTACTATTAATGTGCAATAACTTTACTCTTTAAATTGAAAATAAATGTTTTCTTAACTAACATAGAGTTAGATGATTCTAATTGTTATAAATCCAAAAACTTGTGCGACCTGTTCAAAAATAATTCTATTTTTGAATGTTTAAAAATACGGCTTACCCCAAATCACCTATTTCAAAGATTATAAAATGGCAAAGGATACAAATAGAGTCTCATTAAAGCAAAGATTAATTCATGCCACAAGAACATTTGCGAGTTTTTCACTTATTTGGTTGATATTAATGTTCGTATTTAGTGTTGTAGAATTAACCTTAAATTCCTTTACCAATGGATTACCTAGTGGGTTTTTCAATCTGATGCTTTGGAGCGGGTATTTAGATCTTTTGTTTTGGTTAAAATGGGTACTTATAATCTACATAATATATGTGCCTATTTATTTATTGTCTCCAAGATTGGCGAAGATCACATTTCAGGTATTAATGCTGCTCTTCTTCATTATTCAAATAATATTACTTAATTATTTTAACGCTGCCTTGGTAATGCTGGGAGCAGATCTTTTTGGATATAGCTTAGAAGACATAAAACAAACAGTTGGATCATCTGGTGGTTTAAATGCTATTTCTATTATTATATTCATTGTCCTTATAAGTATTGTTTTAGTTTCTACTCATTTCTTCACAAAAAAGGTGAGACCTTCGCTTTATGTAGCTTTGGGATTGCCTATATTTTCTCTAATATTCATGTCTTTTAGCGGATACAAAGCAGTTGGAAAGATTAATTTAGAATCAGATTTTGCCACCAGTTTGGTAACCAATAAATCCGATCATTTCTATAGCAGCGCGTATACCTATTATAATCCAGTTATTTTTGAAACTGATATTTATTCCGATAATTATATAGGTGATTTTTTCAACAAGTTTAGCGAAGGAATTGCTTTCAATTTTATAGATGAAGAGAATTACCCTTTTTTACATGAGGAGGTCACTAACGATGTATTAACTCCTTTTTTTACTCCAAAAGAGAAAGCACCAAATATTGTAATAATAGTGGTTGAAGGTTTAGGTAGAGCTTTCACTAACGAAGGAGCTTATCTAGGAAATTTCACCCCATTTCTAAGCGATCTAGCCGAAGACGGGATGTATTGGAAAAACTTCTTGAGTCAAGGAGGGCGAACCTTTGCTCTATTACCTTCCTTACTTGGTTCTTTACCTTTTGCAGAGAATGGTTATTTAGGGATGGGAAATGACATGCCTAATCAATTATCCTTATTAAACACACTTAAGTTTAATGGCTATAATACATCTTTCTATTATGCGGGTGATGCCCAATTTGATAACATGGCGCTCTATCTTAATGCGAATAAAATAGATGAATTGAATGATGAGAAAACCTTCCCTTCAGGATACAAGAAATTACCTGAAAACAACGGATTTTCATGGGGATATAACGATAAGGAACTCTACAGGTATTTTCTGAATTCAAGAAAAGAAGTAGAAGAAAAACCTCAACTAAGTGTCCTTCTAACGGTTACTACCCATAGTCCATTTTTAATAGATGAAGTAGATAAATACAATGCTAAGTTTGAGGAACGTTTGGATTACCTGAAGTTTGATGACTCTGAAAAGGAATCACATAGAAATTATTCAAAGCAATATTTGACCATTATGTATGCAGATGATGCTTTGAAAAATTTCTTCGAGGAGTATAAAAAAAGAGCAGATTATGATAATACTATATTCTTAATAACAGGAGATCATAGGATTCCAGAGATCCCAATGAGTACAAAAATAGATAGATATCATGTGCCTTTAATAATCTATTCTCCCTTATTAAAGAGAACAGCAGAAATTGAATCTGTTTCTACTCATTTTAATATCACTCCAAGTATATTGGCATACCTGAAAACCAATCATAATATAAAATTACCAAAATATACAAGTTGGGTAGGGCATGGGCTCGATACTACCAGAAGCTTTCAGAATATCCACAATTTACCATTGATGCAAACCAAAACAAATTTAGATGATTTTATCATGGGAGAATATCATCTAAATGGAACTAATCTTTTTAAACTGAATAAGGAGCTTGGAGAGGATTTAGTTGAAGATCAAACTGAAAAGAATAGATTAAAAGGAGCTTTTGAGCTTTTTAAGCAGCGTAACTCACAGATTATTAGAGGAAAGCAAATAATACCCGATTCAATTTATTCTAACTACACACCAAAATAAACAGGAATCCACTTATTCTTCAATATATTCCTCAAGAATTGTGTTCATTAAAGGACGGTAGTATTTCCAGAAAAAACTGGCTCTTTCTGTAATATCATCTTCATCGTAAAACATGCCTTTAAAATACCCTATTCCTTTAAAATAAGATGAATTATAGTTTATAGGATTATCACTAAAATCTCCGGAAAAGTAAAAGAAGCTATAATCCGAATCTTTATGCATTGTTATTGCCGGGAAGTTATTAGGAATACCATATTTGTTAAGTTCTTTAATTCCCTCCTTATTGGCTCTTATATCAAAAGATGATATTACTTGGTTAACATTTGTGTCAGGTTTCATAACATCAAACCAAAAGGAATATTTAATCTCTTTAGGCAATCCATAATGTTCCTGAGCAAACTGAGTGCTAATAATTTGCGGCATTGGATTAGTAAGATGTGTATCTTCTTCCAGGATCACCACTTGTTCTTTATCATTTACGAATGCAATTCCAGATTTTTTAAAAGGCCATTGATTGTTATGAGCCTTTTTATAATTTTTAATTAACCATTTTGGTAGTTCTTTGTTTACTTCCAGATCTAGATTATCAAAATATCGGGCAGTCCATCCTGTCCATTCTAAGGCAAACGTCTCTTCGAAGACTGTTCTATTTCTGTATTGGGTGGGAGAACCTATCGTATTGAATTCAGTAATTATCAGCTTTTTTTTCTCCTTCATTAAAGCTAATAATTCCAAATCCTTATCACTTAAACCACCATATAGCATTCCAGAACGTTCATTTAGGTTGGTGTGCTGAAACCATTCGTTATTATAAATCCCATAAGTATCTGTAAAATACACCATATCTGCATCATCACTTAATTGATCTAGCTGTTTGGAGGTAAATCGCTCCAGACCTTTTAACTTGTATTCCTCATCTTCCAAAGGAAAAAACCCAAAATAATCATGGTCTATCTCATAAGGATCTATGGATGTTTTTGTATATCTATTATAATTTAGGATCCAGTTAAAAGAGATGTGTTCCTGACCTTGTTTTGTTAGCACTGTCTTATCTATAATAGCTGCTACAAACTTAGTTTTAGGTGTAAACACCCAGGCAAGCCACATAAATAAAGGTAAAAAAAGGAGCAATAAAATAATTGTAAAGACAATGTTCTTTTTCATTTTTAAAACCTTTTGGTAAATCCTGCACCTACGGTGAATTGATATCCTTTTTTATCTAGTGCGTATTCTTGATTTTCTGCTCCTACATCTATAGATAATATATTAGTCTGTTTTATAGATTTTCTATAGCCTAAAGAAATATTGCTAGACTCTAAATTCTCTTGATCAAGAGATCCAATTACCTTGTTATTTTCATCTAACAAAATATAATTTTCAGGTCTATCTGGAGAAAGTCCTGTGCCTATTCTCAAACTTAAATAATCATCTGCTCCAGCTAAATAATACCTCACAGACAGAGAAATAGATTTAGAAAGTGAATTATTAGAGGGTGTTAAATAGGTTCTTAAATTGAACCAATAATTGCTGTAGTATTTCCCTATAGAGGCTGTATATATCCAAGTAGACCGGCTAAAGCTTAGGAATCTAAAGCCTAAATCTGCTTCAAAAGATTTTGGAAGATTGGCATACAAGGAAAAACCAGCACGATATCTAGGGAATATCCCTCCGTTTTCTGAAATCCCTCCACTTACATAAGCATAAAATGTGTCGGAGATCCTTGGGTAAGCATCTACTTCAAATTGTACCCCGTTAGTTGTAAATCTGTTTGCATAGTTAAGTCTTCCGGTAACCGAGCCTATTGGAGTTTGCCTTCCATAACTTACACTTGCCAAATGCCAAGGATCACTAAAACGCTCATCGAAATAGACAAAATCATAATCTACCCCAATTTGATTTTTTGAAGAAAGGTCTTTGATCTTCTGACTAAATGCTCGAGCTTCAGAATCCTTAGGATGAAAAACCAATAATTCTTCAAGAGTCTTATTTGCTTCAGCAAATTCTTCAAGATTATTTTGAATTTTAGCCTTCAACATTAAGAGGCCTTTAGAGTCTGGATTTTTTTCGATTCCTGGCTCAATAACTATTAAAGCTTTTTTTGGATTGTCGTTCCAATATTCTAAATAGCCATAGGCCAGATGTGCATCTTCATACCCAGGATCTGTCTCAATCACTCTGTCGAATTCCTTTCTTGCTAATTCCACTTCATCTGTCCACGTATAAAGTCTTCCCAAAAAAATTCTAATATCAGAGTAATCT
Organism: Gillisia hiemivivida; assembly: GCF_007997295.1. GTDB lineage: Bacteria > Bacteroidota > Bacteroidia > Flavobacteriales > Flavobacteriaceae > Gillisia > Gillisia hiemivivida. The sequence goes on along the minus strand of NZ_VORY01000002.1, from coordinate 396,542 downwards.
GGACTAATCTCCAGAGCTTGTTTTGTAATTCTTATGGCTTTAGGATAATCATCTTCATCAAATGCTGCAGTTCTTGCATTAATGAACAATTCGTCTGAAGATGAAGATAAGGAGTCTTGGGCATTTAAAGATGCAGAAATAACTAGAAAAAATAATAATAAACTGAAGGGTGGATAAAATTTAATTTTTCCAGCAACTAAGTTGGGTAGGTGATATATCACTAAAGGGGCTTTTAGGGTAATTTTAATTAAATGGGTAAACATATTTTGAAATAACTATTGGATATAATGACAGTTATGTAAATGCTTAAACAAATAAAAAAATAAAGATAAATAAATTATAATGTCTCAAAAATTAGTTTGCACTTTATTTGAATCATTTTACACTAACATCAATTAAATTTGAATAGAGACAAAAAATAATTTTTAAAACTTAAACCCCTGTTTATCGTAGTTCTCTGTTTGTTATTTAATCACTGGTAAATAGAAGACGGTTATTTTTAAATCATCATGAATGCTAGACTATTACGCACCCATTCCTACGTAAACAGTTGACATGAGCAGAAAATTATATTGATATCTTGATCAAGCAAAGGGATAGATGGGCTCGGGAACTTTTGGAAACTATGAGATGACAAAAGAATCTGTTCTTTAATAGAAAGTATAGAGATATGGGGTTATTCTATTATCCATATTGGATGTTCTTTGAATTAGGTGCACCTATTGTAGAATTTGTTGGATTATTAAGTTTAATTGTATTTACAATACTGGGTCTTATCAATTGGAATATTGCAATACTCTTTTTTGTATGTGTATATCTTTTAGGTTGTATATTTTCTACTATTTCTATTTTTATATACGTTAAGAATTTTAAACATTAAAATACAGGTAAGGAAGTAGTGGAGCTTTTGCTTGCGGCTTACTTAGAACCTTTTATATATCATCCAATCTTAATTTTAGGGCAAATCCAAGGCTATTATAAAAAGATCTTTGGAGTTAAATCTGGATGGGGTAATATGGATAGAAAAGGTTTTCAAACACTTCCTAAATATAAAGCTGATAGCTTATAAAGCTTCAAATAAGCTGCTATGTTTTTGTTTACCTTATTGATGTTTGAGAATTAATATTAAATTTGAATCAAATAAATTCGGGACGTGGTGCAGTCCGGTAGCATGCACGGCTGGGGGCCGTGTGGTCGCAGGTTCAAATCCTGTCGTCCCGACTAAGTTGAAGATGATTCAGTCTTGACTGGACCATTTTTGTTTCCAACTGCGTCAAAAGCTAAACTTTTGTAAGTGGATGGAAATAAAAAGAGGACGCTGCAAGCGTTCATTTTCTATTTGCAACAAGGGTTTTTAGGATTCTTTAAATCCTGTCGTCCCGACCTCAACAAAAAGCGACACGAAAGTGTTGCTTTTTTTATTTTTGAGCTCTTCAGCTTTATTTATGAATTAAAATCCCCAAACCAGACCTAGTTAAACCTCATAAAAAATCTTAGTCAATTGTTAAATAGCTATTAAAAATTGCTTTTAAATAAAGCTTTAACGTCCATTTAAGAGCCATTACAGTCGCTTTATTTTACTTTTAAGTAAAAGATTGCAAACTTAAAATAAAACGATATGTCTTCAGAAAAAGAGAAAAATAAAGATGAAATAGTAACAATTAACCCTGCTACTGGTGAAAAAATAAATTCCTATAAATTAATGAGTACAAAAGAGGCTGAAGATGCTGTTAAAAAGTGTCATGAAGCCTTTTTAAAATGGAGACTAAAATCTCCTGAGGAAAGAGCAAAGGTAATTAAAGCAATTGGTAAGAGTCTTGGGAAATATAAAGATGAATTGGCTAAGCTAATGACTCAGGAAATGGGGAAATTAGAAACACAAGGTGGTGATGAGGTTGATCTTTGTGTTGGTATTTGTGATTGGACCGCAGCTAACGCTCCAGAAAGTTTAAAATCTGAAGAAAGAGAGCTTCCAGATGGTGGAAAAGGACATGTAACCTATTCTCCAATGGGAGTTGTATACGGAATCCAACCATGGAACTATCCAACTTACCAAGTAATAAGATATGCTATTGCTAGTTTAATGGCTGGGAATGGAGTGTTGTTAAAACATGCCGCTAATGTTACTGGATCCGGGCTTTTAATTGAAAAGGCATTTCTAGATGCCGGATTACCAGAACATCTGTTTACAGTTCTAAGAATCTCTCATGACACTTCAAATAAAATAATCGAAAATGATCTTGTCCGCGGAGTTACCTTAACTGGAAGTCCAACAGCTGGAAAAGTAATTGGTGAATTGGCAGGGAAAAATTTAAAGAAGTCTGTCTTGGAATTAGGGGCTAATGATGCCTATATGGTGCTGGAAGATGCAGATGTTGATTTAGCAATAGAAATGTGCGTGAAAGGTCGCCTTTATAATAATGGAGAGACCTGTATAGCTGCAAAACGTTTTATTGTTGTAGACGCAGTTTACGAGGAGTTTAAAAAAGGCTTTGTTTCTAAGATGAGTGCTATTAAACATGGTGATCCAACAAAAGAAGGTAGTGATATTGGGCCAATGGCAAGAAAAGATCTTCGAGAAGATTTACATGAACAGGTAACTGAAAGTGTGAAAAATGGAGCAGAGATCTTATGTGGAGGAAAAATTCCTGAAGGGAAGGGATATTATTATCCAGCAACTGTTTTAGGAAATGTAAAACCGGGGCAACCAGCCTACAGTGATGAGCTGTTTGGACCTGTGGCATCATTAATCCATGCCAAGGATGATGAAGATGCGATGAGACTTGCTAACGACAGTAGATTTGGACTTGGTGGTGGTATCTTCTCTAAAAATGAAGATAAAGCGATTGAGTTAGCTAGTAAGTACTTTGATACTGGAATGGTATTTATAAATTGCTTTGGATTAGCCATACCTAATATGCCTTTTGGAGGAGTTAAAGATTCTGGATATGGAAGAGAACATGGTGGTTTTGGATTATTCGAATTTGTAAATGTGAAATCTATAATGTTAATGAATAATTAATTTTCTCAAATAATACTGAAGTGAAAAGGTGATGGTAAAACATTACCTTTTTTTTTGTTTTAGTTTAAAAAATTGCTCGTTGGTTATTATAAAATTACTCACTTTGTATAATGCTGGAAATATCAATTAATTAATATTATTTTTAAGCTTTAGAAATATACTACATGTTACAAGAGGTGTTTGATGCATATTCGTTTGTCTTTGAAGAGGAACTTTTAGAAGAAATTTCAGAAGTAGGAATTCTTAAAGAGTTTAAAGAAAATGAAATGATAATAGCAATAGGGGATAGCGTTAGCTCTATGCCTTTATTATTAAGTGGAGCCATTAAAATATTGCGAGAAGATCAAGATGGAGATGAATTGCTGCTTTACTTTCTGGAACGTGGAGATACTTGTGCCATGACTCTTTCATGTTGCCTGGGACATGCCAAAAGTGAGATCCGTGCTGTAGCTGAAATGCCAACTAAGTTGATCATGATTCCCATTGAAAAAATGGAGGAATGGATCTCTAAGTATAAAAGCTGGAGAGATTTTGTTTTTGAAAGTTATCATTCCAGACTTTCAGAAATGCTGGACACTATAGACACCATTGCATTTTTGAATATGGATGAGCGTTTATTGAAATACCTTAGAGATAAAGCCAAGATCAATCAGAATGAATTGGTGCAAACAACGCATCAGCAAATAGCATATGATTTACACACATCAAGAGTTGTAATTTCTAGATTACTGAAGAAATTAGAGTTAAAAGGGACCATTGCACTTAACAGAAATAGTATTGAGGTAATAGACCTTTAAAATGAATTCAATGTGTAACCAATGTTACTGTATAGGGAAAGTAAGTGCAATACATTTGCCGTATTCTAAAAAACAATAATGGGTATTATCGAAATCTTAGGTTACGTTGGCGCTTTAGTAATAGGACTTGTATTAGGTTTAATCGGCGGCGGCGGCTCTATCCTCACAGTTCCAATTTTGGTTTATTTGTTAGCAGTAAATCCAGTGACTGCTACTGCATACTCACTTTTTGTTGTAGGTGCTACCTCTCTGGTTGGAGCAGTCAAAAATATAAGGAAGAAACAGGTAGATCTAAGAACCGCATTTGTATTTGCAGTACCTGCTTTTATTGCGGTATACGCTACTAGAATGTATCTAGTTCCAGCAATTCCAGACACTCTATTTTCTGTTGCGGGGTTTGAAGTAACCAAGAACATTGGTATTATGCTCTTTTTTGCCATTATCATGGTGGTGTCTTCTATTTCCATGATCTTGAATAATAAGGTTGAAAGTGATGTTGAAGAAAAAACAGTTTACAACTATCCATTAATAATTTTAGAAGGAATAGGTGTTGGGTTGCTTACTGGAATAGTAGGTGCCGGAGGAGGATTCTTAATTATTCCTGCTTTAGTGCTATTAGCCAAACTCCCTATGAAAAGAGCGGTGGCAACATCTTTATTGATCATTGCTATAAAATCTTTAATAGGATTTATTGGGGATATTCAGAATATGGATATAGACTGGTTGTTCTTACTTATATTTACTGGCTTGTCTATTGTAGGGATATTTATTGGAATGTATTTGAATAAATTTATAGATGGTAAAAAGCTGAAGAAAGCCTTTGGATGGTTCGTTTTAGTAATGGGAATCTATATTATTTGGAAAGAAATAAGCGCTTAAAAATTTAAGATATGTCAAAATTAAAATTAATTGTTATTATGGGATTCTTCGCTTCAATATTTGGTTTAAATGCTCAAAGCATAAAAGAGATCACTGTTTTAGATGCAACAGAATTCAAGGAGAGAATTTCTGAAGGAAAAGTTGCTTTGGTTGATGTTAGAACCACAAATGAATTTAATGCAGGGAAAATTAAGAATTCGGTAAATATAGATTTTTTCGATCCGCAGTTCATCACCTGTTTTTCAGAGTATGATAAAGATGAACCTATCTATGTGTATTGCCAAAGTGGTAATAGAAGCGGAAAGGCTTCAAGAAAGCTAGCTGCAATAGGCTTCACTAAGATCTACGATCTAAAAGGAGGGTATTCTGGTTGGAAGAATGCTTCAAAATAAATTATAAATATGGATCACGTTGAGTCTAAAAAGAAACATTGGGAAACTATTTATGACACCAAAAAATTAAACGAAGTTAGTTGGTATCAGGCGGTTCCTGAAACTTCTTTAAATTTCATTAACTCTGCTGAAGTATCTAAAGATGCTCAGATTATAGATATTGGTGGAGGAGATAGTTTTTTAGCAGATAATTTAATCAGCATTGGATATACTAACCTAAGTGTATTGGATATTTCAGGAAATGCTATAGAAAGAGCAAAAAAAAGATTGCGTGAAAATGCTGATGAAGTTACTTGGATAGTTTCAGATATCACCGATTTTAAACCAAGCATTTCTTACGATATTTGGCATGATCGCGCTGCATTTCATTTTTTGACCTCATCAGAAGATATTCGGAAATATTTGGATACTATGGAATCTGCGATAACACCAAACGGCTATTTGATACTTGGAACTTTTTCTGAGAATGGACCAACAAAATGCAGCGGTATTGAGATCAAACAATATTCTATAGAAGAACTAAAAACTGCTATCCCAGATACCTTTAAATTTATTGAAGGTAAAAACATAGATCATCCCACTCCTTCTGGAAGTATGCAGAATTTCACTTTTTGTAAATTTCAGAAAATTTAAACAGTAGGATATAATACAAGTTATTTTACAAGTCAAAATTTAAAGCCTCGATGATCTGGGGCTTTTTTCATTTACATTTTTTTTTGAATTATTGTAGAAGTTTCAACCTATAGATTCCCATATTACTATATTATAATTTTGAGTATTAAACTCCCTCAATTTTTATTAAAATGAGGGAGTTATTTTATAATAGTTACTATAATGCTATGTTGTGGTAGCCTTTCTTCTGAAGCTGAAAATCGTAAAGAATTCCATTATCTACAACTTCAATTTGTTCAGATAAATCCTCTTTTGAAACCTTGAATTTTTTAAGAGAAAAACCGCAAGCCACAATGCTTATATGCTGCTTTTTTGCTTGATGTAAAAAATCGTGCATCAATTCTTTGTTTGCCAGATCTTCCACTGTTTTTCCGCAAATAATTACCTGGAAATCCCCATAATTATTTCCGTCTTCATTTGCTAATGCTTCCGCAGCCAAAAATATTGGTTTTAATTGGGCAACTTTTTTGGTTAATACCACGTAGTTATTCTTTGAGCTATCGTGTTGTTTATTTTTTATAGTTTGTGCATTTAAGGATGTAATTCCAATTAATAAAATTAGTGCACTAGTTAAAATAGTTTTCATAAGTTATTTTTTTTATTGTTATTAAAATCGTTTAAAATAAAGAATAGAAGTCCTCCTAAAATGGCTATGTTCTTAAACAAAGGGCCTAGAGTAGTGATTTGTCCTACTTGAATTGTTAATGTAATAGGAATTAATACTGCACAAAGTAAGATTGCTGCCCATTTTGTTTTGTATCCCATTAATAAGCTAATGCCTGCAATAAGCATGACAATTCCAGAGCAAATGACCATTAATTTGGGCTCTCCAAAAAAATGAGCGATTCCTTTAAATCTTGCTTGTTCTATACGTAGTAGTGTTTTTTCTAAGTTTAATAAGTGGCTAAAACTTGCTACTAAAAAAATACCGCTTAACATCACTCTAAATAATACTAAAGAGCGCTTGCTAACCAAAATATCAGTTTTCATTTTATAATGTATTAGTTAAGATCATTAAAAGTGAATTCACTTTTAATGATGAAAAAATGTATTTAAAACTGATTTAAACTTTAGGGGGAGGATAGCGATTATTAAAATAGTCCGACGGAATTGTAGAAATTCTGTAGTCTATTTTTTGTAGATATTTTGGCTGTAATAAATTATCCCAATTGGATAATTCCAAATTGTAAGGGGTGGCACATGCATACTGAAAAGTATCATTTATATCTGACTTCAGTAAAGAATATTGTGCAGTAGCATTGGTAGATTGCAGATTAATTTTTTTACAATGCGGATTTATGTGAGAAACAAAATCAGTTTCTGTAGTAAATTCAATAAATTTAGCATCTATAGAAACTAGTTTTCCTATAAAAACGATAAGTAATATAAAACCTATGTAATTTTTGTACCTCATTCAATCAACAAATATATAATACATGCATAGATTTATATGTTACAATTGTTACAAACTGATTTATAAATCATGAAGATGAGTATAGCAGCAGAAAAAAAGATAGAAATCAACGGGTATAAGCACACACTATTTGAATCTGGCTCATTATCTAAAGAAGAACTTTTGAAGACTTCAATTCAATTTTTTGAACATCTGGATAAACGACGTTCTGTACGAGATTTTTCTGATCGAGAAGTTTCAAAAAAAGCTATAGAGAACTTAATCAAATCGGCTTCTACAGCACCATCGGGAGCTCATAAACAACCATGGACCTTTTGCGCCATTTCAAATTCAGAATTAAAATCTAAGATAAGAGAGGCTGCAGAAGTAGAAGAGCAGGAAAATTATTCTGGCCGAATGAGTGAAAGTTGGCTTAGAGACCTTGCTCCCTTGGGAACTACCATGGAAAAGCCATTTTTAGAAGAAGCTCCTTGGTTAATTGTAGTTTTTAAAAAGGTTTATCAATTGGATGAGACTGGTGCAAAACATAATAATTATTATGTGAATGAGTCTGTTGGAATTGCATGCGGAATGCTAATAACTGCAATCCATAATGCAGGTTTGGTTACCTTAACGCATACTCCAAGTCCTATGAATTTCCTTACTAAAGTATTGGAGCGCCCATCGAATGAGCGGGCTTATTTATTATTGCCGGTAGGTTATGCAAAAGATCCCGCGTATGTTCCAGATATCGAGCGAAAGGAACTTGATGAGGTATCTCAATTTTACGAATAAACTTTAGAAAATAATTACCTAAAAAGAAAACCTCCCAACATTACAAACTCCTTACCAAAATTGAAAATAGGAAGTGTAACATATGTTACTTCCTTAACGCATGCAAATGTTTATTTTTGCCTAGTAAATTTAAAATAAGTTGGAGAAGTATTTAAAAATAATACAAGAATCGTTCTCAGGATATTTTAATTATCTGGTGCAAGAAATAACAAATCCCTCGTGGACCAATTATTTCTATTGGCTAATTGGATTGTCTTTACTGGTATGGACTTTAGAAGTCCTTATACCATGGAGAAAGAATCAAGGTGCATTTAGAAAAGGCTTTTGGTTAGATTCCTTTTATATAGTTTTTAATTTCTTTCTTTTCTCTTTAATTGGGTACAATGCAATATCCAATGTAGGAGTAGAGCTATTCAATGACTTTTTAGGTTTATTCGGGATAGAGAATATGGTAGCCATTAACATTCAGGGTTTACCTGTTTGGAGTCAGCTGCTTATCATGTTTATAATAGCCGATTTTATCCAGTGGAATGTACATAGACAATTGCATAGAATTCCGCAGTTATGGGAATTCCATAAAATACATCACAGTGTAAAGGAAATGGGTTTTGCCGCTCAATTCAGATTTCACTTTATGGAAACCATCATTTATAAATCGGTGCAATATATACCGCTTGCCATGATTGGTTTCGGGATTCAAGAATTCTTCGTGATCTATATGTTTTCTGTTTTTATAGGACATTTAAATCATGCAAATGTGGGATGGAATTATGGAATTTTAGGCTACATATTTAACAATCCTAAAATGCACATTTGGCATCATTCAAAAGAATTACCAGAAGCACATCCCTATGGAATGAATTTCGGTTTGTCCTTAAGCATTTGGGATTATTTGTTTGGTTCGGCATATGTTCCGAAGAATGGAAAAAATATAGAAATAGGTTTTGAGGGAGATGAAGATTTCCCGGAAGACTTTGGGAGCCAAGTTTTGTTCCCGTTTATAAATAGAAGTAAATCAACACAAAAAATTAAATAACAAATACGTAGAAGATGAAAGTAAAACAATTTAACGATGCCCCGTTGGCACATTATTCCTACGCAATTGTAAGTAACGGTAAAATGGCTTTAGTAGATCCTAGTAGAGACCCTATGCCTTACTACAAATATGCTGAACAAGAAAATGCAGAGATCGTTGCGGTTTTTGAATCGCATCCTCATGCAGATTTTGTAAGTAGTCATTTACAGATCAGTGAAGAAACTGGAGCCGATATTTATGTGAGTAAATTATTGGGAGCAGATTATAAGCACAAAGCATTTGATAATGGGGATTCCTTAAAAATGGGCGATGTTACTTTTAAAGCCATAAATACACCTGGTCATTCACCAGATAGTATTACTATAGTTGCTGAAGAAGGAAAAGAAACCATTTTATTTACAGGTGACACCTTGTTCATTGGGGATGTTGGGAGACCAGACCTACGAGAAAATGTTGGGAACATGACAGCAAAAAGAGTAGAACTAGCTAAGGATATGTATCATTCTATCCAAAACAAATTCAATGATCTTCCAGATGATGCTATTGTATACCCGGCTCACGGTGCAGGATCTCTATGCGGAAAGAATATGAGTAGCGATCCTTCCAGTACCTTAGGGAACGAACGAAGAGGAAACTGGGCTTTTCAAAAGCAAACGGAAAAGGAATTTCTTGCTGAAATATTAAAAGATCAACCCTTTATTCCATCTTACTTTGGTTTCAATGTAGATATCAATAAAAAAGGAGCAGAAAACATTAATAGAGCTAAAGGAATAGATCTTAGATTAAATGTGACTGAATTAGATTCCAGTATCGTTAAAGTCGATATAAGAGATCAGGAAAAATTCAAAAAGACGCATCTTTTTAATAGTATCAATATCATGGCAAGCACTCCAACTCAAAAATTTGAGACCTGGTTGGGAGCTATCATCGAGCCAAATGAAGCTTTCTATATTGTTGTAGACAGTGTAGATGAAATAGATGAGACTTTAAGCAGAGTTGTAAAGATTGGATACGAAAAGCAATTAATGGCTTTTGTTACCTTATCTAATGAGGTTTCAAATTCTTCTGATGAATTGGATCTAATAGATTTCAAGAATAATCAAGATAAGTACACCATTGTAGATATTAGAAATGAAGGAGAAATTGCTGAAGGTAAGATCTTCGAGCAGGCGATTGGTTCACCTTTAAATGAATTGAGAGATAATTTAAATGAAATCCCAACAGACAAGCCAATAGTGGTTCACTGTGCAGGAGGATATCGTTCTGCAGCGGGAAGTAGTATTCTTGAAAACAAGTTTAAGAATACCAAGGTCTATGACCTAAGCGATGCTATAAGCGAATTTAGCTAAATAATAAATGGAAGAGAGATGATCTTTTCTAATCGTTTTCTACCCTAACTAGAAGCTTAAAAGCCTTTAAAGTTTAATTACTTTAAAGGTTTTTTTGTTTTTTATACCTAGCAACTTCAATGCGGAATAATTAAATTTTGCTTGGACATTTTTCTATATTTACAACTTTCAATGAAAATTGGCATTCAAACTATGAATAATGGATAAAAAATATAAAGTAAAGGTGAACGACTCTTATGAGCATCAATTCACCGAAAAGGATATTAATTCACTCGATACTCAGGAAGTTTCACCTTCTAAAATTCATGTTTTAAAAGATAGTTCTTCCTTTAAGGCTGAAATAATAAAAGCAGATTTTCTTAAGAAAACTTATTCTATAAAGATCAATGCAAATATTTATGAAGTGCAGATCTCTAATGAGCTGGATCTTTTAATTGAAGAGATGGGATTAACTATAGTTTCCTCTAAAATAGTGAACGATATTAAGGCTCCAATGCCAGGATTGATCCTGGATGTTTTGGTGGAGCAAGGAGCAAGTGTTAAGGAAGGCGACTATTTAGTTGTTTTAGAAGCTATGAAAATGGAAAACACACTTACTGCTCCAAGAGACGGAGTAGTGAAGGCTATTTCAGTTAAAAAAGGCCAAACGGTAGATAAGAATCAGCTTCTTATTGAAATGGAATAGAACAAGTCCTTCGGTTTTTTTTCCGAAGATTTCAAGTTATAATAGATTACAATTCTAGATTTAAATGAAAAAAATATTAGTTGCCAATCGTGGGGAGATCTCATTACGAGTAATGAAGACCGCGAGAAAAATGGGCATTAAAACAGTAGCTATTTTCTCTAAAGCAGATAGAAATGCACCACATGTAAAATTTGCAGATGAAGCGGTTTGTATAGGAGAAGCGCCATCCAATCAATCTTACTTATTGGGGAGCAAGATAATTCAAGTAGCAAAGGAACATGATGTAGATGCTATTCATCCAGGATATGGATTTTTAAGTGAGAATGCAGATTTTGCAGAGGAAGCAGAAAAGAACGGGATTACCTTTATTGGGCCCGGTTCTAAAGCAATTCGAATAATGGGAAGTAAGCTTGCCGCGAAGGATGCGGTAAAAGCTTATGACATTCCAATGGTTCCAGGTATAGATGAAGCCGTCACTGATGTGGAGAAGGCAAAACGAATTGCCAAAGAAATAGGATTTCCAATTCTTATAAAAGCTTCTGCCGGGGGTGGAGGTAAAGGAATGAGAATTGTAGAAAAGGAATCGGAATTAGGAGATCAAATGAAACGTGCAATTAGCGAAGCAGAGTCTGCTTTTGGTGATGGTTCGGTCTTCATTGAAAAATATGTGGGTTCTCCAAGACATATAGAAATTCAGGTATTAGCAGATACTCATGGTAATTTTGTTCACCTTTTTGAACGTGAATGTAGCATTCAAAGACGTCACCAAAAAGTGGTAGAAGAAGCACCTTCTGTAGTTCTAGATGAAAAACTTCGAAAAGAAATGGGAGCGGCAGCAATTAAAGTAGCAAAAGCTTGTGATTATGTTGGGGTTGGTACAGTAGAATTTTTAATGGACGAACAAAAAAAATTCTATTTCCTAGAAATGAATACCCGTTTACAAGTAGAACATCCAGTGACAGAATTTATAACAGGTATAGATCTGGTGGAGCAACAAATTAAAGTTGCAAGAGGCGAGAAATTGGCTTTTGGTCAGGAAGATCTTAAAATAAAGGGACACGCTTTAGAATTACGTGTGTATGCAGAAGATCCTATGGAAGATTTTATGCCTAGTGTTGGAACATTAGAACGCTATAGAACTCCAAGTGGTGAAGGAATTAGATTGGATGATGGTTTTGAAGAGGGAATGGAAGTGCCAATTTATTATGATCCTATGTTGTCAAAATTGATCACTTATGGAAAGACCAGGGAAGAAGCAATCCAAATGATGATTTCCGCAATAGATTCTTATGAAGTTGCAGGGGTAAAGACGACGCTTCCTTTTGGGAAATTTGTGTGTGAACATGAAGCCTTCCGCAGTGGAAATTTCGATACTCATTTTGTGAAGAATTATTATTCTGCAGAAAAGCTAGCTTCCAAGATTGAAGAAGAGTCAGAATTAGCTGGTATCATTGCAATTAAACAATATTTAAAAGATCAGGAAATAACAAGATTACCTCACAATTAATTTACATTTAAATTAAAGGGAGATGTGTAGCTGTTTTATGCAATATATTAGATAATCGTCTAGTCACCCTGTCCCGACGCATCGGGAGTTTCAGGGTCTCCTTAGTTCTTAATAGGATGCTGAAAAAAATCAGATAGCTATCAGAACAGCATGACGAAAAACTTTAAAATAACCAGTGGAAAAAGTATTAAAATCATAATAAAATTATGAGCAAGAATATAGAAATTTTAAATAATAAGATTGCTGAAGCTCATTTGGGTGGAGGTGAAAAACGCATAGCTAAGCAACACGAAAAAAAGAAGTTGACCGCTCGGGAGCGTGTGAATTACTTTTTAGATGAAGGATCTTTTGAAGAGATCGGGATCTTGGTAACTCACCGTGCCACAGATTTTGGAATGGAGAAACAGCAATTTTATGGAGATGGTGTTGTAACCGGATATGGTACCGTAAATGGAAGATTGGTATATGTTTTTGCTCAGGATTTCACCGTTTTTGGTGGCGCTCTTTCTGAAACACATGCCGAAAAGATATGCAAGGTTATGGATCATGCTATGAAAGTGGGAGCTCCAATTATTGGATTGAATGATTCTGGTGGAGCTAGAATCCAAGAAGGAGTACGTTCTTTAGGTGGCTATGCAGATATTTTCTACCGAAATGTTCAAGCCTCCGGAGTTATTCCACAGATCTCGGCTATTATGGGACCTTGTGCTGGTGGTGCAGTGTATTCTCCTGCTATGACAGATTTTACTATAATGGTAGAAGGAAGTAGTTATATGTTTGTTACTGGCCCTAACGTAGTAAAAACAGTGACCAATGAAGAGGTGACTTCAGAAGAATTGGGGGGAGCAAGTACGCATTCCACCAAGTCTGGAGTAACTCATTTAACTTCTAATAATGATATCGCTTGTTTAGAAGATATCAAGCATTTGTTGAGTTATTTACCTCAGAACAATAAGGAAACCACTACTAAGTTACCTTATGAATTGACAGATGAAATAAGAGAAGTTTTGGATGATATGATTCCAGAGAGCGCCAATAAACCTTATGATATGCATGAGGTGATAGAGGGAATTATAGATGAAGACTCTTTCTTTGAGATTCATAAAGATTATGCAAATAATATTATAGTTGGATTTGCCAGATTAGGTGGAAGAAGTATTGGAATTGTTGCAAATCAACCAATGAGCTTGGCTGGTGTTCTGGATGTAGATTCATCTAAAAAAGCAGCCAGATTCACAAGATTCTGTGATTGTTTCAACATCCCACTTTTAGTTTTGGTAGATGTTCCGGGATTCTTGCCTGGTACAGATCAGGAATGGAATGGCATCATTTTACATGGCGCAAAGCTTCTTTATGCACTAAGTGAAGCAACGGTCCCTAGAGTTACAGTTATTACGAGAAAAGCCTATGGAGGCGCTTATGATGTGATGAATTCTAAACATATTGGAGCCGATCTAAACTTTGCCTGGCCAACTGCAGAAATTGCAGTGATGGGAGCAAAGGGAGCCAGTGAGATCATCTTCAGAAAAGAGATACAGGAATCTGAGGATCCAGAGTTGATCCTTTCTGAAAAAGAAGCAGAATATGCAGAGAAATTTGCTAATCCGTTTGAAGCTGCTAAACGTGGATTTATAGATGAGGTGATCATGCCGAGAGATACTAGAAAGAAATTGCTGAAAGCTTTTAGTATGTTAGAGAATAAGAGCGTTCATAGAATAGACCGCAAACACGGTAATATTCCTTTATAATATCATTTATTAGATTATGAGCCGGATCATTCTTTTTGATCCGGCTTTTATTTTTAAGTTTCCTCTATTCTTTCCGAATGTAACATTTGTTACTGTAAACACTCCTAAAAAGACTGTTCTTTGCACTCAATAAAATTTTAAATTATGGAATGGATCTTTGAACCTTGGCCTTGGTATGTGGCCGGACCACTTATAGCTATAATAATGTTTCTCTTGATTTTTATTGGGAAGCAATTTGGAATGTCCTCTAACCTTCGAACTTTTTGTACGATGTGTGGAGCAGACAAAACTGCCGATTTTTTTAATTTCGATTGGAAATCTCAGAGATGGAATTTGGCAGTAGTTGTGGGTGCCGCCCTTGGAGGTTTTATAGGAGCACATTATTTATCTAATGATGTAACAGTTGCAATTAACCCAGATACTATTTCTACCCTAAAAGAATTAGGATTCAATAGTGCGGGATCTGCATATTTGCCAGATGAACTTTTTAGCTTAGAGGCCTTAACAAGTGTGAAGTCTTTATCTCTACTTTTAATTGGTGGACTACTTATTGGATTTGGTGCTAGATATGCAGGAGGATGTACTTCTGGTCATGCAATCTCTGGATTAAGTAATTTACAGTTGCCATCGCTTATTGCCGTAATAGGATTCTTTATTGGAGGATTATTTATGGTTCATGTTTTATTCCCCTTAATATTTTAGAAATGAAAAAAATACTTAGTTATTTATTTATAGGAATGTTCTTCGGAATTGTAATGTATAAATCTGAAGCAGCATCATGGTTTAGAATCTATGAAATGTTTCAGTTTCAATCTTTCCATATGTATGGGATCATAGGATCTGCATTGGTTCTAGGAGTTATTGGAGTGCAATTGATTAAGAGAAATAATCTTAAATCTTTTTATGGGGAGCCAATAAAATTTGTTCCAAAGGATAAAGGGATTACAAGATATTTAGTTGGAGGTACTATTTTTGGTCTTGGTTGGGCATTAGCTGGATCTTGTCCTGGTCCAATTTACACTTTAATTGGTGCTGGATATGTATCAATAATAGTTGTACTCTTAGGAGCTATTTTAGGAACTTTTATCTACGGCTTGATTAAGGATAAATTACCGCACTAAAATTAAGATGCCTTCTCATCTGGAGGATCTATGTAAAAGGATGGAAGTGCGATTTTAAATTTCACCACTACTAGTCGAATACTTATTACTATTAGGGAAGTGACTACGTAAATTACATCATTATCTACATTAAGATCATATAGGATAACATAGGCAAGAGCTCCAATAATACAAGCGGTGGCGTATATTTCCTTTCTAAAAATCACTGGGATCTCATTACAAAGAATATCGCGAATTACACCTCCAAAAGTTCCAGTGATGGCGCCTAGAGCAATAGAAATTATAGGGCTTAGTCCGTTTTCTATTCCTGCTTCTACTCCTGTAATTGTGAAAACCCCTAACCCAATAGTATCAAACAGAAAAAGAGAGGTTTTTAAATGATTGATCTTATGCCTAAATATGATTGCCAAAAAGGTTATGATACTAATTAGGTAGATATAAAATGTGTTTTCCATCCACATTACAGGATTATTGCCAATTAGAATATCTCTAACTGTTCCTCCGCCGGTAGCAGTAACAAAGGCAATTATAAAGATTCCAAATAGATCAAGTTTTCTGGACATAGCAGCCAGTGCTCCAGAAATAGCAAATGCCACGGTACCTAAAAGATCGAAAGTGCTGAAAAGTGAAAAGTCTATCATTGGTGGCAAAGTTAATTCTTAAAATAGTATATACTAATAGGATTTATTAAAATTGCCTTTGTCAAACATTGCTATTCAATAGAATTATAAACAAATAGTAAATCTTAATGAGAAAACCTGTAAGTTTTTGACTAAACTCCCTACTTTTACAGGAATAAATAAATATTGAAATGTCAGATACTGTAGAAAGAATAAAATGTTTGATTATTGGTTCGGGACCTGCTGGTTATACAGCCGCCATATATGCAGCCCGTGCAGATATGCATCCAATTATGTATACCGGAATGGAGCCAGGTGGCCAATTAACCACTACCACCGAGGTTGATAATTTCCCAGGATATCCTGAAGGAATTGATGGGCCAGCTATGATGGTAGATATGCAAAAGCAAGCAGAGCGTTTTGGTACTCAAGTAAGACTTGGGATGGTTACAGAAGTTCAGTTTAATGAAGAGCCGGGTGGTATTCATAAGGCTTGTATAGATAATTCTACTTGGGTAGAAGCCGAGTCTGTTATTATTTCGACAGGTGCTACCGCGAAATATTTAGGATTACCTAGTGAGCAACGCTTGCGTGGAGGTGGAGTTTCTGCCTGTGCAGTTTGTGATGGGTTTTTCTACAAAAATCAGGATGTTGCTATAGTTGGTGGGGGAGATACCGCTGCAGAAGAAGCAACTTATCTTGCTAATATTTGTAGTAAAGTTACCATGTTGGTTCGTAAAGATGAGATGAAAGCTTCTAAAGCAATGCAACATAGGGTTACTAATACCAAGAACATAGATCTTAAATACAACACAGTAATAGATGAGGTACTAGGAGAGCAAGTGGTGGAAGGATTAAGAATGGTGAATAACCAAACCGGAGAAAAAGAAGAAATTGCAATTACCGGATTATTTATAGCTATTGGCCACAAACCAAATACAGATATATTTAAAGGGCAATTGGAGATGGATGATATGGGTTATCTTATCACTAAAGGTAAATCTACTAAAACAAATATTCCTGGTGTATTTGCTTCTGGTGATGTTCAGGATAAGGAATACAGACAAGCAATCACTGCTGCAGGAACAGGTTGTATGGCAGCCTTGGATGCAGAGCGTTATTTAGGTTCTGTTGAAGAATTAAAAGAGAAAAATGTAGAAGCAAATATGTAATCTCTAAAGTATTGCATTATTAATACAACGAAAAAAGCCTCTGCAATTGCAGAGGCTTTTTTTTATTTTTAAATGAGGGCTAGTTATCCGTTTTCACTTTTACCTCACCATCATCAATTTTTATCTTCGATTCAGTTCCGTCTGCTCTGTCTACTTTTTTCTTGTATTCTCCATCATCTTTCTTAATTTTAATTTCGTCGCCCTCAGAGGTCTCAATTTTTATCTTATCTCCATCTTCGCTTATTTCTACCTTATCATCAGAATCTAAGTTCATTTCTTTACGAATAGCACTTTCATCATCCATATCGTCTGTTTCATTTTTTTGGTCTCTACAAGAAACCAATGCTAAAGAAAGCATAGAAAAGATCAAACCGTTTCTTAAAATATTTTTCATTCTATTGTAATTTAGGGGTTAATAGGCGTAAACATAGTCTATTTTTAAGAACGCCCAACTTTGAATTAATTTTTTTTGGAAAGAATTGCTTTTTGTGAAAACTCCACTAAATTAATATCGGGAGAATTATATAGGTCTATCTCACTTTTATCTTTAGCAGATAGTTTTAAGCTTTTAGAAACATTAATACGGTTCTTGGAATTGCCGGTAGTAAAAACTTCTGCAGTTTTAGAAGTTAGTTTCTCTCCATCAAATCTTGCGGATTTTGCCGCACTAAGGTTTAATTCATCAACAGCTCCTTTTAACTTTGCTGAAGATTTATCTAATGCTTTTACAAATAATAGAGGGGATTTTAAAGATCCTTCCAAATCACTAGATTCCTTTAATTCAAGAGATATTTCTTCTGAAGTTATTTCCACAACAACTTTAGCATTTCCAAAATTGTTTAGTTTAAAAGAGTTAGTGGTTGCAGAAAATTCACTTTTTGATTTTCCTTTAGCAATAAATTCAAAATCATTTAAATATAACTCCTGAAGGCTTTCAAACTCGACCTTTCCATCTACTGTGATCTTTGTTAAGCTATCATTAAATGTGATGGTTAATTTTTGAGATTTGCTGTTAGTGATCTTTGTGGATGGTTTTATGTAAAGGACATTATTAACCACTTCAATTTGAATGAGGTCATGTAAGTTATCATCTGCTTCAACTTCTACCATAGATCGACTTCCTTTTAAAAGCCCAACTTCAAATTCTCCATCTAATTCTATAGATGTAAATGGCTTGATATCTGATTGCTTGGTGGTAACATTTCTACTTCCTTTTACTTTTTTTTGTGCTTGAGAGTTTAATCCTATAAAAAGAAAAGCAACAAGTAAATATTTATACATAATTAAATAATTAGATTTCAGGCAAATATAGAAAAAGCCCCCGTACTTCGGAGGCTTAATTTAGTTAACTACATAGGCATTTGAAGACCTTATGAGTGTGTCTATTTTTTGCTGTTGGTATAGTTCTAAAAACTGACTATTTTCAGTTATTTTTTCTTTATTTGGTTCTCCAGAGAAAATGGATAAAATCAATACGATTATAAGTTTAATTAATGCTATCATGACTAGTTCTTTTTAATTTCTATTCCGTTTTCATCTATCTTGATCTTCTCATCATTGTTTTTATTTATTTGAACACCATCAGAGCTAATTCTAACTTTCACATTATCATCGTCATTAAACCTGCTTGATTCTTCCCAGTTATCTTTTTTCTTGTTATTGATCTGTACGCCGTCAGAATTTATACGAACATTAATTTCATCATCGTCATCAAACGAATCTGATTCTTCCCAGTTGTCATCATTGTTCCAGGAGTCATCACTGGAATCTATACTTTCTGCAGGACAGGTTTCACAAATGGTCTCATTTTCAATTACCTTCACAAAGTGCTCTTCTTGGTCATACTTTAAAATTCCACCAGCGTAATCTGAATATCTGTAATAATCACTAACATTATCATTTACAAATAAAACACTTCCTTCTGGGACATATACAGTTACTTTGACCTCTTGATCTCTATAGTATTCATTCAAGTTAGAGGTAAGGTAAGAATCTAGGTAAAGTTTATTTCCAGCAAAACTGGTGTTGTAGCTTATGTTTTTCGCCCTGTTTTTAGCGTCTTTATAATCACTACCATCTGCTGTTTTAATAATTTCGATTTTTCCTATAGAATCTTTTGTAGATTTTACCACCACATTTATATCTGTTATGTACATGATCTTGTTATCATTGTCGTCATACTTAATCTCTACATCTTTTCTCCATGTGTTAGAAGAATAATCTGGATTAGATCTCATAGCTAAATACAATGTGTCTTGAGGTGTGATAGGTAATTTTTCAGTGATTACAATTTCTCCATCAAATGCTCTTAAGGTAGCTTGTTTTACTCCTAAGAACACTAATCCAATTACAGATAACAACCATAGGCCTAATAAAACCATTTTAGCAAGTGTGCCAATAGATTTTAGTTTTCTTACCATTATTTTCAACCCTAAGATAAATAGGAAGAAAAACGGAATTCCTACGGCAAAAAATGTAAGTAAGGACATCACCCAGATTGGTGCCCCAATAGCGGCCATTTCAATATAATCTGTCCAAGGTGCTTCTACAATACCAAAGGTTCCTACAGTGAATAGACCTATAAATAAAGCTATAAGAGTAGATCCTGCAATTAATAGGATTAGTAAACCTATAAATTTCACGAAGATGTTAAGTATTGCTAAGATAGCAGAACTAATCCCTGTAGCAGCAGAACTGGCACCAGATTTTACTTGTCTTCCATATTTATCATAATCTGCATTGCGAACCTTTCCTGCTACATCATCAAAACCTTCTTTGATCTTACGCTCTATATTGGAGATATTAACTTCTTCTCCTCGCATAGAAAGCTTATCTGCCGTGGTTTTAGCTTCAGGAACAAAGATCCATAGTGCTATATAGATAAGGACAAATGCGCCACTAGATGCGACGGTTAAAATAAACCATAATAAACGTACCCAAATGGCTTGTATTCCTAGATAGTGGCCTAATCCTGAAGACACTCCTCCCACATAAGAGTTTTCGGTATCTCTAAAAAGCTGTTTTCCAGTAGTATGAGTAGTTTTAGCGTAAGATGGTTCATCTTCAAAGATCTCGTCGTCTAACATATAATCTTCTGGTTGTCCCATTGTAGCGATCACTGCTTCCACTTCGGTATTTCCTATTACCTGCTTTTTATCTTTTATCTTCTCATTAAAAAGTTCAGCAATACGAGCTTCTATATCAGCAATTATCTCTTCCTTACCTTGAGTGTTGGTAAGCGAGCTTTTAATTGCCTCTAGATAATGTTGAAGTTTAGCGTATGCATCTTCATCAATATGAAAGAAAATGCCGGCGAGGTTTATATTTACTGTCTTATTCATGATTATTGTTTTTTTGAGTGGTTACAACTTTTACAGCGGTTTGTAGTTCATCCCAGGTATGGGTGAGTTCTGTTAAAAATAATTGGCCAGTATCTGTTAAGCCATAATATTTTCTTGGTGGGCCACTGGTAGATTCTTCCCAGCGATAGCTTAATAATCCAGCATTTTTAAGTCTGGTAAGCAAAGGATAAATTGTTCCCTCCACCACTAATAATTTTGCGTCTTTAAGAGTGTCTAAGATCTCTGCCACATAGGCATCGTTATCTCGCAACACCGATAGAATACAATACTCCAGCACTCCTTTACGCATTTGTGCTTTTGTGTTTTCAATCTTCATAGCGTTTGATTTTGAATGTTGTTAAACTGTTCATTTTTTGATTGATTTTTACCAACCTGAGTTGGCCTGATGAAATTGATGGTTAACGGATATTTATATAATTGCCCTTCACTTGCTTTGATGGTAGCAAGAATTACAGCTACAATATCAAGAACGAATAATCCAATAAATAGGAATCCTAGAATTGCTGCAAATACGAACAACGATATTAAATTGTTGGGATGCCCTGTACTTATATAGTTTTCAGATATAATAAAAGGATCTTCTAAATTAAAATGAACTCCCCAAAAAATAACACCTGCAACTCCTATACATACTAATAGTATAAAATACAAGAACATACTTATTTGAAAATTCAAGGCTTGTTTCCCATGATGATCCACGAAAGGATCTTTCTGCTTGGCTGTCCAAAAAATTAAAGGAAGAATAAAATTTCCAAAAGGAAATAGATACTTACTAAATGTAGACAGATGAATAAAAGCAGCTATTGTTTTATCCGGTTGTGATGATGTAGTTTCCATAGTTGATTGATTTTCTTATACAAATATATATCTTTAAAATAGTATTATGCAAAGCAAAGTACTGTATGTTATTTAATTTAAGAAAAGTTTAACATTTCGCTGTTCAATATATTTTAGATACTTTTAAGGAAAATTAATCTCAATAATGAAAATAACGCCCGGAAAACTTAACAAATTTTTAATTCTGAAATTGCCAAGCGCATGGTTGTGCGGAGTAAGAGTTAAAGAGATAAATGAAGAAAGTTGCACTGTAAAAGTTAGGCATAGATGGATCAACCAAAACCCTTTCAATTCAATGTATTTTGCAGTACAGGCAATGGCTGCCGAGCTGAGTACAGGAGCTATGGTTATAGGCCAGATTCAGGATAGTGGTAAAAAGATCTCTATGTTAGTTGCTCAAAATAAAGCACATTTCACTAAAAAAGCCACCGGTAAACTAGAATTTACTTGTAAGGATGGTCATTTGATTTCTGAAGCAATTCAGGAAACTATCAAAACGGGAGAAGGGCAAACTTTCTGGATGAAATCTATAGGTTTAAATGAAGATGGAGTGGAAGTATCCACTTTTGAATTTGAATGGACGGTACGATTAAAGACTAAAAAGCAGGAAATTCCATTATAGGATTGTAACATTTTTGAAATTATACTTACTTATTTCTATAAACAAGTTATTATGAATGCAGACGAAATAGATTATCAGATATTTGGCGAAGAAATGCAATACGTAGAATTGGAGTTAGATCCTAATGAAGCAGTTATTGCAGAAGCAGGAAATTTTATGATGATGGATAGTGGAATTAAAATGAACACTATTTTTGGAGATGGATCAAAACAAAATGAAGGGTTTCTTGGGAAAGTACTTGGTGCTGGAAAGAGGTTACTTACCGGAGAGAGTTTATTTATGACTATTTTTTCCAATGAAGTCTCTGGGAAGAAAAAGGTGAGTTTCGCATCACCTTATCCTGGAAAAATACTCCCTTTAAATCTTAATAAATATGGAGGAAAATTCATTTGTCAAAAAGATGCTTTTTTATGTGCTGCCAAAGGAGTGTCTATAGGAATCGAATTTAGTAGAAAACTGGGCAGAGGGTTCTTTGGCGGAGAAGGCTTCATCATGCAAAAAGTAGAAGGCGATGGAATGGCCTTTGTGCATGCCGGTGGAACTATGGCTCGTAAAGAATTAGGTGTTGGTGAAAAATTATGTGTAGATACTGGTTGTATCATTGGGTTCACACAAGATGTAAATTACGATATTGAATTTATAGGTGGTATTAAAAACACTATTTTTGGTGGAGAAGGATTGTTTTTTGCAACATTAACAGGACCTGGAGTTGTCTATGTACAGTCTTTACCTTTTAGCAGGTTAGCGAACAGAGTGCTTCAAGCTGCGCCTCAAAGTGGTGGAAAAGATAAAGGAGAAGGAAGTATTTTGGGGGGAATAGGTGATATTATTAGCGGGGACAATAGATTCTAATTTTAAAAATATTCAAGATCACGAAATCGTTTTCGAAATAAAATTGTATCTTTAAAATAGTAATTAAAATTAAAGCCTATAATTCACTTCTACTTTTATTTTTTTCTGAATAACAACAACTTAAAATAGTAGCATAATATGGCGAGAGCGATGTTTGAATACACCAAAACAATTCTTTATAAAGTGAGTTTTGATTCTGTGTTATTCTGTAAAGAAGTTAAGAAAGCAATCCAAAGGCTTCTTCCTCATGAAATAGAGGAGTTGAAAATTTGGATAATTTCTTTAACTCGGCAGAATCCCGAACTAAACCAATGTCTAATATATCTAAACTAAAAGATCGGCCAATTGGCCGATCTTTTAGTTTGTAACATTCTTTCTCTTATTTAAAGGACTTATGATCTTTACATTTTGGAAAGCGATAGCTCCTTTTACCACACCTGCAATGGTCGTGCGAAGGGCTTCTATTATCTGCATTTTCAATTCACTTTTAGTGTAAATTAAACTCACTTCTCTGGCTGGTACTGGCTCTTCAAACATTTTTAGTTTCTTATTCTCTTTTTCTCCTAGATCCATGGTATGCAAATAGGGGAGCAACGTCATTCCTAAACCTTCATTAGCCAGTTTTATAAGTGTTTCGAAACTACCGCTTTCTAATTGAAAATGATCTCCATCATAGTTTCTGGAGGCTTTACATAAGTTAATGATACCATCTTTAAAGCAATGCCCATCCTCTAAAAGCAACATATCGTCTATATCTAAATCTTCAACGTTTAAGTTTTTTTCTGCTGCTAAGCGATGTCCTTCAGGAATATAGGCTACGAAAGGTTCGTAATATAACACCTGCTCTTTTATTCCATCTAATTCTAAAGGAGTTGCAGCAATAGCAGCATCTAAATGCCCTTCATTTAAGCGTTCAATAATTGCTTCTGTATTTAATTCCTCGATCTTTAGCTTAACTTTCGGATACTTCTTAATAAAATTAGTAAGAAACATAGGTAAAAGTGTTGGCATTATGGTTGGAATTATACCTAACCTAAATGTACCTCCAATAAAGCCTTTTTCTTGGTCTACTATATCCTGAATACGATCGCTTTCATTCACGATATTCCGTGCCTGATTTACAATTTTTCTTCCGGTCTCGGTTAATTGGATTGGTTTCTTAGTTCTGTCAAAGATCTTAACACCAAGTTCATCTTCTAATTTTTGAATTTGCATACTCAAAGTAGGTTGAGTTACAAAAACCTTTAGCGCTGCTTTAGTAAAATTTTGATGTTCTGCAACCGCTAGAACATATTGAAGCTGAGTTATAGTCATAGCATAGAATTAATACGTACACAAAGGTATTGATTTTTTCTATTATAACTTACAATTCAGCTTTACTTATCTATAGTTAGTTTGTCAATCTAATAGTCATATTTATGGACTTGTCTTCCAGCTCAAATTTTGCGTCTGTCCATTGTGGTGGCCCGTAATAATCAATCTTATTATTAGAAACACCATAAGGTTCTAGAGGCATTCCTGTTGGTTCAAAATCCATTTGCGAATTGCCATTTTTATCGTGGAAGCAAGATATCGCATAGGTTCCCGGTGGAAGATCTTTAAAGGTTGCGCTTGCTACTCCATCTACAATTTCACTTTGGGCTCCAAATTCTGGCGCAGCTTTTAGAAAATTATTTTCAGAATAAATTCCGAATATAATCTTTCCGTTATCATTTTTTATGTTCTCTACACTCACTACAATTTCTGGAGAGGTAGTAGTTTGCGCATAAAATAGTTGACTTAAAAGTAACGCGATTAATACTGCAATCGTTTTCATAATTTAAAGTTTTTAGAAGTTATAAGATCAAATGTAGTCTCTGTTCTATTTTAAAAAACATTTAATTTACTGAAATGTATAGATTTAAAGCTGAATTGAATTTTAATAGAACTATGTTAATATATCATTGTCGTCCGACAAAAGATATAAGATCGCTGCGCTGCTAGATTCAAGACGTAATACTTTATTTCAACTAATTGAAAATCAATATTTTAGCCTGTATAAATTTTTGAAAAAGTAAAAAATAATTCTGTGTTCTAATAGCAAGCTCCTAAACATTGAAAACAGTCTTAATCCGCGTTACTTCTAGCCTCACCGAAATCCTGAATTTTTTTACCGGACAATACTATTAATATATATAAATCCGTTTTGAGACCAATAATCTATTTTCTTCTTTGAAATTGTCACGTCATCATTTCCCCTAATCTTGAGTTTGGGTATAAATAGCACATATAGATAATGAAACAGCTTAAATCCAGTTTTAGCAAATGTGTCACATTTAGAGATAGGTTTACACTTTTCATGTAAAGAAAAGTATGTAGGCGTAAGAAGAAAACAGTTCTACTGTATTCTAAACTGATCTATCAAAGATATATCCATGGTTTTAAGTTTGCATCATTGCAAATATCGAAAGTGGTCAACAATCCATTAATAAAGAACGAAATATGATGTTTCTGGCTCTAGAATTCATAATTAGATAAAGAAATATGTTAACTTATGCCGTAAACTAACAATCTTTATAACTATCTACTATATTTCAATACTACTTAAAAACTCTTCACTATGCATGCTATCAAGTCTTTTTTATCATTCATTTCACTCGTATGCGTTATCTCTATTCTTATTGTAGGCTGCACTCCACTAAAAACTTCTGTAGAATCAGCTAATGGAATAGATGCAGATAAAAAAACGGTGGTAGTTCAATTAACACCAGCAAATAAAGTTAACCCTGAAGATTGGCCAATTATTAAACCGCTACCATTAGATCCAGCTATAGAAGCACAAATAGATGAACTATTGCCTAAACTAACTTTGGAACAAAAAGTAGGTCAGGTTATTCAAGCAGACAATGCATCCATCACTCCAGAGGAGTTGAAAAAATATCGATTAGGGTCTATACTCAGCGGCGGCAATTCAGCACCGGGACCGCTGCCCTACGCAAATGCCAAAACATGGTTGGCAATGGCTGATAAATATTATAACGCCTCAATTGACCCCGAAGGTGTTGAGGTAGCTATCCCATATATATGGGGAATTGATGCGGTACATGGTCACACCAATCTGCGCGGCGCAATTGTCTTTCCACATAACATTGGACTTGGCGCTATGCGCAACCCAGATCTAATCGAAAAAATTGCAGCAGTGACCGCTCACGAACTCACAGTATCTGGTCACGATTGGACTTTTGCACCAACCTTAGCGATACCACAAGACTTACGTTGGGGCAGAAGCTATGAAGGGTTTTCTGAAGATCCAGAAATCGTTAAATCGTACGCAGACCGAATTGTCTATGGGCTACAAGGTCATATTGGAGATCCAGATTTTATGGGTGATGGCCGCGTCATATCTAGTGCAAAACACTTTTTAGGTGACGGAGCCACAGAAAATGGGATCGATCAAGGCGACGCCAAGATTAGCGAAAAAGAATTACGAGAGGTGCATGCTGCAGGATACTACAGCGCTATACCTGCAGGTGTGCAAACTGTGATGGCCTCTTTCTCTAGCTGGGAAGGCAGAAAACTGCATGGTGATAAAGAACTGTTGACGGATGTTTTGAAAGGTAGACTGGGTTTTAATGGTTTTGTTATTGGAGATTGGAACGGTCACGGTCAAGTTCCCGGTTGTACGAATACTGATTGCCCACAGTCTTTAAACGCAGGCCTCGATATGTATATGGCTCCCGATAGTTGGAAAGGCTTATATGAAAGTACCTTAAAGCATGTGAAGAATGGCATTATCCCAATGACTCGCTTAGACGATGCGGTGCGACGTATCCTCCGAGTAAAAATTGCATCCGGTATATTTAGCAAAGGGGCTCCAAGCACGCGTAAAAATGCAGGAGATGAAAGCCTTTTGGGCCTTCCCAAAAATAGAGCCATTGCGCGGCAAGCAGTACGGGAGTCAATGGTTTTACTCAAGAATAACGGTGGAGTTTTGCCATTAGATGCAACTAAAACGATTATGGTAATTGGTGACGGGGCAGATAATATTGCTAAAACCAGCGGTGGTTGGACTCTTTCATGGCAAGGTACAGGACATACAAACGATGAATTTCCGAATAGCCAGTCCATACTTGAAGGTATCAGGGAAGCCGTTAACACCGCTGGCGGCAAAGTAATCTTTTCACCCAATGGCGACTCAAACGAAACAGCTGACGTGGTGATTGCAATATACGGTGAAGACCCATACGCGGAGTTCCAAGGGGACCTAGAAAATCTGGAATTTGTTCCAAACGGTTTTGACACCAACATACTTGAAAAATTTAGCAGTAAAGGAATTCCTGTGATATCGGTTTTTCTATCGGGCCGCCCAATGTGGATCAATCCTGAAATAAATAGATCAGACGCATTTGTCGCTGCATGGTTACCAGGCAGCGAAGGTGGTGGTGTCTCAGACATATTATTTCAAAAAGACCCGTCATATGACTTTACTGGTCGCCTGTCTTTCTCTTGGCCAAACAGCGCAGTAGTGTCAGCAGATCTGGCAGCACGAGAGTCTACAAAGTTGTTTGAGTTAGGTTATGGGCTCACTTATGAGGACGATGTGGTCGTTGACCAACTTTCAGAAGACGCTGGTTTAAAAAATATTGAAGTAGTTTCAACAGGTGTTTTTTTTAGCAAAGGTGCATCTATCGCGCCGTGGAATTTATGGCTAAAAACAGGAGATTTGAACAAACAAATCGGCAGCTTTCCAACCTCTGTAGGAGGCCTGATTGTTAGCAAAACTGACCACACCGCACAAGAAGATGCATTACGCATTAATTGGACGCTACCAGATTATGACCAATTAATTTTAAGTGCGGCTTCGCCGAGTAATATGAGTCGTCAAACGAATGGCGCGATGGAACTGACCTTCTCCGCAAAATCCTTTAACGCCAAGTCCGCGACTGTCAAAATTGGCATGTGTAATCAAGGTGCGACTTGTAATAAAACTGTAAATATAGATATCGCCGCTAATGAGTGGCGAGAATATAGGATAAGCCTAAGTTGCTTTGCTGATCTTGGTGTCGATATGAGTAAAGTTAACAATGCATTCATGGTGACGGCTGATGAAGGCGTAGATATTGGACTTAGTAACATTCGCTTAGAACCAGATATGGATGCTAAGCCTGGATGTAACGGCAAGTAGTACCTTTTCGTTTCATTTAGAACGGAAGAGCCAAGGCGTCTAGTTAACACTTTTCAAACCATAATTTGTTAGAAACATAAACAAAATAGGTTGAAAAATAAAAGGTACTATGCAACAAGAGATTTTATTTATCAAGATTTGGTAATAAAGGAGATTACTAGGTGTCACTGCATTTAGAGCCTAATTTGGAGAATAACTTAGATAAAATAGAAATGCGATAGATAATAATAAACTTACCTTTTTTTTACTTTTATTGTCACTTTAATCTTTAAACACTGGTCAAACATTTCATTATAAGACTTTAAAGCAGATCAATTTACTACATTTCAAAGATCTTAGAATGATGAAAACCATCTCTTATGAAATAGTTAAAAACTATTCACTTGGATAAAAAAAAGCTACAACCAAATTTTATTTTATGATCTCCACTGTCATAGGAATATTGATTAATGGCCATTCTCCTTCTCCAATAGGTTGCTTAGCAATTTCATCTACAACCTCCATTCCTTTTATTACTCTTCCATAAACTGTATGATCGTTATCTAAGTGATGGGCTCCACGTTCGCTTTGAACAATAAAGAACTCAAAAGGGGAAGAAGCTTTACTCACATTTTGTTCTGCATACTTAGCCGCTGAAAATGCCCCCCGACTATGTTTATGACCGGCGTCGAATTCACTTGGAATCAAATAGGAGCCCATGTTATTTCTTTTAATACTGGTTTCTTTATTGTCGGAATTTCCTCCTTGGATTACAAAACCATCGGCAACTCTATGAAAAAAAGTACCATTAAAATATCCTTCTTTAATTAATAAGATCATGTTTGCCCTGTGTAATGGGGTGTCATTATAAAGCAAGACATCAATATCACCAAAGCTGGTACTAATTCTAAACTTGTTTTCAGGATTTTTCTTCCCGTATTCAGTTAAAAAAGGAATTAGTTTTTCTTGGACAAGCATGGGTTCATCATGAAGATATAATTTATCTTTCTTTTTTTTGGAGGTATCAATTTTATCTTCTGTAGAGTCCTTTACCTTAATAGGGGTATTGGTTGAAGGAGCTTTTGTATTATTGATCTTTGATTTTTGTGTATCTTCACAACTTGCAAATAAAAGAATAAGAAAAGCGAAAAGGATAGAAATTTGTCGAGTCATGAATTTTACTGAATTTACATATAAAATTTCAAATTTAAAGAATTTAGAACTTCCAGGCGTGGAGGCGCAGTATAAATTGGCTCCGATATTGCGAATAAATGAATTGTCAAATATAGATATAAAAGCTAAAAAACCCAATAAAGCGGGGGTTATGGCGCTATTTTATCCTAATAAAAAAGAAATTACCCATTTAGTATTAATTTTAAGAAAGACCTATAAAGGTGTTCATTCCAATCAGGTTGGATTTCCTGGGGGTCGCGTAGAAAATTTCGATAAAAATTTAAAGTATACGGCTTTAAGGGAAACTGAAGAAGAAGTTGGGATTCCACAATCTGAGGTGAGGGTTGTAAAAAAATTAACCAAATTATATATTCCTCCAAGCAATTTTTGGGTGCATCCATATGTAGGTCTTATAGATAGAACCCCTAAGCTTATTCCGCAGGAATCTGAAGTGGAAAAAATATTGGAAATAGACTTGGAAGATTTTATGGATGAAAGAAATTTGATCTCTAAGGAATTAACCACTTCTTATGCTAAAAATATTGAAGTCCCTGCATTTTCTTTGAATGGGCATGTAGTATGGGGTGCAACTGCGATGATGCTAAGTGAATTAAAAGATTTAATGAAGTTAGCTCTCTAAAGTTTATTAGTATCTTTGACTTCTTTAAGATAATATTAACAATTCAAGATCAATAATACTACATGGGCTTATTTACAAAAAATCCATTTGGACATTATCTATTTATAAAAAAATGGCTAATTCGTATTTTTGGCGTTTTATCCCATAGGCGCTATAGAGGATTTAATGAATTGAATATTGAAGGCTCCGAGATCATTAAAAATCTTCCAGATACTAAGGTTCTTTTTGTTTCTAATCATCAGACCTATTTCGCTGATGTTACAGCTATGTTCCATGTTTTTAATGCTAGTTTAAGTGGGAGAGTAGATAATATTAAGAATGTGGGATACTTATGGCAACCAAAATTGAATTTGTATTATGTAGCCGCCAAAGAAACCATGCAGGCAGGATTGCTCACAAGAATTATGGCTTATGCAGGAGCTATAACAGTAGAGAGAACCTGGCGATCTAAGGGAAAAGATGTAAAACGAGAAGTAAATAAAGAAGATACAGATAATATTGGAATCGCTTTAAAGGACGGATGGGTGATCACTTTTCCTCAAGGTACAACCAAACCTTTTAAACCAATTAGAAAAGGAACTGCTTACATTATCAAACAGCATAAACCTATAGTAATTCCTATTGTTATAGACGGATTTAGAAGATCTTTTGATAAAAAAGGGATTCGACTTAAGAAAAGAGGGATTCTTCAAAGTTTTCAGATAAAACCCGCTTTAGAATTTGATTATGAAAATGATTCTATAGAAGATATAGTTGAAAAATTAGAATATGCAATAGAGCAACATTCGTCATTTTTAAAGGTTATTCCACAGGAAGAAATTGACGATATGGAGAAACTGAATGAGGAAAGGAAGTGGGAGTATTAAATCAGATTCAAGACTCAAGATTCAAATTCAAGATTCATAATTTTTAAATTTACAACTTCAAGGAAACGAGATTCAAAAAGTTAAGTATCCATTTTTAGTTCTTTCCGAATCTCTTTAACCGTTTTGGTACTCCCATCGTGGCTCCAACCAGGAGGTCCAAAAACATACATGAATTTATGTTTCCAGTTTTTAGTTTTTTTGGTGTCCTCCCAAATATTTTTGTATTCGTGGGTTAGGATCACCCATAAATTATAGGATTCAGGTGGAGTAGAAACCCCATATTCTATATCAATTGAAGGATCCAGCTCTTTCCATGTACCAAAAATTCTGTCAAAAACATTTAAAATACCTCCATGATTTTTATCCATATATTCCAGGTTCTTCGAATGATGCACTTGGTGCATGGTATGGGTATTGAGAAACTTTTCTATAATTCCCATTTTAGGAACATATTTAGTGTGTAACTGGAATTGCCATAAGGCTTCAATTCCAAGACACACTACCACCATTTCAGGGGAAAAACCTATTATGACTATCCACACGTAAAAAAAAGGTTTGTAGAGAATTGTGAACCAGCCATTACGAACCGCTGTTCCAAGATTGAAGTTATCTGAGGAATGATGCACGATATGGGCTGCCCAAAAAAACCGTACCATATGATTTTGCCGATGAAACCAATAATAGCTAAAATCGTCTAATAACATACATAAGATCCAAACATACCATGCATACCCAAAGGATTCCCACCCCATAATATTTGTCCTTACCCCTTCAACAATCGGGTTAAACAATTCATATACAAATTCGAATAAAAGAATGATAGTAACGATTTTTATAAATGCCGCTATTACCGCAGATCCAATACCCATAGAAAGGCTTGAAAAAAGATCTTTCCATTTATATAGGTCTTTGTTGTTATGGGTTTTACTGTAGGTTAGTTCTAATAGAATAAGTCCTAAGAAAGCCGGCACCCCATAAATTAGAGGATTAGTAAATTCCATTTATATAATTTTTTAATAGTGGAGTGTAAAACTAATTTTTGCAAAAATAACGTATTTTAAAGGTTTTTTTTTAAAAAAAGGTTCAAAACATTAATTCGAAAGTCTATATGGAACAATAGCGAGATAGAAATAAGTTCCAAAATCTAGAATGGTAAGATAATAAATATCTAGGCTTAATTTACAATCCCGAGAGCTATTAAGTTAGAAAAAAAGGAATATTTTTATCTTGAATTGATGTTAAAAAAAAGTTTAGGCTAAATAGGAAATTATATTTAGGTTTTAAATAAAAGGATCAGAGCATAAAAATTTGAGATAAAATAAATGACTGGAAACAAAAGTCAAGAACATTAACAATTCAAAATTGATCTGATCTCAATTCTATTATCTAAAATCTGGATTACATTTCTAACTTCTTTAATTCTACATAATTTTTCTTCAGTCTTTTAAGTAAAATCCCATAGAGTAACCTATAAAATAGCCATATAACACCTAATAGTATGCTAAGGACAAGTACACTAACTCCAATAAATTTTAGCCAATCTACTGTATCAAAGGCATATTTGGAGATAGATTCTACATCTTTGTTGCTATGTTTTATTATCATGTATCCAAACATACCAACTACCGTTAATGCTGTAGATATAAGCACATATCCAATATAGAATTTAACCGTTTTTCTTGTCTTTAAAATATTT
This sequence comes from Gillisia hiemivivida, assembly GCF_007997295.1. GTDB lineage: Bacteria > Bacteroidota > Bacteroidia > Flavobacteriales > Flavobacteriaceae > Gillisia > Gillisia hiemivivida. Next base: position 364,163 of record NZ_VORY01000002.1, on the reverse strand, counting down.
TTCATTAAAGTAGCAGCATCATCTGTTGTAGAGATCCTTCTGTAATTTTGATAAAACCTAAAGATAAAGTAGAAGGTGATTGCATAGCTTACAATATATAATATGGTAATAATCTCTTCTAAATTGTTCTTTTCTATATCTTCCCAATATTTATCTCCAGAGAAAATTATATTTATAATAGTACCAGCTAATAATTCTATTAAACTTATATAGAATATCCATTTAACTATAGAATGGGAACGCTTCCATATCATTTTATAGATCTGAGCATAGGTTAGCTTAGGATAATTCCCTTGCTGCTTGTTCCAGTCCCTTTTTAATAAATCTAATTCATCCATACTTTACGGATTTAATATTTTTTTTAATTTAGTTTTCACTCTATTCATCTTCACTCGTGCATTCACCTCACTAATACCCATTGTTTCAGAGATTTCTTTATAATTTTTGTCTTCTAGATATAGAAATACTAAGGCTTTATCTATATCATTTAATTCTTTTACTGCATTGTACATTAGTGACAAACGTTGCTCGGTTTCATCATCATATTCATCTACTTTAATTCTAAATTGTACAGAATCGTAGTCTTGAGTCTGAATTCCACGTTTTTTCTTACGATATAAAGTGATGGCGGTGTTCAAAGCCACCCGATACATCCACGTACTAAATTTTGCATCTCCTCTAAATTTTGGATATGCCTTCCAGAGTTGAATCGTTATTTCTTGAAATAGATCGTTATGGGAAGCCTGGTCATTGGTATAAATCCTACAGATTTTGTGAACAATGTTCTGGTCTCTCTCCAGATTTGTTACAAACTGATGTTCTAATTCTTTCTCCACAGATACTATTTACAAATTGTTAGTCTTTGAATACTGTACAGTGTTACATCTAGTAGGGTAAAATCTAAACTGCTTGCTTTTTATATAAAAGCTAAATTATTCTTATTTTCGAAGATATATAAATTGGTGAATAATAGTTTACCTTATTATATATTTATACAATAAAATAAATAATAGTTTGAAAAATGAATATACCTAAGACCAATTTACCACGTGTTGCAATTATAGGAGGAGGATTTGGAGGAATTTCCTTAGCTAAAAAGTTACTTAAACTAAAGGTTCAAACTATATTAATAGACAAGCATAATTATCATACTTTCCAGCCTCTTTTATACCAAGTATCAACATCTGGATTAGAACCAGATTCTATAGCCTATCCCTTAAGAAAAATAATTAGAGACAGCGACCGTGGTTATTTTAGAATGGCTGAAGTCACTAAAATAGATCCTGATAAAAAAATAATTGAATCTAATATTGGAGAACTTACTTATGACTATCTGGTGATTGCCACTGGTTCTAGAACTAATTTCTTCGGGAACGATACTATAGAGCGAAATGGAATGTGGATGAAAACTGTTCCGCATGCCTTGAACATAAGAAGTCTTATTTTAGAGAATTTAGAACAGGCAGTAATTACTAAAGATCCTAAAGAAAGAAAAGCACTTTTAAATTTTGTGATTGCCGGCGCTGGTCCTACAGGGGTAGAGCTAAGTGGAGCAATTGCAGAATTAAGAAATCATATAGTTGCTAAAGATTATCCAGATCTTGATCCTTCGGAAATGGAAATTCATCTCGTAGAAGGAATGGATAGAGTATTACCACCCATGAGTGAGAGTTCTTCAAGAAAAGCAGCTAAATTTCTTGAAGAATTAGGTGTACAACTTCATTTAAATACACAGGTAAAATCTTATGATGGGGATCTTGTTCTTACTAATACATCTAAAAATTTTGAAACTCATACATTTATTTGGAGTGCAGGTGTTACAGGTGCTCCTGTGCAAGGCTTAAATGCATCAGCTCTTATAGAAAAAGCGAATAGGTACGAAGTAAATCGTTTTAACCAAATTAAAGGCTACGATACTATTTTTGCGATTGGAGATATTGCTGTCATGGAAAGTGAAGAGTATCCAAAAGGACATCCAATGGTTGCCCAGCCTGCTATTCAACAAGGAAAGCACCTTGCTAAAAACATTCGTAATATTTTAGATAATAAAAGTCTCGAACCTTTTGATTATTTCGATAAAGGCACAATGGCTACGGTTGGAAGAAATAGAGCAGTAGTAGATCTCGGAAAGTTCAATTTTGGAGGATTCTTTGCCTGGTTTATATGGATGTTTGTGCACCTTTGGTTTCTAATTGGTTTTAGAAACAGATTGGTTACTTTTTTTAACTGGGTTTACAATTATGTGAATTATGATAAGGCGGCCAGATTAATTATTAGACCTTTTAAAGAAAATCAAAAGCAATCTAAATCAGATAAAGCCTTATAATCTTTATTTCTGAAGAAATTTCAGTTTGCCAAGAATCTTTGGATCTTGATACAAATAGAAAATCCGCTTCAATTTGAACTGAAGCGGATTTATATTTTAGTAAAAATTTCGAAATTATCTAGTTTTCGTGATCTCTTTGTTATAATCTGACGCTAATGAGATCTTTTGTTTCTCTGTAAGTGCTTTTCCGGCCATCTGGAAAACTTCATGCTCTTCTTCATCCAGGTGGTGGGTAACCTTATGTTCAAGATCTTTTGCTATTTTTAACCAATTAGAAGCACTCATTTCTGTATCATCCAGTTGTTCCATTAGCTCATCCATTTCGTGGTGTTCTGCAACACTATGTCTGGCTTTTTCTTGAGTAAGATCTTTTTGTATTAAGGGGACATAAAAATGTCTTTCTTCTGCATCTGCATGTATCTTCAACTCGTGTTTTAATTGCTCATAAATTTTCTTTCTTTCCTGAGTATCTCCGTGAGTGGATACAAGTTTTTTTACCAGATCTCTTTGGATTTCATGTTCCTGACGTAAAGCTTCAAAAATATTCATAATTTAGGTTAGATTGTTTTAGATATTGAAGATATAAATTAAAGTGTTAAGAATTATTTAAAAGACAAAATAATAGCGCTATGAATTAAGGTCTCGATAAGATTTTATACAGTTCAACCTAAAATTTTCACAGTTCGGTTCATAAATATTTATGCTAAGCATACTATTAAAGATATTTGAATTGTGATAAAAGATAATAACATAACGATGTATAAGTTAATTTACAGACTAATTAAGATAAGTGTAATAATCACTGTTATAATAATCTTCATAGATATTATATTTAGTAAGTCCACTTCTTTAGAAGGTCTGTTGAGCTTCTCTAATTTTGGGATTTACTTTTTCTACAGTTTTGTTCTTACTAGCGTAAATGGTCTTTTCTTTCATGTTATGAATAAAAGAATTAATTGGGAAGGAAAGGGAGTGCAAAGAGTTGTAATTGGGGTTACTGGGAGTATAGTCTTGACCATAATGACTTTTTTTATATGTCGAATGATACACATAGTTTATTTTGAGAAGATATATAGTTTAGATGAATTTTTAGCAAAAGAGCGTATAGGAAATTATTTATTTCCATTACTTTTTACTGCTATTGTTTCTCTTAGTTTTCACCTATTTTATTTTTACAAAGCTTTACAGGAGGGTAGAGTTGCTGAACAAAAAATAATTGCCGGAACTGCTTCAGCAAAATTTGATGCGTTGAAGAATCAATTAGATCCACACTTTCTATTTAATAGTTTAAATGTTCTGACTTCTCTAATCGAAGAAAATCCAAGTGCTGCTCAAAAATTCACCACTTCTTTATCCAAAACATATAGGTATGTACTGGAGCAAAAGAATAAAGATCTGGTGGAACTTTCTGAAGAAATAAAATTCGCGAAAACTTATATAACTCTCCTCAAAATGAGATTTGAAGACGGGATTAATTGTATTATTCCATTAAAGCTAAATTTAGCGGAAGCTAAAGTAGTTCCTCTATCGCTTCAATTATTACTGGAAAATGCAGTTAAGCACAACAAAGTATCTCCGCAACAGCCTTTACACATAGAGATTTTTGAAGATAAGGATGAATTGGTGGTAAAAAACAACCTTCAGAAAAAAGATATATTAGAAAAAGGCAGTAAGGTTGGCTTGTTCAATATTCAGCAAAGGTATGGTCTGTTAACTAATAGAAAGGTGCAAATAAATAAATCTGAAAATTTTTTCGAAGTAAGATTGCCATTACTAACTAAAAAAACAAGTGTTATGGAAAGAGAAATAGAATGGGATAAAAATAAAAGCTACTTAAATGCAAAAGAAAAAGTTGCAAAACTAAAAGGTTTCTATGGTAACTTAACTTCTTATTGTGTAATTATTCCAGCCTTAGCAATTTTTAATTTGCTTACAAGTGATTTTCCTTGGGTTTTCTTTCCTGCAATTGGGTGGGGGATAGGGGTGCTTTTTCATGGCATGGAAGTATTTGGCTATAATCCTTTACTTGGGAAGGATTGGGAGGATAAGAAAATTAAAGAATTTATGGAACGTAATAAATATTAAAGATGAAAAATTCAGAGAATAATTATCAAAGAGCAAAAGAGCGAGTAGAAGAATTGAAAAAATTCTACAACCATCTTCTTAGCTATATTGTAATTAACATCCTTCTTGCAGGAGTGAATTACTATTCCAATCAATGGGAAAATCCTTGGTTTTTATGGGTTCTCGGCGGATGGGGGATAGGGTTGATATTTGACGCATTAAAAGCGTATCAGATAAATCCTATGTTCAACAAAGATTGGGAAGAAAGAAAGATAAAATCTTTTATGAAGGAAGAGGACAAACAAAGATGGGAATAGTACTAAAATTAGTTGAATGCAAGCAGTAATTATAGAAGACGAAAAACCGTCTGCGAGAAGACTTAACAGGATGCTGAATGGTTTAGATCTGGAAGTTGTAAGTATGTTACATAGTGTAACTGAAGCTGTAGAATGGTTTAAGAACAATGAGCATCCAGAACTTATTTTTTTAGATATTCAACTAAGTGATGGTTTGTCTTTTGAGATCTTCGAGAATGTTGAAATTAAAAGCGCCATTATATTTACTACTGCTTATGATGAATATGCGCTGAAAGCCTTCAAATTGAATAGTGTAGATTATTTATTGAAACCAATAGATGATGAAGAGTTGAAGGAGGCAGTAGATAAATTTCGTTCTAATAGAGTTGAGAAAGATTCTGGCTATATAAAAGCAGAAGACATTCATAAAATGTTTCAGCGATCTAACCAAAGGGAATATAAAAAAAGATTTACTATTCAGGTAGGACAACACTTAAAGATTTTTGAAGTAAATGATGTTTGTTGTTTTTATTCAGAAAATAAGGGTACTTACTTACACACAAATTCTGATAGAAGTTATTTATTAGATCTTAGCTTAGAAAAATTAGAGAAAGATCTAGACCCCGAGAAATTCTTTAAGATTAGCAGGAAATTTATCGTAAACCTTAATGCTATCAAAGATATTATAAGTTATTCCAATTTACGTTTAGAAGTAAAACTGGATTGTTTTAATAAGCATCAGTTAATTGTAAGTAGGGAACGAGTGAAACTCTTTAAGGAATGGTTGGGATGATTTTTCACTAACCAAATGTTAATTATCACAAAAATTAAAACCGTAGCTTATTTATTCTCGTAAGTATAATACAAGAGAGTTGTTGCGGGTAGCTTAACGAATGTAATTTTGCTAATAATTCATTTGAATTGCCTTTAAAATAAAATATTGGTGACCCTACTACATTTTAAATTCTGCTCGCAGAATAATTCTTTTTGATTTTTTTGGTTGGTTAGTGAAGAGTTTGTTTCTTAACGGAGCAGACTCTTTGCATTTATACCGGTATGTAAATATTTGCAATCATTGTCGTCCGACAAAAGATATAAGATCGCTGCGCTGCTAGATTCAAGACGTAAGACTTCATTTCAACTAATTGAAAATCAATATTTTAATCTGTACAAATTTTTAAAAAAGGAAAAAATAATTCTGTGTTCCACTAGCAAGCTCCTAAACATTGAAAACAGTCTTAATCCACGTTACTTCTAACCTCACCGAAATCCTGAATTTTTTTACCGGACAATACTAATTTGCAATAAAGAAAATCACCTTTAAGATCACGACATTTTGTGACCTTAAAGGTGATAATTTATTTAGTAAGAGAGATGTATTTAAGAAGATACAACTCCCAAAGTATACAATTGCTCCATGGTTGGTGTTTTACTTCCACCAGCAGGTTCTAATGTAATACCAAATGCTTCAGAAGGATTCATATTCTTCAAAGCGAATATTTTATTTTCGTCTTCTTCATAAGTATCTAAAATACCAATACTTGTAGGCGTTAATGGTTCTAATTGTAAAGACCATACTTGATATACCATTCCTCTTGGTGGTTCTGGCAGATCTTTCACATCTATATAGGTGATGTTTGTATTCTTATCCCAATACGCAGCTGCGTAGGCATCTGGAGCAACGGCTTGCCCAGCTAAAGGAACTTTTATAATATCCTTATCTCTTATTACAGATAGAAGATCTTTAGATTTATCCGCATCAGATCTAGCTTCAGCAATTTGAGTTTCCATTTGTGCTTTCTCTGCTTGTAAAGCTTGAAGATCTGTTCTAAGTTCTTGGTTCTTATTGAACATTAAAAACAACCCAATTAAGAACAGCAAACTGGCAGCCCATCCAATATACATAGGGATATTAGATCTGCGACTTTCCATTGTTACCATTTTTGGATTATGGGAAAGTTTTTGCTTGATAGCCTGTATTAAATTCTCGGCATCTGCTGGCGCTACCGCAGCGGATAGATGAATAAGCGCTTCTTCAATTTCATCTACTTCAGATTCAATTTCGGGGTATTGTTTTAAAATTCGGGTAACCTCTCTACTCTCTGTTTCAGAAAGCGCACCATATACATATAGCTCAAGAATACCAGATGATATATAATTATTAATATCCATTATTGTAATACTTTAGATCGTAATTTGTCAATACATACCTTGTTCTTTGTCTTTACTGTTCCCAAGGGCATTTGAAGTTCTTCTGCGGTTTCCTTTTGAGTATAGCCTTTAAAGAACAGCAAGTCTATTAAGCTTTTACAGGTCGCTCCCAGAGCATCAATGTATTTTTGTAGGCCAATAGCATCGATTGTTCCGAAAAAGTTAGTTTTAGACTCTAATATATCTACGAAATTATCACTCTTAAGGTTTAGCTTTTTATTTTTAAAATCCTTGGATCTAATTTTATCTATAGAAGCATTCCTTGCAATATTAAGGACCCACGTAAAAAATCGGCCTTTATCGGGGTTGTAGCTCGAAGCATTATTCCATATTTTAATAAAAACATCCTGCAGTATTTCTTCTGAAACAGAGGTGTCTTTTATTATACTATATATGATACCATAGGTACTGTGTGAATAAAGTTCATAAATGCGCTCAAAGGCTTTTTGGTTGCCAGCTTGAAGCTCTTCAATTAACTTATCTTGTTGCATAGGATTGAAATTGTGCTTAAAAATAGAAAATTATTCTCTTAAAATAGAAAAAGCAACCCGAAGGTTGCTTTTATTATAATATCTTAAAAAAATCATTACATTTTAATAGTACCACATCCAACTCTAGTCCCGGCTGCACCAGATGGTTGAGAAGTGAAATCGTCTACTCCATCATGTACTATTACTGCTTTTCCAATAATGTTCTTAGCATCATCATCACAACCAATACACCATTTATCTGTAGTCATAGTGATAGTTCCATTTCCATTACCATCAACTTTGAAATTCCCTATATCTCCTTTATGATATCCTGAGGCATCACCCCATTTCCCGTGTTGTTCAAAAGTTGGATTCCAGTGTCCTCCTGCAGAAGATCCATCATTTGTAGAACAATCTGCACTTTCATGAATATGAATTGCATGCATACCTTCAGCTAAACCATCGATAACCGCAGTCATAGTTACTTCCCCGTTTTCTTGGGTGAAAACAACATTCCCAGATAGTTTACTATCACTTTTTGGTTCTAAAGTAATTTTTACTTTTTTCACTTCAACTTCTTTTTCCTGAGTCATTTCAGTGTCGGAAGTTTTATTTTCATCATTATCTTTTTTGTCATTTTTACATCCAATAATTAAAAGGGATGCACAAAATAGAAGTGTTAAACTAATACGTTTCATAATTAATATAGATTGGTTTTACATTGAGTTCATCTAAATTACTTGTATAATAAGGAATCTCCAAAGATTTAAGGATTGCTTAACACAGATAATTTCTTTCCAAATAGGAATTTTCAACTAGTTATTTTTGATCTACTAAGCTTGTAATAATTTGTGTTTCCGAATGTAGTGTTTTATGAACAGGACATTTATTAGCGATCTCTAATAATCGCTTGCGTTGTTTTTCATCTAAATCTCCTTTAATTATAAGTTCCCGTTTAAAAGTGTCTATTTTAGTACCTTCTTCTTCACATTTTTCACAATCAATGGCATGCTCTCTTCCATAAATAACTTGTGTTTCTACAAAATCTACCACCCAACCTTTTCGTTTAGCATACATCTGTATGGTCATAGAAGTACATGCGGCTAATCCAGCAGATACATATTCGTAAGGATTAGGTCCAAAATTATTCCCTCCTAAATGTTCAGGTTCATCGGCTATTAGATTGTGTCTTCCAGCTTTTATTTGTGTAGTAAAACCTTCTGGACCTAAATGTGCAACGACATTTAAATTGGACTTTAATTCAGTTTCCACAGGAATATCAAGATATCTATTTGCCCATGTTCCAATAACATCACCCACATAATTTGAATCTATTTTATTGGATAATAAATGATCTGCTCCATCAAGAGAGATAAAACTTTTAGGATGTCTGGCAGCAAGATAAATTTCTTCGGCATTATTAATTCCTACGATAGTATCTTGGGGAGAGTGAAGAATTAATAGGGATTTCTCTAATTTTGAAATAATGTCTGGAAGATCATTGTTTTCTAGATCATCTAAAAATTGCTTTTTTATATTGAAGTTTCTGCCTCCAATATTTACTTCTGCGATTCCATTTTTCTGAATATCATCGACATCATTTTTCAATAGATTTTTTACATGTCCAATATGAGAAGGTGCTCCAATGGTTGCAACTGCAGTTACCGAATCTAATAAAGTTGAGGCAAACAGTACCGCTGCGCCACCAAGCGAATGGCCAATTAATAAGGAAGGAGCTCTGTAATTATCTTCTAGATAACTAGAAGCAGAAACAAGATCTTCTACGTTTCCAGAAAAATTAGAATCTGCAAATTCCCCATCACTTTCTCCTAATCCCGTAAAATCGAATCTCAGGATACCAAATCCTTTTGCAGTTAAGGCCTCACTTATATTTTTTACGGCTAAAAAATTTTTATTACAAGTAAAACAATGTGCAAATAAAACAAAATTATGAGGTGTTCTATTTTCAGGCAACTCTATACTCCCTTTTAGGTCTATGCCTTCTTTGTTTTTAAATGTAATTTTTGAAGTGCTCATATTAATATTTTTTTAGAATTAGTTTTAAATTTAAGCGGGATTAAAATGTTCCGACACAGCAATTTTTAACTTTTTGTCTGAAACTTTTACTTTAACTTCCTTTCTCTTTCCAATAAATTCTCCATCAATCTGAAATGCTATGGGTTTTTTACATGTAATTATAGCTTCTTCTGTAGAGATGGCTTCCACGAAATTGGAATCCATTTTGGTGTTTTTAAATAAGGTCTTTATTATTTGAAATAGACTTAGTTTTTTAAAGATAAGAACTTCAAATTTTCCATCATTCAATTTCCCATGCGGATTTATATTAGCTCCTGTTCCAAATTTATTTGCATTGGCAATAGCTAAGAGCACTCCTTTTTTTACATATTTATAATTATTAGCTTCAATAATGAACTTATAAGGATAATTAGACTTAAACAATGTTGGAAAAGATTGGAGGAAATACCCAAACATCCCTCTAAAGTTAGAATGCTCATAATGTCTAATGAGCTCTGCATTTATACCCAAGTCTGAAATATGTAAGCACATTTCTCCATTTAGCTCTAGAGTATCTACGGTAAAGATTTTAGAGCCGACAGCAATTTTAATTTGCTCATTTAGATCATATGGTAGATCAAGGTTAATTGCAAAACCATTTGCAGAACCTGCAGGTAAGATGCCAAGAACAAGATCAAAATCTTTGAGAACTTTTGCTACTAGCTGTATAGTTCCATCCCCACCAGCCACTAATATGCGCTCTGGCTTATGTTCTTTTATTAAGTTGCTAATTGCAATTTTATCTTCTTCACCTTGAGTTTCATAAACTTGAATGTTTATATTTATATTAGCTAGTTGTGTTTCAACTGTTTTAATGAGATTAGCTTTGTCAAAACTTCCAGAAATTGGATTAACAACTAGTAAAATTTTGTTTTTTGGTTCCATGCACTGTAGATTGTTGCTAAAATTAACTATTTTGGAAGTATTCTTTCGTTAATAAACTCTCAATTGACAAAAATTGATTTAAAATTATATCGTGGATATTTAAACGAGCAAGAGCTGGTAGTTTTTGGTCATGTCTTTAAGTCTTGGGCTCCAGACAAATACCGAATAGATAGACGCGGAATTAAACATGCGATGTCTATTATCCATATGTTTAATATTAAACCAATTCCCAATATTCGGGTGACTCTAGAATTTCAAGGTTTGCACGTGCAAACAAAAACATTGGATGATGGATATTTTAGATTTAATATCCCTTTCAATCAAGAATTGCAAGGTGGCTGGCATGAGTATCAGGTATCCTGTGAATTCAATGGCTTTGGTATTGTGGATACCGGAGAAATCCTGAAACCCTTCGAAAGTAAATATGGGATAATATCTGATATTGATGATACTTTCCTTATTTCTTATAGCGGTAATTTTTTCAAGAAACTTTATGTAATGTTACTTAAGAACATTAATAAGAGAAAAATATTTGAAGACGTGGTGCCGCATTATAAAGCATTAAGTTCTTATGGCCAAGATAATGAACAAGCTTTCAACTCCTTTTTTTACGTCTCTAGTAGCGAATGGAACTTGTACGATTTTATTAATGAATTTGCTAAAAGGCATGAGCTGCCCAAGGCGGTAATAAAATTGAAGAAGATCAAAACAGGAATTTCAGATTTTCTAATGACCGGGCGTGGGGGACACGATCATAAATTCGAAAAGATAAAGGATATCATCTCATTTTATCCAAACCTTAAATATGTGCTTATTGGGGACGATTCTCAAAAAGACCCATATATCTATGAGCGTATCTGCAAAATATTTCCATTAAATGTGAAAGCGGTATACATACGTAAAACCAACAAAGTTAAAAAGGAAACCATTGCAACTGTTTTAGATAACATTAATGATATGGGGGTAAGCACCTGTTACTTTATTAACAGCGAAAAAGCAATTGAACATTCTAAAAGAATTGGAATAGTTTAGGAAAAAGATTCAAAATGAATATAATAATTATTTCTAAATCTGCTATTTCTATAATTTAATAGCATAAAATAACAATATTTTTTTTCGGAAAATCATTAAAAAATTCATAAAAAAAAGCTGTAAAAGATAGATATCTAATACAGCTTTTGTGGTTTTATAAAATGATTTATTACAATTTTTTAATTTTTATATTTCTAAACCACACATCGTCTCCATGATCCTGCAACCCAATAAAGCCTTGTTTATCTTCACCACCTGCATTCAGAAAGTTTTCCCAATCCTTGAATTTGCTGTTTTTTACCATTTCCTTCCATTTGTCAGTCCATAAATGATATTCTACTACATTTTCGCCATTTTGGTTGTGCACAACTGTACCACGGTAAACAAGAATAGAAATTTTATTCCATTCACCCACAGGCTTCGCGTTTTGAGGTTTAGCAGGAATAAGATCGTATAAAGACCCTGCTTGGCGATTCCCATCTGTTCCTAACCTTGCATCAGGATGTTTATCATTGTCAAGAATTTGCATTTCTGGCGCTGAGGTATAAATAGGTTCACCTTCTATTTCCTGTGCCAAATAAAAAATACCGCTGTTTCCACCTTCAGATACTTTCCACTCAAGTGTCAGTTCAAAATCCTTAAATTGCTCATCATAAATGATATCGCCAGGACCACCAGCTTCACCGGAACCAGTTCCCTGTACTTTTATAGCACCATCTTCGACCACCCAACCTTGAGAAGGAAACGAATCTTTGTTATATCCCCTCCAACCTTCAGTAGTTTTTCCGTCAAATAATAGCTTCCAGCCTTCGTCTTTTTCCTCTTGGGAAAGTTCGTTCACTTTTGCAGGGACATCAACTTCTGCGACCTCGACCTCTTGATTTTCTTCAGAATCCTTCTTTTTATCACCACAAGAAGTAAAAATGGATCCTATAAAGATTAGTACAATTGGTAATGAATAAATTGTCTTTATAAACTTTGATATCAAAATATTGTTTTTCATTTTCTGTTTTGGTTAAATTTAATCCCTCATTGAGGGTTCAATTCCCCGAGGCTTGCCTCGAATTTTTAAAAGTATTTTTCAATTCATACCTCGTGGGCTTGCCCCGAGGTTCTTGATTCTATAAAAGATTAAGATAATTTCCAGCCTTCTCTATAATTGTGTTTTATATAATCTTCTGAAGCCTGTTTTGCATTTATAGTTTCATACTGAGTATCAAATTTTGGATCACCATTAATAACTGTAAACTTATCTGTAGTCACAATTTTGACTTCCTCATTCTCTCCAATATTTGTAATCTTCATATTTTCACCATCCCAATCTAGTTTTTTCTTAAGACCCTGCAACCTAATGGCGAGATTACCCATTACAACTACTTCATTGAAAGGCCCTGCATAAGCGAAGTTGGAACTTGCTTCTACGCGGCTTGCTTTAGGTTCTTTACAAGCTCGTACCCAATCCATTTCATGACTAAGTTCTACGCGTGGAATTACTTTTTTAACTTGTGGAGGATTGTTTTCCCTTCCTATAATATAAGGATCACGACCGTAAGTACTACATATAATGGTTCCTTTGGTACCAACAACCATGGCGCCTCCGCCACCGTCACCCATAATTTTACCGGGTTCCATTCCTGCAGGCCTTTCAGGCAACAAACCGCCATCATACCAATTGAATTTAAGTGCAGGCATTTTTACTTTATCTAGACTCGCTCTTTCAGGGAAATAATAGGTTACCATTCCTGCGATAGGAGCGCTCTCTGTATTTACTTGTGAAGAACTTCCCTCAAATGCCGTAGGATGACCAAGATTAAGTGCTAAATATACTGGATCCATAAGATGGCATCCCATATCCCCTAATGCTCCTGTTCCAAAATCCCACCAGGCTCTCCAATTCCAAGGTGTGTATGCTGGGTGATAAGGTCTGCTTTTAGCCGGTCCAAGAAATAGATCCCAGTCTAAAGTAGAAGGAACTGCTGGTTGCTCTTCAGGTCTTTCCAAACCTTGAGGCCATATAGGACGATTTGTCCAGGCATGTGCTTCAATTGGATCCCCAATTTCACCATTCTGAATCCATTCTGCGAATAATCTTGTTCCTTCATTTGAATGACCTTGATTTCCCATTTGGGTTGCAACCCCGGTTTGTTCTGCCATTCCGGTTAAATATCTGGATTCATAAATTGAATGGGTAAGCGGTTTCTGAAGATATACATGTTTACCCATGCTCATGCTGGCACCAGCAGTAAGTGCGTGGGTATGGTCTGGAGTTGCAATTACTACTGCATCTATATCCTTGTCCATTTCTTCAAGCATCCTACGGTAATCTAGGTATTTTTTTGCATTGGGATAATCATTAAAAGTTTTTGCTGAATAATCCCAATCAACATCACATAGTGCAACGATATTTTGTCCGGTTATATTTGTCAGGTTTGCCCTTCCCATACCTCCAACACCAATACCAGCTATATTAAGAGTGTCACTGGGGGCTGTAAAACCTACACCACCAAGTACGTGCCTAGGAACAATCATAACTCCGGCGGCGGTCATAGCTGTATTGGCAATGAATTTCCTCCTGGAAAGATTATTCGTTTCTTTTTTGTTTTTCTCCATAATAATAGCTTTTAAATTTTTGATGTTTGAAAAAGTTGGTTGAAATTGGTGGTTTAATTTTGGACTATATATAAAACATGGTCATATAATTAATGAAATTAGAAAAAAAACTGGAAAATGACTGCGAAATCAGAAGTTTATTATTTTTGGCAAATAATCAGTAAATTATATTTATAAATTAACTGTGCTTCATTAGTGGATTGAAAAAGACTCATTTTAATATGTTATTGTTTATAACAATTACAATTTGCTTCCTTCAGCGATTAAAAGTTTTTTTGTTGCAATTATTCCTTCTTCCGCTGTAAGTCCCTGGCCTTCATACTCTACACCTATATAGCCTTTATAGCCAGCATCTTTTACGATTTTAAGAATTTTTTGAAAATCCATGCTTGTTTCCTGACCTTCTTCGTTAAAACTATAAGATTTTGCGCTTACGGCTTTTGCAAAAGGCATCATTTCTTCAATTCCTTGGTATCTTGGATATTCTTCTGTGCATTTAGCATCCCAGCGTTCCCCGCCTTCACGTTTCAGGCAAAAATTTCCAAAGTCTGGAAGGGTTCCAACATTTGAGAGGTTCACGCCTTCCATCACCTCAACAAGAAGTTTGGCATTGGAGGATAAATAGCCGTGGTTTTCTACCAAAACATTTATGCCTTTGGTTGAGGCATATTCTCCTAATTTTTTAAGACCATCAATTGAATTGCTTTTCCATATTTCTGCATCATTGCTTCCAAAAAGATTTACTCTTATAGAATGACTGTCTAAAAACTGAGCGGCATCCACCCATTTTTTATGATTTTCAACAGCCTTGTTTCGCTCTGCTTTATCTGAAACGGCAAGATCTCCCTCACCATCTATCATAATCAAAACATTTTCAACATTATATCGTTCACTTCTGGCTTTTAAAGTATCCAAAACAGTTTGAAGGCCCATCTCTTCAACTTTTGAAGCATAAAGTCCGCTAACATATTCAATACCGGAGAATCCCATCTCATGGGCTTTTTGAGCAAAATTCATAGGATCCATTTCACCTTCAATAATTGGTTTGCTAAGGGACCATTGGGCTAGGGAAATTTTGAAAAACAATTCCTGATTCTCGGTTTGGCTCAGGTTAGTTTCAATAGTTTCCTTTGCTTCATGATTATTTTTACATGAGACCAAACTTGCCATAAAAAATAAAGCAAGTACAAATAAATGAGTAATCTTAAGGGATTTTCGTGTCATGAATTTTTGTTTAAAGGTTTTTATTTTGGTAGTAACTTTAAGAATCTTAAAAGTATACCTTCTTCAAAGATGTAAAAAAATAAACATAATTCGATATATTTGACAATATACCTCAAACGAAAAATTAATTAACCCCAGAACTGTGAGTAAGATTTATGAAAATGAAACCTATGATGCAATAGTAGTAGGTACAGGAATTAGCGGCGGATGGGCTGCCAAAGAATTGTGTGAAAAAGGCTTTAAAACCCTAGTCCTTGAACGAGGACGTATGGTAGAACATATTAAGGACTACCCAACTATGAATGACGATCCTTGGGACTATAAATTTAAAGGACAGGTTCCCAGAGAAGAGGTAAAAAAACAAGAAAAACAGGCCAGAACTGGTTATACGGTTAATGAAGCATCCAAACATTGGTTTGTGAATGACATTAAACATCCATATAATGAGACCAAAAGATTTGACTGGATTCGTGGATATCATGTTGGAGGGAGATCAATAATGTGGGGAAGACATAGTTACAGGTTAAGCGATCTAGATTTTGAAGCAAATAAAAAAGATGGTATAGCTGTAGATTGGCCTGTACGATATAAAGATGTAGCCCCTTGGTATGATTATGTAGAATCTTTTATAGGAGTAAGCGGCGAGAATCTCGGACTTCCACAATTGCCGGATGGTAAATTCTTACCAATGATGGGATTAAATTGTGTGGAAGATCATCTTAAAAAGAATATGGCTGAGAATTTTACCGACAGGGTGCTTACAGCCGGTCGCGTAGCACATATTACCAATAACGATAAATTTGAAGGCCGGGCTCCTTGCCAGTACAGGAATCGTTGTATAAGAGGTTGTCCTTATGGAGCATATTTCAGCAGTAATTCATCCACCTTACCTGCGGCAGAGCGTACAGGTAATATGACCTTGCGGCCAAATTCAATTGTGAGTGAAGTGATCTATGATCCTAATTCTAAAAAAGCTACTGGGGTTAAGGTTATTGATGTGGATTCTAAGGAAGTTCATGAATTCAAAGCAAATGTTATTTTCTTATGTGCTTCTACAATAGCATCTGCCAGTATTTTGATGCAATCCAAATCGGACAGATTCCCTAATGGAATGGGAAATGATAGCGGGGAACTTGGACATAATGTTATGGATCATCACTTTAAGGCCGGAGCTTATGGTAAATATGATGGTTTTGAGAGCAAATATTATAAAGGAAGGAAACCGAACGGAATTTACCTTCCACGTTTTAGGAATCTTTCAGAAAATGAAAATCTTGATTTTATACGTGGATACGGATATCAGGGTGGAGCAAGCAGGGATAATTGGAATGAGACTATTGCCGAAGCCAGCTATGGAAAAGAATTAAAAGAAGCGATTTCCAAACCAGGAGGTTGGACCATGGGATTGATGGGATTTGGAGAAACCCTTCCATATCACGAAAATAAAATGACCCTTAATTATGAAAAATTGGATGAATGGGGACTTCCAACCATAACCTTTGACGCCGAATTTAAAGAAAATGAATTGAAGATGCGTAAGGATATGGTAGAACAGGCTGTGTTAATGCTTGAAAAGGCAGGTTTCAGGGATGTTCAGGGCTATGATAGTATAGGAGCTCCTGGACTCGGAATCCACGAGATGGGAACAGCTAGGATGGGAAGGGATCCAAAAACTTCTGTTTTAAACGGAGACAATCAGTTGCATTCTGTGTCCAACGTTTATGTAACGGATGGTTCTTTTATGACTTCGGCGGCCTGTCAAAATCCATCCTTAACATATATGGCAATGACCGCAAGAGCTGCAGCTCACGCAGTTAAAAATTTCAAAAAATCAGAAGCTTAAATTTTTAATTATGAATAGAAGACAAGCTTTAAAAAACTTTGGTCTGGGCGCCGGAATACTTATTATAGGACCGAGTACCTTGAGTTTATTACAAAGTTGTAAAAGCGAACCTAAAAACAATTGGGAACCAAACTTTTTAAGCATTTCAAACGGTTTTGCGCTAAAACAAGTACTGAATATAATACTCCCAACGACAGATACCCCAGGTGCAGGAGATTTAAATATAGCTCAATTTATAGATTCCTACATGCATGAAGTGGCTACTAAAAAACAACAAGAGAGTTTTAATCGAAAAGCAGCTGCTTTTGCGGAAGTGTTTGAAAAGCAATATGACAAAGAGCTAAGCGAAGGTTCAGCAGAAGAATACGAGGAGATAATAGCTAAGTATTTGAGAGCAGCCCCAGAAAAGATAGAGGAATACGCAAAAAGAAACACAGAAACACAAGATCCTCAAGATAAAGATCTTAATATTAATGAAGATATAGATCTAAATATAGATGTTGGTAGTTATAGTTATCTTACTATAATTCGGGAGATGGGGATTTGGGCATGGAAAACAAGTGAAGAGGTAGGGGAAAATGTACTTTGGTATGATCCTATTCCAGGACAATATATTGCTTGTGGCTCAGTGGAAGAATTAGGAAATGGAAAGACAATGGCATTGTAGATTTAAGCTAGATATTTATTATTTCTCAAATGTTGTTTAAATAGTTATAAACATTTTGAGATTATATAGTTAATTCTATTAAATTAGATTAAGACATAATATTGAGGTTAGTTAAAGGCGACTTTTTTCGTTTTTAAACGAAAACGTTTTCGTAGATTGAACTCGGTCCTTGTTGTTATATTAACAATATTTTACCTAAGTTTATAACTTCTTAATATTTGATTAAGACAATTTCAACTAAAAACCAATTCTTATGAAAAAAATTACTTTCAGGAGCTTTTTGTTTGCTGTTGCTTTTCTGTGTTTCAGCATGGTGAACGCTCAACAAACTGTTTCCGGAACTGTTACGGATGAAAGCGGACCCATGCCCGGCGCTACTGTTGCTATTAAAGGAACATCAACAGGGACCACTACCGACTTTGATGGAAATTATACTATTAATAACGTGCCGGACGGTGGAATTCTGGTATTTAGTTTTATAGGCTACGAAACCCAAGAGATTGGTGTTAATGGACGTTCTACAATTAATGTGAATTTAGCGGCTGATGCCGCTGAATTGGAGGAAGTGGTGCTTATTGGATATGGTACAACAACCATTAAAGATGCAACAGGGTCTGTGGCATCTGTAACTTCAGAAGAATTTAATAAAGGGGTGATTGCATCACCCGAACAATTAATCCAGGGTAAAACTGCCGGGGTACAGATTTCAGAAACTTCTGGAGCACCTGGTGCGGGTATTAATGTGCGTATTAGAGGGTCCAACTCTATTCGTTCTGGTAACAACCCTTTGTTCGTAGTTGATGGGGTGCCACTTTCTTCTGGCTCAGCTCCTTCATCTAGCGTTGGTGGTATAGGTACTGCTGGTGGGCAAAACCCATTGAGCTTCCTTAATCCTAACGATATTGAGAGTATTTCCATTCTAAAAGATGCTTCAGCAACGGCGATCTATGGTTCTCGTGGCGCTAACGGAGTAGTAATTATACAAACTAAAGGGGGTAGAGGTGCTTCTGAGGGTAGATTTGAGTTCAATTTTAGTCTGGGTGTTGGAACCCCGGCGAGTGAATATGACCTTTTGAACAGCGCACAATATTTAGATGCTATCGCTTCCGTAGGAAATGATCCTGATGCTTTAGACTTTGGTTTTGATTCTGATTTTCAGGAATTTTATACTCGTACATCTTATTCAGAAAACATTGACCTTAGTTACTCAAAGAGTTATAATGGAGGAAATCTTCGTGCTTCTATTGCTTACAACGATCAGGAAGGTGTAGTTAAAAGCAGTTCTTTGGAAAGGCTAACAGCTAGGGTGAATGCCACCCAGCGTTTATTTAATGATAAATTAACCTTGAGCATTCAGGCTTCTATTTCTAAAGTTGATCAGGAAAGTGCTCCTATTAATGGAGAGGCGGGATCTACCGGTGATTTGATTGGTGCTTCTATTACACAAAATCCAACAGCACCTATAGACCCAACATTCAATCCGGGAGGTAATGTTTTGAATCCGGTAAGTATATTAAATAGTTTTCAGGGTCTTTCTGAAGTTGAAAGATTTTTAGGAAATGCTTCAGCAGAATATGCTTTTACCAGTGAGCTAAGTGCTAAAGTGACCCTAGGTATCGAAAAGGCGGAAACGGAAACTACTTCCGTGTTTGGTTCAGACGTAATCGGTCTTAATGGGGTTTCCGGTATCGGTAGAGGTAGATATGATACTTTCAACCAGGAAAATTCACTTCTTGAAGCTACCCTAAATTATAAAAAAGTATTTGACAACTCTGTTCTAGATGTGGTTGGAGGATATTCTTATCAGAAATTTGACAGGAATGGTTTCGGATCTCAAGGAGCAGGTTTTAATACCACGGATCTTAGACTAATGGCAACTCAGTTAAGAGATGCCTTTAATAGTGTTTCAGGAGCTATTGACGGCCCATACACTGTATTTGGATATGGAAATGACGGAACTTACCTAAATAATCTTTTACCATCATTTACAAGCGGAGAACTTCCGGGAGATTTTGATAGGCCTATTCCTGCTTATGTGGTGGACAATAATTTTGATAATTTTGATGAATTACAGTCATATTTTATGAGAGCGAATTATACTCTTGCTGAGAAATATTTATTTACTGGTACTTTTAGAGCAGATGGTTCTTCAACATTCGGTGAAAATAATAGATATGGTTATTTTCCTTCAGGAGCAGTTGCATGGCAGATTCATAAAGAAGATTTTATGGGGGATACATTCTCTACCTTAAAACTTCGTTTAGGTGCCGGTATTGTAGGTAGCCAAGAAGGCTTAGGTTATGGACGATTTGTTCAACGAGAACGTGCTGGAGGTAGAGGAATAAGTAACGATCTTAATGTACTACCAGCACCAGGAACCTTTATTGATGGAGACCCAAATCCAGACCTTAAATGGGAAGAAACTACAGATTATAACATAGGGGTAGATTTTGGAGTAAACAATGACAGATTTAATGGAACGGTAAACGTTTATCGTAAAGAGACAAATGACTTATTACTTCCAAGACCATCTGCTGCCCCAAGTAGTGGTTCTATTGTTTTTAGTAATCTTTCGGATGGTAAAGTGATAAACGAAGGTGTAGAACTTTCATTGGACTACGATTTTGCAAATACAAATGACTTTGGTTTTTCTGCTAATTTTAATGTAGCCTATAACTTTAATGAAGTGCGGGATACTAAATTCACAATTCCAACCGGTGCAATTAGAGGTAATGGGCTAACCAACGCTTTTGCTCAGCAATTAGAGGCAGGACAACCTTTGTTTTCATATTTTATGGCAGAGTTTACTGGATTTGATCAAGATGGGAATCCTACATACCTTGATGTGGATGGAAACGGAATAGGTGATCCTGATGCTGACAAATTTTTTGTGGGTAAAGATGCACAGGCAGATTGGAATGCTGGTTTATCTTTAAATGCGAGATACAAGAATTTTGATCTCTCTACTTATTTTAGTGGACAATTCGATTTTTACGTATATAATGCTACTGAGAATGCATTTTTTACAAAAAGTGCATTGTTGATTGGTAAAAACACCATACAGGAGGCAGCAGCAAGTAACGAGAATCCGGCTTCCACGGTAGCTGTTTCGACACGATTTCTGGAAAAAGGTGATTTTGTGAGACTTTCGTCAGCTTCATTGGGTTACAATGTGCCATTGAATGAAAGCAGTAAAGTGAATTCTGTGAGAGTAAGCGTAACAGGACAAAACTTGTTCTTGATTACCGATTATAGTGGACTGGATCCTGAAGTTTCTACTAATACTGGAAACTTAAATGATTCAGGAATCCCAACCGTAGGAATAGACTATGCTGCTTACCCAAGACCGCGTACTATATCTTTTGGTCTGAATGCATCATTTTAATAAAAAAAAAGGATAATGAAAAATAAAACAATTTTTAAAACTTCAGCCAGGTTAGTGTCGGGTTCGCTTATTTTAGCGACTATTTTCATGTCTTGTACAGATTTAGAGATAGAGGGTACTGACTCTATTATAGTAGATTCTAGCGAAGCAGGTTTTCAAGGTATTAGCGATCCAGATTCTTTTTTGGATAATTCTTATAATAGCCTAAATGGGTATATAGGGGATCAGGCAAACCTTTATGCTCTGAGCGAAGTAACAACAGATGAATCTTTGGTGCCTACTAGGGGTTCTGACTGGGGAGACAATGGGATATGGAGACAATTACATCAACATGATTGGACATCCAACCATGCCTTTCTTTTGAATGTTTGGAATCAATGGAATACATTGCATTTTCAAGGAGCTCAGGTACTTTCTGAACTAACGAATAGTACACCACAACAAGAAGCGGATGCTTATTTTCTAAGAGCACTTGGAATGTGGGTTATCCTGGATAATTTTGGTCAGGTGCCCGTACGTGATCCTGATGCTCCAATATTTGAAGACCCTATCGTAATAAGCGGACAGGAAGCAGTGGATCAAATAGTATCTGATCTTAATTTGGCTATCTCAAATTTACCAACAACAGGACCGGGAGCTGGAGTAGGAACAAGTGCTTCTCCTAACACAAGAGCGAGTAAAGCGGCTGGTAGATATTTACTAGCTAAGGTTCTTCTAAATAAGCATATTTATGTTGGGGGTGAACCAAGTGGAGCAGATATGACAGAAGTTATTAGCCTAGTAGATCAAATTACTTCAGAAGGTTATGCTCTTGAAGAAGGCTATTTCGATATCTTCAGGAACACTTTGGACAGGGAAACCATATGGTTTATACCTACTGCTGTAGGGAATAGAATTTGGAATGGACTTCATTACAATATGGCACCAGATCAAGCAGGTGGTGGATGGAATGGATTTTCTACCCTTTCCGAATTTTATGATATGTTTGAAGGAGATCCCAATTCTAATAGGGGAACCGCAGAGGGAGAGCCTCTTGACGGGCAGGAAGAACGTAGAGGATACGTTCCTCCGTCTGGATTACCGGCTGGATCATTTGATGGTTCAATTGATGAAAATGACGATGGATTCGCAGACGGTTCAAGTGTTGGTTTCGGTTTTCTTATTAATCAACAGTATGACTATGATGGGACCCCGTTAGAAGATAGAGGTGGAAATCCTTTAACTTTTAAAAGACAATTTACTGATGGGTCAGGGAATGTTAGCCTTATTAATAACAGTGAGACTACTGGTATTCGTACCATAAAATATAATCCTCGCTTTGGAGCATTTACAGAACATGAAATTTTCTTCAGATATTCTGATGCCCATTTGATGAAAGCTGAAGCAATGATGAGATCTGGTGGAGATCCTTCAGCAATGGTTAACGAGTTAAGGGTTCTTAGAAAAGCTGAGCCTCTTGCTAGTGTGACAGAAAGTGATCTTCTTGAAGAAAGAGGAAGGGAATTATATATGGAATTCTGGAGAAGAAATGATATGATTCGATTTGGTGAATTTACTAGGGATTGGTCTTTAAAATCTCCTGCTGCTGTAGGTGATCAAACAAGAACCTTATTTCCAATACCTGCAAACCAATTGATATTGAATCCTAATCTTACTCAGAACCCTGGATATTAATTTAAAGTTTTAATCCCTCATTGAGGGTTTAATTCCCCGAGGCCTGCCCGAAAAGAATTTCATTCAGGCGGGCTTGCCTCGAACCTTTAAAAGGATTTTCCAATTCATACCTCGTGGGCTTGCCCCGAGGTTCTTGATTCAAAAAATAAGAGGGCGAATTCGCCCTCTTATTTTTTTTCGAAAATATTTTAATTTAAAATTGATATTTTATTATAGCTTGCCTCAAAATACAGTTAAAGAATTCATGGTAAAAAATAAAAAAATATTCTTGATTTCTTTCTTTGCCATCCTGTTTTTTCAGGCTTGTAAAAAAGAAGAGTATCTTTTTGAAAGGATAAATGCTTCGCATTCAAATCTGTACTTCTCTAATGAACTTGATTCAAATTCAGAATTAAATATATTTAATTATCTGTATTATTATAATGGCGGTGGCGTGGCTGCCGGGGATTATAACCAGGATGGCCTAATAGATTTGTATTTCACATCTAATGAGCAAGAGGATAAACTTTTTTTAAATACCGGTAATTTTAAATTTGAAGATATTACTTCGGACTCTAAAATTGATAACTCCAAAGGATGGACTACAGGAGTTAGTAATATAGATATTAACGGAGATGGTTTACTGGACCTTTATATTTGTAAAGTAAGTGGTTTTCTTAATCTGACTGGGCATAATTTGCTCTATGTTAATCAGGGACCTAATGAAGATGGGATTCCCGTTTTTGACGAACAGGCTGCAAAATATGGACTTGATTTTTCAGGTTTTTCTACTCAGTCTGTTTTCCTGGATTATGATCTGGATGGGGATCTTGATATGTTCTTATTAAATCATTCCGTATATCCTAACAGAAATTACGGAAGAGGGGAAAAAAGGCAAAGTTATGATCTAAAATCTGGGGACCGTTTGTTTAGAAACGATAATGGATTTTTTACTGATGTCTCTTCGGAATCAGGAATATTTCAGGGAGTGATTGGTTATGGACTGGGTGTGGCAGTTGGAGATCTTAATAACGATCTGTATCCTGATATCTATGTTGGGAATGATTTCTTTGAAAATGATTATTTATATATTAATCAGAAGAATGGAAGTTTCCATGAGCTTATTTCCGATAAACCGGAAAAGTTGGGCCATACTACCCATTTTTCCATGGGAAACGACATTGCCGATATAAATAATGATGGCCTTGCAGATATCTTATCTCTAGATATGCTTCCTGAAGACCTGAAGGCTTACAAAACCTCCGGACTGGAATATCCATTTCAAACTTATGCGACCTATTTAAAGAATGGGTTTTCACCACAATACATGCAGAACACCCTACACATCAATACAGGAAATCTGAATTTTTCGGAAACTGCATTTCTTAGTGGTATTTCGGCAACAGATTGGTCTTGGGGAGCCCTTATCGCCGATTTTGATAATGACAGCCACAAGGATGTTTTTATTACCAACGGAATAAAAGGCGCTACCAACGATATGGATTTTATCAAGTATATTTCAAATGAAAAAATTCAGAAACAACTAAGCCAAGGAAATTTTAAAAATTATGATGATCTTATAAAAGAGCTACCTCAAAAGAAAATATCCAATTACATATTTCAGAACCAGGGAGACAATACTTTTGCAAATCGAAAAAATGAATGGCTAAATGCGGAACCTAGCTTTAGTCACGGTGTTGTATATGCCGATCTTGATAATGACGGGGACCTGGATTTAATAGTGAACAACACAGATGAGAATGCCGGGATTTTTAAAAATAATTCAGAGAAAACTATTAAAAACAATTTTCTTAAGGTTCAGCTTAAAGGAGATAATTCCAACAAATTTGGTATTGGTGCAAAAATCATTTTATATTACGGAGATAAAATTCAGCAACAGGAACATTATTTAAGCAGGGGTTACCTTTCTTCTCTGGCTCCGGGATTGCATTTTGGTCTCGGTAGTCATTCTCTAATAGATTCATTAAAGGTAATCTGGCCGGGATTTTCAACTGAAACCAAATACAAAATTAAAACCAATAGAAGTATTGAACTCAATATAAACGATGCCGACAGCCTTATTTTCAAAAAACCTCAAATCAGTTCTATTTTTACTAGAAGGGATTCTTTGATAGATTATAAACATGTCGAACAATCTACATTGGAATTTAATCGTGAACCTCTAATTCCTTTTGGTTATGCTAATCAGAGTCCACGTGCCGCAGTAGCCGATATCAACAAAGATGGTCTTGACGATCT
Organism: Gillisia hiemivivida; assembly: GCF_007997295.1. Classification (GTDB taxonomy): domain Bacteria; phylum Bacteroidota; class Bacteroidia; order Flavobacteriales; family Flavobacteriaceae; genus Gillisia; species Gillisia hiemivivida. The sequence goes on along the minus strand of NZ_VORY01000002.1, from coordinate 339,162 downwards.
CGTAATTGGCGGAGGAAAAACACAGATCTTGAATTTGTGGTTGCAAAATATAGATGGGAGTTTAGAGAAATCTAAGCAAAAAATATTTGAGGAAGATGCTATATCAGAAGATACCGATCAATTGTTTCTGGATGTAGATGGTGATATGGATCAGGATTTAATAGTGGTTGGGGGGGGTAATGAATTTACTAAAGGAAAACCTTTACAACCGCGATTATACCTAAATGAAAACGGAAAATTCTGCTTGGATGATCAACAATTTAAGGGAATCACCCTAAATGCTTCGGGCGTAACCACGGTAGATTTAAATGTAGACGGCTTTCCCGACCTTTGTTTTAGTGCAAATATAGTCCCGGGGGAATACGGTAAAACTCCTGTGCAATATTTATTTTTAAACGATGGCAATGGTAACTTTACAGAAGTAACCAGTCAATATTCTGAATCCTTCAGGAATGTCGGAAATATTCAGGATATCATTTGGATCGATATAAATAAAGATAATATTGAGGATGCCATAATGGTTGGTCATTGGATGCCTGTCACTATATTTCTGAATAATGGGAGGAAGCTCAGCAAACTGGATGTCGGGCTTGAAGATACGAACGGATGGTGGAATGCGGTGATTGCAGAAGATTTTGATGGCGATGGGGATATAGATATTGTTGCAGGAAACTGGGGGCTTAATTCCAGGCTTAATGCTTCCTTAGAAAAACCTTTAAAGCTTTATCTTGGAGATTTTGATGGAAACGGATCTATAGATCCAGTAGTGAGTTATTTTTATGAAGATAAGGAAACAGCTTTTGCTTCTAAGGATGAACTTGACCACCAAATGCCATTTTTAAAAAAGAAATTTCCTAGTTACAAAGATTATGCAGATGCCGATTTTTCTGAGATTCTAACCCGGGAAAATCAGAAGAATGCGGAAGTGAAACAGGTTTTTGAATTAGCCAGTTGCTATTTTGAAAATAATGGAGATAATACTTTTACAAAGCGTGTTTTACCTTTTGAGACACAGGTTTCGGCAATCTTTGGTATAGATACACAGGATTTTAACAGTGATGGCTTTCCCGATCTTTTTTTGGTAGGAAATAACTATGAAATTAGCACTCAATTGGGTAGATTAGACGCCAGTCATGGAACTGTTCTTATCAATGATAAGAAGGGTTTTTTTCAAACTTATAAAAAGGAAATACCTGATATTTCAGGGGCTGCCCGGGATATTCAGGAAATCTGTATTAATGGTGAGTTACATCTTATTGTAACATTTAATAATAGTACTCCAACTATTTTGAAAATTAATAATTAAATAAAAATGAAAGCCCTATCATATTTGTCAATTATCAGCCTAATTCTTTTTTCAGCACTTATCTCCTGCAACAATAAGGAGAAAAAAGAAGAAAAGTTAGAGGTAAATAAAAACACACTTTTTTCTTTAATGCCATCTGAGGAGACCGGAGTATATTTTATAAATGAAGTAAAAAATAGCCCCGATTTTAATATTTTCAAGTATCGTAATTTTTATAATGGGGGTGGAGTAGCTATTGGTGATATAAATAATGATGGTTTGCCTGATATTTACTTTACCGGCAATATGAAACCCAATAAACTATATCTAAATAAGGGTGATTTTCAATTTGAAGATATTTCGGCATCTGCGGGGGTGGAAGGAAACAAGCCATGGTCTACAGGTGTTAACATGGTAGACATCAATAATGACGGGCTGCTTGATATTTATGTGAGCAATGCCGGCAATATGGAGGGGGACAATCATAATAACGAACTATATATCAACAACGGTGATCTAACATTTACCGAAAAAGCCAAAGAATATAATCTTGCCGAAACCGGTTTTAGCACCCATGCCTCTTTCTTTGATTATGATAAGGATGGCGATCTGGATGTATATATATTGAATAATAGTAATATTCCTGTGAGTAGCTTGGGATTTGCGGAACAGCGGGAAGTAAGGGCCCAGGACTGGGAAGGTATTCCAAAAATTTTTCGAGGGGTTGGAGATATGTTATTGCGCAATGATGATGGCAAATTTGTAGATGTTAGTGAAGAAGCGAATATTTATGGAAGTTTGATTGGGTTTGGTTTGGGCGTAGTGGTGAGTGATTTTAATAATGATTTGTATCCCGATATTTATGTTTCCAATGATTTTTACGAAAGGGATTATCTATATATCAATAATCAGGATGGAACTTTTACCGAAGATATTGAAAACTGGACTTCACATTTAAGTCTTTCAGCCATGGGAGTGGATATAGCAGATATTAACAATGATGGTTATGCCGATATTTTCGTTACTGATATGTTGCCCGATACTGAAGAGAGAGTAAAATCTGTTATGGAATTTGAAAGTTATAATGTTTTTAAGCTCAAACAAAGCAAGGATTTCTTTCAACAGTATATCCATAATACACTTCAGCTAAACAATGGTAATAATACATTTTCTGAAATAGCACACTTTAGTGGTGTTGAAAGTACAGACTGGAGCTGGGCGGGTTTAATTTTTGATATGGATAACGATGGAAATCGTGATATTTATGTGACCAACGGAATCAATCACGATCTTACGGATCTTGATTTTGTAGATTTTTTTGCGAATGAGATTATTCAGAAAATGGCTCTAACAGGAAAAAAAGAGGCTATAGATTCAATAATTAATAAGATGCCAATTACACCGCTTCCTAATTATGCTTTTCAGAATATGGGAAAACTTAAATTTGAAAATTCGGCGGAAAAATGGGGTTTAGGAATCCCTAGTTTATCAAATGGTAGTGCTTATGGAGATCTGGATAATGATGGGGATCTTGATCTTGTAGTGAATAATGTAAATATGGAATCCTTTATTTACAAAAATAATACAGATAAATTAAAAGACAGAAATTATTTACGAATTCAATTAAAAGGAAATCAGAAGAATAGTTTTGGGATTGGAAGTATCATCAGGCTTTATCAAGACGATGAGATCTTTATGCAGGAGCAGAATCCATCAAGAGGTTTCCAGTCGTCTATGGATTATACGATGAACATTGGTCTGGGAAAAATTAAAAAAATAGATTCTTTAAGGATTATATGGCCCGATAACTCTACACAATTGCTTGCCAATATTAAAACCAATACCACCTTAGTTCTGAATCAAAGTGAAGCGCTGGAAAAATATAATCCGAAACCGATAAAAAGACAGGCGCAGTTGTTCACCGAATTATCAGATAAAATTTTTGAAACTCATAGAGAGAATTCTTACACAGATTTTGATTATGAAGGATTGATCTATAAAAAAATGTCTCAGGAAGGACCTTCGGTTGCTGTTGCCGATATTAATGGAGATGGAAATGAGGACATATTTATTGGAGGAGCAAAGGGACAACCTGGAATTATCTATATCAATAAGGGGAACGGAAATTTAGAGAAATCTGCGCAACCGGCTCTTGATACCGACTTTCTTTTTGAAGATACTGCCGCTTCATTTTTTGATTTTGATGGTGATGGGGATCAGGATCTTATGCTTGGCTCAGGAGGCAATGAAGTAGGAGAAGAGAGTAATTACAGGGCCCGGCTATATATTAACGATGGGAAGGGAAGATTTTCGCCTTATACAGGGGTAATTCCGTCATTAAACCAAAATGTTGCGGTTATTGCCCCCTACGATTTTGATCAAGACGGTGATATGGATGTTTTTATAGGTTCCAGAAGTGTAGTCCTTAATTACGGTATAGATCCTCCGCACTTATTTTTGGAAAATACAGGGGATGGTAATTTTTCAAATGCTACGGAAAGGATCCTTTACGATGTTAAATATGCTGGTATGATCACCGATGCTATCTGGGAGGATATAGATGGAGATGGCAAAAAAGACCTCATAACGGTTTCAGATTGGGGCGCACCCAAGATTTTTAAAAATTCAGGAAGAAGACTTTCATTTTTCAAGAGTAATTTAACCGATTACACAGGCTGGTGGAATACAATAGAAGCTGCCGATATCGATAATGATGGCGACCAGGATCTAATAATTGGTAACAAAGGGTCTAATATTCCATATAAGCCTTCTATGGAACAACCTATGAAAATGTGGATCAACGATTTTGACAGCAATGGTAATATTGAACAAATTGTGACCCAGCATAAAAATGGGAAAGATTATCCTATACACATGAAAAGGGAGATGATCTCCCAGCTGGTTTTTCTGAAAAAAGAAAATTTAAAAGCATCTGAATATGCTAAAAAGTCTATAAGTGAATTAATGCCGAAAGACAAACTTGACAATGTAATTGTAAAAGATGTTGCGATTCCTGAAACAATTATCGCTATTAACGACGGCAAAGGAAATTTTAAAATCAAAATACTGCCCAGCCGCATCCAGTTTTCCAATGTAAATAGCATTTCCGTTATAGATGTGAATAACGACGGAAATCTGGATCTGGTAATGGCTGGGAATAATTACGAGTTTAAACCACAGTTTTCAAGACAGGATGTTAGCTTTGGAGATGTACTGCTTGGAGACGGTGAAATGAATTTTGATTGGCAAGAGTATTCCAAAAGCGGATTTTCTATTAAAGGGGAGGTAAAACACCTGCGCCGATTTAAAGATAAGAATGGAAGACAATTTATAATAGTGGCTATTAACGATAAAAAACCTAAAATTTTTGAAATCAATAATTAATAGGACATTAATTTTTTTGGTCCTCATCGGTTGTCTATTTGGATGTATTAAAAAGGAAGAAAAGTTTTTATCAATCCTGCCGGCAGAAACTTCGGGGATAGATTTCATTAATAAACTTACCGAAAACCGGGATCAGAATATTCTCGATTACCTCTACTACTATAACGGCGGGGGAGTAAGTTTAGGCGATATTAACAATGATGGTTTGCCGGATATCTATTTTACAGGAAATCAGGTAAAAAATCGTCTTTATCTTAATAAAGGAAATTTAAAATTCGAGGATATTACAGGAAAAGCCGGAGTTCAGGGCAACAGCACCTGGAATACAGGATCTACCATGGCTGATGTTAACGGGGATGGTCTTCTTGATATTTATATCTGTGCCGTGGTAGGAGTAAACGGTTTTATCGGTTATAATGAGCTCTATATCAATAACGGAGATCTCACATTCTCGGAAAAAGCTAAAGAATTTGGACTTGATCTGGAAAATTACTCTTCTCAGGCAGCTTTTTTTGATGCCGATAATGATGGAGATCTGGACATGTACTTACTAAATCATGCCATTCATACCAATAAATCTTTTGGTCCTGCTGAAATTAGGAATAACAGGGTTTACGAGAGTGGCGACAAATTATTTCTAAATGAAAATGGAAAATTTATAGATGTAAGTGAAGAAGCGGGGATTTATGGTGGTGCAAATAGTTACGGACTTGGTATTAGCACCGCCGATTTTAATAACGATGGTTTTACAGATATTTACGTTGGGAACGATTTTCATGAAGATGATTATTATTACCTGAATAATGGGGATGGTACTTTTACTGAAAGCCTTAAAACTAAATTTGGGCACGTGTCAAAGTTTTCCATGGGTAGTGATGTGGCCGATATTAATAATGACGGATTTATAGATCTAATTACGCTGGATATGCTGCCGGAAAATGAGAAAATCCTCAAAGTCTCTGCAGGTGAAGATGATGTAAATCTCCATAATCTAAAAATAGATCGACTGGGATACCATCCTCAATACAGCCGTAATATGCTACAGTTAAATATGAACGGGGATTATTTTGCTGAAACTGCACTTATGAGCGGAGTTGCTGCCACAGATTGGAGCTGGGGTGCCCTTTTTACAGATCTTGATCAGGACGGGCAACAGGATCTTTTTATCACAAACGGGATTCCCAAACGCCCGAATGATCTTGATTATATTAAATACACTTCCAATGAACAAATTAAGCAACAACTCGATCAAACCACATTGGTAGATAACGAAGCGCTGGAAAAAATGCCTTCGGGAGCGGTTACCAATTATGTTTTTAAAGGTAATTCCAACGGTACATTTGAAGATATGTCTGATATATGGATTGCAAATGATTCAGTGATCTCTACTGGTGTAGCCTACGCTGATCTGGATAACGATGGGGATATTGATATAGTTACCAATAATATTAATAAACCACCGAGCCTCTACATCAATAATGAACCAACCGGCAATTATCTTAAAATAAAATTAAGCGCAGGAAATGGAAACACATTTGGTATCGGGAGTAAAGCGATACTTTATACCGATAAAGGAAAACAATACCGCCAATTATATACTACAAAGGCATACCAGTCCTCTTCGGAACCAATAATTCATTTTGGAATTCCTAAAAACACCCGCATAGATTCACTTAGCATTATTTGGCCAGACCAGACTTTAAAAACGCTAACCTCAGTGAAACCAAACAGTATGCTGGAAATAAAATGGGAAGCTACTAATAAGAAAGCCGATCTTATGGAATTGTTCCAAAAAAAGAATAAATCCTGGTTTTCTAAAGCTGAATCTGATTTTGGCCTTAATTATAAACATGAGGAAAATCTTTATGAAGATTTTGATCTTCAAAAATTAATACCTCATAAGATCTCAGATCTTGGTCCCGCAGTGGAAGTAGCCGATCTAAACAATGATGGCCTGGATGATGTCCTGTTTGGGGCGTCCAGGTTTAGTCCATCAGTGGTGTTTTTTCAGGATAAAAAAGGTTTTACCATGGAGAAACCCAAAGGTATCCTTAATGATTCCCTTTACGAGGATACCGATATCGAAATTGCCGATTTTAATAATGATGGTAAAAAGGATGTTTTAATTGTTTCTGGGGGAGGAGAATCTGTAGGAAATGATAAGTGGTTACTGGACCGACTTTATTTAAATGAAGCTGGAGATTTTAGAAAAGATAGCCTTTTCCCCAAAATATACTCAAACTCTTCGGTTATAAAATCGGCTGATTATGACGGGGATGGTGATCTAGATCTTTTTATCGGTTCCAACGCTGTCAACTACAAATATGGAGAAATACCAAAGGCATATTTACTCAGGAATGAGAATGGAGCTTTTGTGATTAATGACCAATCCCGGATTTTTGAGGATCTGGGAATGATCAATGACGCAATTTGGGAAGATTTCGACAACGATGGTGATCTTGATCTTATTGTCGTGGGGGAATGGATGGCTCCTAAGTTTCTGGAGAACAGGAATGGAATTTTTGTAGATGTGACCGGTAGCTTAATTTCTCAAAAATTAAATGGCTTATGGCAGCAAATTTTGCCATTAGATATAGACAAAGATGGGGATACCGATTATCTTCTTGGAAATTGGGGGTTGAATACAAAATTTAAAGCTTCCACGGAATATCCCCTTTTGATGTACTTTAAGGATTTTGATAAGAATGGCTTACCTGAAACATTACTAGCAACTGAAAAAAATGAAAAATATTATTTCATTCACGGCTTGGATGAGCTTGCTTCCCAATTACCTGTGCTTATAAGAAAAAGGTTTGCCACCTATAAAGATTTTGCAGGTAAAACTGTCCAAGAGATTTTTAGTAAAGAAGAACTGGAAGTTGCTTCCAAGAGAGAAGTGCATACACTGGCTTCCGGGTATCTTGAAAATAACAATGGAAAATTTATTTTCAGGGAGTTTGATATGCAGTTGCAGGTGGCGCCTATAAAGGCCATGCTCAGGTATGATTTTAATAAAGACGGTAATGAAGAAGTGTTGATAGGCGGTAATTATTTTGGTGTTACTCCTTATCATGGAAGGTTTGATGCCTTTGGCGGTGCCCTTCTAATAAATGCCGATAAAATTCTGAATTCCAATGAAATTGGTTTAAATTTATCCCAAAAGTCTGTTAGAGATTTTTCCATAATTGAAATACAGCAGCAAGCTTATTTATTGATTACAATAAATGATGCCGAATCTGAATTGTATAAAATAATTGATTGATATGAAGAATTTCATTTTACTTGTTTTTTCTTCTATACTTATCTTTTCCTGTAAAAATGAGCCCCAAAAAATTGAAGTCACATCAGGAGATTTCCACGCGGCTAATGATCATCTTACCAGGGTAATGGTGCATGATATATTTTCTCCGCCTGTTGCGAGCCGTGTTTATTCATACTCTAATATAGCTGCCTACGAGGTAATGGCGCAGTTTGATAAAGATTATAAAAGTCTGGCCGGTCAATTAACAGATCTTGGACCCGCTCCTATAACTACCTCAGAACTAATTAATCCTGAAATAGCTGCCGTGGTGGCTTTTTACGAAATTGGTAAAAATCTTGTGTTTTCAGAAGAAAGACTTATAGTTAAGAGAGATAGCATTTTTAATATTTGGAAAACTAAGGACGAAGAAACTTTTAAAGCTTCTGAAGCCTATGGTTTGCAGGTTGCAAGCCATATTAGAAAATGGATGTCCAAGGATAATTATTCCGAAACACGTACCATGCCTAAGTTTTCTGTACATACAGATGAGGAGAGCCGATGGCAGCCCACCCCACCCACTTATATGGATGGTATAGAACCACACTGGAGCAAAATACGACCATTTGCCATTAATGCAGCCAATCAGTTCAAACCAGTGCCACCACCAGAGTTTTCTATGGAGCCGGGAAGTCGTTTCCACAACGAATTGATGGAAGTTTATAATATTCGTGAAGAGATTGCAAAAGACGAAGAGAATAGTGAGAAGATGGCTATTGCTAAGTTTTGGGACTGTAATCCTTATGTTTCTATCCTAAGAGGACATCTTATGTTCGCAACCAAAAAAATCACTCCTGGTGGTCATTGGATGGGGGTTACCAAAATAGCTTGTCAGAAATCCGGAGCCGATTTTAATAAATCTGTCTATGCTTACACTAAAGTTTCTGTAGCGCTTGCTGATGGTTTTATTAGCTGTTGGGAAGAGAAATATCGCAGTAATCTGGTTCGTCCCGAAACTCTGATTAATAAATACATTGACGATAGCTGGACTTCAGTATTGCAAACCCCGCCATTTCCTGAATATACTAGTGGACATTCTGTAGTTTCAGGTGCCGCGGCTATTGTGCTTACAGATATTTTTGGAGATGATTTTAGTTTTGATGATGATACTGAAGTGGATTATGGTCTTCCGGTTAGAAGTTTTAAATCATTTAAAGATGCCTCGAGGGAGGCAGCAGAGAGCAGGTTATATGGAGGAATTCATTATAGGGCCGCCATTGAAGTAGGTTTAGACCAGGGCCAAGCAATTGGGAACTATATTGTAAATAAGTTAGAAATGACCAATTCCAAAGAGAAATTAGCGGCCAAGTAATTCTATGAAAAAAATAATTTTATTATTCCTTACGTTATTGCTTTCTGGATTGATCTGGTACTTATTTATAAAAAAATATGATTATCAATTCACGATGGACGCAAAATATGGTCCAGGTAACTCATATCACGATATTTTAGAATGGAAAAGATTTAATCCTGAACTTACCGAAGATAATATTGCGGTCATCCAAGGCGAACCTTTCAAAAATCTGACACAAAAAGTAAATTCTTTTAGCAATTCCCAGATAGAATTCTATTGGGAGTTTGAAAAAAGAAACGACAGCCTTACAGAAGTTGTGCTAAATGTTAGATCTGAAGAAAATTCATTGGTTAACCGCCTAGATATCATAAACCCCTTTGTGAAAAGTAAATATATAGATAGTTTAAAACAAAATTTATTAACTTTTAGACAGAGATTGAAAAATGAACAAACGGCCTATCGTATTCAAATTACCGATAGTATAATCATTTCACCTGCTCTGGACTGTATATGTCATATTTCTGAAAATATTCCTGTAAAAGGAAAGGCCATAGAAATGGTAGGAACCATTGATATTCTGGAAGATTACATTCTAAATCGTAATCTAAAATTAACAGGAAATCCATTTGTGAAGATCATTAAATGGAATAGGGAGGAGAATATTATAGATTTTGAATTTTGTTTCCCGGTGAATCTTGTCCAGGATATAAGGCCTACAGAAGAAGTGAAATTCAGGCAATTTCCATCATCCACCGCATTAAAAGCGGTATTCAACGGAAACTATAGGTTATCTCATAAAGCCTGGTTTGACCTACTTTACACGGCCGATGAAAAGAATTTGAAAACTCAAGGACTACCATTGGAAGTTTTTTATAATAATCCAAATGTAGAAAGTACTCCATCACCTACATGGAAGGCGGTAATCTATCTACCAGTAGCGGAATGATAAATATTCTTAGATCTTCATTAAAAAGGCATAGCCATTTTTAATCCCTCATTGAGGCTTTGATTTCCCGAGGCTCTTGATTTTCTCTCTTAATATTTTTATTTCAATTTTGATCTCTTCACCTATATTTTCAATATCCACCAAATATGAACCTGGTTTTTAGAGGGAGTTGTATGTTAAAAAGAACACCCGATTATTGAATAAGCCCTATCTCAAAAAATTTCGATAGTAGTTCTTCTATAAAAAATTTGGTGGCGTAGGTTAATTTGATGTTAACGTAGATAATAATGCATTTATAAATGGTTTTCATTAATAATACATACATTGTCGATTAATTTTATTTTCAATATTTTCAAAAACACGAATATGAAAAAATCCTTCTTTGCTCTCATTCTTACATTTTTCAGCACTTTTTTATGTCAATCCCAAGACGATGGGTGGACACTGTCTACGGGAAAGGTTGAGCAATATACAGGAGTTGTTGTTGCAAATGGTAGGATTGGTATCTTACCGGAGGATAAACCTTTTGAGGTGCGTTCGGTAATATTAAATAATGTATATGAAAAAGAATCTCCTTTAGGCGTTTCCAAAATTATTTTGGGAATGAATTTTGGGAATCTCGAAATGGAAATTGACGGGGAAAAAATTACAGAAAACAATATTTCAGACTGGGTGCAAACCTTGAATATGAAGGAAGCTTCCTTTACCACTTCCTTCAACTTCAAAGACAAAGCAAAGGTAACTTATACCATATATGCCCTGCGAAACGTCCAATATTCAAGTTATATAGATTTTAAAGTCGATGCAAAAAAGGATATTCAAATAAAAGTTACCGGAAAAATATTAACTCCAGAAGTATTTCAGGATCCTACCAGCACTTTTAGAGTACTCAAGGATCTGGAAACTACAATGCCCATTTTGCAAACCTTCGCTAAAAGTCAGTATGGAAAACATATCGTTGCCACATCTGCAACTTTTATATGGCATGACATTAATTCCGTAAGAGAACATGAACGCCCTGAACTCAAGCATAATAAAGTTTCTGAGTATGATAACAGGTTGTCTTTTGAAAGAAAAGTAAGAAAGGGACAGCAAAGTGAGTTTGCCTGGACAGCAGCTGAAACCTCCACCCAGGATTTTGCAGATCCTCAAACTGAATCGGAACGTTTCGTTATTTTTAATTTATTAACTCCAAGAAAGGATTTACTCGGTGAGCATAAAAAACTTTGGGAAGAGCTTTGGGAAGGAGATATTGTGATTGAAGGCGATTTACAATCCCAGCTGGATGTGCGTTTGGCGCTATATCATTTATATGCATTCTCCAGAGGTGATTCTAATTTGAGTATTGCCCCAATGGGACTGTCTTCACAAAATTATAACGGGCATATTTTTTGGGATACAGAACTCTGGATGTTTCCCCCTCTATTAGTACTGAATCAGGATATCTCACGTTCCCTGGTAAACTACCGGTCTGACCGATTGGGGAAGGCAAAACAAAAAGCTGTTAACTTCGGTTACAAAGGCGCTATGTTTCCATGGGAAAGTGATGATACAGGGGAGGAAGCAACACCATCTTGGGCACTTACAGGAACTTTTGAACACCATATAACAGCTGATGTAGCTATAGCCTTCTGGAATTATTATCGTGTTACCAAAAATAAAGAATGGCTTGTTGAAAGAGGTTACCCTATGTTAAAAGAAATAGCCGATTATTGGGTAAGCCGTGTCTCAAAAAATGCTGATGGAAGTTATTCCATTAAAAATGTGGTGGGTGCCAATGAATTTGCCGCAAACGTTGATGATAATGCATTTACAAATGGTTCTGCAATTACAGCCTTAAATTATGCGGTCCTTGCAGCCAAAGAAGTTGACGAAACTCCAAACCCCGCCTGGAATGAAGTTGCTTCAAAAATTGTAATATTAAAATTCCCTGATGGAACTACAAAAGAAAACCAAAGCTATGAGGGAGAAATTATAAAACAGGCAGATGTGAACTTGCTGTCTTATCCTTTGGATATAATTACCGAAAGAGAAAATATTCTTAAGGATTTAAAATATTATGAGTCTAAACTTTCTCCTGAGGGCCCTGCTATGGGGCAATCAATATTTGCCATTTTGTATGCTAGATTGGGAGATTCCAAAGAAGCTTACAGGCTTTTTAAAAGAAGTTATGAGCCTAATAAGCGTGCTCCATTTGGAGCTCTGGCAGAATCGGCCACCAGTGAGAATCCATATTTTGCAACAGGTGCCGGAGGTATGCTCCAGGTTGTGCTATTTGGATTCGGCGGATTGCATATTACCGAAAATGGAATAGAGCAAAAAAATGAGATCTTACCAAAAGAATGGAAATCACTTACCTTAAAAGGTATTGGGCCAGAGAAAAAAACTTATGTGATCAAATAAATAGGGAACAGAGAGACGAGAACCAAGAACCAAGAACCAAGAACCAAGAATCAAGACAAAAGAGCCAAGAAAAAGGCTGAAAAATAGGGATAATTAACTGCGTAAATCTTCGATCCAGGTAGCTTTCAGGAGCGGGAAATTTTTCCGTTCCAGAATTAATGTTTAAAACCCTAAAGTTTCCAATTAATATTATCTAATTCTCTGGAAATATCTTTGGGTACTTATACAAATAAATTAGAATCCCGGTATCTTTGTTTTCATTACTTAAAACACAAGACTTGGAGTTAATATCATATATAAAATCTAAAATAGCCGTTCCCGAGAGATCTATTCTCAACACAGTAAGCTTATTAAATGAAGATGCTACAATCCCATTTATTGCGCGATATAGAAAAGAGTTAACGGGTAATTTAGATGAAGTTGAAATTGAAAAAATAGCAGAGCTTTTAAAATCCTATTCAGAATTAGAGCGTCGTAAAAAATCTATCATTAAAGCTATTGAAGATCAGGATTCATTGACAGATTCCTTACTGTCTAAGATTCAGGATTCAGATTCTATGGTGGAATTAGAGGATTTATATCTTCCTTTTAAAAAGAAGCGTAGAACTAAAGCTGAAGCTGCCAGAGAAGCTGGTCTGGAACCTTTAGCCAAAATACTAATGTCTCAAAATGGAGATAATTTAGAACTAGTTGCAAGTCGGTTTTTATCAAAAGATATAAAATCTCCGACCGATGCTTTAGAAGGAGCTCAACATATAATTGCAGAATGGATAAGTGAAAATCCTTATGTGAGGCAGAAGCTAAGAAAGTTATTTCAGAATAGTGCAGATATAGCTTCAAAATTAGTTAAATCTGAAAAAGAAAACCCAGCTGCGCAAAAATACAAGCAATATTTTGACTGGAATGAGCCTCTAAAAAGAATTCCTTCTCATAGATTACTCGCAATTCTTAGGGCGGAAAGTGAAGGGGTAATAAAGGTAAAGCTTGATGTAGAAAAAATGGAAGCTTTAAGATTAATAGAGAATGTTCTTAATCTGAAAAATTCTTCAGCTTCAAAATATATTAAAGAAGCAATAGAAGATTCCTACAAACGACTCTTAAAGCCATCATTTTCCAATGAAGTTTTATCTGAAGCAAAAAATAAAGCAGATGAAGATGCTATTCAGGTCTTTGCTGAGAATTTAGAACAACTTTTATTAGCGCCTCCTCTAGGTAATAAAAGGATCTTAGCCTTGGATCCTGGTTTTAAGTCTGGATGTAAATTGGTGTGTTTGGATGAAAATGGAATGTTGCTACATAATGAAACTATCCACAGAAAGAAATGACGCTTGCCATAAAGAAAATAAGATCGCTCGTAAATGCCTATAATATTGAAGCGATCTCTATTGGAAATGGAACAGCTTCCCGTGAAACGGAACAGTTTATAAAGAAAGTTCCATTTAATAAAGAGGTCGAAGTATATGTGGTGAATGAGGCGGGTGCTTCAATTTATTCGGCATCTAAAATTGCTAGAGAAGAATTTTCAGATTATGATATCACAGTAAGGGGCGCAGTTTCTATTGGGAGACGCTTAATAGATCCTTTGGCCGAATTAGTGAAAATAGATGCAAAGTCAATTGGAGTAGGGCAGTACCAACATGATGTAGACCAAACAAGACTGAAAAATAAACTGGATGCAGTGGTGATGACTTGCGTAAACCGAATAGGGATCAATGTAAACTCTGCAAGTAAAGAACTGCTTTCTTATGTCTCAGGGATTGGACCAGTACTAGCTGAAAACATTATAAACTATAGATCAGAAAAAGGTAGTATAAAAGCTAGAGAAGAGTTGCTAAAAGTCCCAAGATTAGGAGCCAAAGCTTACGAGCAATCAGCCGGTTTTTTAAGAATTAAGAATGCAAAAAATCCTTTGGACGATTCTGCAGTTCACCCGGAACGTTATGAGTTGGTAAATAAAATAGCACTCGATTATGGAACTGGAATTAACCAATTAATAGGCAATAAAGAAGTGCTTCAAAAAGTTGATTTAGAGACTTATGTCCAAAAAGATCTTGGGATACCAACGCTAAAAGATATAATTAAAGAACTGGAAAAACCAGGTTTAGATCCTAGAAGTAAGATCAAGGTTTTTCAGTTTGACGAAAATGTAAATACTATTAAAGATTTACAAACGGGGATGAAACTTCCAGGGATCGTAAATAATATCACCAATTTTGGATGCTTTGTTGATGTTGGAGTTAAAGAAAGTGGATTAATACACATCTCTAAATTGGCGAATGAATATATAAGTGATGTCAATTCTGTTGTAAAATTAGGACAGCATTTAAGGGTAACTGTTTTGGAAATTGATCTGGATCTAAAAAGGATTCAACTTTCCCTAATCGATTAATAATAAAACTGCCAATAGAATTGATTTTTATCGGTCTGTAGTTGTGTTCATATTAAGATTACAATGTATAGTAAGGATGTCAGGTTGAGACCTGTGATAAAAAAATTTATTTAGCGTAGGAAATTGACGTATGAAAGATGCTGAAACGAGTTCAGCATGACGGCAGTTAAAACAGTATCGTCACCCTGAACTAGTTTCAGGGTCTCTTATTGGGAGTAACTTTGAAAATACGTCAATGGTAGCGGAGTCGAAACCTTCTTTTTGAGCTGAAAAGTTCTCGACTGGGCTCGAACAGACAAAACAATATGATTTAATTTTTGATAGACAATAAATAATAAAAATTATATATACTTAATATCTGTATTCTATAATTCTATTGGCAGCTTTATATAAGGGATTGATTTAGTTGTCCTTATACTTTTCAAACCAAGATAGGATAGCTGCAACTTTAGCAATAAGGTTACTTGGTCTATTTGCTATTCCGTGTCCGGATCCCGGGATTCTAACCATAGCCGTTTCTACTCCTTCCAGTTTTAATGCACTGTAGAATTGCTCAGATTCAGCTATTGGAGTTCTGTAATCTTCTTCTCCAGTTAACAACATAGTTGGAGTAGTAATATTAGCCACATAGCTTAAAGGAGATCTCTTGAAATAACTTTCCGGGTCTTCCCAAGGCTTTTTGCCAAACCAATATTTAGCAAAGAAGCCTGGATTATCTGCATATAGCACAAAACTCGTCCAATTTATAACTGGTTTTGCAACTACAGCAGCTTTAAATCTATCTGTTTTTCCAACGATCCAAGCGGTTAATACACCACCTCCGCTACCTCCGGTGACAAATAAATTTTCCCTGTCTAAATATCCTTTTTCAAGAACAGCATCTACTCCAGACATCAAATCATGATAATCGTTATTGGGATAGTCGTGATGTATTAAGTTTCCGAATTCTTCCCCATAGCCAGTACTACCTCTAGGATTAGTATACAGAACTACATACCCAGCTGCAGCCATTAGCTGAATTTCTGCCGAAAATACATTTCCATAACTAGCAAAAGGCCCACCGTGGATCTCTAGAATTAACGGGTATTTTTTGTTAGGGTCAAAATCGGGCGGAGTTACAATCCAGCCTTGGATATCTCTTTGATCTACAGAAGACTTCCACCAGATCTCTTCTACTTTTCCTAGTTTTTTAAAGGAAAGTAAATCGCTATTTACATCTGTAAGCACTCGATCATTTCCTTTATTTCCAACACCTAAATCAGATAACATTGCATTTTTTCCTGAAGTAAAAGCGTAATTACCATTTTCTGCAATACTATAAGATGCAGCGTTATAAGGCCTTCCTAGGGAAAGTCCTCCCATGTTATTTGTTATTTCTTTTACTTTACCGCTCGTAGAAATGTAACCTAGTTTTGTGCTGCCTTTGTCGTTATATTGAAAATAAAGGCCATCTCCATTTTTGTCCCAGGAAATATCACTTATATCTCTATCAAAGTCTGCTGAAAGGTTCTGGATATTACTACCATCTATATTCATAATATATAACTGACTCAATTGATATCCTTGCAATCTATCATCGAAGCCTAAATATGCTATTTTCTTGCCATCTGAAGAGATTATTGGATTGCTGTCTGGTCCCTGTCTATTTGTTAAGGTTGTTATTTTTCCATCTGTAATATCTAGCTTATGGATTTCTGAATTCATAGGATCTAATTCATGATCTTCTCCAAGATTAGCTGAAAAATACAAGCTTTTACCATCCTTACCCCAAACTGGTGTTCCATGATCGAAGGGATTAAAAGTAAGTTGCCTTGGGGTATGTCCGTCTATAGAAACGACAAACAGTTGTGTGTTACCACTTTTTAAATAACCAGCTCCATCTGCCCGATAATTCATTTCGGTGATGTATTTAGGAGCCTCGTTCCAATTTGCGCCATCTGGCTTCTTTGGCATTTTGATAGGAGAAGCATTCTCTTTAATCACGAATTTAGAAAAGGCAATAAACTTGCCATCCGGAGACCAGGAAATTGATCCAGGTAGCTCATTAGAATTAGAAATTACTTGTGGCTGTTGAGAATCCAGCCATTTTAAATATAACCGCATTTCGCCATCCATGTTAGATTTGAAAAGTAATTCCCTTCCATCTGGAGACCAACGGGGAGAATTATCTACTGTGTTGCCAGTGGTTAGTGGTCTGTTTTGTGTACCATCAAAATTCACTATCCAGAGATTGGATAGATTTTTATCGGTCATGACATCCTTAAAATTCCGGACATACACCACCTGTTTTCCATCTGGAGATATCTGTGGGTCAGAAATATACTCAAGATTGAAGATATCCAATAACTCCAGCTTATCTGATTGTTGTGCTAAAAGTAACTGAGAGGATAGGAAGAAAAATAATAATATTTTTTTCATGATCAGAGATTTTAAAGTGAATTAAACAGGAAATGAACTTATCTAAAGGTCGATGAGGGAAAAGAAACTAAACTTTCATGTCCGTTTTTGCCAACAGCTACAACTCCAAATAAGAAATTATCTATTACAATTCCTTCCAACATAAATTCAGATACATCTCCTACAAACCTTGAATGTTGCCATACAGGGGAAGTAGTATCTCTCCAGTAAATTTTATATCCTGCAATTTCTCCTGAAACCTTTTCCCAACGTAGTTTGGTAGAGGGTTCAACGATTCCTCCAATCGCAACTTTTGAAGGTGCTGGCGGAGCCCAAGCCAAACTAGCTAAGTTAATCGCGTTTACAGCCGTAAGTTTTGCAGCATAATCAAAATTCACACCTTCAATTACATCTCCATATTCAATTCCATTTTCGGTTCTAATGTCCTGATGTTGTCTGTTGTAATTTTCATGGGCTTCCATTATTCTAATTCCTGCATAGCCAAGATCATTAAAAGATCTGTGATGTCCTCCACGTCCAAATCTGTCTAAACGATAAATCATCATTGGATTCATTTCTGGCATATAGGTTTCTACGGTACCATGAATGTAGCGGGCAAGCTGTCTGGAAATTCCATCTACTTCACCACCATAATATCTTCTTGCATTTCGCTCTTGCTCAGTTTCGGTTGGAGGCACAGGTTCAGAAAAAATTCTGAAACTTCGGTTATCAATTATTCCATCAACCCCTTCAATATTTCCGATCATATCATTGTTCAATATTCCAATGATCTCCCAATTGTTGTTTTTTGCATATTGAGCCAATCCTTTTCCTCCAAATAAACCTTGCTCTTCTCCGGAAAGGCCAACATAAATAATGCTGTTTTCAAATTTATATTTAGATAAAACTCTGGCGGCTTCAATAGTTCCTGCCATTCCACTGGCATTATCATTAGCTCCTGGTGCATCGGTTTCAAAATCCATGGTATCACTAGCACGAGAATCTATATCGCCACTCATAATGATATATCTATTTGGATATTTTGTTCCTTTTTGGATAGCTACAACATTAACGACCCATGCTTCTTTTGGCACACGATTTCCATCTTCCGGAGTCACTAGATCTTTTTGGTAAAAGACATTTAAACAGTTATTGCAATCTTGGGAGGTTTTATCAAATTCAGATTTGATCCATCGTCTTGCAGCTCCAATTCCACGGGTGGTTGAAACCGTATCGCTAAATGTATTTCGAGTTCCAAAACCTGCAAGTTTTCTAATATCAGATTCAATTCTATCTGCAGATACAGAATCAATTATTTTATAGATCCTAGCATCTGTATCTTGTGCATTTGTATTATTAAATAGAAGTAAAGTGAATATGAAACACGCAATACTTAATAGGGAGGAATTAATTTTCATTATTATAAATTTTATTTATTTGAGTTTTCTAAAGTAAGAAATGTTTTTCAGAATGTTTTCTGAAGATAATCCAATTCCGAAAAATAAAAAACCCCCGGAAAGAATCCGAGGGTTAATATAAAATATTTGAGTTTAGACTAGCTAGCTCTCATATCGTGAATATCTGCTTTAGTATCGTGATACTTTTCTTCAACTTTAGAACCACTAGTTGCAGCTTTAGATTTTTCTTTGATCGCTTCAACTTTTTGGTTTAAACCCTCTGAAAGATCATTGATCTTCCCTTTAGCACCTTTTAAATAGCTATCTCCAGATTCAGTAATTGATTTACGTGTATCTGCTCCTTTTTTTGGTGCAAATAATAAACCTATAGCTGCTCCTATAGCTGCTCCTGATACTAATCCTGTAATTAACTTTCCTACTTTCATAATTATGTCTTTTTTAAATATTGGTTGTATAAATTTGATATTGTAAAAGTACTTCTATTTAGAAGTTTAGAGGATTTTCTTTAGTTAAGTTTGATATAATGTTTAAGTAAAATTGCTAAGGATTTTAACAGTTTAGTTTTTTTTATTATTATCCTGCTGAAGCTTATTTCAGTTATAAAAATCCTTGCAATAACTCTCTTACTTTTTTGGTGTTATTTAAATAGTAAGTGGCACTGGTTTTCTTTAAACCTACTTTTACAGTTACTGCAGAATCTGGCAATTCCTGGAATAAATATTCATCTGTCCAATCGTCTCCAATAGCAAATATGAAATCAACCTCTTTTCTTAAAAGAAATTTTGTTGCGGCCTTACCTTTGTTAACTTCACTGCTTTTTATCTCCAGAACTTTATTACCATCTAAAACACTCAATCCATGATTAGAGATAAGATCTTTTAATACTGAAGAAAGTTCATTAGCGCGTTTTTCTCCTAGGTCTGGATCAACTTTTCTGTAGTGCCAAGCCAGCGAATAGTTCTTTTCTTCTATAAAACTTCCGGGAGTTCTATCTACAAATGCTTCAATAACAGGACGTATAGATTCCATCCAGTCATTTCTAACATTTTCATTAAGTCTCCATTCTTTATTCGGTTTTAAGGCCCAAACTCCATGCTCTGCAATTAGCTGCACATCTACTTCCTTCCACCAAGTGCCTAGAGTTTCCTTATCCCTTCCGCTAATAAGCACTACAGTAGTATTTTCCAAAGATGCTAATTGACTTATTAGAGAGATAAGTTCTTCATCTGGTTTTGCATCTTCTGGTTGATCAACAAAATCTACTAGTGTTCCATCATAGTCCAGAAATAATACTCGATTTTTAGATTTTGTGAAATCTGAATATATCGACTCTTGGATATCTTTAGATATAAGGATAGCCTTATTGCTTTGTCTGGTTTCTTGTGTTTTAGTCAAAGCTTTCATAAAGTCGTTAGCCCATTTTTCTACATCATATCGTTTAAGTCGTTTCTGAAGGATTTTATTTCTTTTAATTTGTTCTTCTTCAGACATCTTTATAGCCTGATTTATAGCATCAGCAATCTGTTCAAAATTATTAGGATTAATTAAAATTGCTTCATTCATTTCTTGAGCTGCACCGGTCATTTCACTTAAAATAAGCACTCCAGTTTGATCTTTCCTGCTTGCAATATATTCTTTTGCCACAAGGTTCATTCCGTCCCTTATAGGAGTTAGTAGGGCTATATCGCATGAAGCATATAGATCTATTAAGTTGTTAAAAGGCATTGACCTATAGAAATACCAAATAGGTGTCCAGCTTACGGTAGCGAATTTCCCATTTATTCTTCCTACTAAGGCATCAATTTCCTTTTTCAATAATTGATACTGTGGCACCTCAGATCTAGAAGGAACTGCCAGCATAACCAATCGGATTTTTTCTATATACTGAGGATATTTTTCTAAGAAATACTCAAATGCTCTTATTCTATGTGCAATCCCTTTCGTGTAATCTAACCGATCTATACTTAGGATCAACTTTGCCCCGGGTGCTCCTTTTCTATGATGATCTAATCTGCGCTGTAAATCTGATTGACTTTCCAGAGTATTTTCAAAGTGATTTTGCGCAGCCTTTTCAAACTTGTTATAATCTATACCCATAGGAAAAGAATCTACTTTAACCATTCTCTCTGGGAGGCTCACTTCATTAAAATTGACTTGATACCTGAGAATACGGCTTACAGAACTTAAAAAATGTCTTTCATAGTCGTAGGTGTGAAAGCCAATAAGATCTGCACCCAGTAAACCTTTAAGAATTTCCTCTCTCCAAGGCATGGTTCTAAAGACTTCATAGGAAGGAAATGGGATATGATTGAAGAAACCAATGGTAGCATTAGGAGATTGTTCCCGAACCATATTTGGTACTAAAAGAAGTTGATAATCATGAATCCAGATCTTATCACCTTCCTTGTACTTTTCCAGAATGGCATCCGCATATTTTTGATTTACACTTTTGTAGGTTTTCCAATGCCAAGTTTCCCATTCTGTGAATTCCATAAAGTAGTGGAAGAGAGGCCAAATACTTCTGTTACTAAAGCCATAGTAAAAGCCTTCAATTTCCTTTTCAGTAAAATTTAACGCAATACAGGCCTGATCTTTTGCTTTCTGAGAAACTTCATTCATTAAATTTTCAGGAAGCTCTTCAGTAGTTAAACCACTCCAGCCTATCCAGACACTATCTCCATCTCTGTGAAAGGATTTTAAACCTGTAGCTAAGCCTCCCACACTAGGAGTAACGTCCAATTTTCCTTTTTTTATAGAAATTTGAAGTGGCAATCTATTGGATATAATGATTGTTTTACTCATAATTTATTCTGAATTCTACGATAAAGTTTTAGTATTTTACTTAATTTCCGAAAATACATTTGATCTACCATCATTTTCAACAAACTTTATGATTATATGAAGAATTTAGACTACGGAATTATAGGAAATTGTAAAAGTGCTGCACTTGTCTCAAAAACAGGCTCATTGGAATGGTGTTGCTTGCCAAATTTTGACTCAGCAGCTGTTTTTGCAAAATTATTAGATGAAAATAAAGGCGGAAGCTTTGAGATAGAAGTTACCGAAGATTATGAAATCTCTCAAGAATATCTTTGGGGTACCAATATATTAAGTACCGGGTTTGATAATGGTACTGATGCATTTCAGCTAATAGATTTTATGCCCCGCTATCAGCGAGAGGATAGCTCATACTATTCCGCTCCAGATGTAATTCGGTTTCTTCGACTTATAAAAGGGAAGCCAGCTTTTAAAGTATTATATAATCCTCGTTTGGATTTTGCTAGAGAGAAAACCTTTAATGAAAATAAAGGCAATTATATAAAGAGCTATACGACCGAAGGGAAATTTGAAACTCTATTTCTCTATTCAAGTTTTGATCTTGATGCTATTTTAGAGCAAAAGGAAATTGAATTAACAGGAAATGGGTATTTCTTAATGGGCTATCATGAAAAATTGGTTGAACAGTCCTTGGATAGGTCCTATCTTAAATACCAACGTACCAAGACCTATTGGATGAACTGGAGTGAATACACCACGAAATATAAATACTATAACGAAGAAATATTGCGAAGTGCTTTGGTACTTAAGGCTTTAACCTTTAAGAAGTCGGGTGCTGTACTTGCTGCTGCCACTACATCACTTCCAGAGACTATAGGTGAAGAGCGCAATTGGGATTATAGATTTTGTTGGATTAGAGATGCCTCCATGGTTATCAAAGTAATGGCAGGATTAGGGCATGATAAATCGGCTAAAGATTTCCTCCAGTTCATTCTTAATCTGATACCACATAAGGATGAAAAGATTCAGATCATGTATGGTATCAATGGAGAGAAGAATTTAACTGAGCACATATTAGATCACTTAGATGGGTATCAAGGTTCCAAGCCTGTGCGCACAGGAAACGCAGCCTATATTCAAAAGCAGAACGATATATATGGAATATTGATGGAGGTGATCTACCAGCAATTTGTTCAGTTTGAGACAAATCTGGAAAACAGTGAAGAATTGTGGACAGTAACTAGAGGAATTGTAAAAATTGTAGAATCGCACTGGAAAGAACCTGATAAAGGAATATGGGAACTGCGGACAGAAGAAAGGCATTTTGTTTCCTCTAAACTCTTATGTTGGGTTGCCATAGATAGAGCTGTAAAAATAGGAGAGATCCTCAGAAAGGGAATAAATGAATCTAAATGGGTTTCTTTAAGGACTGAAATTTATGATGATATCCATAAAAATGGATGGAATGAAGAGGTGCAGGCATATACCCAATCCTATGGTTCAAAAGATTTAGATGCGTCCACACTTTTAATGGAGAACTATGGATTTATAGATGCAAAAGATCCTAGATATATTAGTACCGTAAAAGCTACCGAAAAAGAACTTTCCCGGGATGGTTTGCTCTACCGTTATAAGAATAAAGATGATTTTGGCTTGCCTACTTCCTCATTTACAATATGTACCTTTTGGTTTATTAATAGCTTGTATAAAATAGGAGAAAAGGAAAAATCTAAAAAATTATTCGATCAGCTTTTAACTTATAGTAATCAATTAGGATTGTTTAGTGAAGATATTGATTTTGAGACGAAGCGCTTATTAGGGAATTTTCCGCAAGCCTATTCTCATTTGGCATTAATAGAAGCAGCTACAAACTTTAGTAAAATTTATGCTTCAGAAGAAAACATTTAATTTTGATCAGTTTTTAAACTTACCCTGGATTTCGGAAGACTTTCAGGGTAATTTTCTTTGATAAAAACTATCAGTTGCTCTCTAATATATACTCTAAGGTCCCAAGCTGTTGGAGAATCTTTTGCGCTCATCAAAGCTCTAATTTCTACAGATCTGTCAGTAGCATCAGTAACTTGTAATACATTTGTTTTTCTATCCCATAATGAAGAACCCTCTAGAAGTCTGCTAAGTTCTTCTCTCAATTTTTGAAAAGGAATCTCATAATCTGTATAGATAAAAACAGTTCCTAATATTTCTGAAGAATTTCTAGTCCAGTTTTGAAAGGTGTTTTCAATAAAGTAGGTAGTAGGAACTACAAGTCTTCTTTTATCCCAAATTCTAACTACTACATAGGTAAGGGTGATTTCTTCAATCCAACCCCATTCTCCATCTATAATGACAACATCTTCTATTCGGATTGGTTGAGTAAGGGCTATTTGAATACCAGCCAATAAAGTTCCAATAGCCTTTTGTGCTGCTAGACCTATAATAATCCCGGCAATTCCGGCTGAGGTAAGAAGACTGACACCAATAGACCTAATGCTATCAAAACTCATTAAAACTATACCTACGGCTAGTACTATGATAATAAAGATGATTATATTCTCTAAGATCATGAACTGTGTATAAACCTTCCTTGCTTTTAAATTATCTGAAGTTGAAAGATCATATTTTCTAAGAATACGAGCCTTAAATATCTTAAGAAGTACAATAAGAAACCAAGCAGTGCTTAAGATGATTCCCATGGTACTTAAATGCCCTACTATAGTATATGTGTAATCATACCTGAATAACTTAGCTATTATAGCTATTTGACAGAATAACGAAACCAAGAAAATAAGTAAAGGAATCCATATTCTATTGGCGAAATTTAAAGGAAGTATATTTCTAGGATCTTTGCCTATTTTCTTTAAGGCATAGTATGCGAGCGTAAAGCAAATTATTAATACAATTATGCCTAAAATTAAATAATTGATTAGTTCTTGATTGATTGAAACCATAAATGTTCTGAAAAATATCTTCTTGTAATACTACTAAAAATAAGGCTTTTGCATTAAACTGTTACTTGCTTTTCGGAAATATTAACCTACAAGGATTTCGTAGAAATAAGAAAGCCACCTGATTAGGGTGGCTTTTAAATATTATAAAATGAAAATTAAGGAGCCATAGCTGCTCTTGGTCCTGAACTTGCAAAAACAGTTCTCAAACGAGATTTTTGTCCCGATGAAAACATGTACATGCAGTTATCATTAGTGTAATCCATATAATTCATTGTCATATCTGTAGATCTACAGTTTGTAGTTGGATAAGAAGGACATCCGTAGTTTGGTCCATCTGATGATGGAGTGTCTGCTACGAAATCATCTTGTTGACATCTTCCATCACCCCAAATGTGACGTAAGTTTAAGTAGTGACCCACTTCATGCGTTACAGTTCTACCTTTATCAAATGGAGCAGATACATATCCTGTATTACCAAAATAATTTGGTCCTACAACAACTCCATCAGTTGCGGCCGGGCCACCAGGAAATTGTGCATAGCCTAAAATTCCACCACCTATATTACAAACCCAAATATTGAGAGTTGTTGCTGGAGTTTCTGGAGGATATTGACCTTTAACAGCATCGTTAGTTCCCCATTGAGTAGTAGCATTACTGTAACGACGTACACCAGCTAGAGTGAATTGTACTTCAGAATCTGCTACTACACTTGCAAATTCAGAAGGAGTATTGGAAGCATCAGAATTTTGAGCTCTAAAATCGGCATTTAAAACAGCGATTTGAGAGTTGATTTGTGCTTCTGAAATGTTTTCTTGTGAGTTGCTGTAAACCACAGTCACAACAACAGGAATAGTAACAATACCTATATTATCTGTTGGAGGAGGAGTAGTTCCACCATCGCCAGATCCTGGTTTACCTTTGTTTGCATTTGAACTTTTTGCAAGGATAGATCTGGTATTTTTTTCAATATCATACATTTTTCTATAAAGCTTATCATCTTCTTTCAACAGTCGATTTAAGTTTTTCATAGAATAACAATTCTTCCCATTTTGTGCTGCTTTGCCATCTTCATCATTGTAGTCGGTGTGCACATAGAAATCGCTCATATCTACACTTTCTTGAGCTAATTCATTAACATTTTCAGGTTGATCTTTTTCACAGGAAGTGAACAGTAGGGCTAATGCAGCCATTCC
This sequence comes from Gillisia hiemivivida, assembly GCF_007997295.1. Lineage (GTDB taxonomy): Bacteria > Bacteroidota > Bacteroidia > Flavobacteriales > Flavobacteriaceae > Gillisia > Gillisia hiemivivida. The sequence continues at coordinate 313,429 of NZ_VORY01000002.1, read as the reverse complement.
CATAATTAATTTTTTCATGTAATAAGTTTTAATGGTTATAAAGGCGCAATATATACTTTTCTTAAAAAGAGTTTAACTATTCTTTAATTTTTTTATTAAGGTTTTAGTTAATTAACATATTAAACTATGAAAACTTAATAATATTGGGATGTAATAACCAGAATGTAATGAAAACAATATTTGAAAAACTGATTTTTAAACAATAATCAATATTTTGTGTAATTCCCACTAAATTTTATACGAAATGAAACTTTTCTATGAGATAATAGTCTAAGATTAATAGGACAATTGAAATATTTATTTCTGGACTTATAAAGTGTTCTCTGAAGTTTACTAGATAAAAAGAGCTTTCAATAGTATATTTTAATTTTTAAAATAAAAAAAGCCAATTCTATTTAAGAATTGGCTTTTACATTTCTAGTATTAAGTACTAAATATGAGATTTATTAAAAACAGTAGTTATTCTCTGAGGTTAATTTTTCTGCGATTGTATTTCTAAGCTCAATAACATTAGGATGATTATCGTATTTAGTGAAACGTTTTAATCCCATTAACATCATGCGTTGTTCATCACCTTCAGCAAAAGATACAATTCCTTCTTTGGCTTTTTGGTTTATAGTATCTACAGCATGATATAAATATAACTTAGACATTGCAATTTGTTCTTTTTGCTCGTCTTCTCCGAATCTATTTACATTTTTCTCGGTTCTTAAAAGGGCAGATTCTGCCATATAGATTTCAATTAAGATATCTGCAGAAGCTAAAAGTAATTGTTGATGCTCTTCGAGTTTTGGTCCAAATTTTTGAACAGCACTACCTGCAACCATTAAAAATACTTTTTTCAATCTTTTTAATAAGTCTTTTTCTTCAGCAAATAATACTGAGAAGTCTGGTTTGTCAAAAGATGGAATTCCAGTAAGTTCTTCCCCAACTTTCGTTGCAGGTCCTAAAAGATCTACATGACCTTTCATCGCTTTCTTAACAAGCATTCCAACCGCTAACATTCTGTTTATTTCGTTGGTTCCTTCATAGATCCTAGAAATACGTGCATCTCTCCAAGCAGATTCCATTGGGGTATCAGCTGAGAAGCCCATTCCTCCAAACACCTGGATACCTTCATCACTACAGTTTTGGATGTCTTCTGAACATGCAACTTTTAAAATAGAACATTCAATTGCATATTCTTCTACACCTTTTAATTCAGCTTCAGAATGCGAATTTCCTTCTTCTAATCTTTTGTTGATTCTGTCTTCAATATTTTTAGCAGCTCTGTATGAAGCAGATTCCCCAGCATATGCTGATGTAGCCATTTCTGCCAGTTTAGATTTAATAGCTCCAAATTCTGCGATAGGCGTATTGAATTGTACTCTATCATTAGCGTATTTCACTGCTAAATCTGTAACTCTACGTTGCGCATCTAAACACGCAGCAGCCAGCTTAATTCTACCAATATTCAATGCATTCATGGCTATTTTAAAACCATCACCACGTTCTGCTAGCAAGTTTTCTACAGGTACTTTGGTTTCATTAAAGAAAACCTGACGAGTAGAAGAGGAGTGTATCCCTAATTTTTTTTCTTCTTCACCAAAAGTGATGCCGTTAGAAGTATCATTTTCAACGATGAAACCTGTAATGTTCTTGTCGTCTTCAATTCGAGCAAAAACTATAAATACATTTGCAAATCCGGCATTGGAGATCCACATTTTCTGTCCACTAATACTGTAAGATTTTCCATCTTCAGAAAGAACAGCTTTTGTTTTACCTGAGTTAGCATCACTTCCTGCTCCTGGTTCGGTAAGGCAGTAAGCTCCAAACCATTCACCTGTAGCTAATTTTGGCACATATTTTTTCTTTTGCTCTTCGGTACCATATAAAGTTATTGGCATAGTTCCAATCCCTGTATGTGCACCAAAGGCCGTTGCAACAGATCCTGTCGCGCCACTAATGTAGTCGCAAACAAGCATAGTAGAAACAAACCCCATTCCCATACCATCATATTCTTCTGGAACAGAGATGCCAAGAAAACCAAGTTCTCCAGCCTTACGCATTATCTCTTCAGTTAAAGCATAGTTGTTTTTCTCAAATTCTTCCTTTTTCGGCCAGATCTCACGATCTACAAATTCCTGAACTGAATCTTTCATCATTCTCTGCTCCTCGGTAAAGTCTTCTGGTGTAAAAACATCTTCACTCAACGTTTCTTTCACCAAAAACTGACCTCCACGAAGTAATTCTTTATTTTTTGTTTCTGTGCTCATTTTTTTTAGTTTTAAGAATCAAGATGTTAGAAACAAGACGACTATTTTTTAAGTCCATCTATAAATCCTGATATCATTTTTTGTATTTGTTGAACTTTATTTTCTAATTCCAAAAATTTATCTTCTGAAATATATTTTTCATTATATGCGATTATTATGTGTTTCCCATTCGAATGCAGAGCCTAAACTAATTTCTAAAAATGTTATAAAATGCTTTGAGGTACTTTTACTAGTTCCTTCTGCGATATTAGAGGGTATAGAAACAGCACACCTTATTAATTGCGTGACTAAACTGAATTTTTCATAATCCGGAAAACCTTTAGTTAAAGAATATGTTTCTTTGACTAGACTCATACTTTCCTGCCAAATCTTCAATTTTTTGAAATTGTGCCTTTGCATGGTCTTGTTTCCTGATTCTTGTCTCTAACTTCTTAAAAAAAATTATGATAAGAACTCATAAACTCCGGCAGCTCCTTGTCCTGTACCCACACACATAGTTACCATTCCGTATTTATTTTTAAGATCACGTTTGCGCATCTCATCGAATAATTGAACAGATAATTTTGCACCGGTACAACCTAAAGGGTGTCCCATAGAAATGGCTCCACCATTTACATTTACTCTCTCTGGGTCTAAACCTAAAGTTCTAACTACTGCTAAAGATTGAGAAGCAAAAGCTTCGTTCAATTCAATTAGCTCAAGGTCTTTTTGTTGAAGTCCAGCCTGTTTCAATGCTTTTGGAATTGCAGTAATAGGAGCAACCCCCATAATCCTTGGCTCGATCCCTACAGCGGTATAACTTACTAATCTTGCGATAGGTTCCAGATTTAATTCCTTTACCATTTCTTCACTCATGATCAATGCAAATGCAGCACCATCACTCATTTGAGATGAGTTTCCAGCTGTTACACTTCCACCATCTGCAAATACAGGTCTTAATTTAGCCAGCACTTCCTTAGAAGTATCTGCTCTAGGTCCTTCATCCTTATTTACTGTATAGGATCTGGTTTGTTTTTTTCCATTCTCATCAACATAAGTTTCATCAACTTTAATTGGAACTATTTGATCCTGAAATCTATCTTCCTTTAACGCTTTCAATGATTTTTGATGCGAATTAAATGCAAATTCATCTTGATCTTCTCTGCTTACTTTATAATCATTTGCAACTGCTTCAGCAGTTAGTCCCATTCCCCAGTAATAATCTTCAAGACCTCGTGCCGCAAGCTTATAATCTGGAACTGGCTTATAACCCCCCATTGGAATATAACTCATACTTTCTGCTCCACCCGCAATAATACAATCTGCCATTCCTGTTTGAATTTTTGCAGAAGCCATTGCAATAGTTTCAAGTCCTGAAGCGCAATATCGATTCACAGTAACCCCAGGAACTTTAACGGTATCCAATCCCATTAATGATATAAACCTACCCACATTTAGGCCCTGCTCAGCTTCCGGCATTGCATTACCTACAATAACATCGTCTATTCTGTCCTTATCAAAATTTGGAAGTTTTTCCATCATGTACTGGATGGTTTCAGCAGCTAATTCATCAGGTCTTTTAAATCTGAATACTCCACGAGGTGCTTTCCCTACTGCTGTTCTGTATGCTTTTACTATATATGCTGTTTTCATTTTATTAGTATTTAGATTTTAGTACTTAGTATTGAGATTTCATAAAGATTTTTGAAATCCGTAATTCATTTTTTGTATCTCAATAATATTTTCAAGTATTGGTTTTATTTTTTCTTCTGAAATTAATTTAAGTTCCATTGAAAGCATTAGCTGAGTTTGTAATTCATAGGAAGAACCATTGGCAATAGATAGAAAGTGAGCGAATTCTTTTTTTGAATTTCTTCCAGCACCTTCAGCAATATTTGAAGGGATTGAAACCGCACATCTCTTTATCTGAGATATAAGTCCGAATCGTTCATCGGAAGGTAATTCAGTACAAATTTTATAAACTGATTTAGTCAATTCCATTGATTTCTTCCAGATTTTCAAGTCTTCAATTTTATGCATTTACTTTAAAATATCTCATTACTCATTACTCACTACTCACTACTCACATCTAGTTTCTAAGTGGCTTCCCTTTTTTAATCATGTGTTCTAAGCGTTCTAACGTTTTGCGCTCTCCCGTAAGAGAAAGGAATGCTTCACGTTCTAGATCTAATAAATATTGCTCGCTTACATAGTTAGCATCAGAAAGATCTCCACCAGCCATAACATAGGCCAATTTATTAGCGATCTTCTTATCATGCTCGCTTATATACTTTCCAGCATACATTTGGTCTGTTCCAACATAGAAAGTTCCCAGTGCTTGTTTCCCTAAAACTTTAATATCTGTTCTCTCAATTGGTTGCGTATAACCTGTTTCAGCCATTATTAACGCATGCTTCTTCGCAATAGCTAACTGTCTGTCTGGATTCACTACCACTATATCTTTTCCTTTCTGAAGAATATTTGTATCAAAAGCTTCGTAAGCAGAAGTTGAAACTTTAGCCATTGCAATGGTTAGAAAGTTTTCTCTTAATCTGTTCAGTTCTACATCATCCTTATGGTATGTGTCTGAAGCTCTAAGAGTCATCTCTTTGGAACCACCACCACCTGGAATAACACCTACACCAAATTCTACCAATCCAATATAAGTTTCTGCTGCTGCGACTACTTTATCTGCATGCAATGATAATTCACATCCACCACCCAAAGACATAGCATGAGGAGCTGCTACGGTTGGAATAGAAGAATATCTCATTCTCATCATAGTATCCTGGAAATGTTTAATAGCCATGTTAAGCTCATCATATTCCTGCTCTACAGCCATCATAAATATCATTCCGATATTTGCCCCAACAGAGAAATTAGCTCCGTTGTTTGCAACTACCAATCCTTGGTAATCTTTTTCAGCAATATCTAATGCTCTGTTCAAGCCATCTAAAACATCACCTCCAATAGAATTCATTTTACTTCTGAATTCTACATTCAAGATTCCATCACCAAGATCTTCAACCACAACTCCGCTATTTTTAAATACTTCTTTGGATTCACGAATGTTATCTAAAATGATAAAAGCATCCTGTCCAGGTACTTTTACTTGTTCTTTCTTCGGGATATCATAATAATAAGTGTTTCCTTCTTTTACAGTATAGAAACTCTTACTACCAGATTCTAACATTTCTTTTACCCACGCAGCTGGTTTTTCACCTTCTGCCTTCATCATCTCAATTCCTTTTTCTACACCTACAGCATCCCATATTTGGAAAGGGCCATGTTGCCAACCAAAACCAGCTTTCATGGCATCATCTATTTTATATAGTTCGTCTGTGATTTCTGGAATTCTGTTAGAAACATACGCGAAAAGAGCAGAAAAATTCTTACGATAAAATTCTCCAGCTTTATCTTTTCCACCAACTAATACTTTGAATCTGTCTTCAACATTGTCTATAGATTTAGTTTGTTCCAGAGTTGCGAAAGATGCTTTTTTAGCGGCTCTATATTCAAGAGTCTCAAGGTCTAATGAAAGGATCTCGCTAGAACCATCATCCCCCTTAATTTTTTTGTAAAATCCTTGGCCACTTTTGCTTCCCAACCATTTTTTCTCCATCATAGAGTCAATATAGTTTGGTAAGGCAAAAAAATCGTGTTTTTCATCATTTGGAACACCTTCATGTAGCCCATTTGCAACATGAACCAAGGTGTCTAAACCAACAACATCTACCGTTCTAAAAGTTGCAGATTTAGGTCTTCCGATAACGGGGCCTGTTAGTTTATCCACTTCTTCAATCGTCATACCTGATTCCTCAACCATGTGGAAAAGACTCATAATACTGAAGATCCCTATTCGGTTCCCAATGAAAGCTGCAGTATCTTTAGCTACTACAGATTTTTTTCCTAGAAATTTCTCTCCATATTCATTCATGAAATCTAATACTTCTTCCGAAGTTTCTGGGCCAGGAATAATTTCAAATAATCTTAAATATCGCACCGGGTTAAAGAAGTGAGTTCCACAGAAATGTTTCTGGAAATCTTCGCTTCGTCCTTCACTCATTAATTTTATTGGAATACCTGAGGTATTGGAAGAAATTAAAGTTCCTTTTTTACGATGATTATCTAATTGTTCAAAAACCTTCTTTTTTATGTCCAGTCTTTCTACAACAACTTCTATGATCCAATCTACTTCTGAAACTTTAGCAATATCATCCTCCAGATTTCCAGTGTTAATTCTACTAGCAAAAGATTGACTATATATAGGAGAAGGCTTAGATTTTAATGAGGCCTGTAAAGAATCGTTCACAAGTCTGTTTCTAACTACTTTATCCTCTAAAGTTAATCCTTTGCTTTTTTCTTTATCTGTAAGTTCACGAGGAACTATGTCTAATAGCAATACTTCAACGCCAATATTTGCGAAATGACATGCAATCCCGCTTCCCATGATTCCGGAACCTACGATTGCAACTTTATTAATTCTTCTTTTCATATTTAAATTTTAATTAGAATAAATTTCGGGCAATTCCTGAAATTTATCTTTTGTTATAATTATTTTAAACTTATCTCTTTATTATAGATTTTCTTATTAGAAATTAAATCCGATATAGAATTGGCTACTTTTATAAAGGTTTTAAGATCTTCTTCACTTACATTTTCCTTTACAGCTTCATCAAACTTTAAAACTACCCCTTTAGAGAATTCTCTCATTTCTTTTCCGAAAGTGGTAAGGTGGAGCAAGACGCTTCTACCATCGTTTGGATTTTTTTTACGGATTATTAGTCCTTTTTCTTCCATCGATTTCAAAATCCGGGATAAACTAGTAGCTTCCATACCCATTTTTGGGCCTAGTGAGGTAGAGGGGGTTCCTTTTTCTGGATCTATACTTAAAAGGGCAAAACCTGTAGCCATAGTGCTTCCAGCTTTTCCGGCTTCTTCATTATACATTTTTGAAACGGCAATCCAAGTTGCCCGCAAAACGTAATCAATGGTTTTTTCCTTCATGTTTATATTAGAATGAATCCAAAGTTAATAAAATTTATTATGCATGCATAATAAATAGCTCTTTTTTTTTCATCTATTTAATAAACAGCCTAAATTTACTTTAAATACATAAAAAAACTCCCCTAAATAGGAGAGTTTAACAATAACTTAATGATATAGGTGCTAAATCTACCTTTCGTAGATAGAATTGTATAGGTCCATATATCTTTCTTTAATATTTCTTCTTTTTAATTTCATTGTAGGGGTAAGCTGATCATTTTCTATACTCCATACCTCAGGAGTAAGTTCGAACTTCTTGATCTTCTCCCAACTACCAAATTTTTCATTATAGAAATCTACTTCTTCCTGAATCCGTGCTTTCACATCTTGGTTTTTAACAATCTCTTCATTAGATTTCCCAATATCAAGATTTTTACGGTTTGCCCATTCCTCTACAAACTCAAAGTTTGGTTGAATCAATGCTGCAGGCATTTTTTCGCCTTCACCAATAACCATGATCTGTTCTATAAAGCGAGATTGTTTCATGGTATTCTCGATTAACTGTGGAGCTACATATTTACCCCCGGAAGTTTTGAACATTTCCTTTTTTCTATCGGTGATTTTCAAGAAACCTTCTGAATCAATTTCACCTATATCTCCAGTATGGAACCACCCCTCAGAATTTATGGCCTCATCTGTTTTTTCTTTATCCTTAAAGTATCCAATCATTAAATTGGGCCCTTTTGTTAAGATTTCCCCATCCTCAGCGATCTTAACCTCTACATTATCTATCACTCTACCTACAGTACCAATTTTGAATCCGCCATTACGTTCATCATTTACTGCTACAACTGGGGAAGTTTCTGTTAATCCATAGCCTTCCATTACCGGGATTCCAGCAGCAGCAAATACCCTAGTTAGCCTGGGTTGTAAAGCCGCACTACCAGAGACTATTAATTCTATATTTCCTCCAAGACCTTCTTTCCATTTAGAAAATATCAGTTTTCTAGCAAGGCTTAGTCGTGTTTCGTACCACCAGCCATTCGCGCCGTAAGGCTCGTACTGTAAACCTAATTCTACTGCCCAATAAAATAATTTTTGTTTAACTCCACCTAATGCAGTCCCTTTTGCAATAATTTTATCGTATACTTTTTCAAGTAGTCTTGGTACAGCAGTTATTACATGTGGTTGTACTTCCTTAAGATTGTCACTTATTTTTTCTATAGATTCAGCAAAATAAATTGAAACACTATAGTACTGATAGAGGTAAGAGATCATTCTCTCGAAAATATGGCAGATAGGCAAGAAACTTAATCCTACGTATTTACCTGTTTCAAACGGCACGCGATGTGCACTATTTAAAACATCACTTACTATATTCTTGTGAGAAAGCATAACTCCTTTAGGTCTTCCGGTGGTCCCGGAAGTATAAATTAAAGTAGCAAGATCATCTTCTGAGACCGCATCTTTAAGAGCATCCACTTCCTGTTGATTACTTTCATCTTTACCCTGCTCTACAATTTCTGTCCAGTTTTTACAGGTATCGATTTTGTCAAAACAATAAACTTCCTTTAGCTGGGTATTATGTTTTATTGCATTTACCTTTTCTAAAACTTCTTGGTCTGATACAAAACAGTAGGTTGCACCACTATGGTTTAAAACATATTCATAATCTTCCTGAGAAATTGTTGGATAAATAGGCACGTTTTGAGCTCCTATTTGTAGGATCCCAATATCCATAATATGCCACTCTGTTCTATTGCTAGAGGAGATAATAGCTATTTTATCGTTGGGTTTTACTCCTAAGCGCAATAAACCTCTACTTACTGCATTCGCTTTATCTATATATTGTTGAGTACTTAGGGATTCCCATTTACCGTTATATTTAGTAACTAATGCTTTCTCTAAGGGGTGATTTTCTAATTGAAAGTAAGGAAAATCAAATAGTCGTTTAATTTCGATCATGTGGTTGGATAATGTTTTCATTGCAAAATACTAAAATGCATGTCTATATCAAATCTATTTTGAATAAAAAGAAATAATATTATTTAATAATTCTTAAAATTTTAAGAGCGACTCCTATTATTTTATATTCTCCATTGTATATACTTTATCTAATTAGCAAATCACCGGTTTCCGTGATTAATAAAATTAGTACGGAATCTTAATCAGATAATTGGTCTCACCGTTTAATTCCCAACTTTTATTAAAATTCCGAAACCTAAGTTAAAAGAATTGTAAAGTGTTTAATATTAAACTTTTAGTTAGTGTTTTTTTTATTTTAGGTAGCGTTATTATAAAAATTAAAAAATGAAAACCATAAAAACAATTTTACTTTTTTCAATTCTAATACTCATCTTTAGTTGCGGACCAAGCGTTACTACAACGAATCCTTAAGGAACAAATTTGAGCAATTACAATACCTTTGCATATTTACCAAATACAAATGCGGAGGTAGAAGGAGATATGTATAATGAGGAAAACATAAACACCGGAATAGTGGAAGCTGTGAAAACAAACTTAACTCAGAATGGATTTGAACTTGAAAGGAACAATCCTGATTTGCTGGTATTATTAAGTAAAGCGACAGATAGAGAAGTTGCAACAACTACAGAGCCTGTATATGCTTCTTATCCATATACTACAGGAGTAACAACTGTAAGTTCTTACTATAATCCTTATTACTATTATGGTTACGGAGGTTATAATAATGTAATTGGTTGTGATACCGATACCTATTCTTATAAAGAAGGAACTCTTGTTATTAATCTTATAGATCGTAAAACAAAAAATACCGTCTGGAAAGGAGTAGCAACAGATGCCATATATAAACAAATTTCCCCGGGTGCCATCCGACAAATGGTAAATGACATTTTCGAAAAATTTCCAGGTAAATAATCTGATGAGCAGATTGTTAAATTAAGAATCTTGAATTAGCCACAAGGTAAAAAATCGAAAATATTTTTAAATATTTAAGGATGCCTTGGAAATTGAACCCTCAATGAGGGATTAAAAAAAGCCGAAGATTTTATTCTTCGGCTTTACTTTTATTCTTTTTCTTCAAGCCACTCTCTGGCATTTACAAAAGCCTGAATCCAGGGAGTAACTTCATCTTTTCTTCCCTTAGGATAATGTGCCCAGTTCCAAGAAAAAGTAGATCTCTCCAAGTGAGGCATCATTACTAAATGTCTTCCAGTAGTATCGGTTAACATTGCAGTATTAAAATGCGATCCGTTGGGATTGGCAGGATATTCCTCATAGCCATATTTCCCAACAATATTATATTTGCTTTCTTCGTAAGGAAAACTGAATTTCCCCTCTCCGTGTGCAGCCCAAATCCCCAACTTGCTCCCTGCAAGACCTGAAAGCATTATAGAGTTATTCTCCTGAATTTCTACGGAAGTAAAATTACATTCAAACTTATGAGATCTGTTATGAAGCATTTTTGGTTTCTGCTCATGATCAGGATTTATAAGTCCTAACTCAATGAATAATTGACAGCCATTACATACTCCTAGAGATAACGTATCGTCTCTTTTGAAGAAGTTGTCTAAGGCAGCTTTTGCTTTTTCATTATATAAAAATGCTCCGGCCCAACCTTTTGCACTTCCCAATACATCTGAATTTGAGAAACCACCAACGGTGGCAATAAATTGAATTTCTTCCAAATTCTCGCGTCCCGAAATTAGATCGGTCATGTGTACATCTTTTACGTCGAAACCAGCAAGATACATGGCACGAGCCATTTCCCGTTCACTATTAGAACCTTTTTCACGAATGATCGCAGCTTTTATTCTTGGTTTTCCTTCGGAAATAACAGGAAGTTTTCCAGTGAAATTCTCTGGAAACTTAAATTCTAATGGCTGATTCTTATAGTTGTTGAAACGTCGTGTTGCGTGATCTATTCCACTTTGTTTTCTATCTAGCATAAAAGAAGTTTTATACCAAACGTCTCTATATGTAGGAATATCAAAATCAAAAGAATCGCTTCCATTAACTACTGAAACTATATTTCCTTCAGTAGGAGTTCCGATTTTGTGGAATTCTATATTATTTTCATTTAAAACTGCTTCAACTGAAGTATCCTTTGCTTGAAAAACAATTCCGCAGTTCTCATTAAAAAGTAACTTAACCGAATCTTCTTCATTAAGTGACGAGAGATCTAATTTAGCACCTCTTTTAACTTCAGAAAAACACATTTCTAATAAAGTAGTAATCAAACCACCTGAAGCAACATCATGCCCTGCGAGAATTTTACCTTCAGAAATTAAATTTTGAATTGTATTAAAGGTGTTTACAAAGTTCTCTGAATTTTTTATAGTAGGAACTTCTGTACCTATTTTATTATGAGTTTGGGCAAATGAGCTTCCGCCCAATTTGAAGGTGTCTTGAGAGATATTGATGTAATAAATAGCCCCTTCTGGCTGTAAAACAGGTTCTACAACTTTGGTTATATCCTTACAATGTCCCGCAGCAGAAATAATAACAGTTCCCGGAGAGATCACCTCACTACCATCGTCATTATATTTTTGCTTCATAGATAGAGAATCCTTACCAGTTGGCACATTTATTCCCAACTCTATGGCAAAATCTGAGACTCCTTGAACAGCCTCATATAGTCTGGCATCTTCTCCTTCATTATTACAAGGCCACATCCAGTTTGCAGACAAGGAAACAGATTTTAAACCTTGTTCTAATGGCGCCCAAATAAGATTAGTTAAAGATTCAGCAATAGAATTTCTGGAACCTGCCACAGGATCTACCAAGGCCGAAATAGGGGAATGCCCTAAAGAGGTTGCAACACCTTCTTTTCCATTATAATCTAGTGCCATTACCCCACAATTATTAAGTGGTAATTGCAATGCTCCTGCAGTTTGCTGTTTTGCAACTCTACCAGTAACACATCTATCTACTTTGTTTGTTAACCAGTCTTTACAGGCAACAGCTTCTAGTTGAAGCACCTGCTCTAAATAATTATGAATTTTATCCTGAGAATAACTTAGTTCCTTATACTTTCTATGCACAGTTTTATCTGTCATGATCGTCTTTGGAGAACTTCCGAACATATCTTCCATTTTAAGATCCATCGGTTTTTCTCCAGTGGTCTTACTTTTAAAGATAAAATTATGATCTTCGGTTACTTCCCCTACATCATACATTGGAGCTCTTTCCCGTTCAGAAACACGTTTTAAGACACCCATATCTTTTTCAGGAATAATCAAGCCCATTCTTTCCTGAGACTCATTCCCAATAATTTCTTTAGCTGAAAGAGTAGGATCTCCAACTGGTAAATTATCTAGATCTATATTTCCACCAGTTTCTTCAACCAGTTCACTCAAACAGTTCAGGTGTCCACCTGCACCATGATCATGGATAGAAACTATAGGGTTTGTTTCACTTTCTACCATACCTCTTATGGCATTGGCAGCACGTTTTTGCATTTCTGGATTGGCACGTTGTACAGCATTTAGTTCTATCCCACTGCTAAATTCTCCGGTATCTGCGGAAGAAACTGCGGCACCACCCATTCCAATTCGGTAATTATCACCACCAAGAACAACAATTTTATCACCTTTTTTAGGCACATCTTTAATTGCCTGATCTGCTTTTCCGTATCCAATTCCACCAGCAAGCATAATCACTTTATCATAGCCTAAAAAGCGATTTTCTTCAGCATGCTCGAATGTTAGTACAGAACCAGTAATTAAAGGCTGTCCGAACTTATTCCCAAAATCTGAAGCTCCGTTGGATGCTTTTATAAGAATATCCATGGGAGTTTGATACAACCATTTACGTTCTTCATTGGCTTTTTCCCATTCTTTAGTTTCATCTAAACGAGAGTAAGAGGTCATATAAACTGCAGTTCCGGCTAAAGGAAGAGATCCTTTACCACCAGCTAATCTATCTCTTATTTCTCCACCGCTTCCTGTAGCAGCGCCATTAAAAGGCTCCACGGTTGTTGGGAAATTATGAGTTTCAGCTTTTATGGATATAACAGAATCAAAATCTGTATTCTGATAAAAATCTGGTTTATCTGGAGTTTTTGGTGCAAATTGCTCCACTCTTGGTCCTTTTACAAAGGCTACATTATCTTTATATGCCGAAACGATACCGTTAGGATTCACTTCTGAGGTCTTTCTGATCATTTTGAAAAGAGAAAAAGGTTTCTCTTTTCCATCTATCACAAATGTTCCATTAAAGATCTTATGACGGCAATGTTCTGAATTCACCTGTGAGAATCCGAATACTTCAGAATCTGTTAAGGATCTTTCAAGCTTGGTAGACAATTCTTCTAAATATTTTACTTCTTCCTCATTAAGAGCCAAGCCTTCCTGTTTATTAAAAGCATTGACATCTTTGATTTCCAAAACCGCTTGTGGTTTTGTGTTTACTGTAAATATCTCCTGATCTAAACCTTCAAATTTTTGAGAAAGCATAGGATCAAAATCATGAAAATGAGCGTCTACTTTTAAAAACTCTTCAATTCTAATTATTCCAGGAATGCCCATGGTTTGTGTTATTTCTACTGCATTGGTACTCCAAGGAGAAACCATAGTGGCGCGGGGACCAACAAAAAAATCTGCCAGTGCAGATTTGTTCAGTAGTTGAGCCTCGCCAAAAAGCCAGTCTAATTTTGAAATGTTTTGGGCAGAGAGGGAAGAGTGCGTTTGCACAGCATAAACCTTTGAGGTTTGGGTTCCGAAGAATAGGATCATTCTAAGCTATTTTATGTGTTGTTGTGTAAGCGCAAAAATAACTTTTTTAGACATAAATATCTGTTTAAATCTGAATTATTGCATCAACGGATTTGCGGTTTCTGGAATAATTAATTTTTGAATTTGATTTTAGTTTTTACAAATCAAGAACCTTGGGGCAGGCCCACGAGGTATGAATTGGAAAATACTTTTAAAAATTCGAGGCAACCCTCGGGGAATTAAACCCTCAATGAGGGATTAAAAAAGCAGGGTAATTCTATTATTTCTTAGAATTACCCTGCTTGTGAGTGTTATGGATTAATTGTAAAGGCTAATTAATTAATCGTTAACAATAAATGCGTGTATTACCCCTGGTATCCAACCAATAATTGTAAGTATTATGCTAATTATTAAAGCTGATCCTACACCGTGTTTCATAAAAACAGCTAAAGGCGGTAATAATATATTGAGTATAATTGTTAGTGGTGACATATATAATATTTTTTAGAAATGATTAATCATATTTTTCTTCTTTTCTTTCTTCAGAAACAGTAAGCAGTGGAGAACCAGTGGCTCCTCCAAAAAACGCAGCAAGAGCACCAAAAAAGAATATCAGAAATGCTGCAATACTTAGTTTTCCTATGGCATCAGCTGCTTTGTCACTATATACAATTGCTTTTTGTTTTGCTTTTGCATAGAAACTTTCTGCTTTGTTTACAGCTTTTTCGATGTTCTTATCCCATTTATTTACTAGACCATCGATTTCTGCCTTGGACAATTCGGTGTTCTCAACCAAATAAACCTTCATATCCTCTTTGTTTAAATAGTCTTGATTTCCATCAACAGTAATATTTAAATCTCCATTGTCATCTAGGTCAAAAGACAGATCATTAAAGAACTGATCTATATTTTCGTCTAAATTAAGTTTGTTGTAAGCCTCTTGAGTTTCACTTTCAACTTCATTAATTGTTTCCCTTGCCTCTCCAGAAGCGTCTTCAGGGAGTATATCATATTTCTCGGCTTTATTGATTAGTTGGAAGGCTTCGGTTTTAATCTTTTCGTAGGAAAAACTCACATCATTTTTTCCTTTGTTTTGAGCTTCATCCATTTGTACAACGATTTTTTCTGATTGAGAATTCCCAAACAATCCTGAAATTGCACTTGACATTCCATTTACCATTGTACCAATTGTAGATGTAATTAGATATATAGAGATCAATGCAAATAGTGCCCAAGCTAAAAAGCCATGAAGACCCCCGTCTGAATTTGATGGAAGTCCAGACATCCGCCCAGCAACGAGACCACCCACAAAAAGTGCCACGAGGTTAGATATTCCCATCCATATAAGAGCACCTGTGCCTAAGCCCTTTAATGGGTCTGCTTCTGTCATTGGATCAATTGTGGTCAACCCAATTCCAAGTCCAAGAAGGTTAAGCATTAAAACTACTGCTAAAGCCGTTAATGTTCCTGCAAATATTGCACCCCAAGATATTCTTGAAACTTTATTTGCTAAATTTTCGAATGTTGTTCGAGTGTATGCCATTTGTTGGTTTTTTAATGTTAAACATATGAATATAACAGTTTCGAATTATTATTTAAAAAATTTGGCATAATTATAACATCTTAGTTATTAGAGCATATTGTGATTTTAATCTTAGGAAATTAACTATAGTGATGAGATTTTAAAACTCTTTATTGCAAAAAAATCTAATTTAGGTTTAGCTTTAAGGTTTTAATATCAGTCAATTTCAAATCTTGAAAGAGAACACTAAAATTATTTCTTGATTTAATTAGCGTTGTGAAAAAGTTTGGATATTGAAGAACCGATCAAATTCTAATATTTAAAAATAATACTTCAAGGAAAAGTTAGTATTTCGCCATTTGGAGCAGGTTAATTTGGAAAAACCTCTATCTCATACTTTTTAGGGTTCCAATCAGTTTTCGGAAATACTCAAATGCAGATTATTTTGAGCTTTGTAAGCTTTAATCCCTCATTGAGGGTTTAATTCCCCGAGGCTTGCCTCGAATTTTTAAAAGTATTTTCCAATTCATATCTCGTGGGCTTGCCCCGAGGTTCTTGATTGAAATATTTACCACCTATTTTGGGCTTTAGAGCCGCCCCAAATTAATGATGCTAAATATGGGTTGTCTATAAATGGGTTTCGGTTTCCCTGAGCTTTGAAAATAATTTCGTTTCGCTGAATTTCAATTGCAGAAACCGGATCTTGTGCATTCCATTTCAAGAACAGTTCAAGCTTTCCAACAGATTTGAAGTCTTCGTTATACCTTAAATTTAAATAAAAGATCATTCGGGAAACATCTCCTACCCATTTCTCTCCGGGATACCAAGAATTATTGGAGATCAATTTGTATTTTCCGCTTCCAGATGTAAAGTGATAGTTCCTTCTTTGAGCATTAATTTTTATATCTGCAGTTCTCAAATGATGAAGATCTGCTTCTGCATTATTATCTATATAGGAACGAGGATAAATATGCTCTGTATTGAAGGTTTGAGGTTGATGTTTATTGCTGCTGGAATAAAACTCCCTTTTATCTCGACTTTCTCCTGAGTAGATCAATAAAACATTTTTAGAATTCGAGGGATCTTCATCTGCCAAATACAAAAACTGATGTCTTTCGTAATATTCTAAAAATCGGCTGTGCTTGGCAATAGTAGTAATTGCCAAATCTTCTTTTAGGTCATTTCCCTGAAGACAAAAATCTATATTTTTATAATAGGAAATAAGCTCAGTAGGAATATTGAGTTCTTCTGCATTCTCAAGTGCAATTTCTGAATTTCTATTTTCAGATTTACATCCTGAAAGCATTAGAAAGGAAAATATTATAAATAAAACCCTAATTCCCATTACTTAGGCCTTAGTTTTTCTGAAGAATTGCCATGTAAAAACCATCATATCCAGATTCTGATGATAATAATTTCTTGTCTTTAATCAACTTAAAATCTTTCCCATGTTCACTGGCAAGAAACTTTTCTACTTGTCCTTGGTTTTCTGAAGGTAAAATAGAGCAAGTTGCATATACCAATTTCCCGCCATCCTTTACAATTCTAGAATAGGTGTTTAAGATTTCGGCCTGAGTAATTTTGATTTTCTCTATAAACTCTGGCTGAAGCTTCCATTTAGCATCTGGGTTTCTACTTAGAACACCTAATCCGCTACAAGGAGCATCAATAAGAACACGGTCTGCAGTTCCATAGAGCTTTTTGATAACCTTGGTAGATTCTATAGATCTAGGGTCTATATTGTGCGCATGAGCTCTTTTTGCTCTTCTTTTTAGTTCCTTTAATTTATTCTCATAAATATCAGTTGCTATTATTTGCCCTTTATTTTCCATTAAAGCAGCAATATGAAGAGTTTTCCCTCCTGCACCTGCGCAAGTATCTACGACTCTCATTCCTGGTTTAACATCTAGAAATTCTGCTACTAATTGAGAATTCGCATCTTGAACTTCGAAAAATCCCTTTTTAAAGGCTTCAGTCCTAAAAACATTAGATCGCTCCTCTAGTTGTAAAGCATAAGGATATCCTTTGACAGGCTCTGCTTTAATTCCTTCGTCATTTAATACACTTCGCAAATTATCTCTTGTAGTATTTAAAGTGTTTACTCTAAGTACAACAGGAGCCTGTTCATTTAATGCGTGGATTTCTTTTTCCCATACCTTTTCGCCTAATTCTTTTACGCCTAGTTCATCCATCCAATCTGGAACAGATTCTCTATACTTTCTAATTCTAGAAAGCTCATCAAACTTTCCTTTGATCTTTCGGCTTGGAGTAGGCTCAATTTGTTTCCAATCTGGTAGCGTAACCCCTCGCAAAGTTGCCCAAACAGCAAATACTCTAAATAAGTTCTCTCTGGAATATGGAGCTTTTACTTCAGCAATTTCAGTATATAATCGTTTCCAACGTACAATTTCGTAAACGGTTTCTGCAATAAAACTTCTATCACGGGAACCCCAACGCTTATCGCGTTTTAGTGTTTTTTCAATAACTTTATCGGCATAGTTTCCTTCATTGAAGATATCTGATAATGCATCGATGGTTGCAAATACTAAATTTCGGTGTAAACGCATAGTTTAATTTTAAGGTGGCAAAGGTACTCAATTTTGACGTCGATTATTTTATATTTGAATCAAATTCTTATTGATGAAACTATTCTACCTTATTAGCCTGTTATTAATTATTAGTTGCAATTCCAAAGAGAAGAAATCTACCCCTTCTTTTTTTACTTCCGTAGAGGTTGAAACAATTTTAGAAGACTCCATTAGTGTCAGAGCTATTGAGTTAATGGGAAATAACATTGCTTTTGCGGCAAACAATGGTATGTACGGAATGTACGATTCTCAGAAAAAAATCTGGAAAACGAATATTCAGAGATATGATACACTTGCTCCAGAGTTTCGTGCGGTGGCTAGTACAAATTCAGATTTCTTTATGTTAAGTGTTGGAAATCCTGCTTTATTGTATAAAACAGGAGATTCAGGAAGCATGGAATTAGTATATAAAGAGGAGAATGAAAATGTGTTTTATGATTCTATGGCTTTTTGGAATGATTCTGAAGGCATTGCTATGGGAGATCCCGTAGATAATTGTCTCTCTATAATTATAACCAGTGATGGAGGGAAAACTTGGAGTAAAATTTCATGTGAGAATTTGCCAGCTTCTGCAGAAGGAGAAGCTGCATTTGCAGCCAGTAACTCCAATATTGCTATTCAAGGTAATAAAACCTGGATCTTATCTGGAGGAATGAGATCTCGTATATTTTTCTCTCCAGATAAAGGAGAAACATGGGAGGTATTTGAAACTCCAATTATTCAAGGCACTGCTACGCAAGGAGGATACAGCTTAGACTTTTATGATGAGAATAAAGGTTTCATTATAGGAGGAGATTATACTAAGCCAGAT
This sequence comes from Gillisia hiemivivida, assembly GCF_007997295.1. Lineage (GTDB taxonomy): Bacteria > Bacteroidota > Bacteroidia > Flavobacteriales > Flavobacteriaceae > Gillisia > Gillisia hiemivivida. The sequence goes on along the minus strand of NZ_VORY01000002.1, from coordinate 294,593 downwards.
GAAAATCTAGCTAACAAAGCAGTTACTAAAGATGGTGGAAAGACCTGGGAATTAGTTGCAATAGGGCAGGAGCCGGGATATAAAAGTAGTGTGAGATATGTACCGGGAAAAAATGGATATGAATTGGTTGCTGTTGGTTTTACAGGGATATCCTATTCTAAGGATACCGGAAAAAGTTGGAATAATTTGTCTTCAGATGGATTTTATACTATTCGCTTTGTTAATGACTCTACGGCTTATGCAGCTGGAAAGAATAGAATTGCAAAACTGAAGTTTAGAAAATAAGTCTAAAATCGAAAATCCGGATCGCGAGACCCGGAAATTCTAACTAACCAACCAAAACTTATTTTTATATTCTATCTAATTTCGTTTACGTTCTGCATCTTTGCGGTCTCTATATTCCTTCCAAAGTTTTTTATTAAAATCTGACTCTAACTTTTGAAGTTTAATGATTTCTTTTGCTGAGATGATCTTTTTGAGATCTGAAAACAAGGCTTTTTTAATTTGATATTCTTCATTCTCAATTTCCTGATATTCTTGGATCAATTTCTCGGCCTCTTGCTCAGAGAGTGTTTCAATATTTTTAATTTCACCATGCTCTCTTCTATGCAACTCCTTTTTTTTGCATTCATACCTATTGTAAATAGGCCAGAATTTTTGAGCCAGAGCTGCATCCATTTGCATTTCCTGAGTTATAAACGCTACTTTCATAGCTTTTATTTGTTCTCTGTGTTCTTCTTTGTTTTTATCTTCTTGGGCCTGAACTCCAAAAAAGCTTATAAAAAGTATAATTATTAGTGTAATTTTTTTCATTTATTATTCTATTATTAATCCTGAGTCTTCAACATTTTCGCTTAAATAATCGAAAATGGCTTCTTCATTAAAATTGGAGGCATTTAAACTTTCTATTATATATCCATCTTCATAAATAAGATTGGAAATATCGTAATAATCTAAATCTTCTTCATTTATATATTCCTCCAAAGCTGCATATTCTATTGTATTTATGGAATTGCTATCTGGAGAATTAAATAAAAATGTACTAAGCATCACAATAAATATTGCGGCTACTGCAGAGGCATAGTATAATCTCTTCTTTGAAAATAAATTTATAATCTTCCCTTTTGAACTATCCGAAGCTACTTTGGAAAGTATCCGGCTCTCTAAAGTACTAAAATAATCCTGTGGTACTTGAAATCCAGATTTACTCTCTTTGTCATTTTCAGAAGAGATTTCCAGTTTTTCAAATAAATTAGCTTCAAAATTCTCCATATAATTATTTGGGATCTTAAAACCAGATTTGTTTTTATATTTTTCTAAATCCATTTTCATCTAATTATTAGACTCTTAATACATAGCAAGGTTTAATCCAATTTTAAATATTCTTCAATCTTTTTAACGGCAATATGATAGGATGACTTGAGTGCACCTTCACTTGTGCCCAAAATATCAGCCATTTCCCGATATTTTAATTCCTGAAAATATTTCATATTAAATACTAATTGTTGCTTTTCGGGTAGAATTGCAATAGCTTTTTGAAGTTTAAGCTGAATTTCATCTCCTTCAAAATAAACATCACTTTCTAAATTTTCAATTAAATTCTTCTGAAGTTCTTCTGAATTTAAATGAATCCGTTTAGACTTATTATTTAAAAACGTGAGAGATTCATTAGTTGCAATACGGTACATCCAGGAGTAGAGTTGGCTGTCCCCTTTAAAGCTATGGATATTCTTAAAGATCTTAATAAAAGTGTTCTGAAGAATGTCATCTGTATCGTCATGATCTTTTACCATATTTCTTATATGCCAATACAATCGTTCATTATATAGCCTAACTAACTCCCCAAAAGCATTTTTAAGAGTTTTGGGGTCTTGGAGCCTTTTTAGTAAAATTTCTTCCTTTAGTTTCAAATATTAAAATTAGTTAACATTAATGTATTAAGAAATGTAGACTTAATAACCTCTATAAAAGCATTTTTGTAGGAATATTGTAGGAAAAAAAGTTTTATAGACGATTAAATACATTTATTTTAGATTAAATACATAATTTATTTGGAGAAGCCAATTATTCTTATATCTTTGAAGTGTTAATATTATTTAATCTTTTTTTGCCCCAAAGATTATGAATTGAATTAAACCTAAATTTTCATTTACCCCAAGATGAAAATTACTTTAAAAAAAGGATGAACCTACTTCATCCTTTTTTTTATTCCAAAAAAGCAGGTTTAAGATAAAAGCTTGTCTCAATTAATAAAGTGGTTTCGTATACATATAACCAAGATTATTCGAAAGATTGCATTTCTACTAGCCTCCTATAAGTTCCATCCTTAAGGAGTAATTCATTATGTTTACCTTGCTCTACGATCTCTCCTTTTTGCATTACTACAATTAGATCTGCATTCTGAATAGTCGATAGCCTGTGTGCAATTACTATAGAAGTTCGATTCTTCATCATATTTTCTAATGCTTTCTGAACCAATTTTTCACTCTCAGTATCTAATGCTGAAGTTGCTTCATCCAAGATCATGATAGGTGGATTCTTAAGAACCGCTCTGGCTATAGAAAGGCGCTGCTTTTGGCCACCACTTAATTTATTTCCGCTATCTCCAATATTAGTATCCAAGGCTTTAGGTAAGTCTTTTACAAATTCCCAAGCGTTTGCTATTTTTAAAGCTTCAATAATCTCCTCTTCTGTAGCATTGGTTTTCCCTAATGCCACATTATCTCTGATAGAATCATTGAATAAAATAGAATCTTGAGTCACCAATCCCATAAGGTCTCGTAGCGATCTCTTTGTGATCTCACGAATATCTACTCCATCTACTTTTATACTTCCAGAGTTCACATCGTAAAAGCGTGTAACAAGATTCGCAATAGTAGATTTTCCGCTACCAGATTGTCCCACTAAAGCAACAGTACTTCCTTTTGGAACATTTAAGCTGAAATTCTTTAAGACCAATTCATCTTCATACTTAAAATCTATATTTTCAATTTGAACCGTTGATTTGAAGTCGGTTGCAATAACTGCATTCTTAGAATCTACAATAGTTGAAGGGGTTTCCAAAACATCAATAATTCTTTCTGCAGCTGCATTTCCTTTTTTTACCGAATAGGTAGCTTTAGAAATTTGCTTTGCTGGAGTTAATATATTGTATGCTAAACCTAGAAAGGCAATAAAAGCTGCTGGATTTAAGCTTTCTTCAATTAAAACCATATTCCCACCAAACCATAGAATAATTACAATTACAAAGATCCCCAGAAATTCACTGGTTGGAGATGCTAAGTTCTGTCTATTAACAAGACTATTTAAAATATCATTTAGCTTATTGGTAGATTCCTGAAATTTGTTTTGAAACTTATCTTCAGCATTAAAACCCTTTACAATTTTTAAACTAGATAAAGTTTCCTCTACAATAGATAAGAAATTCCCATTTTCCTCCTGCGCTCTTAAAGACTGACTTTTTAATTTTTTCCCAATCAATGAAATTATAAATCCAGAGATGGGTAAAAATATAAATACAAAAATGGTAAGCTTAGCGCTTATCACTAACATGGCAATAATAGTAAAGATAATAGTTAGTGGTTCTCTAACAATAAGTTCCAGAATGGAAAGGAAAGATGTTTGTACTTCATTAACATCGGCAGTAATCCTGGAAATAGTATCTCCTTTTTTCTTTTCCGAGAAATATGAAATGGGTAGGTGAAGTATTTTATTATACAAAGCATTTCTAACATCACGGAGTACTCCATTTCTAAGAAATGTAATGAAAAATGCCGCTAGGTATCCAAACAAATTTTTTAGAAAGAAAAGCAAAACAACAATTCCGCATATAAAAATCAATGCTGATACTTCATCTTCGATCACTCGTTGAGTAACCTGGTAATTAAAATAGTCTACTAAATAGTCTTTGGCACTAGAAAACCCTTCATAATTTGGTTTTATAGCAACTCTTTTACTTTTATCAAAAAGAATATCGATAACAGGAATTAGTGCGATAAAAGAAAGCGTGCTAAAAAGCGCATAAAAAATATTACAAACAATATTTAAAACTGCGAACCGCTTATATGGCCTCGCATATTCAAGGATTTTTCTAAAATAGGTCATTCGTTAATTTTAATCTACCTGAAGATCTGCTCTAATTCCGGCAATTTTTTGTTGTAGTAATTTTTGTGCTTTTTCAAAATCTTCAGAAGATTTTAATTCTTCGTTGACGCTGATATAAAACTTTATCTTTGGCTCAGTACCACTAGGCCTAGCAGCTATTTTAGAACCTTCTTCAGTATAATAGATTAAAACATTAGATTTTGGAAGATCTATTAGGGTTTCCGAATGATCTTGCATGTTTTTGGAGATTGAAGCCTGATAATCTTCTATAAGAACTACTTTTTCTCCATTGATCTCTTTTAAAGGATTCTCTCTAAGATCTACCATCATTTGTTTGATCTGTAATTCTCCTTCAATTCCTTTTTTTACAAGAGAGATCAATTCTTCTTTATAATAGCCAAATTCTTTATAAAGTTCTATTAATTGCTTATAAAAAGAACTTCCATTTTCTTTCATTTGGGCTGCGATTTCGCAAGCGAGTAGGGTAGCGGTAGTAGCATCCTTGTCACGAACAAACTCGCCAACCATAAATCCAAAACTCTCTTCACCACCACCAACAAAGTCCATCTCTGGATGATCTTTTATCATTTTAGCAATCCACTTGAATCCAGTTAAAACTTCATGATATTGTGCACCATAAGCTTGAGTGATATTTTTTAGCATTGGAGTAGAAACTATTGTAGAGGCTACAAAAGAATTTTTGTCTAATTCATTTTTCTTTCTCCATTGCTCTAATAAGAACCACGTCATTACTACCATGGTTTGGTTCCCATTAAGTAACAAAAGGTCATTATTTAGATCTCTTACAGCGATTCCTAAACGATCTCCATCAGGATCTGTTCCTATTACAATATCTGCATTTTCCTTTTCTGCTAGTTTTAAAGCCATTTTTAAGGCTTCAGGTTCTTCTGGGTTTGGAGATTTTACAGTAGGAAAATTGGGATTCGGTTCTGCCTGTTCTTCAACTAAATAAACATTCTCATAACCAGCTTTCTTTAAAACTTGAGGAGTTGCAGTAGAGGAAGCTCCATGTAAAGAGGTGAAAACTATTTTTAAATTTTCTTTTGCTGAAGAAGAAGTGCCAAAACTTCCGTTTTTTACTGAAGCAGCTTGAAAAGCTTCATCTACTTCTTTATCTATAAATTCAATTAATGATGGGTTTGCCTCAAATTTTATTTCAGAGTAATCTAAAGACTCAATTTCTTCAATGATCTTATTATCTTGTGGCGGTACTAATTGCCCACCGTCTTGCCAGTATACTTTATAACCATTGTATTCAGGAGGATTGTGACTTGCAGTAAGTACAATTCCGCAGTGACAATCCAAGTGTTTTACTGCAAAGGATAATTCTGGAGTTGGTCTTAGTTCAGAAAACAGAAAGACTTTTATTCCGTTTGCTGAAAAAATATTTGCAACTATTTGTGCAAATTCCTTACTGTTTTTTCTACAATCGTATGCGATTACGGCCCGAATTTCTTCTCCTTCAAACTCCCTTTTAAGGTAATTGGAGAGACCTTGTGTGTTTTTGCCTAAAGTATATTTATTGATCCTGTTTGGACCTGCACCCATAACCCCACGCATTCCTCCAGTTCCAAAAGCCATATTTTTATAAAAGCTTTCCTCCAGTTCTTGTGGATTATTTTCTATAAGATTAGTTACCTGCGTGTGTGTGTCTTCGTCAAAAGTATCGGTTAGCCAAAGTTTGGCTTTAGATAGGATATCGGTTTTAATTTGAGTCATGAGATCAAAATTTTAATCAAAAATAACGAATAATGCGGAAAGAGCTTATTGGATTCCGGTAGTTTTACTTATTAAGTATCTTTCGGTATCACGGCTACTTCTTAAAATAAGTTCTCCTAAAAATCCGGCAAGGAAGAACTGAGTTCCTATCACCATCAAAATTAGAGAGATAAAAAACCAGGGATTTTGTGTAACCAATATATTTGGTAATTGGTGGTACAACTTATAAAGTTTAGAAACACCAATCCATGCAGCGGCCGAAAACCCAAGAAAGAACATTAGAACTCCTAAGGCACCAAATAAATGCATAGGTCTTTTGCCGAATTTAGATAAGAACCATATGCTTATAAGGTCTAGAAATCCGTTAATAAACCGATCCATTCCAAACTTGGTCTTCCCGTATTTTCTGGCTTGATGTTTAACTTCTTTTTCTGTAATGTTACTGAATCCCGCATTTTTAGCCAAAACGGGAATGTATCTGTGCATTTCACCATACACATCTATATTCTTTATAACTTCTTTTCTATAAGCTTTTAAACCGCAATTAAAGTCGTGTAGTTTAACTCCTGAAGTTTTTCTTGCAGCCGCATTAAAAAGTTTGGAAGGCAAATTCTTACTAAGAACAGAATCGTATCGCTTCTTTTTCCAGCCTGAAACCAGATCGAAATGTTCTTTTTGTATAAGATCATATAGCTCCGGGATCTCTTCAGGATTATCCTGAAGGTCTGCATCCATTGTAATTATTACATCGCCTAAAGCTTCTAGAAACCCCGCATGTAATGCCTGAGATTTTCCGTAATTTCTGTTGAATTTAATTCCTTTTACATTGACATCTTGTACAGCCAAATTAGAAATGGTTTTCCAAGACCCATCTGTGCTGCCATCATCAATAAAAATTATTTCATAAGAATAAGAATTGGATTGCATCACCGATACAATCCAATTATATAATTCTGTTAAAGATTCTTCCTCATTTAATAGAGGAATAACTATAGATAGTTGCATTCAATTTTATTTAGACTATCCTTCCATAGGATTTTTATTCTTCATGATCAATCCTGCGATCAAAGATATGATTAGTCCGAAAAACAAGTTTCCAACTAAAGAAAAAGCCACGACCATTATAGGAGAGGTAAATTTAGAAGTCATCTCTGCAGCTGCGTCTAATTGAGCTTCTGTAAGGTCTGGTGAAGACTCTACCATTTTCTCACGGTTAACTTCCATCATTTGGTTCATATAATCTGGTTCAATATAATTCATAAGAACAAACGACCAAACTGCTGCGATAATACCACCAATAACTGCTACTCCAATACCTACTTTTATAGCTTCCCCAAGACTTAAGAACCCACCATTTTCAGACTTAAAAGCTTTTATACCTAAGGATATAATGGTAATTAGAACTAAGAATCCAATAAGTGTGTAAATTATGCCTGGATCTAGATATACATTGGTAACATACATAATTACTCCAAAAATAACAGAGACAATTCCTAATAACAGTCCATAATTAAGCACAAATTTTTTAGCAGTAGCTTGTTGATTTTCCATAAAATTGATTTTGAAAGATTAGTTTTGTGGTTAGTTAACAAATATAACAATTCGTTACAAACATAGATATTTAATGTTTTGTTGATATCATTGAAAAAATAATGAGGATATAGTTTGATATTTATTAAAAATGATTAAATTTGCCACTCGAAAAACGAACACCATTTTAAAGAATAAATAGATGAAGCAGGGAATCCATCCGGAAAATTATAGATTAGTAGCATTTAAAGACATGTCTAACGAAGAAGTCTTTCTTACTAAATCTACCGCGAACACTAAAGAAACTATTGAAGTTGAAGGAACTGAGTATCCATTAGTTAAAATGGAAATCTCAAGAACATCACATCCATTTTATACTGGGAAATCTAAATTATTAGATACAGCAGGTAGAATTGATAAATTCAAGAACAAATACGCTAAATTCAAGAAATAATTCTTGTTTTAGTGATCCTTTAAAGCCTTCAGAAATGAAGGCTTTTTTTATGGAATAGTTTTCTTTAAATCTTAAGTAGAAAATATACTCAAGCAAGCAATTTAAATAATGGAATTTCATTAGTATTTTAGCATTCAAATTATAGGACATGAATTATATACTTTTTGATGGTTCTTCTAGAGACCAACTCTTACCATTTACCTTTACTAGACCGGTTGCAGATATTAGAATTGGAATTCTTACTATCCGGGAAAAATGGGAGAATTTGTTAAGTACAACCACTTCTACAGTAACCGAGGACTACTTGTCTAACAAATGGCCAATGGTAGAAATGGAGCGAAATATTATGATAAATGCTTCTTTTCTACCCACTCCAGAATTATTAATTCAAATTGAAAATCTAGAAGAAAATGAGGCTATCTTTTATGAAGAGGATATCGTCGCATTTTATACTTTAGAAGATCAAGAAGTAGATTTTTCTACCTATACAACTTTGGAACTTGCTGGTGATGCTTTTCAGATAGCACACACTTGGGACATTTTCGCGAAAAATGGAGCTGCTATTGCTGCAGATTTTGAGCTGCTTAAACAAGACAGGGATTCTCAGCCTATCCCTGCTTCTAATAATGTGGTAAAGCCGGAAAATATTTTCATAGAAGAAGGAGCAAAGGTAGAATTTGCAACTTTGAATGCTTCTGAGGGCCCTATTTATATAGGAGCAAATTCAGAAATAATGGAAGGAAGTTTGGTTCGAGGGCCTCTGGCACTTTGTGAGCATGCAACTTTAAAATTAGGCGCTAAAATATATGGTCCAACAACAATTGGTCCTCACACCAAGGTTGGAGGGGAAGTTAATAATGTGGTGATCTTTGGTTTTTCCAATAAAGGTCATGATGGATTTCTAGGAAATTCAGTAATTGGAGAATGGTGTAATCTTGGTGCCGATACCAATAACTCTAATCTTAAAAATAATTATACTGAAGTAAGACTTTGGGATTATGAAACAGAGGGGTTTGCTAGAACAGGTCTTCAATTCTGCGGATTAATGATGGGAGATCATAGTAAATGCGGAATTAATACCATGTTTAATACCGGAACAGTTGTAGGAGTGAGTTCAAATATTTTTGGTAGCGGGTTTCCTCGGAATTTTATTCCGAGTTTTAGTTGGGGCGGTAGCGGAGGAATGACCACTTATAAAACATCTAAAGCTTTTGAGGTAGCAGAAATTGTGATGAAACGACGAGGCATCGAGTTTACTGAGGATGATAAGGAGATTTTAGAGCAGGTGTTTGAAGATTCTAAAAAGTGGAGAAGAGAGTAAATGCCTAATTCTCATTCCGTATACATTTTATGAACCCAAGATTTGTTGGTATATTTGCATCCCAAAATTTAATGGTAATTAGTTGAACACCTTGGGATGTAATATCGACACCTAGGGTTCTAGGACTAATTTCAAAATCGAGATAAATCTCGTGGATATAAACCTCAATGAGGGAATCAAGAACCTCGGGGCAAGCCCACGAGGTATGACTTGGAAAATACTTTTAAAAATTCGAGGCAAGCCTCGGGGAATTAAACCCTCAATGAGGGATTAAAGATTTAATCAATGGCAAATCTTCAAAAAGTAGCTTTTTATACGTTGGGCTGTAAGCTCAATTTTTCTGAAACAAGCACTATTGCTCGTTCTTTTAAAAATGAAGGCTTTCAAAAGGTAGAATTTTCTGAAAAAGCAGATATTTATGTAATAAATACCTGTTCTGTAACAGAGAATGCCGACAAAAGATTTAAGTCTATCGTTAAACAAGCTCAGAAAGTTAACGAAGATGCTTTTGTAATTGCTATTGGGTGCTATGCGCAATTAAAACCTGAAGAACTAGCAGATGTTAATGGAGTAGATCTAGTTCTTGGAGCTACAGAAAAATTCAAAATCACAGATTATCTAAATGATCTAACAAAACAAGAATTTGCTGAAATTCATTCTTGTGAGATTGCAGATGCCGATTTTTACGAAAGTGCTTATTCTTTTGGAGATAGAACCAGAGCCTTTTTAAAAGTGCAAGATGGATGCGATTATAAATGTACTTATTGTACAATTCCATTAGCAAGAGGAATTTCCAGAAGTGATAATTTACAGAATGTTTTAAATAATGCGTCAGAAATCGCTGCTAAAGGAATTCAGGAAATTGTACTTACCGGAGTAAATATTGGAGACTATGGGAAAGGTGAGTTTGGAGACAAGAAGCATGAACATACCTTTTTAGACTTAGTTAAAGCATTAGATGAAGTAGAAGGCATCAATAGGTTGAGGATATCATCTATAGAGCCTAATTTACTTGAAAATGAAACTATAGACTTTGTGGCCCAAAGCAATAGTTTTGTGCCGCATTTTCATATCCCTTTGCAGAGTGGAAGTAACGAAATTTTGAAGGCAATGCGCCGCAGATACTTACGAGAATTGTATGTAGAAAAGGTAAGTCAGATTAAAAGGGTGATGCCAAATGCGTGTATAGGAGTAGATGTGATCGTTGGGTTTCCTGGAGAAACAAATGAGCGCTTTTTAGAAACTTATAATTTCTTAAATGAATTGGATATCTCTTATCTGCATGTTTTCGCTTATTCTGAAAGAGAAAATACACTGGCGGCAGAAATGGAAGATGTTGTTCCATTAAGTGTAAGAAAAAAGAGGAGTAAAATGCTAAGGGGACTTTCAGCTAAAAAGCGAAGAGCATTTTATGAAAGTCAGTTGGGAACCTCTCACACTGTATTATTCGAAGGTGAAAATAAACAGGGCTATATTCACGGATTTACAGAAAATTATGTAAAAGTAAAAACTCCGTGGAATCCAGAGTTAATTAATACCCTTCATCAAATTAAATTAGATAAAATTGATGAGGATGGAATTGTAAGATTTACTTATAATGAGCTGGAGATCGCGAATTAAATATTCATTCCTACTGGCAAAAGATCTTTATATTTTCTTCTATTCTTGCGCATATATTTAGCAATTTCAGGATTTGTAGGCACCACTTTATGTGTTCCTTCCTGAATATAACTTAATAATGCCTCTAAAAATGGTTCTAAATATCCGCCATCTTTAAGTATTTCTGGCATTTTAAGTTTTGTTAAGAACACTTTTCGCTCTTGCTGAGAATATTCTACAATTACTAACTCTTCGTTGATCACAGATTCAAATTGTCTTAAAAACTCATTGTCTGTAATTTTTATTTCTACATCAATCATCATTGTAAGATTTTTATTCAAAGATACTTCAATACGAGGTATTTTTAAGGCTTGTTTAACTATCATTTCAATTATGTGTGCATTTCAACCGTTTTTAACACTGTTCTTTAGCTATATAATAGAATTTTCAGGCGTTGAGCATTAGAATTGGGCTTATTTTTAAATTCATAGGAGATATTGAATATTTGAAAAGAAAATTGTTTTAATTTTTATTGATTCCAGTAATTAGTAAAATAATAAGAATGATAAGATGAAAAATAACTGCGATTTATTTTTCCTTTGGAATGGGATAGATTATTTGTATTTATATCCGTTTAGAGTCCAGTGACCAAATTATCCTATTTGAAATGGTCGCGTCACCCTGAACTTGTTTCAGGGTCTTATACCATATATTTGAGATGCTGAAACAAGTTCAGCATGACGATAACAAACTGTAATCAATTAATAAAAAACTATTTACTGGAACAAAAGCGGACATACAGTTATTTGTATTCTCCATTATAATTTAATAGTTCTTATTTGTAAAAGCCAGGAAAATAGCAGTAATTTGAACAGTAAATTCATGATAATACTTCCCATATTAATATCACATACCTGTTAAAATGCTGATTAACAATGAAATTGTGCATGTGTATTTTATGCCAGGCTTAGCGGCTAACCCTTCGGTTTTTGAGCATATAAAATTACCTGAAGATCAATTCCAGATTCATTTGTTGGAATGGCTGATACCAGAACCTTACGAAACTTTAAAAGAATACGCATTAAGAATGAACTCTTTTATTAAACATGATAATATTGTTTTGATTGGTGTCTCTTTTGGAGGGATTGTTGTACAAGAGATGAGTAAATATTTAGAGTTAAAAAGGCTAATTATTATTTCCAGCGTTAAGTGCAGGAGAGAACTGCCTAGAAGAATGAGGTATGCATCTAATAAAGGCTTAGTGAAATTTTTACCTACCAGTTTATTGAATCATATAGATCAATTTGAAAAGTTGGCATTCGGGGATTTTTTAAAGAAAAGAGCAAAACTTTATAAAAAGTACTTATCTATAATCGATGTGAGTTATGTAGATTGGGCAATTGAGAATATGATTAATTGGGATTGTGAAAAGCCAATTCCAGGAATTGTACATATTCATGGGGATCTAGATCTTGTCTTTCCTTATAAGTATATAAATGGGTGTATAACCGTGAAAGGAGGAACTCATATTATGGTTGTGAATAGATTTAGGTGGTTCAATAAACATCTTCCCTCCATTATTTTGACAGGTAAAAAAGAAGACTAAAAATTAAAATTATAATATATGAAGATTTTGAAAATATTATTGATGAGCGTTGGATTCATTATCATTTGTGCTGTTAGTATACAAGCAGTTCAAGAAGTTCCGAAAGCTGAGATTACCCCAGACCCAAAAACTAAGGTTGTAGCAGAGCATTATGCGATTAATGCATTGCCAATGCCTGAAAATTTAAATTTTGCAGGGGAGCCTGTACCAATAGATAATCCTGATATTTATGAAAGGATGGATAGGGAATTATTAGTTAATACCTATTGGCAATCTAATGCTTTATTACTCATAAAAAGAGCCAACAAATATTTTCCTGTTATTGAGCCAATTCTTGCAGAATATGGTGTGCCTAATGATTTCAAATATTTAGCCGTTATAGAAAGCGGACTTACTCAAGCCGTTTCACCAGCTAAAGCAGTTGGTTTTTGGCAAATTTTAGAGGGAACAGGAAAAGATTTTAAACTTGAGATCAATGATAATGTAGATGAGCGTTATCATATTGAGAAATCTACGAGAGTTGCTTGTGAATATTTAAAGAAGTCTAAAGAACGCTTTGGGACATGGACTATGGCTGCTGCGGCTTATAATGCTGGAAATACGGGAGTGTTAAGACAATTGGAGAGGCAAGATGTGAGTAAGTATTATGACTTGCTGTTAGGAGAAGAAACTGGACGATATGTATTTAGGATCCTTGCTCTTAAGGAGATTATGAGCAATCCGAAAAAATACGGATTCAATTATGATGAAGATCAACTATATAAAGATATTCCAACGTATCGGGTAAAAGTAGATACTGCTGTTACAGATTTTGCTGCTTTTGCCAAAGACCTGGATATTAATTATAAAATATTAAAGATTCACAACCCATGGTTAAGAGATTCCTATTTGAATAATAAATCTAGGAAATCCTACTATTTAGATATTCCTGAAAAAGGATATTATAAATAACATTTCGGAATTAAAAAACAATCAAAAAAGGTGGCCAATTAATTGGCCACCTTTTTTGTAAACTGCAAATAACCTATGTGTTAATTGATTGCAACAGTTTCTTGATTTGTATTGTATTTTTTATCACTTAATAAGTGATTAGCAATACCATCATAAATCAAATTATAATTTAGATCGAAAGATTCTTCAAAACTCTTATTTAAAGAATGCGTAACGCCTCTTCTAATGTCAAGGATCATTTTGTCCTTGTTTAATAGAAATGTTGTTGGAAGGCCTAGAGAATGCTTTAATTGACTAACAACATACGCTCCTTTATTGTTTAATTCATTTACATATAACACCCTAATATTCTTGTTATATGATTTTGCCATTTTCTTTGTTGTTTTTTGATCATCCCAAAAAAGGATTATAAAATCTATTTCATTGCTATATTTATTAGCAAGTTCATTGATTGCAGGAATTTCTCCTTCGGTAGTTACACACCACGAAGCGTATGTTATTAAGTAAGTTGGTTTTTTAAAATCGTATAAAGAAACCTCTTTGCTGTTAATTTGATTAAACTGGAAGTTGTTCATATAGCTCCCATTTAAGCCATATTCTACCAAAGAATCAAAAAGTCTGGTTGCTTCTTTATAATCTCGTCGGCTATAAGCCTTTTCTGCGTTAGATTCGTATTTAGGAAGGTGCAAACCAAGTGCTTCAGAAAAGAATATCTTATTTTCTTCCTGTTGAGCGAAAATGGGGGATACTAATAATAGTAAACTAAAGAGGGGTAATAGTTTTGTCATATGCGGGGTTTGACTTACATTCTCAAAGATAAGTTAGATGTAAGCGCTTGCGAAAATTTTTCGTTCAAACCCCGTTATATTAGTTAAAGTGCATGTTTAAAAAGTTATCCCCTAAGTTGTTAACACTTATAGTATTATATTTTTTTCATTTGCTGCTTCATCATGGTTATTTGCTCTTTTAGCATTCCATGCTTATCCAGTTTTTTAGCTTCGGTAAGAAGCATTTGTGCTTCCCTTTTTCTTCTTTTTGTCATTGCAATTCCGGCAAGATTTAATTTTGCCATCGCAAGATCTTGATCCATTGCTAAACCTAATTTAATAGCTTTTTTGAAGTATTTTTCAGCCTTGGTAATATTGGTTTGAGAAAGCATTAGGCCATTTAGGTACCAATAGTATCCTTGTTGTTTTTGCGTAAGTGCAGTTTCAGGATCTTTTATCTTGTCCAACCATTTTTTAGCTCCCGGAAAATCTTGTTTTCTAAGTCTTAAAAATGCCATAAGGATCATTTCATTTTTAAAATATAAAAATATGAAGATCAAAGAGAGAAGAATTAGCATAATACCATTTCCTATGTGACCTTCTATGAATTGCCACACAGATGCGATTACAATTAATCCGGCTATTACTAATTTGAAATTTTTATTGAACATAAAGCTACTTTTTTTTAAGAGCGCAAAGTTAATAAAAACAATTACAAATTATTTTAAATTTGTTTTTGGAAGATATATAAGTCTTTGTATATTTGCCCGCAGTTTTAGAGATAGGTCTAAACTAGTTAACCCAAGAATTCCACAGAAGATTAAAGATAATTAAAATGAAAAGAACATTTCAACCATCCAAGAGAAAAAGAAAAAACAAACACGGATTCAGAGAGCGCATGGCGAGTGTGAACGGAAGAAAGGTGTTAGCTAGAAGACGTGCAAAGGGTAGAAAAAAATTATCTGTTTCTTCAGAAACTAGACATAAACACTAATGAAAATTAGTATTGAAATAATAAGGTGTTACTTTTATAAGTAACGCCTTTTTTTATATCTAATCGTTTCCTTGTCATTATATAACTATTAAATTCCTCTTTAAAATGCCTAAAAACAGCCAACTTAAATGTGTTTTATTAATCGGTTCCGGCCCAATTGTGATTGGTCAAGCTTGTGAGTTTGATTATGCAGGTGCTCAATCTCTTAAATCACTTAGTGAAGAGGGGATTGAAACAGTGCTAATCAATTCCAATCCGGCAACTATCATGACCGACCCTACAATGGCCGATCATGTTTACTTACTACCACTTACTACCAAATCTATTGTAGAGATTCTTAAAAAACATCCAAATATAGATGCCGTTCTTCCAACTATGGGAGGACAAACTGCCTTGAACCTTTGTATTGAAGCAGATGAGAAAGGTATTTGGAAAGATTTTGGCGTAAAATTGATAGGTGTAGATATAGATGCTATTAATATTACTGAAGATAGAGAGAAGTTCAAGCAGTTAATGGGTAAAATCGGAGTTCCGGTTGCTCCTGCTAAAACGGTTACTTCTTATTTACAAGGAAAGGAAGTAGCACAGGAATTTGGATTTCCATTGGTTATTAGAGCCTCGTTCACCCTTGGAGGTAGTGGTGCGGCTTTTGTACACAAGGCAGAAGATTTTGGTGAATTGCTTACTCGAGGACTTGAAGCTTCGCCTATTCATGAGGTTTTAATAGATAAAGCCTTAGTGGGTTGGAAAGAATATGAATTAGAGCTTTTAAGAGATAAGAATGATAATGTGGTTATTATTTGTTCTATAGAAAATATGGACCCTATGGGAATCCATACAGGAGATTCTATTACTGTAGCACCTGCAATGACCTTGAGCGATGTCACTTATCAGAAAATGAGAGACCTTGCTATCAAAATGATGCGAAACATTGGTGAGTTTTCCGGAGGTTGTAACGTGCAGTTTGCGGTTAGTCCAGATGAAAATGAAGACATTATTGCGATTGAAATAAATCCAAGAGTTTCAAGATCTTCAGCTTTAGCATCGAAGGCAACTGGTTATCCTATTGCAAAAATAGCAACCAAATTAGCTATTGGATTTACTTTAGATGAATTAGAGAATCAGATCACTAAATCTACATCGGCATTATTCGAACCTACTCTAGATTATGTTATCGTAAAAATTCCACGATGGAATTTCGATAAATTTGAGGGTAGCGATCGTACGTTGGGTCTTCAAATGAAATCTGTTGGAGAAGTGATGGGAATTGGAAGATCCTTCCAGGAAGCCTTGCATAAAGCAACTCAATCTTTAGAAATAAAGAGGAACGGACTTGGTGCAGATGGGAAAAGTTATACCAACTACGAACAGATAATAGATAAGTTAACGCATGCAAGCTGGGATAGAGTATTTGTTATTTATGATGCTATCCAGATTGGAATTCCGTTAAGCAGAATTCATGAAATCACTAAAATAGACATGTGGTTCCTTAAACAATACGAGGAGTTATATGCCTTGGACGTAGAGATTTCTAAATTCAACATAGATACCTTGCCTAAAGATTTGTTGTTAGAAGCTAAACAAAAAGGTTTTGCAGATAGACAGATCGCTCATATGTTGAAATGTTTAGAAAGTCAGGTTTATAAGAAAAGAGATGAACTAAATATTAATAGAATTTTTAAATTGGTAGATACTTGCGCTGCCGAATTTAAAGCAGAAACTCCTTATTATTACTCAACTTTTGAAGCAGAAATTGAAAGGGCAGATGGAACGAGATATGTAGATAATGAGAGTAAGGTTAGCGATAAAAAGAAAATTGTAGTTCTAGGATCTGGGCCTAACAGAATTGGTCAAGGAATAGAATTCGATTATAGTTGTGTGCACGGGGTACTTGCAGCTTCAGAATGTGGATATGAGACCATAATGATCAATTGTAACCCAGAAACTGTTTCTACAGATTTTGATGTTGCAGATAAATTATATTTCGAACCTGTTTTCTGGGAGCATATCTACGATATTATTAGACATGAAAAACCAGAAGGCGTAATTGTTCAACTTGGAGGGCAAACTGCACTTAAACTTGCTGAAAAATTAGATAGATACGGGATCAAGGTTATTGGGACAAGTTATCAATCTTTGGATCTTGCAGAAGACAGAGGTAGTTTTTCCGAGTTATTGAAAGAAAATGATATTCCATTTCCGGAATTTGGAGTTGCTGAAACTGCAGACGAAGCTTTGGCAATAGCAGACGAACTTGATTTTCCAATTTTGGTGAGACCATCTTACGTTTTAGGTGGACAAGGAATGAAGATAGTGATCAATAAAAAGGAGCTAGAGGAGCATGTTGTAGATCTTCTTGGAAAGATGCCTAATAATAAGTTGCTTTTAGATCATTATTTAGATGGAGCCATAGAGGCCGAAGCAGATGCTATTTGCGATGGCGAGAATGTATATATAATTGGGATCATGGAGCATATAGAGCCTTGTGGGGTTCACTCCGGAGATTCCAATGCCTTACTGCCTCCATTTAATTTAGGAGATCTTGTAATGCAACAGATAAAAGATCATACTAATAAAATTGCATTGGCTTTAAAAACGGTTGGATTGATCAATATCCAATTTGCTATTAAGGATGATGTGGTGTATATCATAGAAGCCAATCCTAGAGCTTCTCGTACCGTTCCTTTTATTGCGAAGGCATATGGAGAACCTTATGTGAATTATGCAACTAAGGTGATGCTAGGGGAGAAGAAGGTGACAGATTTTGATTTTAATCCTCAGTTAACTGGGTATGCAATTAAACAACCGGTATTTTCGTTTGATAAGTTCCATAATGTAAACAAGGAACTTGGTCCGGAAATGAAGAGTACAGGAGAAAGTATTCTTTTTATAGATGATTTAAAGGATGATATCTTTTACGATTTATATGCGAGAAGAAAAATGTACTTAAGCAAGTAAAAAAAGAATATAAAAAAAATGCTGCCAAAGGGCAGCATTTTTTTTGTTTTGTAGTTTTTGTTTAATCTTTCTTGCTCAATTCCAGTATTTGAACAGAGTTTCTTCCATCTGTAGATTTCCAAACCTGTTTTTTCTTAGAATTGGTAACCATTATCCATGTTTTGTCAAAATCTGATTTTTCAATAGAGTTGGTGCTAGTGATGGTAATAAGATCTTCTCCCTGCATGTTCCAGCGAAATTTCTGTAAATCACTAAATTCATTTTGAAACATACTATAATTTATGTTCTTTTCACCTGTTCCATTTTTATTAATTATAATTTCACCTGCGTTTTGAGTGGTTATGTTTTGTCCTTTTTGATTGTCAACTTCATACCTGTCTACATTCCAGGTTCCTACGAGTTTTGGGCTACAGCTTGTAAATAGTAATGCAGTGATAGCAATAATAAATAATGACTTTTTCATAAAATAACTTTTTTTTTACAAGATAAGGCTTCTAGCACTTTATTAAAAATTATTGCTTTTCTACATAGGGAATTTCACGTAATTTTAGCATATGAAAGATATATTGTTAATATTTGGCGGAATTTTAGGCGGCTTGTCTGTATTGTTTGGTGCCTTTGGGGCTCATGCCTTGAAAAATAAATTTTCTGAAGAGCTTCAAAAAAGTTTTGAGACCGGTGTGAGATATCAAATGTATCACGCTTTAATTATAATAATTTCAGGAGTAATCTTTCCTTTTATAAAAACTTCTCAGCAAATTATGGGTTGGTGTTTTATACTCGGAGTGATTTTATTTTCCTTCAGTATTTACGGACTATGCTTAAGTTCTGCTAACAATAATAAATGGAAATTCTTAGGACCAATTACTCCATTAGGAGGTTTGTTATTATTAATTGGTTGGATCTTGTTTACGATTAATGCTTCAGAAATTGCTATCTATCTGTAAATTTAGTTTGTTTTTATCCTGAAACTAGGTCTACTCTTTTTCTATATTTTTCAGCAAATATGGTAACTACAAGAAGCTGTAGGATATGATATAGCATGATAGGAAGCAAAAATACTCCCACACTTGCACTTGTCCCAAAAATGATCTTTACCATTACAGAGCCATGAACGAGTGATTTTTTTGTTCCACAAAATTTTGTGGTTATCGTATCTTTTAAATTGAAGCCAAGCCATTTGCAGAATAAGCCAATCAAGAAATACATTGCGAAAAACAACAAAACTACAATACCCGTGATCTTTAAAAGATCATAAATCTTTATACTTTCAAACAAGCCTGAATTAAAGGAGTTGCTAAAACTTGTATAGACTATAAGCACAATAACTGCTTTATCGAAGTAGCCTAATTTGCTATTATGGCGACGGGCAAATTTCCCAAAATAGCCTTGTAATAGTAATCCGAGTACTAAAGGCAATACAATTTGTAAGCATAGTTTATAAAGAATCACTAAAAAATCGAATTCTCCAGATTTTGCCATAAAAAAACTTAACCATAAAGGAGTTATCAATATTCCTATGAGCCCGGAAATACTCGCATTGAATATAGCTGTTGGAAGATTTCCTTTAGCAATGGCAACCATTACTACCGAAGATGATACAGTAGATGGCAATACTCCTAAAAAGAAAACAGAAAGCCATAATTCCGATTGTGTTCCACCTTCAAAAAGCGGAATAAATAAAAAGGTAAGTAATGGAAAAAGTAAAAATGTTGAAATTTGAATAAGGATATGTGCCTTATAATTTAGAAAGCCCAACTTCAATTCTTCTGGAGCGAGCTTTAAACCATAGAAAAAGAATATAAAAGCAATTCCAACATCGGTAATTATATCAATTGGAAGATTGGAGAGTGCTTTTGGAAAGAAAAACGCCAATAAAATCGCTAAAAATAAACTTAGAATAAACCCGTTGAATTTCAATTATAGCTCAATTTTAACATTATAGTCATCTAATAAATGAATGTATTCCTTAGAAGAGAAATCTGTTTCATGAAATTCCTTTTGGCGCTTAAATTTCATTTTATTTCGCTTAATACATTTTACAAACCTTCTAATATCATGATCATTCTGTAAGATAAGCCCAGGAACTGGTAATGATTTTCCTGCTTTATCTTTAGCTACCATAGTAAAATAGGAGGAATTACAATGATTTACTTTTCCAGATAGGATGTTTTCAGACTCTACTCTTATCCCAATTACCATAGAACTTGTGCCCACATAATTCACAGACGCTTTTAGCGTAACCAATTCGCCAATTTCTATAGGTTTTAAGAAATCTACCGTATCTACACTCGCAGTTACACAATAGGCTCTGGAGTGTTTAGAGCCGCATGCAAAGGCAATCTGGTCTAATAAGGATAGGAGGTGACCTCCATGGATCTTTCCGTTGAAATTAGAATGGGAGGGAAGCATTAATTCGGAAATCTCTACTTGAGATTCAGATATTTTTTTGTGTTTTCTTTCCATTATCGATCTCTAAAATGTGGGGATTGTGATTCTACAACTTCGGTAATAAAATAGGAAGTATCACCCCAGAAGAAGAATGTAGTATAACGTTCCACGTAAGTTAGTTTTACGTAATTCCCTTCATTCTTTTGAAGCTGCTTTATAACCTCATCCTTACTATCTAAAACTGAAAATTGAAAGATCTGTGCTCCACTAATTCCTTGGCTAATCTCACCTTCCCACGTTTTTACGATCACTCCTTTATGGCTGAATTTTATTAGCTCGCCGGCTCTGGTTCCTTCACTATAAGGAACTAGACTTACGAATACGAAATAAAGAATATAAAATACAAAGAGTGCTCCAAGGAAATAAAATAAAAATCGTTTCATATTATAAGGCGTTATATACTTTGTTCATAAATGTTTCTATTTGAGACGGCTCTAGCCATCTTGTAACTATTACTAAATTCTTGGCTTGATCTATCACTATAAAATTTCCTCCAAAACCAGCAGCATAAAAGATCTCTTCAGAAAGACCTTTCCAATTTCTATCTCCCGGTTTATTTAGCCACCACATATATCCATAGTTCGAATTAGGAATAGAAGGCTGAACTGCTTCTTTTATAGTTTCAGTGGAAAGTAATTGAGTGTTGTTCCACTTTCCATTATTCTCGAAAAGCAATCCAAATTTAGCCAAATCTAGGGTATTAATAAACATTCCACCACCAGAATGTCCACCTCCGGTAACAGATTGCATTTTCAGTCCGTCAAGATCTACCCAAGCATTATCAGATCCAAACCAACGCCAAGTTGAAGAAGCGCCAATAGGATCCATTATTTTTTCTTTTAAAACCTGTGGAAGCGGTTTGCGCCAAACTTGTAAAAGGGAATATGCCAATAAATTTACACGAACATCATTATATTCGAATACAGTTCCCGGCTTATTTAATTTTCTATTTTTCCAATCGTCTAAATCACCTTCAGAGGGAGGTCTATCAGCCCAATCGAAGCCACCCCAGAGTTCCCCACTCCAATCTGAATTTTGTTGTAATAAGTGTTCCCAGGTAATTTCAGCATTGTGTTTCCCTTCAAAAGTCCCATCCCAAACATATTTGTTAACTGGATCATCAAAATTATCAATTAATCCTTTTTCCAAAGCGAGTAGGGCGGTGGTAGACAGAAAACTTTTAGTTACGCTAAAGGTCATATCTACTCTTTCTGGATCTCCCCATTGAGCTATTATATATCCGTCTTTTAAAATAATACCTGTAGGACCACCACGTTTCTTTGTTGGGCCAGTGATCTCGTGGAAAGGCTCTTTTTTAAAGCCATCCAAAATTGCAATTCTTAGGTCTTTGGAACCAGAATATTCATTTTCATTAGCAAATTTTATAGCTTCATTTAACTTTGCTACATCTATTTTAAAATCCTTAGGATCTTTAAGCTCCCACGAGCTTTCTGTTGGGAAGTAAGTAGTTTGGGAAAATAACGAGCTAGTAAAAAAGAAAGAAAGGAAAAATAGCTTTATTAATAGTTTCATATAATTATTGAGTTAGAGTTTTGCTCTTTGTTTCTATATTTTCATCTAGATCTTCCTGAGATTGAGCTAACAATTTAGTGTCTAATTGTTTACTGGCTTTTGCGCCTAGCTTTTTTAAACGTTCTACTTTTCTAATAAGATTCCCTTTTCCAGTCAGCTTTTTCATGGCGCTGTCATAGGTGCTCTGTACAGTTCCTATTTGCTTACCAACCCTTAAAAGGTCCTCGGTTAAATTAGCAAAAGAATCGTATAAAGCACCGGCCTGAGTTGCAATATCTATAGCATTTAACTTTTGCTTCTCATTTTGCCACATACTATCTATCGTTTTAAGAACAGCCAAAAGGGTAGTAGGAGTTACAATAATTATGTTTTTATCAAAAGCATCATTATATAGTTGAGGATAACTATTAGAAGCCACTGCAAAGGCCGCTTCTATTGGAATAAAAAGCAAAACAAAATCCGGGCTTTCCATTTGATACAGCGCATGGTAATTTTTTGCGCCTAACTCATCAACCCGTTTTTTAACTGATATCACATGGTTCTTAAGATGCGATGATTTTTGAGATTCATCGTCGTCATTCATATAGCGCTCATAAGCATTCAGAGAAACTTTTGAGTCGATGATCATTTTTTTATCTCCTGGCAGATGGATCACTACATCGGGCATCGCCCTTTTTCCATTTTCATTTTGAAAATTCTGCTGAACAAAATATTCACTGTCCTTCTGAAGCCCGCTTCTTTCTAAAACCCTTTCCAGTACCATTTCTCCCCAATTTCCCTGCATTTTATTATCACCTTTTAATGCCTTGGTTAGATTGATGGCTTCTTCGCTTATCTTAAGATTTTGTTTATTTAAATGTACTAGCTGTTCACCTAGTTGAGCATGTCTGTGGATGAAATCTGTGTTATTTTTATCTACTTTTTGCTCGAAGCTTTTAATTTTCTCTCCAAGTGGATCCAATATATTCTGAATATTCTCTTTATTCATCAAAGTGAATTTCTCCGATTTTTGATCGAAGATCTTGTTTGCGAGATTTTCAAATTCTTTGCTGAATCTCTCCTGTAATTGTTCCACTTCCTTTTTTTGTTCAGAATTTTTTTGTGCTAAGCTTTCAAATTCCGAGTTTCTAGTGGCTAGTTCTGTACTCAAGAAATCCTTTTCTTTTCTTATAAATTCCCGTTCAGTTTCAATTTTAGTCAATTGTTTTTCCAAAAGTTCTTTGCTTTCAGAATTTGATCTTTTGATATCTTCTAAAATATTGTTATGCTGATTTTTAACTTCTTCTAAATGATGTTTTAATTGAATGTTTTCAGCATTAATTATTTCAACAGAAGCTTTCATTTTAAGCTTTGTAAGAAGATACCCAACCACTATACCTGTGAAAAGAGATATTATAAAAATGAGGGGTATTAGAATGGTTTCGGTCATAGAGAGATTCCCTTTCTTCAAATATACTTAATTGAATTTCTTTTGAAGAGAATAATATTGAATTCTAAATTTATCCACTGTAACATCCGAAAGTTTTTCTATGACTTTAAAAAAGTAGTTTATAAGCATCATTGATAGGGGCTTACTCTCTTATTCTAAGTAAAATTAGGCCAACGTTTTTGGTTCAAAAATCTTAAACCAATTGTTTTTTTTAATCTGCCCTTCATTTCTTTTGCTCATCCAAAAGAAACGAAGCAAAGAAAAAAAAGGATTTAAAGAACCAACTTGCGGATAGTAGTGCTTTATCTACTAAGTTCTTATTTTGAAGGAAATCGATTCATCGTCGAAGTAAATAAGATCGCTCGGGAAGATGTTTGAAAATGCATTTTTTTCGATAAGCTCCTTTGGAGATCCAGCAATTACCTTATCTTTTTCCATGATAATTATTTTGTCACAGAGCTGAAGGGCTAAGTTAATTTCATGAGTTGCAAAAAGAATACTTTTATTGGTCTCTGTTGTTAGCTTTTTCAATAATTTAAGCACGTATGCTTGATGATACATATCTAAATGAGTGGTAGGTTCATCTAGAATAATAAAAGGGGTGTCCTGTGCTAAAGCTCTTGCGATAAGTACTTTTTGAAGCTGGCCATCGCTTAACTCGAAGCATCTTTTATCTTTAAGTGCTTCAATATTCACCAATTCTATTGAGGTTTGAATTTTATTTCTGTCTTCTATAGAAAGTGAACCTATCCAATTAGTATAAGGCTGTCTTCCTAAAGCAATCAATTCAGAAACACTTAAATTTTTGGATATCGGTTGCTCTGTAAGCACCACACTAATGGTTTTTGCTAAGTCTTCGGATGAAAGTTTTTGTAGGTTTTTATTTAAAATAGAAACTTCTCCCTTTAAGTATGGTTGTACACCGCTTAGACTTCTTAATAGCGTAGATTTCCCAACTCCATTTACACCTATAAGCCCAACCAATTCGCCTTCTCCAATTTCAAGATCAATAGCAGATGCAATGCAGGTATCAGCCGATTTATTTCGGTAACCAATGCTTAGATCTTTGGCGGTAATCACTTTATTTAAGATAGATGTTTTGATATTAAAATATAAATTTTCGTTTTCTAATCAATAACCAAATTACAACAGGAGCTCCAATTATGGAAGTAATTGCATTTATTGGTAAAGTATATTCAGTTCCGGGTAATTGAGCGGCAATATCGCAAACTAACATAAGTATTGCTCCCCCAAAAATTACAGCAGGCAGCAAAATTTTATGATCGTTTGTTGGAATTACTTGTCTTATCAAATGCGGCACTGCAAGACCTACAAAAGCAATTGGTCCTGCGAAGGCTGTGATACTCCCTGCTAGTAAACTGGTAGCAATAATTATTATAAACCTATTGGTACTTATTTTAACTCCTAGACTTCTTGCGTAGTTTTCACCCAACAGAAGCGTATTTAAATTCTTGATACAAAATACTGCCAAAACTATTCCTAGAAACCAGAAAATCGCCAAAATTGAAACTTCTTGCCAAGATAAATTTCCAAGGCTTCCAAAAGACCAGAAGATGTACTGCTGTAATTGTGCTGCAGGACTAAAATAGGCTAAAACACTTACTACCGCAGCGGTTAGACTGGCAAACATTAAACCTATAATTAGAATTGCCATAGTATCCCTTAGCTTCGCTGAAGCCAATAAAACGGCTACAAGTACTAGTAAACTTCCTAAACTTGAAGCAATCACTAAGCTCCATTTTGAAAGTAATAAAGCTGCGGTCCCTACTCCAAAAACCGATGCTCCCATAATTACTATTGCTACTCCCAAACTGGCGCCACTACTTAGTCCTAAAACATAAGGTCCCGCCAATGGATTTCTAAAAAGTGTTTGCATTAATAACCCACTTACCGCAAGTCCAGAGCCTGTAAAGATTGCTGTAAATACTTTTGGTAGCCTGTACTCTAAAATTATATATTGCCAACTTTCTTGGCTTGTTCCCTTTGTGAATAAGATGCTGAAAATATCTTTTAAAGGAATCTCTACAGATCCAAGGCTAACATTTACAAGCGCCATTAATATCACTAAAACAAAAAGCAATAATAAAAGTCCTTTGTATCTAGCTGTATACGGCATTTATTGCAAGGCTTTAAAAAATGTTGACTTATAATCTGGTAATAGCTCTGGGTGAAATATGGAAATTAGATCTTTTAGAACCAGATCTGGCCTTGTGGGAGCTAGCTCATAATAAATCACCCCTCCAGTTGTGCCTAAAGAATTACTGTAGGTAAAGACCTTTTTGTCTTGTACGGCCTTAAATTGTGTATAATGGGAAGAAGTTTCCATTAATTGCTGAAAAGATTGAAATTGCCCCGGAGCTACCCAGTACTCTGCATCCTTACTTTTATCTAAAACACTTTCAAAAGATAATGCAATACTACCAGAACCTTTGGTGTCTTTGTAAATATAATTGGCGTTGGCATCTTCAATAAATTTGGCTTGCCAAGAATTTCCATAAGGCACATACCATTGATCTTTATACATAGAACCACTTAGAACAGTAGGGCTAGATTTTGCGTTTTTCGCCAATTCTTTTGACTCAAGATAGGAGTCTCTAATTTCATTAAATTTTGCTGAAGCTTGTGCATCTTTGTTATAAAATGCTCCAAAAAATTTGATCCATTCTGCTTTGCCTAGCGGAGATTCTTCGGTCCAATCTCCATTATAGATCACAGGAATTCCACTTTTCTGGATGGTACTAAACGTTTTATTGTTTCCGTCTATAGCAAAACCAATAACTAAGTCTGGATCTAACGAAATAAGTATTTCAGTATTCATAGATTCATTTTGGCCCAGTTCGGCAACAAGACCTTTAGAAATGCGAGCTCTGGTTTTTTCTGAAGAGATATAATTAAGTCCAGGAAAACCTAATAAGCTTTGTTCTTCATTTAGAATTTCTAGAGAAGGAATGTGGGTGGTAGAGGTAACAACAATTTTTTGAACTGGAATAGTTACTTTGAGGTCATATTGAACCTCAGAAGGGATGTTAGCCTCCTTTTCAGCTAACAAATAGGTAAAGCTTTTATCCGCTTTTGGCCATGGATTTTTCACGGTCATCAATTTATAACCATCAAATTGTTGAATTTTAAATCCTTTGGCGTATTCAACAGGAACAACTTCTCCAGTTGCTTTTGAATAAACAATCTTTGACTCTTCATTTTTACAGGAAGAGAAAATGATAAGACACAAAAGAATACATAGTTTATGCAAGGTTCATCTATTTGAGGTTCAAAAGTAATATTATTTAAAATTTTTGAAGCAAAAGATAGATAAATGTTTAATTTCGCAGAGAATTTTTGGTTTGATGCCATCTTCTAATAAATAGAAATTGCATCAATTAAAAGGGAATTTGGTGATTTGTTTTCCGAAGTAATTATTCAGAAAACAAAAAATCCAAAGCTGTTCCCGCAACTGTAAGTTTAGTCCCTTCCCGATAGTATCGGAATAATTGGGATGTCTATTGTTACTACTTCTTAAAACCACTGTGCGAATATTGCATGGGAAGGTAAACAATAGGACACGAGCCAGGAGACCTGCCTATGTTCACACAATGTCAAACTTTCGGGATAAAAGTTTGGTGTAGGTTATTCTACATCTTTTTTCCTGGCAAAAATTTAATTATGCTAAAAAAATTATGGATTTGTGGTGCCTTGTTGTGCACCGGATTGTTCTATGGACAACAAAAAGAAACAGCAGTGGACACTTTAGATGAAGTAGTCCTGATCGATTCGAAATTTGAATTGAAACGCGAAAACAGCGGGAAGGTTATTACGAAAATAACCACTAAAGAACTGGAAAGAAGCAGCGGACAAAGTTTGCCTGAAGTAATAAACAGGGTAAGCGGTATTGAGATTAATGGAGCCCGAAGTAATGATGGACAGAATTTAGGATATTATGTTCGGGGAGGGAGAAATCGTCAGGTTGTTATATTAGTAGATGGTGTACAATTAAGTGATCCTTCGGCAATTTCGAACGATTTCGATTTGCGTCTTTTACCTCTAGATCAGGTAGCTTCCATAGAAATTATTAAAGGAGCATCTAGCACACTTTACGGTTCTGGTGCTGCTACAGCAGTTATTAATATCACCACGAAATCTCCGGTTGATAAAAAGATAGGTTTGCAATTGCAATCTGTTTTGGGAACTAATCAAACTCAAAATAATGCAAACTATAACATTGCTCAATTTGATAATTCTGTTGGATTAAGTGGAAAGCTTTCGAAATTCGATTATCAGGTTAATTTTAGCAATAGACATTCAGAAAACATGTCTGCGGTAGCTTCAGAAAATGAGGAGGAAAACTTTGAAGATAATCCATTTTCAAAATACAATGTGTATGCACGAGTTGGATATAAGATAAGTGAAAAATTGAAATTCTACTTCTACGGAAATTACGACGATTTTGAGTCTTCTTTTGATGATGCCTTTATGTATGCAGATGCAGATAACATTTTGGATAGTCAGCAGTTTAGAACGGGGAGTCATTGGGTAGCCACTTATAAAAATGGAAGCTTCATATTTAGCGATAGCTATTCTGAACTAAAACGTGAGATCATTTCTGATTTCCCAAGTAAATATGACAGTAAAGTGTACGCTTTTGATGCTCATAATAAATATATATTCAATAATAAATTTCATACTATTATTGGTTTAAACGGAGTCTTTAGCAGTTTTAATAGTTATAGCATCCCTTTTGGAGAAACCGAATTTGCGCAAACGGTAAGTGAGGATGTTGCAGATTTCGATATTATAGATCCTTACGTAAATCTGGTTTATATTTCTGAAAACGGACTTAATATTAACACCGGAGCTAGGCTAAATATTCATAGTGAATACGGTACAAATTTGGTATATAATATTAATCCATCTTATAATTTTAAACTAAAAACCGGCAATTTAAAAGCCTTGGCTTCTTATAGCACGGCGTATATCACTCCTTCATTATTTCAATTGTATGACAGTACTTTTGGGAATATAGGTTTAGATCCAGAAGAAAGTGCTACAGTTGAAGCAGGATTAGAATTCAACTCAGAGGCGCTTAGGTTTAGTGCGGTTTATTTTAATAGAGAAACAACTAATTACATAGATTTTGTAACGGTAGATCCTGTTAATTTTATTTCTGAATATAGAAATATAGATGAAAAGTTCAATGCAAGTGGAGTAGAGCTAGAGCTGGATTATGCTTTTTCTGATAAACTGAAGTTTAAAACCAATTACACTTTTACTGAAGCTGAAGAAAGATTTGCTTTGAGAATTCCAAAGCACAAGTTAAATGCTTCTCTCAATTATAATATTTCAACTAATTCTTTCGCATCCTTGACATATCAATTTAATGATGATAGAACCGATTCATTTTTCGATAATGAAACTTTTGAAAGTAAAGAGGTGACATTAAAAAGTTATAATTTGCTAGATTTTTATATAAGCCACAGAGTGAATGAAAATATAAAGATCTTTGGAGGGATCAGTAATCTAACCAACGAAGATTATGAAGAAATATATAGATTTAACACACGTGGCAGAAATGCTAGATTTGGAATGACTTTGAATTTTTAATCCCTCATTGAGGGTTTAATTTCTCGAAGCTTGTATTGAGATCATAAAATTATTTTCTGAAATCTATACCTTTTGGTCCTGCTTCGGAGTTCTTGTTTCCCTAGTCAAAATAAAACAAAAAGGGTTTCAACTTAGTTGAAACCCTTTTTTATTGAGAAATATCTCAAAATTATTTTTCAATAACCGCAGGCACTTTATCAATATACATTCTCTGGTAATTAAGATCTTGCATTGAACTTTCACCAACAAATTTATATTTAGTAAAATCTGTATTCACACTAATTCTATTTCCTAGAATCGTATTTACAGCAGTATTAAGCATTGGATCACTTAATTCTCCTAAAACTCCTAGTTCTCTAATATTTTCATCTATTGCTATATCTGGATCTAATCCATTGATATAATCTGATACTCCAGCAGAATTAACCGATTTCAATACTAAAGGCTGAATAGCGTAGGTATGGCTAGAATTCGCATTATTTCTTCCGAAGTTTGGAGAGTCGTAAAGTGTAAGAGAAGCTTGGAATTTACCAGTAGTGGTTTCTCCTACTTGTATAACATTGATGTAAGGATTTAAACCATTGATCACCAATTCACTTGCGGAAGCAGAACGATTCGTAGTAATCACATATACCCGGCTTAAATTCAAGCTATTTATGCTTTCGCCAGTTTTTAAAGTGGTGTTAAAGTTATTTAAAAGCCTCATTTTTAATTCTTCAGTACTTTCAAAATAAGCTTGATATTCTGCATTCCAAAATTCCTTCATAAATAATTCGCCAGGAAATTGCCCTGTAATCATTGACGCAAGGTCCGTAGCAGTTCTCACAGATCCTCCACCGTTGTAACGAAGGTCTAAAATAAGATCTGTAACTCCATCTGCTTTAAATTGACCAAATGCATCATTCAATTCAGGATCGTAATCTGAAGTAAAACTGTTATACATTAGGTAACCAACCTTTTGCCCATCAACATCTAAGGTTTTAGCGATAAAAACTGGGTTTGTATTATAATCAGCGATTTTAGTAAGGTCAAAAGTTTGATCTATATCTTTAGTGGTGCCACTTTGTTCTAATGTGGCAAGACCAACAGTAAATGCATCTGGGGAAAATAATTCCTCGAAATTAGTATCGGTTAATTGTTGTCCGTCTATTCTAGATATAATGTCACCTCTTTTAAGCCCTGATGCAGCAGCAGGAGTATTAGGCAATATATAGCGTACATATGCAAAGATCTCACTACATCCGCAATTGTTGTAAACTAAACCAAATGACAGTCCATTTGTTTTACTAACTCCACTAAATGTCCTTTCTAAATCAACATAATCGTCAACTATAAAGCTAAATCTGTCTTGAGATGCGGTTAAACCATCATAAAAAAGATCTTCTGGAGATGCATAATTATCTAGAAAATCATTTTTTTCAGTTTGAGAAGCAAAATAACTATTTGCTAAAACAGGAACATCCGCTTTATATAGGTATATTTCATTCATTCCGCGGTAGATAAAATTTTCCACTGTTAAGTCGGCAGTAGGTTCAACTATTGGCGGCTTTTCATCATCTTGATCCTTGGAACAAGAGACAAAAAATGTGCTAAATAGAAGGGTAAGTAGTACGGTTTTAAAAATTTTCATAGTAGTTTTAATCGTTTTTAATTAAGATTCTAAAATTAATGACAAAATTGCAATAAATACAAAATTGTTGTTACAAAGTTTGATATAAATCGTCTTAAGTATAAGAGGGTTATAAACCAACCAACCAACTTAATGAAACATCATACCTTTTTAAGGTTAATAGATCCCGTCAAAGATAAAATGTTCCGTTTGGCACTTCGTTTGCTTATATCTAAAGAAGCAGCTGAAGATGCAACCCAGGAAGTGATCCTAAAGATCTGGAATCGAAAGAATAAGGTCAAGGACTATGCCAATATAGAAGCTTTTATGATATCGGTTACTAAAAACTACTGTTTGGATCAATTAAAAGCTAGGTCTAATAATAATTTAAGCATAATTCACAGTAATTATGATAGTAATGAATTATCGGTGCATTCACAGGCTGAGTTGAATGACGAGATGAAGCATATAGAAAGAATTGTAGAAATGCTTCCGGAACAGCAAAAGGTGATCTTTCAGTTGCGGGATATTGAAGAGTATGATTATAGCGAAATAGCTAAAATTACTAAGATGAATGAACCAGCAATTAGGGTTACGCTTTCTAGAGCACGAAAAAAAATAAAAGAAGAGTTACTTAAAATACATGGATATGGAATTAAATGATTTGCGAAATTTATTGCAGAAATATGAGGAGGGAGAGACATCTCTTCAGGAGGAAAGGGATTTAAAGAAGTATTTTAGTTCTGAAGAAGTTCCAAAAGAATTTATTGCTTATAAAAGTATTTTCAATTTTAATATTGAATCAAGAAAGATCAAGTATCCAAAAGATTCCCGATTAAAATCTGCTCCTACTAGGAAATGGGCTTATGCGGGAGTTGCTGCAAGTATTTTAATAATAATGGGTTTTTTGTTTTTTAACAATTTAACTAATAAGAAATTAGAAGATCAAAATTTAGGAACTATCGAAGACCCTGAACAAGCTTATTTAAAAACAAAAGAAACACTACAGATGGTGGCAGATGTTTTTAGTGATGGAAGAGAAGATCTAGAGTATTTAAATGAATTCAATAAAACCAAAAACAAATTTATCAAAGAACAATAAAAATTAATTACCATGAAAAAATCAATTTTAGTTATTGCCTTAAGTTTAGTTTCACTTCTAGGATATTCTCAGAGTTTTGAGAAATATGAAAACATGAAAGAAGTAGATGCCATGATCATGACCAGTAAAATGTTCAAGTTATTGGCTAAAGTAGACTTAAGCTCCACAGATCCAGAAGCACAACAATATATTAAGCTTATTGAGAATTTAAAGGAAATAAGAATGTTCTCTAGTGCTGCACCGGGAGTACGCTCGCAAATGCAATCAGACGTTGCTTCCTACTTAAGTAAAGGATCTTTAGAGCAGTTAATGAGAGTAAATGAAGATGGGAAGAATATTAAATTTTATTCTAAACCAGGTAGAAACGATAATTTTGTAAGTGAACTTTTTATGTTCATGGATGGAGAAAAAGACGGAAAGCCAATTTCTATGATCTTAAGTATAACAGGGGATATAGATCTTACACAACTTTCTAAATTAGCAACCGACCTAAAAGTTCCAGGTGCTGAAGAATTAAAAAAAGTTAATAAAAAATCTAAAATATAAATCATGAATTTTTTTAAATGTATAACTCTTTTAGGCACAGTTCTTCTTCTGATGTCTTGCGATAATAATCAAAGTTTGCAAGAATATTATGTGGATAATCAAGGTGACAAGGAATTTGTTGCTGTAGATGTTCCAACTAGTCTATTTGCAAATACAGAAAAGTTAACTGTAGACCAGAAAAAGACATTGGAAACAGTTAAGAAGATCAATATTTTAGCGATACCTAAGAAGCGGGAAAATCAAACTAAAATAGATGCTGAAAAAGCTAAGATAATTAATATCCTGAAGGATGAAAAATATCAGCTTCTAATGAAGTATGGTGGAGGAAATTCTAAAATGGCCGTGTATTACACAGGTAGTGAGGAAGCTGTAGATGAAATTATAGTTTATGGAGAAGATGAAATGAAGGGGATGGGAATCGCTAGAGTCTTAGGAGATAATATGAATCCATCAGATATTTTACAATTGGTGAGATCTCTTCAAAAAGGAGATATAGATATGGGTGGTCTGGAAGGTATTTCCAAGATGCTTTCTAGTGACCAAATGTAAATTGAACAGTGCATTGCACAACAACAAAAAAGCCCTTGAAAATTTCTTTTCAAGGGCTTTTTTGTTATTTATAAATAAGGCTCTAAATACCCGTATAGTTTTGTGGAGTAATTACTTTTAATTCATTTTTGATCTCTTGAGATACTTCAAGAGTTTCAATAAAGTCTCCCATACTTTGTTTGGTTATAGCTGTATTGGTTCTTGTTAAACCTTTAAGAGCCTCATATGGGTTGGTATAACCTTCTCTTCTTAAAATCGTCTGAATTGCTTCTGCTACCACAGCCCAGTTATTTTCAAGATCTAGCTTTATTTTTTCTTCATTTAATAGAAGTTTGTTTAAACCTTTCAGCGTAGACTGAAATGCAATAAGAGTATGCCCAATTGGCACCCCAATATTTCTTAAAACAGTACTATCTGTTAGATCTCGTTGTAATCTACTAACAGGCAATTTAGAAGATAAATGCTCGAAAATCGCATTTGCTATCCCAAAGTTTCCTTCACTGTTTTCAAAATCTATAGGATTTACTTTATGTGGCATTGCAGAAGAACCTACTTCTCCTTTTTTTATACTCTGTTTGAAATAATCCATAGATACATAGGTCCAGAAATCCCTGTCAAGATCTATTAGAATCGTGTTAATGCGTTTTAAAGTATCAAACAATGCTGCCATATGGTCATAATGTTCAATTTGAGTAGTTGGAAAAGAATGATGCAAGCCTAAGGTGTCTTGAACAAAACTAGATCCAAATTTTTTCCAATCTATTGTTCCATAAGCCACCTTGTGAGCATTAAAGTTTCCTGTTGCACCTCCAAATTTAGCTGCATTTGGAATGTTTTTTAAATACTTTAATTGTTCATTCAATCTGGTAGTAAAAACTTCCATTTCCTTTCCTAAGCGAGTAGGGGAAGCGGGTTGCCCATGAGTCCTTGCCAATAATGGAATATTTGCCCAATCTTCACTTAAGTTTTCTAATTTTTCAATTATTTCGTTAAGCGCTGGGATATATTCGTTAGAGACTGCTTCCTTTAAACTTAAAGGAATCGCAGTATTGTTTATGTCTTGAGAAGTAAGTCCAAAATGGATAAACTCTTTAAACTGACTTAAAGAAAGATCTTCAAATTTTTCTTTTATAAAATATTCTACTGCCTTTACATCATGATTAGTTGTCTTTTCAATTTCTTTGATAGCTGAAGCATCCAAAGATGTGAAATTGTTATAGATGTCGCGCAACTTTGGAAAAACAGAAGTATCTATATTTTTTAACTGAGGAAGAGGCAACTCGCATAAGGAGATAAAATATTCAATTTCAACTCGAACCCTATATTTTATAAGAGCTTCCTCACTAAAATACGCCGATAAATTTTTTGTTTTTTGATGATATCTTCCATCAATTGGAGAAATTGCACTAAGAGGTGTCATTCTATACAGCTTTTATAAATTAAGGCTCAAAGGTAAGCCTTTAACAATTTTAGAAAGCCAGATCTAAAGATATTTTTAAGTGTATTTATACTGCTAAGGAGAATTTTATTGATAGTGGGGTTTAGCTATTTTGTAATAGGTCCAGCACCAATTTAGGAACACCAATAGTTGCCTGCTCATTAATTATAATCGTAGAATCCCGAGGGCGTATTGCCGGTTTGGGGTCTACAAAATATATAGGTACATTTTCTTCTACAAAATCCAACAAAGCTGCTGCCGGATATACTTGCATAGAGGTGCCTACGATTATTAATATATCTGCATTTTGGACGAGATCTGCTGCCATAGGAAACATGGGTACTGGTTCTCCAAACCAAACCACATGTGGACGTAATTGAAAGTTGTGTTCACAAAAATCACCAATTTTCACATCATTTTTCCAATCCATTACCAAATCTTGATCAAAAGTGCTCCGCACTTTTAATAATTCGCCATGAAGATGAATAACTCTGGAGCTTCCTGCTCGCTCGTGCAGATCGTCTATGTTTTGAGTGACAATGCTCACCTTATATTTGGCTTCCAGTTTCACTAAGGCTTTGTGAGCCTTATTTGGAGCCACTTTTAGTAATTGTTTTCTGCGC
This sequence comes from Gillisia hiemivivida, assembly GCF_007997295.1. Classification (GTDB taxonomy): domain Bacteria; phylum Bacteroidota; class Bacteroidia; order Flavobacteriales; family Flavobacteriaceae; genus Gillisia; species Gillisia hiemivivida. Next base: position 259,673 of record NZ_VORY01000002.1, on the reverse strand, counting down.
TGATTGTAAAAATCTAGTACTTTCTCGGTATTTCTATCCCAGCCTTCGGGAGAAGCAACTTCCATGATATCATGTCCTTCCCAAAGTCCATCAGAGTCACGAAAGGTCTTAAGCCCACTTTCTGCACTAATTCCGGCACCGGTAAGAATAACAATATGCTGCATCAAAAAATAGATTAAAACCTGAAATATCAGGAAATTAAGTATTAAGATATAACTTAAAAACAGGAAAGAAAATTATGAGAATAAAAAAACCGATCAGAATATGATTTCTGATCGGTTTAAGTAGCGAGAACGAGATTTGAACTCGTGACCTCTGGGTTATGAATCCAACGCTCTAACCAACTGAGCTACCTCGCCAAATTTTGTATTCAATTGCAAACAAATAGATTAGAACAACCGCTAATAATAATGGGCGTTACAACCTTAAAGTTTGCGGCTGCAAATATAAAAACTATTTGTTTTAGCACAAGTTTTATTTTACGAAACTTTTAATTTGTTTTCTTTCAAGGTTAGCAATTAATATATATATTGCTCAAAATCTAATTTAAAAAGCATGGAAGATAAAGTTAAGTACGAAATGGAATTTCCAATACAAGCTTCCCCTTCGTTATTATATCAATATATTTCAACACCTTCTGGTCTTAGCGAGTGGTATGCGGACGATGTAAATTCTCGTGGGGAATTTTTCACCTTCATTTGGAATGAATCTGAAGAAAAAGCAAAACTTTTAAGCAAGAAAAATGGTGAACGCATAAAATTTAGATGGTTGGAAGATGAGGATTCTCCATATTTTTTCGAAATCAGAATTCAAGTTGACGAGATTACTAAAGATGTTTCTATCATGATCACAGATTTTGCTGAAGATGATGAGATAGAAGAAGGGAAGATGCTTTGGGAAAACATGATTTCAGACTTAAAACAGATCTTAGGTTCATCCTAATTTTTATATTTTAAATAGTACCTTTGCCCCGTTTTATAAATATTACGGGGCTTTTTTTATGATAAATATTAATGGGAATTTAGTCGAAGATAAAGATGCAACTATTTCAGTTTTCAATAGAGGGCTTGCATATGGGGATTCTGTATTCGAAACTTTAAGGGTTATTAATGGAAAGATCATCTTTTGGGAAGATCATTATTTTAGGTTAATGTCTTCTATGCGCATTATGCGTATGGAGATCCCAGCTAATTTTTCTCCTGAATTTTTAGAGGAAGAGATCTTAGACTTGCTTAAAGCTAATGAACTTAGTAATTCTCCCGCAAGGATCCGATTCACGGTTTTTAGAAAATCTGGCGGGTTTTATAGACCAGACACTCTAGATATAGAATATATTATTACTTCAGAAACGCTTGCCGATCCTTTCTATTTATTAAACGAAGAGCCGTATGAAGTGGAATTATTTAAAGATCACTATGTAACCAGTGGACTTCTTTCTACTATTAAATCTAACAATAGGGCAGTAAATGTTCTAGGAAGTATTTTTGCCAAAGAAAATGATTATCATAACTGTCTTTTGATCAACGAGAAAAAACAGGTAGTTGAGGCGCTAAATGGGAATATCTTTATTGTGAATGGAAATAAAATTAAAACTCCACCATTACAAGATGGCGCTCTTAATGGGATTTCTAGAAAACAAATCCTCTCTGTTGTGAAAAAAATGATGGACCTGGAAATAGAAGAAACCAGTATCTCTCCATTTGAACTTCAAAAAGCAGATGAATTATTTATTTCTAATGTAATCGTTGGAGTTCAACCAATCTCAAAATACCGTAAAAAAGAATATAATAATACTGTGGGGAAAGAGGTGCTTACTAAGTTGAATGTAAAGGCTAGGTTGGGCTAATTATAACTAGGATTTTCGGGAGCATTAGACCATAACACATAGCTTCCGCCAAGCTCCATCATTTTATCCTTCCAAAACGATCTATAGGATCTTTCTATAATGTCTTTTGTATCTTGATGCTCAGTAATTATCCAAGAATTTGAATTTAACTCTTCGGTAAGTTGTTCTGCGTCCCAGCCTGAATAGCCAAGAAAAAAACGGATTTCTTTATCTGTTATTAGGTCACTAAGAATAAGTTCCTTTACTACCTCAAAATTTCCGCCCCAATATATCCCATTGGCAATTTCTATACTATCAGGAATGAGATCTGGTATCTTATGAATGAAATAAAGGTTGTCCTGTTCTACTGGCCCTCCATTGTAGATTTTAAAGCTTTTATTAAGACCAGGAATTAAATCTTTTAGGGTGAAGTCAAGAATCTTGTTCAAGATAAATCCAATAGAACCAGATTCAGAATGTTCTGCTAGCAATACCACAGAGCGATTAAAGGATGTATCTCCTATAATTGTTGGCTCGGCAACCAATAAAAGACCTTTTTCTGGTTTTAAAGCAATCATGATTCTATAGTTTTTATTAAAGCTAAAGATTAATTTAACAATTTCAAATAATTTGTTATATAAATTCAAAAAAAAACTCCCCCGAAGGAGAGTTTTATCTTTTTATAAAAAACTATAACTAGTTAACAGCTTTTTGTAAATCTGCACCCGCTTTAAATTTTACTACGTTTTTAGCAGCAATCTTTATAGTGTTACCAGTTTGTGGGTTTCTACCTTCACGAGCAGCTCTTTTAGAAACTGACCATGAACCGAATCCTACTAAAGAAACGCGATCTCCTTTTTTAAGAGAACCTTCAACATTTCCTAAGAATGACTCTAATGCTTTTTTAGCTGCTGCTTTAGAAATTCCAGCATGTTCAGCCATTGAATCGATTAAATCTGTTTTGTTCATAATTTCAATTTTAAATTAATTGTTGGTTAAACGTTTATGTTAATTTGCTTTACAAATTTATGTGGATTTCTCAGCCACGCAAGTAATATCAAGGGAAATGCGAGATTTTGTTAATAACTTAGGTTTATTGTTAATAAATATACTAATTATTTTCAATAATCAGGCATTTCAGTGTGGATAAGGCTTCACAGAACTTTGGCCCCAGTTTCAAATTGATACCCATTTAAAAGTTCTTTTGTTTTCATTTTTCGTTTCCCTGGTAACTGAATTTCGTTGATTAAAATATATCCGTCTTTAACTGCAACTTTTAATTTATTCTCCTCTTGAACAATTTCTCCTGGTTCTTTATCATGAGATTCTATTAAGATCTCTATATCATAAAGCTTAGTATTTAATTCTATTTCTCCATTTTTAATAATAGTCCATGCTGCAGGATATGGATTTAAACCTCTTATAAAATCAAAAAGCTTAGTAGCACTTAAAGACCAGTTAATCCGTGTATTTTCCTTTGTTAATTTAGGAGCCTCTTTTAGACCTTCACTTTCTTTTTGTGAGATTGTTTTTACCTTATCATTTTTTATTAGATCCAATGTATCTATTACCAGTTCTGCTCCAAGGATCATTAATCTATCATGAAGGCTCCCTACATTATCTTTTAGTTCGATTGGAGTTTCCTTTTGAAGGATCATTGCACCGGTGTCTATTTTTTCATCTATAAAGAAAGTGGATGCTCCCGTGTGTGTGTCGCCATTTATGATGGACCAATTAATTGGTGCAGCACCTCTATATTGTGGTAATAAAGAAGCATGCAAATTAAAGGTGCCAAATTCTGGTAATTGCCAAACTACTTTAGGAAGCATTCTAAAAGCAACAACAACTTGTAGATTTGGCTTTAGACTTTTTAATTCTTCTAAAAATTCTGGAGATTTTAAATTGGTAGGTTGTAATACAGGAAGTTCATTAGCTACAGCAAATTCCTTTACAGCACTTTGTTGCAATTTTCTTCCTCTTCCTGCGGGTCTATCTGGTGCGGTAATTACACCTACAACATTATATTTGGCTTCTATTATATATTTTAGGGTGGTCACAGCAAATTCTGGAGTACCCATAAAAACTATTCTTAGATCTCTCATTAATTTTTTAATTTATATGTATTAGTTGGGGTTATAGAAATCAATTCTTTATCCAACATTAAATCTATCACTTTTAAAATAGCTTTTTCTTGATATGGAAGCGTGCTAATGATAGTTCTTGAGTTTTCATCTTTAAGCTTCAATAATGAAATCACGTCATTATAAATACTTCTAATCAATTCTTTTTTGAGATATTTTTCTTTCGGCATACATACCGAACAGATTCCGCACTTGACAGCATCTTTATCCCCAAAATAATTTAGTAATTGCTGACTTCTACATTTTTTGTCATTTTCAACATATTTCAATAAAGCTTCAATTTTTCTAAGCTTACTGATAGATTGATTTTTTATATATTCTGAAAATGGATAAATACTGTTCTCATCTTCTCTAGGCACTAAAAAAGTTATAGAAGCATCATTTTGTTGATGTTCAAACTCAACTATTTTATCTTTATCTAAATTATTCAATATAGACAGGGCCTCTTTTTCTGAAACTCCTGCTTTCTTGCAAACGGAGACTATATTAATTTGAACTTTATTGTCAAAAATACCACCATAGGTTCTTAAGACCGCTTTTATAACAGGATCAAACTTCGGATTTTCTTCTAAATAATACAGTAATTGCTTATTAGAAATAATAAATTGAAGACTAGTAGCTTTTTGAAACTGTTGAGACAATTTTAATATACTTATTCTATCCAGTAACTGAAGTGTGTTATATGTTTTTGTATTGTTTAACTGATATTGATGACAAAAATCGGCAAAATTAAAATCGTGCACCGTATTTAATCCTTCCCCGAAAGCTATCTGAAAATAGGAGGTGAGTTTTTTATAAATTAAAATAGCGAAAGCTAAGTCTGGAAGGGAATTGATAAACTGATTTTTTAGAACTGGTATATCACTCTTATTCGTGATTATAGTAGCAACAGAAGGATTGCCATCTCGACCTGCTCTGCCAGCTTCCTGAAAATAACTTTCAATGCTTTCCGGCAAATTTAGATGAATAACGTGTCTTACATTTGGCTTGTCTATCCCCATTCCAAAAGCATTGGTAGCTACCATGATCTTAGTTTTTTCTTTTAACCAAGAATTTAGGAGTTTGGATTTTTCTTTTGAAGAAAGTCCTCCGTGAAATGCTGCTGCGGAATATCCATTTTTTATTAATGACCTACTTATTTCTAAGGTCGCATTTCTGCTTCTTACATATACAATGGCACTTTCGCTACGATCCTGCAATAATTGATGCATTCTAAATTCTTTGTCTTCTGAAGCTATCACATTAAACCGAATATTATTTCGCTCCAAGGAGTTCTTGAAAATCTTAGGACTCTTCAGTTTTAATTGTTCAGCTATATCATCTACAACTCTGCTTGTAGCGGTAGCAGTTACTGCCATTATAGGAATTTCAGGATGCAGATCCCTTAGTAAAGAAACATTTAAATATGCTGGCCTAAAATCATGACCCCATTGCGAAATACAATGAGCTTCATCTATTGCAATTAAATTAACAGGCATTAATTTTATACGTTCACGAACAAGGTCTTGTTGTAAACGCTCTGGAGATAGATACAAAAACTTATAATTTCCATAAATGCAATTATCCAAAAGGGTATCTAACTCTGTATAGGGAATACCTCCTGTAATAGCCATTGCCTTGATCCCTTTTTCTTGCAATGCCATTACCTGATCTTCAATTAAAGCAACAAGGGGAGATACAATTATACAAATCCCTTCTTTTTGCAATGCAGGGATCTGGTAGCATAAAGATTTCCCACCACCAGTTGGAAGAAGGGCAATGATATCTTGATTTTTTTCCGCAGCAATAATTATATCCTCTTGTAAAGATTTAAAAGAAGAATACCCCCAGTACTTAGTTAATATGTCTTTGGCTTGCTGCAAAATTATCCATCTAAGGAATTCATTATAAAGCTACTTCTATTGGCAATAGTACCTTTAGGTACTTCTATAGGCTTGTAACCATAAGTAATATAAGAATTTTTTAAGTTCTCATGAATTATTAAAGCTTGATCATAAGATTCGTAACGCTCATTATCGCTAGTATAGATCTCTTTCCAAGGTGGTAACAAGAATATTTTGTCGTATGTGTGGTTCTTGCAAGCTATAATAAATTCTTCTGGATAGGATGTGCCAAAATAATCCATATAAGCCACTACATCTGGAATTCCACGATCTATGAATATACGTTCTTTAGAAAGTTGAACTGCTTCATAATGCTGATTTATTCTTGCTTCCAATAATTTCTCACTGAATAACAGAGGTTTCTCCAAAAATAACTGTTCTATTCCCTGTTGTTGAGCTTCTAAAGTTATTTGTCTGGATATTTCATGCAAGCAGAAATGCCCTTGAGATTCCAGATAATTAATAATAGAAGATTTTCCTGTACCGGGACCTCCGGTAATAACTATTTTTTGATTTTGCACATGGCAAATTTCGGTATTTGCAATCGATAAAAAAAATGAATCATAACTCGTATATTTGCAAAAGAAGGAATGAAAATAAATTATGGAGTCAGACAAAAACTCAGAAGAATTTTACGATAAATTAAAAGTCCAACTAGCAGAAACAAGTTCTTGGCCCTCAGTATATTTATATAAGTTTATTGTTCTTACTAACAAATCAAAGATTGTTCAAATTCATGATATTTTTGATAATATGGGAGCAGTTATTAATACGAAAGAGTCTAAAAATGGTAAATATACCAGTGTTTCTGTGAATGTAAAAATGAGCGATCCCAATGCGGTTATATCAAAATATAAGCGAGTAGGGAAGGAAGTGGAGGGAGTAATTTCCCTTTAATACTAAAAACAAGTTGCGTTATGCTATTTTATTCTTTTCCAGCATAGGGCGGTTGAATAATATTTAGTATTTTGCAATCGGTATAATTTCTACCAAATTAGTTATCACCAATAAATTTCAATTTTGACGTACGAATTAGAATATAACTCTGAAAGGAGCAAGTTGATCATTCCAGAATATGGTCGGCATTTACAAAAAATGGTTGAACACACTGTTGCCATTGAAGATGAAGCGGAGCGCAACAAAGTAGCAAAATCTATTATTGCTATAATGGGAAATATGAACCCTCACTTAAGGGATGTTCCAGATTTTCAGCATAAACTATGGGATCAATTATTTATAATAAGCGATTTTAAATTAGATGTGGATTCTCCATTTCCAAAACCTTCCAGAGAAGTTTTAGAGGAACATCCAGAACCAATGGATTACCCTCAGAACTTCCCGAAATATCGTTTTTACGGAAACAATATCAAAAGAATGATAGATGAGGCTGTAAAATGGGAAAGTGGTGAACTTAGGGATGCTTTAGAATATGCTATAGCCAATCATATGAAGAAATCATACTTGAATTGGAATAGAGAGTCGGTAGATGATGATGTTATCTATAATCATTTAAAAGAATTAAGTGATGGTAAGATAAACTTAAAGAATAGCGAAGAAGATCTTAGTGAAGCTTCTAGCTTGCTCAAGGGGAATAAAAAATATAGCAATACGCCTAAGAAACCAGCTAGTAATAGGAATCCACGCGGACGTAAACGCTATTAAAAAATCAAAATTTTATGGGTACTTTTCAAATTGAGGGTGGTCATTCCTTAAGTGGGAGCATACAACCTCAAGGCGCTAAAAATGAAGCGCTTCAAATTCTTTGTGCAGTTTTATTAACTCCGGAAAAAGTTATAATAAATAACATTCCAGATATAATAGATGTTAATAAGCTAATTAAACTTCTAGGGAATTTAGGAGTTAAAATTGAAAAGCTAGATAAAGGAAGATATAGTTTCCAAAGTGATTCTATAGACCTGGATTATTTGGAGAGTGATGCATTTAAGAATGAAGGAAGTGGTCTTCGTGGTTCTATTATGATCGTGGGCCCTTTATTGGGAAGATTTGGAAAAGGATATATTCCTAGACCAGGAGGAGATAAAATAGGAAGAAGGAGATTAGACACTCATTTTGACGGTTTCGTAAAACTGGGAGCTAAATTTAAATACAATAAGGAAGAGCGTTTTTATGGCGTAGAAGCTCCAGAAGGTTTAACTGGGAATTATATGTTATTGGAGGAAGCTTCTGTAACTGGAACTGCAAATATTCTTATGGCTGCAGTTTGGGCTAAAGGAAAAACCACTATTTATAATGCCGCTTGTGAACCATATCTTCAGCAATTATGTAAGATGTTGAATTCTATGGGAGCTAAAATTGAAGGAGTTGGCTCTAATTTATTAACGATAGAAGGTGTAGAAAGTTTTGCAGGTTGTGAACATACTATCTTACCAGATATGATTGAGATTGGATCATGGATTGGTTTGGCTGCAATGACTAAAAGTGAGATCATTATAAAAAATGTTAGTTGGGACAATTTGGGTCTTATTCCTACAACTTTTGGAAAGCTTGGTATTACCATAGAAAAAAGAGGGGATGATATTTTTGTACCTGCACATAAGGATGGTTATGAAGTTCAAAATTTTATTGATGGTTCAATTATGAATATTAGTGATGCACCTTGGCCAGGATTTACTCCAGATTTATTGAGTATTTTGTTGGTAGTTGCAACACAGGCTAGAGGAAGTGTTCTAATACATCAAAAAATGTTTGAGAGCAGATTGTTCTTTGTAGATAAATTAATAGATATGGGAGCAAAAATCATACTTTGCGATCCACATAGAGCTACCGTAATAGGACACGATTTTAAATCTAGTTTAAGAGCTACTACAATGACTTCTCCAGATATTAGAGCAGGTGTTTCTTTATTGATCGCTGCCATGTCTGCAAATGGAACATCTACAATACATAACATTGAACAGATTGATAGAGGTTACGAAAATATAGATGAAAGACTTAGAGCGATTGGGGCTAAGATTACCCGAATAGATTAAAGACAAGTCAATCAGATTTAAACAAAAAAGCCGGATAATTAATTATCCGGCTTTTTTGTGACTTATAAAAGATCTCTAAGATTTATTTTCTAGTTTAGGTTCTTTATATCCAAAAAGATTCTGCTCTTTTATCATACTAGCGGTGCGTTCCGGCAACATATTTTCCCAACCGGTTTTTCCTTCATTTATCATTTGTAAGATCTCTCTAGAGAAAACATCTAAAATATTTGGATTATATTTTTCAATATCAACCACTTTTCCGTTGTATTTAAAGAATTTAAATAATTCCTTCATACGTGGATGTACTTTTAAATTCTCACTTGTGATGATCTCACCAGTTTCAGGATCTTTAAGAGGGTAGAGGTATACTTTAAGGTCTTTAAAGAATAATTTTCCAAATGCTTCTAAGATTCCACCACTTAAATGGCGGTAATATTTCTCGTCGAAAATATCGACTAGATTATTTACACCCATGGCTAATCCCATACGTTCTTTCGTATAACGTGAGAAATATTCAACAACTCTGTAATATTCCTGGAAGTTAGAGATCATTACTGTTTGCCCTAAAGAGCAAAGTAATTCCGCGCGATCCATGAAGTCTCTCTCATCTATTTCACCCTCAGCACGAAGGTTAGAAAGAGTGATTTCAAAAATAACTTCTGTATTTTCTTCCTCTACTTTATTTTCTTGTATAAAAAGCTCTAAAGACCTTTTATACATATCCATATTAACTTTGGTAACAGGTCTAAAACTCCCTCTCAATGCTAGAATGTTCTTTTTATAAAGTATTCTAGCCGGCAAGATATTGTTTCCATCTGGGGCAAACATTACCGCATCGGTCATGCCATTTTTCACCAGTTGAAGACTCATTAATCTATTATCTACTTTCTCAAATCGTGGCCCCGAAAAGTTGATAGTATCTATTTCTATCTGATCTTTATCTATATGATCGTAAAGATATCTCAGTAATTTTTTAGGATTATCGTACTTGTAATAAGCGCCATAAATAAGGTTTACACCCAATATCCCTAATGTGTTTTGCTGAAGTCTTGCATCGTTTTCGTGAAAACGAATATGCAAACTTATCTCATTATAATCTTCATTTGGATCTACCTGGTATCGTATTCCTATCCATCCGTGCCCTTTGTATTTCTTAGCGAAATCTATCGTTGCAACTGTGTTGGCGTAACTAAAGAATAATTTGTTAGGATGTTTATCTCTGGAGATTCGATCTTCAATTAAATTGATCTCATAAGAAAGCATTTTCTTTAACCTAGCTTCAGTAACATACCTTTTATCATCTTCTACACCATAAATAGCATCACTAAAATCTTTATCATATGCACTCATCGCCTTGGCAATAGTACCGGAAGCTCCACCAGCTCTAAAGAAATTCCTTACAGTTTCTTGTCCTGCACCTATTTCGGCAAATGTGCCGTAAATATTTTCATTTAGATTAATTCGTAAAGCTTTACTTTTAATTGAAGGAACGTTTTCAAACTCACGGTCCCCCATAATGGTAATCGGCATAATTTTATCTTTTTAAGAAAAGGGTTGCTGTGAGCAAAGGTAGTAAAACAGAAGGCTGTAGAAAAAAAATTATACTTACTTTTGTATTAAAATAACAGGATTGCAAATAACATTTTTAGGCACAGGAACTTCACAAGGAATCCCAGTTATTGGTAGCAAACATCCAGTTTGTTTAAGTGAAAACCCAAAAGATAAGCGTTTAAGAGTTTCTGTTCTGATAGAATGGGAGGGATATACTATTTTAATTGACTGTGGTCCAGATTTTAGAACTCAAATGTTAACCAATAATATCGAGAAGCTAGATGCGGTTCTTTTTACCCATGAGCATAACGATCATACTGCTGGTTTAGATGATATAAGGCCATTTTTCTTTAAGCAAGGAGATATTCCAATTTTTGCACATCCAAGGGTTCTTCAAAACTTGCACAAACGATTCGAGTATATTTTGAATAATGATGATAAATATCCTGGGGCGCCCAGTGTTCAGATAAACGAAATTGAAAACAAAGCTTTTTTTTTCAAAAAACTTCCAATTACACCTGTTAATGCTATGCATAACAGGTTACAGGTATTTGGTTTTAGATTAAAGAATTTTGCCTACCTAACCGATGTTAAGACCATTGAGCCTGAAGAAACAGAAAAATTGAAAGGAGTAAAGGTTTTAGTGATAAACGCACTTAGGCAGGAACCACATCATTCTCATTTTAGTCTGGAAGAGGCTTTAGCTTTTATTGCTGAAGTAGATCCAGAACAAGCATATATTACTCATATAAGCCACTTATTAGGATTTCATGATGAGATTCAGGCTACTTTGCCAAAAAATGTTTTTTTGGCCTACGATAATTTAAAAATCACGATATAATGCGAAATAAAATAATTTCTTATCTATTAATATTTATGTTTTTGTTCACGATTTTTATTTATGTGAACGATAAAAAGATCCTTGATTCGAAAGAGGAAAAAATAGAAAAATTTCAAGATAGAGTAGCCGAATTAGAGAAGGAGAAGGAGCAATTAGAAAGTGAAAACTTGAATTTGAATTATTTCTCTTTAGCCGAAAATGAAGAAGCCATTTCTTATTTTGAACGTTCAGGAATCAATTCTAAAGAATTAGCACTTGCCATTGAAGATGAAATTATAGGTAGAAATAAAGCAGCTGAAGATAATGATCTGGTTCCCTTTGCAGGAATGGAAGGAGTTATGCGTGTTAATAAAGTAAAGATCCTAAACCATAAATGGATCATTGCAGATTTTACCGATGGCACTTACTGGGGAGAGATACTAATATCTTACGAGCTGGATGAAAATAAAAATCTGATCCTAAATACAGAAAAATCTTTTCTCTACCCACAAGATTAAAGTCGCTCTACTAGCCACTTTTTAAGTTCGGTAAAATTTTGTGGATGCACTCCGTGTCCCACAGGGAATTCAGCATAGCTGTGTTCAATTCCTAATTCCTTCAAAAGTTCTGGAGCTTTTCTTGCCCAATCTACAGGGATTACCTGATCTTGACTTCCATGGGAAGCATAAACAGAAAGATCTGAAAAATCATTCTTTTCGAATTCAGGAGAAATAATTTCAGTATTTATATAGCCGCTTAGCGCAATCACGTTTTTCACTTTAGCAGGTTCACTTAATGCTACCGCGTAACTTAAAATGGTACCCTGACTAAATCCTAAAAGTGTAATATTATCTTTATCTACAGGATAATTGGCGATCACTTCATCTATAAAATTAGATATCGTTATTCGGGATTCCTTAGCTTGTTCATTATCACTAAATTTTCCTTGAACTGAATCAAAATTTATAGCGTACCATGCATTTCCGTATGGTTGAAGCTGATAAGGAGCTCTTGCAGAAATAATCAATAATTCTTCGGGTAATTCGCTGGCAAAAGAAAACAGATCGTTTTCGTCGCTGCCATACCCATGCAACATGATTAATACTGGAGCTTTACCAGAAGTTATAGAAGAGGGTCTTACAAGATGTGTTAAAGAAAGAGGGATTGTTGTCATTTTTTAATTTACTGTGCTAAACCATTTTTGAAATTGTGCTCCCAATATAGGAACTTCTTTTTGTTCTCCTTGAATTGCAGTTACTAAACCATATCCCCAAAGAATTATAATAAAGATCCAAAAGGAATAAGAAACCATCCAACTATCAAAAATACTTACAAAAGCTCCTAATACAAAATAGGTGATATGAATTCCTAAGGCTTGTCTAATATGAAAACTAGCGAAACTATTTTTAGTGTCGTTGTTCATAAAATAAGCTATAATAGTTCCAATAATAGTAAGATATGCTACAATTGCGGCAGATTTTCCATTTTCTATGGTAGTATTCATGATGTTTTAATTTTAGTTGATCGATGAATTACAAAAATATGCAATTAACCTATAGTAGGCATACTAGATCTTGTTCCATTTATAATTCCATAAACCTTTCCTTTTATCTTTAAGTCTAAGAACATACTATTTTTGGAACTGGAATATATGTTTTCTTTATTGAAAGTGCTTTGCTCCTCAGGATCGAAAAGGCTAAAATTAGCCTGATTTCCTTCCTTGATTTCTACTTCGGGAATCTTAAAGCGTGCTCTGCCTTTGGTTAATAGACTAACAGTTTCATCCAGATCGAAGATAGTAGAGAGTGCTCCAAAGGCTGATTCTAATCCAATTGTGCCATAAAGAGCATGTTCAAATTCTACTTTTTTATGTTCTAGATCTATTGGTGTATGATCTGAAGTTACCATATCTATAGTGCCGTCCAGAACTCCTTTGCGTAAAGCTTTTACGTCCACTTTGGTTCGTAATGGAGGTAATACTTTATAGCGCGTATCAAATTCTACTAATTCATCATCGGTATATATCAAATTATGAATTGCAACACTACAGCTTACATCTAAGCCCCTTTTCTTTGCATCTTTAATCAGTTTTACAGATTTTTCAGTAGAAATAGTTGGAATATGTAACTTACCGCCTGTGTATTCCAGAATATAAAGATCCCGGATTATTTGCAGTTCTTCTGCTAGAGCTGGGATACCATTAAGTCCAAGAGAAGTGCTATTAATATGCTCATTTACTAATCCATGACCCGCAATTTGATCGTCTTGCGGAAAGGATTGCACAAGTCCGTCGAAATTTTGAGCATACAATAAAGAGAGTTTTAAAAGATTTGGATGGGAAATAGCCTTTTTATAATCTCCAAAAGAAATTGCTCCCGCTTGATGCATATCGTATAACTCAGCAAGATCTTTTCCTTCAGATTTATTGGTTAGCGCTCCAATGGTAAATAGTTGTACCGCGTTGTTTTCAGCTTTAGATTTTACTGAAGTTATACTTCCGTTATTATCTAATACAGGGTTTGTTCCGGGGTTAAGAGCAATTTGAGTGAATCCGCTTTGCCCGGCTACTTTAAGTCCATTTTTAATAGTTTCCCGTTCTTCGTATCCCGGCTCGCCAAAACTCACACTGCTATCAAACCAACCTTTTGAAACATGAAGATTTTTGAGATCGATCTCTTTATCTACATCCTTAATTTTCAGGGAAGCGCCAATCTTTTTAATTATTCCTCCTTCAATTAAAATATCTACCTTTTTGTGATGGTATTTAGATCCTGGATCTATTATTTTGGCAGCCTTAAGGAGTAGCTTCATTTAAAATATTTTAGAAGTAAAGTTTCAATTATTAAAAATAACAGTGCAAAAGTAACAAACCATTTCCAAAAAGTATTCTTTTCATCTACATAGCCTTCAGAAATAAAGAATTCATTCAAATCCTCGATTTGTTGTAAATTTTTAGTGCCCTCTAAATCTGCATAGATCATCTTACTTTCCTCTCTGGTTACATTATAACTAATAGCCATTTGTGTCGTATCTCTTAGTTCTACGGAATAATTATCGGGATTTCGTGGCAACTCGTTGGTGGTGATCTCTATTTTTCCATCAAAACTTTTTTGCTGGGGTATAAAAGATAGTTTTTCTGAACTCAATTTAACGATCTCGTCATTATTCACTGCTATTGGAACTGTGATCTTATTTTCCTTGCCTAAATAAGTGTATAGAGGAGGAGTGTTAATATTAGAAATAGCCATCTTATAAAAAGTAGGAACTACCAAGGGAGATTGAATAAAATTTGAGTTTTTAGAATTTAAGGGAGCCGAAAATATAAATGAATTATCTTTTTGAAATAAAAATGGCTGATTATCCTGCAGCGATAAAATGGTATTGGAACCTGAATTTAAATTATAATTGATTTGCACTTTTGGGTATTCAAAATTTTTAACCTGCTTATCGAATACTCCTTTATAAAGTGGATGCTGAAATTTTATACCTGTTATAAATTTCTCTTCTTCTTGTCGCTTATCAAAACCTGAAACTCCAAGTGTATTTAAAAAATCAATAAAATTAGAACCCAAATTTTCTGCGGAAGGAATAATGATAAAAACTTTATTTTTTGACGCTAATTTGGAGAGGGTAGAAGCTAGTATTTCATTGAGATCTGGGATTTCATTTAAAATGATAACATCCGCATCATTCAGTGCATTGTAATTTATAGAAGTCGCTAAAAAACTGGTATAATCAAATTCTGAAGCAGTGTAGATACGTTGTAAAAAGTCGCTTTTTTCCTGATTTATACTACATACTTTAATAGGTTGAATTTTATTCAGCGAGAAATAAAGAGTATTATCGAATAGCAGTCCGTTATCTTCTATTTGGACCTTCCCATGTGGTATTTCATGATCATTGATTGGAAATGTTAGATTTATAGAACTATTTGGCTCTAAGCTAACACTGGTTTTTCCAATTAGCTTATCGTTGTTATAAAGAGATACGGGTGTACTTTGAGAACTATTACCAGTATTACTTATTGTAAGCTCCAGTATTCTGGACTCCATAGCTTCAGATGAAAGAAATGCAGTATCTATCTTTATGTTTTCTTTGCGCTCTGGAGCCTGTTGATACGTATATATTTCAATCTCAGAATTCTTTTTATCTATTGGAAGCTCAAAATTTTGTTGAAGGTCAGAAATTATAAGAAATTTCTTTGAAGTGCTAGTATCTTTTGAAAAACTATTCGTTGCTTTTAATATCACAGTTTTGAAATCCAATTGATTTCCTGAATATTTTATGTCTTGAAGATTTTCTTTAGTTAGATTTTTATAATCTTCAGAATTAGTAATTAAAGTGATGTTCTTTTCTGAAAAATCACTTTCTAATAATTCTTGTACACTGCGCTCTAATAATTTTCCCTTTTTACCCAAAGCTTGCATGCTAAAAGAATTATCTAAGAAAATAACAGTTTCTAAATTCTTAGAATTTTGTGTGCTGGAAGAAGGGAAATAAGGTTGAGAAAAAGCAAAAATGATAGCTGTAAGCGCCAATAATCTAGTAGCCAGAATTAACCATTTTTTTATTCTGGAGCTTTTTCGGGTTTGGAGGCTAAGTTTTTTGAGAAATTTTACATTGGTAAAATACTCTGTTTTAAACTTTCTAAGCTGAAATAAATGAACAATAATGGGAATAATCAGCAGTACAAGCGCGTATAATACCTCTGGATGATAAAACTGCATGAATATTTAATTGTTTTTCAAATATATAAAACAGCTTTTTAATACTGTGATTTAGGGGAATTAAACTCGTTTAATAGTAAACTGAAAAGAACTCCCTTCTCCAGGTGTAGAATTCACCTTTATAGTTCCTCCCATACTATTAATAAGTTTCTTTACAGTTGCCAGCCCAATACCACTTCCTGCGTTCCCGTCACGATCGTTGGTGTCCAGGGTAGTAAAAAGCTCGAAGATCTTAGAAGAATTCTCTTCAGAAAAACCATCTCCATTATCTATGACGGCAAAGTGATAAAAAGTTTCGGTCTTTTTGAAAGTAATTTGGATCTTTCTGTGGTCTTTACTATTATATTTTAATGCATTGGTTACCAAATTCAGAAAAACCTGTGTAAGGGCTGCTTTATTAACATGATGTAATGTTGCAGTTTCTGGAAAATCTATTTCAACATCGTTTGCAACATCATATAAATGTGCAATGCCGCTTAGAAGATTATGAAGATCTACATTTTCGTAATCTTTCTCTAAAATATGTTCGCTTCTATAAAAGCTCAAAATCCCATCTACATAACTCCGAAGGGAGTAAGAAGATTCATTGAGATAATTTAAGTATTGAGTGGTTTCTTCATCAAATTTCCCTTGGTTTTCGACCTTAAGTAATTCTGTAAGCGAAATTATATTGGCCAATGGAGACTTTATATCATGAGAAACTACACTTGCAAACTTCTCCAATTCCTGATACTTCTGTTTCAATTTTTTTTGAATTACCCTAAACTTTTTATTTTGCTTAGCAAATTCAAACAACTTCATACATTGATTTCCCAACGCCTTTAAAGCCTCTATTTGCTCTTTTTTAAGTTCTCTTTCCTCTGTGTCTAAAACACTTAAAACTCCAATAGTATATCCTTGAAGGTTTGTTAATGGAATTCCTGCATAAAATTTGTAATTATTATTATAATATTTTTGTACATCCTCAAAAGCCTTGGGATCATTAGAATAATTGATACAATATATATCCAGTTTAGATTCTAAAGTAAGTTGTGCAAATGAATTTTTTCGCTCAATTTCTTCTATCTCTATTCCTGTTTTAGACTTTAGCCAAACATGATTTTTATCTATTATACTTATAAATGCTGTAGGGGCATGGCAGATAGTAGCTGCCAGAAAGGTTAGTTGATTAAAATCTTCTTTAGTAGACGTTTTGGAAATATTATAATCTATTAGTACAGATTGCCTTATCTTTTCGTTAAACGCTATTTTTTGCTCCATATTCTTACCTGCTTGCAACAGTTAACTATCTATAGTCAATAATATGAAATTTTTCCCGGCTATTTTACTGGAAATCAATGATATTTTATTTTAAAGCGCTCTTTTAATGGTGAAATTAAAAGTTGTGCCTTTATTTATTTTTGATTTTACTGAAATTTCTCCTCCTAAATTATGCACTAATTTTTGAACGGTGGAGAGACCAATTCCGTTTCCACGGTTACCACTTCTATCGGCTTCCTCTACAATCGTAAAGAGTTCGAAAATAGCTTCTTGTTTATTTTCAGGAATACCAATTCCGTTATCTGTTATAGAAAAATGATAATAACCGTTTTTTTCTATACTAGTAACATCTATAATAATTTTTTCTTGATTATTATATTTTAAACTATTTCCAATTAGGTTGAAAAATATTTGCTGAAAAGCAGCTCTATTGCAATGAACTGTTAAATTGTCTTCAGGTAAATTAATCTCACAATCATATTTTATATTCAGGAGATCTATGATCTGTTCTAAAACATCCTGTAGATCAAAATCTTCAGTATGAGAGTCTAATAAGGTGTCGCTTTCGTAATGATTGAGAATATCTGTAATATAATTGCTTAACCTAAAAGAAGATTGTTTTAAATAAGTAAGGTAGCTAAGCCCTGTATCATCTAACAAATTCCCGTATTTAGCTTTAAGGAGATCTGAAGTGATTATCATATTTGCAAGAGGCATTTTCATATCGTGAGATACAGTCCCGGCAAATTCTTTAAGTAAATTATTTTTTGTTCCTAATTCTTTTTTTACTTTTTTTAAAGCGATATTCTGCCTTCTTAATTCGAACAAACTTTCTACTTGCCTTGCTAAGGCTATTAATGCAGTTTTTTGTTTTTCGTTAAGAGAATGTGGTTCAGTATCTAGTAAACATAGAGTGCCAACCGCTTCGCCAATATTTGATTTAATTGGCATACCTGCGTAAAATCTAATTTTAGAACCTGTAGTCACCAATGGATTATTTACAAATCTAGCATCTAAAAGTGTATCTGGAATTTCCATTAATTCGTCGGGTTGCAAAATAGCATGAGAACAAAATGAAATATTTCTATCTGAATCACACATATCTGTCCCAGATTTTGCTTTAAACCAATTCTTATCTTCTGCCAAAAGTGTAATAAGAGAAACAGGCACATCGCAAATATAGGATGCTAATTGAGCTATATTGTCATATTTTTCTTCGGGTTCAGAATTCAGAATCTGAAGGTCATGTAGAGAGGTTATTCTTGATATTTCATTCTCAGGTTGTAAAGCTTCAATCATATAAAATTAGATCTTGGTTGGAATCTTGTTAAACAATGTAATAATAGTTAAAGTTAATGAAATATTAAATTTAACTAAAAGCGTTAAATTGTTCAATAATGATGCCATTAACCTGTATCTCGAAATTCACTGTTTTTGTAAAGGTAGATACTTATTGGTTTCTCAGCAAAATAGAAAAATTTAAATATGTAAACCCAGTATCAGTATTTGATCCCGAAACTTTATATTTGATATTTATTATTTTAAATATATCAATTTGTCACCTACAGAATTAAAAGAGTTTCTCGATTCTAAAGTTATACAATACAATAATTTCAATTTTATTGGAAGCGACCCTATAAGTATTCCGCATAAATTTTACCTTAAGGAAGATATAGAAATTGCTGGTTTTTTGGCCGCTACTATTGCCTGGGGAAATAGAAAGAGCATTATTAAGAATGCAAATAGCATGATGGATCATCTTGGGAATTCTCCCTATGATTTCATTTTGAATCATTCTGAATCACATTTAGAACCTTTGGATAATTTTGTTCATAGAACATTTAATGGTTTAGATTTTAAGAGTTTTATAAAAAGCCTGAAACATATATATACTAATCATGGCGGACTTGAAGCAATTTTCTCGCGCCCAACTACAAATGGATCCCTACAGCAACACATCTCTGAGTTTAAAACTGTTTTTTTTCAAATTGAACATTTATCTAGAACAGAAAAGCATGTGAGTGATCCTTTAAAAGGATCGGCGGCAAAAAGAATAAATATATATAAAGGGGTAATTAGGATGTGTTTGAATTAAAATTATAAATGTGTTCCTTATTCAATACAATATTAGAAGTTTCAATGTTGACAACTGATTCACCTTCATGACCCAATTTCTTGACCTCATTTAAAAGTTCTGGATAAGTTGAGGACTCTAACTCATCTCTCCAAACATTAAAATGTTTTAGACTATCAATCAATTCTACTTTTGACCAATTTTTTCCTTTAGCAAGAAAATCAAAAAGGTCATCTTGCTCGCTTTTATCTTCACTAGTTAAAGGAATGACTTCATGATGGCTCATGTTAACCCACTTCATTTGGTTATGGTCGGTTGCGAAAACCGATTTCTTATTAAACCCACGATAGTTTATTTGTACCACAAAATTCTTCTGCTCTGGTAAATGTTGAACTTGAATAGATTCAATTATACCATGAACCGATTTTTTTATCTCGTCAAAATTAAGAGTATAATTAAATTCACCGAAAATTTTATCAATTCTGGCCTTACGCTTAACTTGCGATTGCATTGATAAGGTTTCCTCACTTTTCTTTATCAACTCGGTAATTTCCTCAAAATCCATTTTAACTCTCAAATAATCATCTCGGACATCATCTTTAATTCGTGGGTCGAGCATCAGTTTGTACAGATGCTTCTGTGATTCATCAATTTCTTCTTTCTTTTTATATAATTGGTGTGTTTCTTCCTTTAGTAATTCTTCCTTATCAGAATCTTTTTTAAGATTTGATAATTTTTTATAAAGTTCTTCACTTTCAAAGAGATGGTTTAATATGAAGGATTCAAATTTCGGAATATTCAAACCTCTTTTTGATTCACAGGTTTTTCCTTGCGATTTTCCTTTACAGTAATATGTAGTATTTCTTCCACTTGCCTTAATCTTACCCCTATAATCAGAACCGCATTCAGCACAAAATATAAAACCGTTGAGTAGATAATGGAATTTAGTTTTCGGACCAACATTTTTTTTATTCTTAGCAAGGTTTTTGTTCACCTGGTCCCATAGTTCTTCTGAGATAATTCCCTCAATTTTGGCAACCACATCTCCGTAATGTCGGTCTCCTTTGTAGATGGGATTCGTTATCATATCATAAATTACATTCCCTCTCCACGGGACCTTACTTCTGGGGTATTTTATTTTTCTTCCAGTATATTTATCCGTCCTGATAATATATTTTTTTGCAAATTGGAAAGATTTAGTTGGTACACCTGCTTCATTCAATTTCTTCGCTATAGTATAAGTTCCAATCCCTTCCAATGACCATTTGAAAATATTACGTATTGTATCAACCATGATATCATCAATAACTAAATAGCCATCCTTATCCTTTTTATAGCCATTAGCAGTTATGCCATGTCCCTTACCTTTTGCTGCATTAAGTCGGTTAGCCGTTTTTACTTTCCTGGAAGTAATTTTGGCAAAAAACTCATTTGTAAGGGAGATAATTCCCGTGGATAAGCGGGTCTCTTCATCATCTAAATCTATAAGGTTTCCACCAATGTAAAATATACATTGATACTTGAGGATAGCGTAACTGAACATTTGCCAAATTCTGCTATTTCTTTCAATCCTACTTTGGTCAATAACAAATATTGATGTAATTGACTTTTTTTTCATGTCAGAAAACATTTCAGCAAATTCAGGTCGGTCTTCGATTTCATTCTTGGCACCTGATATACCGATGTCCTTGTAGACCTTGTAAGGTTGACCAAGCCTAGCTGCAAAGTGTATACCCTGAGCTTCCTGGTCCTCAATTGAAACATCTTTACCCTCAGCTTTCTTACCTGAAATTCTGCAATATATTGCTACCATTTTTTAGTTTATCTCAAAGGAGGTTCTAAGTACAAACTCATCCTATTTGTCTGAAAAGCTAAATTAGAAGATTGATGATATTAATTTATTCCCTTGCGGATAAACATATTAACAAAGTAATTAAGATTAGTATAGTCCATTGTAGCACCTTGAAAATTATGTCTATCGAATCACCTGTTTCTATAGCAGACCCAAAGATTCTGAACCAATGAAGAATGACCAATTTGGTTTTATAATAATTTTTTAATTAATCCAAATTATCAGTTTTCAAATCTAGCTCAATTAAAAAGTTTAAGTATAATCAACCTTAGGATATTACCAAGGCCGATGGATTTAATCAATACAATCCTTACCACATCAAAGATATTTTCTCAAGCTTCACAATATAGAAGTTATTTAGCTTATTCCTCCCTGGGTCAACTTCACCCAGCCCCCCCCCTCCGTATCCCCTGATACATAGGGGTACCTATGTAGTAACTTTAAATGGTTATGATATTGTGTTTAAATTTTTCGACCAGAAAATTTCCGATTTTTTTTTACCTCTTTAAAACCAAAAACCACCATGCAAATCTTTTTAATGCTAAAATCTGCTTTTCTGCATGGTCTTCATTAAAAATTTTTAAGACAAAATGCCCAATAATCTCAATGATATCAAGGGTTCAAGAAATATTTAATTTTTTGGTCTTTTACTATTGCACGTGCATATTTATTCTCAGAGCAAGGCACTTACGCCTCTCGACCCTTTATGAATAAGGGATAACAACAAAGATTAAATATGAGAATGTATGATACCAAAACAACTATACCTTGAACACTTAGACTTCTTTAGAAGTAAACATAGATTACAAGACTATTACACCACTACTGAGATTATAAAGATAACAGGGGTTAGTGAAAGAACCGTTAGGTCACGTATAGCAAAACTAAAGATTAAGTATACTGGTCTTTCTAGATATATGTATAAAGAGAATGACCAATGGTTCATAAGTAAATTAATTGTTGACGAATTCTATTCTAAATACAAGCCAAGAAACACAACACGGTATAATCAACCTTGGAAATCATTCATCACTTGGGTGATGCGTGATAGCTATGATGATACTGCCCATAATTATTTAATTGATAAAGTTAAACAAGCGTTCCCACATCAGGATACAAATAAGGATTGGTGTTTCGTAATCGAAAAAACCAAACGAGGAGTTAATCATGTTCATGGATTATCTATGCTTAACCATGAAGAGTTGTTTAAAGATATCCATGATGTAATCAAGGAAAGCGGAATTGAAGAGTCTGAATATGATGTTCTGGTGGGGGAAGTAGAAAATAGACATTGTGCAGAGAAATACCTACGGAAATAGTACTTTTTATGTACTTTATTACATGTATGTGACATGTTAACAGCACCATGAAAATCCAATTAATTACGTTGAACAGTACCTTTATACTGTGTTATAATCATATCGTGTTCGAACACACTTCAAAAAATTTGAAACTTTCTACAAAAATATTTTGTTAGGTGGAATAAACAGCTTAGATTTGAATCTGAAACTCCCTACAAAATTTTTTTATGAAAAACTATAAGATTGGTGAAATAGCAGAAGTACAATTTGGTCCTCACATGAAGACCCAGTCTAAAGGTACCATAAAATATCTTCTAGGTAGTCATTTTGATGATAACCTTCATCCCACCAATTTTCAAAATAGTTATGTTGACTTAAATGATAAGGCTTTGAAATTTCAATTAAAAAGTAATGATGTGATATTAGCTGGAAAGGGATTAAGAACCTTTGCTTGGGCTTATAATGAATCTTTGGGACCAATGGTTCCGTCTTCGTTATTCTATCTTTTGAGGAGCTCAGAAGAGGTTGTAATTGGAGAGTACTTAGCCGCGGTCTTAAACTCAGAAAGATTGCAGTACGAACTGAGTATGATTGGTGCTGGAGCTACAATCACATCTATACCAAAGAAAGAATTAAAGGAACTTGAAATGATGATTCCATCGATATCCGAACAACAGAAATTTTTAGAAATATACAATCTGTTTAATAAGGATATTGAGCTTACAGATAAAATATTACAGGAAAAACGAAACCTTAAGCGTGGAGTTGTAAATGAATTATTAACCAATAAAAATAAATACTGACCAAAAATAAGAAAGCCTCAAGATTTAGTCCATCAAGAGGCTCACTTGGCATAGGAGTTTTCAGCGGCTTGTCACCAAACTGATACTCACTGTTTCGCAAAAGCAAAAGTATGCCAACTATAGTTATGAACCAAATGTTGATGACTAGACTCTGTAATCACATCCTACACCGTGATGATATTGGATGCTAAATTTAAATTGATTAACTATGTCTAACACAAGGCACGTAATACCCAATTCTGATGGCGGTTGGGATTCTAAAAAAGGTGGTTCAAATAGAGCTTCCAAGAATTTTGACATCAAAAAAGACGCTGAAAAATATAGCAGAGACCTCTCTAAAAAGGAGGGTTCCGAGCTTTACATCCACGGTAAGGATGGGAAAATTCAGCGTAAGGATTCTCATGGTGGTGATGATTTCCCACCAAAAGGATAAAATAATTAACTAACCTGAGGGGGTAATAAATAAACTATCCCCTCATTATTACAATATTATGAGCGATAAATTAACGCAAGATACTATCAATAAAAAAGTATGGAAAGCTTGCGATACCTTTAGAGGTACAATAGATGCAGGACAATATAAAGATTACATTTTAACAATGCTCTTTATCAAGTATATCACGGATGTGCACAAAGAGAAAAAAGAAGAGTATTTAAAGAAGTATGATGGGGATGATGTGCGTGTGGACCGTGCACTGAAACATGAGCGTTTCAAGGTGCCTGTAAACAGTTCATTTGACTATTTAAACGAGCATCGTAATGAAGCAAACCTTGGAGAGCTTATCAATATAGGTCTGGAAGATTTAGAGGATGCTAACCGCTCTAAATTAGAGAAGGTGTTCCGAAATATAGATTATAACTCTGAAGCTAACCTAGGGCTAACCAAGGACCGTAACAGGCGTTTAAAGCATTTACTTACCGATTTCTCAGAACTGGACCTAAGACCTTCTAATTTAGCAGGTAACGATGTTATTGGGGATGCTTATGAGTATCTTATTTCCAATTTCGCTTCTGATGCTGGGAAGAAGGCTGGTGAATTCTATACCGCATCTCAAGTCTCCATTTTATTAGCAAAATTAGTAGAACCAAAAGAGGGTGACCGAGTAGCAGACTGGGCATGTGGTTCCGCCTCGCTACTTTTAAAAGTTGCTAATGAAATTGGTTCAAAGAATGTTTCACTTTATGGGCAAGAAGTTAATGGAAGTACTTGGGCCCTTGCAAGAATGAATATGTTCCTGCATGAAATGGATAACGCCACCATAGAATGGGGTGATTCACTTAATAATCCCAAGCTACGTGAGGGTGATAACTTGATGAAATTTGATATCATCGTCCAAAATCCACCATTTTCATTAGATAAATGGGGTGCTGAAGATGCATCGGCCGACCGTTATAACCGTTATCATCGTGGTATTCCACCAAAAAGTAAAGGTGACTATGCGTTTATTACCAACATGATTGAAACATTAAATGAACATGGTCGTGGTGGGATTATTTTGCCCCACGGAGTATTGTTTAGAGGAAGTTCTGAGGGGAAAATACGCCAGCAACTTATTAAGGAAAACTTACTAAAAGCTGTTGTTGGTTTACCAGCTAACTTATTCTTTGGTACTGGCATACCTGCAACCATTCTAATCTTTGATAAAAATAAGGGTGAGAATACAGATGTATTATTTATCGATGCCAGTAATGAGTTTGAAAATGGTAAGAACCAGAATAAATTGAGGGAGACCGATATTGAAAAGATTTATGACACTTACCAAAATTGGAAGACTATAGACAAATATAGTTATGTTGCTAGTTTTGAGGAGTTAAAGGAAAATGACTTCAACCTAAACATACCTAGATATGTGGACACTTTCGAAGAAGAAGAATCAGTGGATATCAAAAATACTCAGCAAGAAATTTCTCGATTAAAAAAAGAGCTTTCGGAAGTTGAAAGTAAAGTAAATAAATATCTGGTAGAATTAGGGTTTTAAATATAGAAGGAATTATGGAACAAGAATTAAAAAAAACGAAAGTTGGATTAATTCCTCATGATTGGGAATTTGTAAAACTTGGGGATATTGGTACATTTTTGAAAGGAAAAGGTATTTTAAAAAATGAAGTTCTTAATGATGGAATTCCTGCAATTCGGTATGGCGAGATTTACACAACACATGATGAAAATATAAAAGAATTTAAAACTTTTATTAGCGAAGAAACAGCTAAAAGTAGCTCTATATTAAAGCAAGATGATTTACTATTTGCAGGTTCTGGCGAAACACTTGAAGATATCGGAAAATGTGTTGCATTTCCTTATAGTTTTGAAGCTTATGCAGGTGGTGATATTATAATAATGCGAAATCATAAACAAAATACAGTATTTATGGGTTATTTGCTGAATCAGGAGTTGTTTAAACGCCAAACTCATAAATTAGGTCAAGGACATTCGGTTGTGCATATTTATGCAAACAGTTTAAAAGGAGCGAGAATTCCATTGCCACCAATCTCTGAACAAAGGAAAATTTCCATTATACTTTCTTTCTGGGACCAGGCAATCGATAAAACACAGAAGCTTATAGACCAGCTAGAGTTACGTAAAAAAGGTTTGATGCAGCAGCTGCTTTCAGGTAAAAAGAGGTTAAATAGATTTGATGATGAATGGAAAACCAAACCATTAGATTATTATATTAAATATACGCCAAGGCCAGTTGATAAACCGTCTGAAAATTATTTAGCATTGGGTCTCCGCAGTCACGGTAAAGGTGTTTTTCACAAACCAGACATCGACCCTGAGACTGTTGCGATGACCACACTTTATGAAGTTAAAAAAGATGATTTATTAGTTAATATAACTTTCGCTTGGGAACAGGCTATTGCCATTGTTGATAAAAAAGATGAAGGTGGCTTGGTTTCTCATCGTTTTCCCACTTTCATTTTTAAAGAAGGAATATCAAGTCCCATGTATTTTAGGTATATCATTGTTCAACCTCGCTTTAAATACTTACTTGGTTTAATTTCTCCTGGTGGAGCAGGAAGAAACAGAGTAATGAGCAAAAAAGATTTCCCGAAATTGGAAGTAAAAATTCCCGAATACAAAGAACAGTTGGCCATTGCAGAAATCCTAATTAATGCAGATGAGGAAATCCAAAAGAATAAACAAGGATTAAAGTTTTTAAGGCTACAAAAAAAAGGTTTGATGCAGCAATTGTTAACTGGAAAAAAACGTGTGAACATTTAGATTATGAAAGACTATTTAAAAACAATAGAAGACCTAACTCCAGCTCAGAAAACTGAGCTGGATAAAGATATTCAGGAATTACACTTAAGACTTCAACATGAGCTAAATTTCCATAAGGGTCATGTTAAAGATGTTAATATCAACGTCAATCTCTTAGATGAAGTGTTTTTAAACCTGACCGTTGAGTTTGAACCATCTATAAACGGTATAGTTAAGGGTAAAATTGTTCAGATAGATAAATATCCCAACAAGGAGGTTTACCATGATGCTATTAATGATACAGAAACCAGAATATGAAAATTTTAGATGAGATAGAAGACGATATTAAAGATGTTATTAATACGAAATTCTCTTACTCGAATACTACAGCTGTTCCATCGTTGGATGATAGTAGTTTAACCTTCGGGAATGGAGAAGAAAAGAAAGCCAAAATATTAGAAACCTGTGTTTTGTTTGTAGATATACGCAACTCCGTCTCACTAACAGAGAATCATTCTACGGAAACTATGGGGAAAATATATACTTCGTTAACTAAATCCGTGCTTCGGGCTGCTCGTCATCATAATGGTTCAATTAGGAATATCATCGGTGATAGGGTAATGGTAGTTTTTCCTAAAGAAAATTGTTTCAACAATGCTATTGAATGTGCTATAACTATTAATCACGCAGCAACTATTATTAATAAGCAATTCCATAATCTGGACTTTAAATGTGGGATAGGAGTGGATTATGGGGAGCTTAAGGTTATTAAAGTTGGAATAGCTCGAAGGGATGAAGAGCGTAGTGAAAATAGAGGCTTGGTTTGGGTAGGGTATCCTGCAAACATAGCTTCAAGGTTAACAGATTTTGCTAACAAGGAAATAACTGAAAAAATATATAAAATAACCAAGAATCCGTTTAACTTCTCTTCATTTCCTTCATTATTTGGGAACAGCGTTGGACTTCTTGGTGGGTATAAAATAGGAAATCAATCTACTTATTTAGATACAGAGGTAACCGAAGAAATGTCTTCAGAAAAATTCGCAGACTCAATCGTGAGTTATGAAGATGGTAAATTAACCTTATCATTTGGAAAATTCATTAGGCTCAAAAAGGAAAATAAAAAAACACCTTATCCTGCTATATTGATTACTAAAAAGGTTTTTAAAGGTTTAGTTAAGGACTCTTCGCAATATCAAACTATTTTTGAAAAGCAATCACATTCCATAAAAAATGTTAAAGGCGATGTATATGGCACAGGTGTAATCTGGAAAATAAAGAAATAATGAATAAAGAATTACTTCAAATTTTTAGCAATATAAACGATTGGTTAAGGTTTGCTGAAGCAAAGAATGCTATGATTATTGCGTTTAATGGTGCGTCAATATATGGTATTGTAAAACTTCCATTTCTCAACAATTTTACAGAAATGGGATTTTTACAAATATACTCTATTGGAATTATCTTGATGCTGATAATTTCTTCCACCATAGCTTTATTATCATTCGTTCCTAATTTACACTTTCTAAAAGGTTCAACATATTTGGAATTAAAGGATGTAAACTTATTATTCTATCAACATTTGAAACAGCTTGAAAGTAAAAAATTAAAAAAACTATTATGTGAGAAAGCAGGTGTAAAAGAGTCTGATTTTACAAAATTGGATGATGACCTAATTTCTCAAATAAAATATAATGCCACAATTGCTAGCAGAAAATACCATCACTTCTCCGTGGCTGTTTGGTTAACAATAGCATGTTATGCATCAATTCCAATTGCCCTAATTTTTGCTTTATACCATTACAAAAATTAATTTATGAATACACCATCTTTTTTAGAAGACCATATTTCCCAGGTACCAGCATTACAGATTCTTATTAATCTTGGGTATGATTATGTATCACCACAAAAAGCATTGGAATGGCGTGGTAGCAAAACATCTCATGTGTTGTTTGAAAATGTATTACATGACCAATTGAAGAAGATTAATACCATTCAGCGTAAGGGTCAGGAATATGAGTTTTCAGACTCAAATATTAGCTCGGCTATTCTGGCCATAAAAGATTTACCAATTCAAGATGGTTTTCTAAATGCCAATGCTGCGTTTTATGATTTGATTACGTTGGGCAAAGCCTTTGAGCAGAGTATAGATGGTGATAAAAAGAGTCATACACTGCATTTTATAGACTGGGACAATCCAGATAATAATGTTTATCACGTAACAGAGGAATACAAAGTTGCCCGTGAAGCAAGAACGGACCACTATCGTCCAGATATTGTGCTTTTTGTGAATGGTATACCTATGGGCATTATTGAATGTAAGAGTCCTTCTTTAAACAGCACCAAATCACCAACAGAGTTAGGTATTGAACAACATATTCGTAATTTCAGTAAGACTGGTATTCGTTCACTCTATGTCTATTCTAATTTACTTATGAGCCTTGCTGTTAATGATGGTAGTTATGCCACCACAGGAACCAGTAAAGAGTTCTGGGCTAAGTGGAAAGAGCAGTTTCCAACTCGTGATGTAGAAAAGAAATATTGGGCTACTCTGGACAATCTTAAGAATCAGCCTTTAACTAGAGAACAAAAGGATGAGCTGTTTTCTGAAAAATTCAGTTATGTCCGTAAGTATTTTGATAGTCTGGAATCAGAAAATCGAAATACTACCAAGCAGGATGAGTTATTATACAGTATTTGTAGGCCAGAGCGTTTCTTAGACCTCATTAGAAACTTTACCTTGTATGATGACGGTATCAAAAAGATAGCTCGTTACCAGCAGTATTTCGCAGTCAAACATACATTGAATCGTGTTACTGGATTTGATAATACTGGAAAAAGACGTGGTGGTGTTATATGGCATACTCAGGGTTCAGGAAAATCTTTAACCATGGTAATGCTAGCTCAACTGATAGCTTCCAATGATAAGATATCCAATCCTAAAATATTATTAGTTACTGATAGGATTGACCTTGATGACCAGATTTCAGATACCTTCAAAAAATGTCAGAAGGAAGTGAAACAAGCAAGAACTGGTTCGCATCTTACCGAGCTTATTCATGATAATAGTGATGCCATTATCACCACAATTATTAATAAGTTTGAGGCTGCAGTAAAGCAATCAAAAAAACCATTTGAATCTCCTAATATCTTTATATTGATTGATGAGGGTCACAGAACTCAGTATGGTACTTTCAACGTTAGCATGGAGCGAGTTTTTCCAAATGCTTGTTTTTTAGCATTTACGGGTACACCACTAATGAAGAAGGAAAGAAGCACAGCTAATAAGTTTGGTGGTTACATTGGCACTCCTTATACCGTACAAGATGCAGTTGAAGATGGTGCAGTTGTTCCTTTACTCTATGAGGGTAGACATAATATAATTAAGTTAAACGAAGACCCCATAAATAGATATTTTGATAAGGTATCGGAGCCATTGAGTGATTATGGTAAGGCATCCTTAAAGCGAAAGTTTAATACCGTAGACCAATTAAACAAAGCGGAGCAAGTAATCTATGCTAGAGCTTGGGATATCAGTGAACATTACAACGAATTCTTTCAGACAAGTGGTGATAAGTATAAACCAAAGGCACAATTAGTTGCACCATCTGTAAAGGCCGCCCTCCTATATAAAGAGTACCTTGATGATATTGGAAAAGTTTCCAGTGAGGTAATTGTAACCAGGACCGACCAACGTGAAGGAACTGAGGATGGTTTCCATAATGTTAATCCCGAAAAGGAACGTGAAGACAAGTACTTCGATGCCATGACTGACAAATATGGTGATTTGGATAACTTTGAAAAGAGTGTTATCAGTCAGTTTAAAAAGCGAGAGCATCCCGAAATAATTATTGTTGTAATGAAATTACTCACAGGTTTCGATGCCCCAAATAACACCATTTTGTATCTATGTAGGTCGTTAAGAGAACATACATTACTTCAAGCTGTGGCGAGAGTGAACCGTGTATTTCCTGGTAAAGATTATGGATATATTATCGATTATTATGGGAATCTCGAGAATTTAGATAATGCTCTTAGTACGTATTCTGGATTATCAGACTTCAATGAACAGGACCTAGAAGGAGCTCTTACACAAATGGGGGAAGAAGTAAAGAAATTACCTCAGGCCCATTCCGAATTGTGGGATATTTTTCGGAATCTTAAAGATAAGAATTTGGAACCTACAGCTTATGAAGAATTACTTCAACCAGATGATATCAGGAACAAGTTTTATGAGAAGCTGAGTTATTTTTCACGTATTCTGAAAATGGCCCTTTCGTCAATAGATTTTGTACGTAACACTGAGGAAACGAAGATTAATAAATATAAAGCTGATGCGAATTTCTTTTTGAAATTACGAGTTGATGTCAAAAGAAGATATAATGATGAATTATCATACCGAGAATTTGAACCACAAATTCAGAAACTAATTAATAAACACATTTCCACTGAAGGTGATATTATGAAGGTGACCGAACTGGTGAATATATTTGATAAAGAGGAACGACAAGCAGAAATAGAGAAAATTACGGGTAAAGCAGCCCAAGCAGACCATATAGCTAGTAGAACCATTAAGGCTATCAATGTGAAGATGCAAGAGGACCCAGTATATTACAAAAAGTTGGCAGATTTGATTAAGGATACCATAGCAGAATATCACCATAAGCGTATCACAGAGTCAGAGTTCTTAAAACGTACTCAAAACTATGAAGATAAATTTTTCAATGGTCGTTCTGAAGATGCTCCTGAAGCTATAGCCAACAACGATGCTGCGATGGCTTTTTACAATTTCAGCAAATCCATTTATGATAATGGCACTGAAGCATCAGAAGCATTCCATATCGAGATAAGCCTAGCTACAGATAAAACAGTGAAGGACAATATTTACATCAATGGTAAGAAAATGGTTGAGTGGCACAGGGACAATGATGTTGTTGGAAAAATCAATATAACTTTGGGTGAAGTTTTCTACGAAATAGTTCAGAAGTATGACATGGACTCAGATTGGGACAAAATGGATAACCTAATTGAGGAGAATATTAAAGTTGCAATATTGAAGTATAAGTAATGGTAAAAGAACAAATCCAATATGGACAGTCAACCATTGAATATGACCTTGACTTTTCCGAACGTAAGACTTTGGGTATAAAGGTGCATCCAGATAAAAGTGTTCACGTAATTGCTCCGATAGATTCAGATAAGAATAGCATCAAAGAAAAAGTCCGCACCAAGGCAGCTTGGATTTTGAGGCAACAAGATTTCTTTTTATCGTTCCACCCGTTAACACCTTCACGCAAGTATGTGAGCGGTGAGACTCATATGTATTTGGGTAAACAATACCGCTTGAAACTAATAGAAGATAATACGGAATCAGTAAAGCTGAGTGCTGGTTGGATTAAAGTTTCCTTGAAGGATAAAACCAACCAGGTGCGTATCAAAGGTTTGCTTAGGGCCTGGTATAAGTCCAAAGCTGAAGTCCACTTTAACCAGCTATTCCAAGAAAAATTACACTTAACGGAAAAGCTTACGGAAGAATCACCATCACTTAAATATCGATGGATGGACAAACGTTGGGGAAGTTGTGACCACAACGGAACTGTGCACTTAAACCTCGAGCTTATCAAGGCTCCGAAGGTTTGTATTGAGTACGTTATCGTTCATGAAATATGTCATCTTGCTCATCTTAATCATAGCTCAGCCTTTTACGAGTTGTTGAGCAAGTTATATCCTAATTGGAGGGAGACTAAGGATAGGTTGGAGAAGTTGATGGTGTAATATCATACTTTTAAAGAGAGGAGATTTTTAATAAAATATGAGAGTAGTCCTAAAACACTTTGGGCCTCTTAGCAATAAAGCAGATAATAAGCATTTCAGAAATATTTAAAAGTTATAATTTCATGATTAATAGTCTTAGTTTTTCACAGAGAATGGGATATACTCCCAAGGCCAAAGAGATTCAAATCAATTCTATTGATGAAGATTTACGAAATAGGCTCTGGAATACAGTCAAATTTTATTATTGGGATGTAATCGAAGATATCCAAGTTAGAAAACGTGTAAATGTACTTCCTAAAATTTCCAACCTAATATGGCATCATTTCTTAAAACTTCCAGTTGATTCAAAACCGCAATATCCTATTATAGACCTAAGGAATCAATTTTTTAATGATTTCACTTGGAATAAAATATACGATTTCATTGAGTTCCTCCTTAAAGTTGATTTTGAATTTCTTTGTAAAGAAGACATTATGGAGGCAGTGAATATTGTTTTGGAAGAGGAATTTGCTGGTTACAGGTTGAACGAGGGGATATTTGTTCCCATAACTAATGAAATTGAATTGGGAGAAGTTAAAGAGGTATCCACCATGGTAATAAATTTTCCTCAATTTCATTCCGTAGGATTGCACATGTCAAGTGCACTTGAGAAATTATCCGATAGGGATAACCCTGATTACAGAAATTCTATCAAGGAATCTATATCTGCTGTAGAGGCTTTGTGCAGGCAATTGACCTCGGAAAACACCCTAGGAAAAGCTCTCTCAAAACTGGAATCGAAAGGAGTGAATATTAACAACGAATTTAAAAAAGGCTTAGAGAAATTATATGGATACACGAATACTAAAGAAAGTGGAATCAGACACGCAATTATTGGAAATCATATCGAACCAAAATTTGAAGAAGCTAAATTTATGCTGGTGAGTTGCAGTGCATTTGTAAATTACCTAATCGGCATTTCAAGAGAAAACAATATTTAAGCAAAATAATTATGGAAAATAAAATTATAAAAATTGATTTAAAGGAGTTTGAAGGTAAAACAATTTACGATTTCAAAATAAAAATAGCCGAAATATTAGGGAATATGAAAATCCATTATACAATTCCTTCACCTAATGGACCACGAAAAGATTATGTACAACCTTATTCCAGTTTTGATGTAACAGGTAATGAAAATCATTATTTAATTGAAAAAATAGAGAATTAGTATTTTCTATGTTCAAAATTAGATTAAAGTCATAATGTGTAACAGTTGTTGTTTTGTTTTGTAGTGTAAATCCTCACTTTATAATGTTCAAAAATAACTATCCTAAATTTGTACAATAAATTATAATTATCTATCTTTGATGGAAACGACCTCCAATGAAAAAAGCACGTTATAACCGTATCTCTTCACCAAACCAAAATCTTGAACGTCAATTAGTCCGTAATCATCCAGATGAATTAATCTTTAACGATGTTGTAAGTGGTGCCGTTGCATTTAATGAACGGGATAAGGGGAAGGAATTAGTAAAAGCTATTAAAGATGGTACAATCAATTTTGTAAGTGTTACAGCTGTTGACCGTCTTGGAAGAAATCTTTACGATGTATTAACTACGTTAGAATATTTTACGGAAAATAATGTAATACTTCGAGTTGATAATTTAGGTCTCGAATCCATGGCTAATGGTAAGCCTAATCCAGTTTTTAAATTAATACTTAGCGTGTTAGCGAATGTTTCTGAGATGGAGCGCACTAACCTAAGAGAGCGTCAGTTAGAAGGTATTTCTATCGCCAAAGCTAAAGGTGTCTACAAGGGTCGTGAACGTGGTAGTTCCATGAGTAAGGACGAATTCCTAACCAAACATAAACATGTCGTAAAAGAGGTGGTATCTCATCCTGAGTTATCCATTCGTAAATTGGCCAAGATAACTGGAGCCAGTATAGGAACTGTACAGAATGTAAAGAAGATGATGATAGTGTGATTTTAGAAAACAAAGATTTTATAAGTTTAAGTCTTAATAAACTTGTAAATTATTAAAAGTTAGATGTCAGAAATACAGAGAATTACATTAAATTTAATAAGTTTTTCTAAAATTATTCAAAATGAAATGTAAATCTTTTTTTTTGACCTTCCTCTTAGTTAGTTTAACTAGTTCAATAGTTGCCCAAATGATTTGCCAAGAGCAATCAATGTGGTGTTGGGCTGCTTGTATCCAAAGCTCTCTTTCGCAAGCTAATGTTTACAAGACCCAAAGTGATATTGTATCAAGATTGGTAGGTTGGCCTCAAGATAGACCCGCAAACAATGAGGATGTTATCGCAGTATTACGCTCATTCAATTTCAGAGCTTGGGAAGTGCAACGACCAGCTAATCCTTTAGAATTATATAATACCTTAAATGAAGGATGGAAGATTATTGCTTTCGTAAATCCTAGTAGAAATCCACAATTAGGACATTATATAATGCTCCAAGGCATTGCTCAAGATGGAAGTATTATGGTTAGCGACCCTGCTCCGACTCCAGGATGTCAGAGTTATAATCAGAATATTAGCGATTTATATGAAAGATGGAATTGGGGAGCTTCAATTGTAGTAGGCACTCCGTCATATTAATTTTATTAGAAGTATTTGGGAAATTTAAGGATTTACAACATCACCAAAATCTTATATTTTTGATATATCGACCATCTCAACAAAGTCATGAATAGTATACAAAACACCAATCTTTTCACCATTCTTTAATAAAGACTTTGCACTGGTAATAATTTTTTCAAGCTTACTAATATCACTAATTTTAAAAAACTTATTTTTAATGTATAAAATTTCTTTATGGTCTCTTTTAGGACTAACTCCGAAAAAAGTAAATAAGGTTCCAAACAATATTCTTTTTTGGATTTTAATTTCCTTTTTCTTCTTTTTTGAAAGCTCAGCTTTTCTTTTAGCTTCGATTCTATCCTTATAAAATATCGATATATTTGAACTATGTGCTTTGGATAATCCCCAGGATTTTCCTAAAAATTTATGCGCTGATTTACTACCATTATTACTCATATTTCTATTTGAAATTTATGGAATTTAGGAAAAACGGAATATCTAATATAATTAATCATTAGAATTTCTCAAAAACACCCAAACCAAATAAAGCAAAAACGTATTTTACGGGGTCATCTTGGTCGAGTTGCCTTAAAGCCTTATCGAGTTCTATTACTGCCTTAGCACCATTCTGTTTTCGGTTAAGTAATCCTAATTTCCTTGCTACATTACCAGAATGAACATCCAAAGGACATTATAATGCGCTAGTAGGTATGGAAGACCATAACCCGAAATCTACACCAGCATCATCTTTCCTGATTAACCACCTCAAAAACATATTAATCCTCTTGGCGGAAGAACCTTTTAATGGGTTACTGATATGTTTTTGTGTGCGGGGAAGGTGGTCCGCTTCAAAAATTAGTTATTTGAGTTTGGTTATCGCAGGTTGAAGAGTTCCTGGTTCTTGGTACTTAGTAAAAATTCATACTAAACCATTTTGAGATGAGTAAACATATTTTAAACCATTTATGAAACCTATGAAATCATCTCCATTGAAGGTGCGGTGAGCAAAATACAATAGCGATTCCAACTGGCATTCTGTATGGTGCAACACTTAGAAGAGCTGCTCGATTGGTGGTTGCAGTCTTGGTGTCGCTCAAAATGTTGATGTTGGACCCAGTTACTTAGGTAAAAATTCAAATGCAAATCTTGTAATAATTTTTTAATGCAAAATAAAAATGTAGCACACACTTATGTACTACATTTTTAAACTTAAGAATTACCAAGTTGTATTACGCAGCATCATTTTTATGAATCAAAATTTCCAGAACTCTTAACCAAGTTTTTTTATCAATTTCTGGCTGCTGCTTCAATCCTAACAGTTTGCGCTTAATCGCTAAGGCTGAAATTAAATCTCGAGTGTTCTCTTTATTACCCCAATCTTTCATCGCAATATGTTCAACATAATCCCAAACAATATCATTATTCCAGACTGATTCTGCATTAATCACGTCATTGCTTATTTGTGCATGTCTGTTGCTCCATTCTGAACAACTTATACCACCTTCTCCAATAATCCATATACCTATGGTCATTTTATTTACTAATTATTCCTCCATTAGTCACATCTTTTATAATCCTTGAAAATGTATTCTATTTCCTGACGATTCATTGTATATTCCATTTGGAAATCTATTTGAATGTACTCATCATCTATGCAGTAAAAATCGCAGTTGTGTAAAAAATCATCCACATCTAAACCTTCAAAATTCACGCAATAAAACCCTGTGATATAATTAAAATTTATAGTATCAATAAAACTATCTTGTGTTAATTTCTTACCAACAAATTTTAATTGAACATACCTGTTCGCCTGCCTTATAATATTTATTGATTTACTTGTAAAATCCAAATTAATACTAAATTCTGTTTGGATATTAACTTCATCCTTCCCTATTTCAAAGTTCATGATGTTCTCATCCAAATCATTAGGACAATTGTTGAAATAATCCATTAACAACGCTTTTAAATTTTCTTCGTTTAACCTTTTTGACATTTATTTATGTTTAAAAAATATATCAACCCATTGGAATTGATTTCTAATCCTAAAGCTACTACACATTTTTTCAAATAACAACCATACATTATTGTGGTACAGGAAGTTAGCATGTTTTCATTACTACCAAATATTATTTAAAATATATAACTAATTGAATGTTAGCTAATTGTCAATTTTGGATATCTTCGTTTTAGCAATAAAAAATTAATAAATATTTATTTCTTGCTAATTTAAAAAGGTTTATAGTATTAAATGCAGTTCAAAATGGTCCGAAGTCGGACTAAAATTTTTCAAAAACACCCAAACCAAATAAAGCGAAATCATATTTCACAGGGTCATCTGGGTCCAGCTGCCTTAAAGCCTTATCGAGTTCTATTACTGCCTTAGCATCATTCTGTTTTCGGTTAAGTAACCCTAATTTCCGTGCTACGTTACCAGAATGCACATCCAAAGGACAAGATAATGCGCTAGTAGGTATGGAAGACCATAACCCAAAATCTACACCAGCATCATCTTTTCGAATAAGCCACCTCAAAAACATATTAATCCTCTTGGCGGCAGAACCTTTTAATGGGTTACTGATATGTTTTTGTGTGCGGGGAAGTTGGTCCGCTTCAAAAAAGAGCTCCTTGAATTTAGTGATGGTGGGTTGTAATGTATCTGTTTCTTGGTAATCGGTGAATACCCCTTCTAAACCTCCATGATTAATATAAATGTGTTGTAACCCCTTTATAAAACCAATAAAATCATTACCGTTAAAGGTTCGATGAACAAATCCAGTTAACGATTCAAGCTGTTGGTCCGTGTGTCCCATTACGAAATCGTGAGGTGAAGAACCCATCAATTCAACCATTCGATTAGCATTCTTGATTATGCTCTTGCGGTTACCCCAAGCTATAGTTGCAGCCAAGAAACCAGAAATTTCGATATCTTCTTTAAGACTAAACTGGTGCGGTATCGATATCGGGTCAGAATCAATAAAGCTTGGGTTATTATATTCAACAACTTTTGAATCTAAAAATTGTTTTAATTCGTGTTGATTCATCGTTCTACTATTGCAATAATGGTTAGCACAAATTATTTTACCTTAATTATTAATACTTATGATGAACAATTTCTATTATGACCTTTTCTTCAATTTAAATTTAAATTTATATTTATATTCAACTTTTTAAAGTTTTAATATACTTAATTAATTGTTATGAATAATCAAAACCAGATGCTTCAAAGAGTCCACGAATCTAAATTAAAGATTGTTCCAGATTTTCGGCTTCAAGTAACTACCGTTTATTTTGAAGGGAAACTTTTTAATGGAATTTCATTTGAAAATTATCCGAACGGTAAAATAAAATTTGAAACCTATTATGTAAATGGTAAAAAAAACGGGAAAGATATTTCTTGGTTCAATGAGGGAACGTTAAAATCTGAATCAATAAATAAAAACGGGCATCCAAATGGTATTTGTAAAGGTTGGCATAAAAATGGGATTTTAGCATACAGCTGGCCATATAAACAAAATATCCCAGATGGTATTTGGAAATCGTGGTATGAGAATGGGCTTTTAAAATATGAAAGGTCATACCTGAATGCTAAAGCTCATGGTACCTGGAAAGAATGGCAAAATGATGGAAGTTTAGTATCTGAAGAAGCATGGAGTTTTGGTGAAAGAATCGGCAAAACAAAGTGGTACAACCAAGAAAGGAAGGAAGAGTCAGATATCTGGGATGATGCTATAGAAGAGGCTATGGAAGATGCTTTAGAAGATGATATAGAAGATGGAATAGAAAATGAATATTTTGAGGATGGTAATATAAAATCCGAAGTAATATGGAAGGAAGAAAAGATAGTTTCTTATAAAGAATGGTTCCAAAATGGCCAAATCTATTCGCATACTAATTATAAATATGATGAATTAGGCGGATTATTTCAACAATGGTTTTCAAGTGGACAGTTGGCAGTAGAATGCAGAATCAAGCATGATTTTCGCGACGGCTACTATAAAGAATGGCATGAAAACGGTCAAATATATCAGGAAACTTCATATACAATGGATAAATTGGAAGGAATATTTAGGGAATGGTACAAAGGGGGAAGTATAATGTTAGAGTTAACTTTCATAAATGGTGAAAAAAACGGTATTTATAAAAAATATTATGAGAATGGTTTATTAGAGAGAGAAGGATTTTTAAAAAATGATAAACCACATGGAGTATTTACATTATATAATGAAATGGGAGAACAGGTAAAGAAAAAGATTTATGACCAAGGAGAAATCACTTATGAGAAAATTTATTAAAGCATATTATTTGAGTTAAATATTAATCACCCTGTTTACCCTCAAGAACATGTTCTTAAGGTGGATGATACGCGAAGATAATACAGGAGTAGATTTTGGGATTTGGAAAAATATTTCACCTTCCTTATTATCCTGCCCTTTAGATGTGCATTCTGGTAATGTAGCAAGAAAACTAGGCTTGTTAAGTAGGAAACAGAACGATGCAAAAGCTGTTCGAGAACTCGATCTTTCCTTGAGGGTATTGGATAAAAAAGACCCTGTGAAATACGATTTTGCCTTATTTGGACTAGGAGTTTTCGAAAAATTCTAGTTTCAAACTAGATTCCCGTAACTATTTCTCCATCCACCATCGTCAATTTTCTATCGGCCATGTTAGCCAATTCTTCATTGTGTGTAACTATTACAAAGGTTTGGTGAAATTCTTCTCTAAGTTGAAAAAACAGCTTATGTAAATTTTCGGCAGACTCACTGTCTAAGTTACCAGAAGGTTCATCGGCATAGATTACAGCAGGATTATTAATTAAAGATCGCGCAACAGCAATCCTTTGTTGTTCCCCACCACTTAATTCAGAAGGCTTATGATGCGCTCTAGGAGATAAATTTAAGAATTCCAACAACTCGTAAGCTCGCTTCTCTGCAGTGGCTTTAGAAGTTCCTTTTATAAAAGCAGGAATACAAATATTTTCTAAAGCGGTGAATTCTGGTAATAACTGATGAAATTGAAAAATAAAACCTACTTGTTCATTTCTAAATTTAGAGAGCATTTTAGAATTCTGCGAATAAATATCTATACCATTCACTTTTAAAGTGCTGTCAGGTTTTTTGTCTGGTTGATCTAATGTGCCTAAAATATGCAAAAGAGTTGTTTTACCAGCTCCAGAAGCCCCTACAATAGACACTATTTCGCTTTTTGCAATATGCAGATTAACCCCTTTGAGGACGTGAAGGTCCCCATAGTATTTATGAATGTTGTTTGCGTATATCATGAATTTTTAAAACTAATAATTCGTTGATCTTTAAAGTATATAAAATTGAGTATTTATCCTTTAAAAATATTTTTCACATTGTTATAATCTATAAAATAAACGAGTCTCAAAGATAAATTTTGTCTAAGATCTTGATTGAATAAATTTTGTGAACTTTCAGTAAACTCTATATCACTCTGCTTATCAAAATTAAATATTGAGTTTCTATATAATAGAATAGCCTCACTTCCCGGAGCAAATTGCCAACTATAACTTAGATCTAAATTCCAAATATTGAAATTTGCGTTAGGGTTATTGTTTTGTGTAACTTGATATTCTATTGGTGCTAAATCCCCATTATCCAAAAGCGAACTGAATTTGCTGTCTTCAAAATTTGCTACAGACCAAAAATTTCTAAAACTTAAATTCAAAGCTTGTTTGGTGCTAAAATTATAACTTGCCTGGATAGCATTTTCTATGCTTTTCACATCTCTAAGCCCAAATATTTCACGCCTAGGCTCTAAAGTCACAAAACTATTTCTATTTGTTGATGTGGAATATCTAAAGTTATAAATCATAGAAAATTGATCACTAAATCTAAATCTCGGACTTACATTAATTCTGAAATTTTCTCTGTCAGAATCAAAAAAGCTTACATAATTCATACTCACATCATAAGCAAATTTCTGTCTATAATCTGAAGATATAAAGCCATCTATTACTGTATAACCAGGATAATTTACAAATTTTCCTTCTCTTCTGGGTTCAAAGAAGTCTTTAGACTCCGTATTTAATTTTATAAAACTTCCAAAGGCAAACCTGCTTAAGGTAACTGCGAAAAAGTTGGTTCCAATTGCGCTTTCTGTTTCAATATTAGGTTTGTATCTTCTTCGATGATCTCCAAAAAGCCTAATACTAAATTTATTAAGGATCTTAGTAGGTTCAAAAATTTCGTAGGAGATATTAGTTCCAAAATTATTATAGTTATTTCTAAAATTTAGACCAAGATCATTGATGTCGTAGGTCTCATTGGCAAAATCATGATCTATTCCATATCTAAAATTTCCTTTTGTTCTATCAAAAGAAAATTCAGAAGCAAAACCAGTTATATTTTGTCCAGGGTTATTTACGTTACTCATTTTCGCCTCACCGGCATAATTGAAGGAGTTGGTTTTATTATTGATATCAAATAAAAATCCGGTTACATTTCCATCTCTAGCATGTCCATTCCTGGTTACATTTGTATTTATAAGGGTGATAGATGAATTTTGATTGTATTGTTGGTCTAGGACTATAATATTATAATTAGCAAAAGGCTCGGTAATAATTGTTCTATTTAAACCAGTTAAAGTATCTCCAATTATTGCTTCAGTTTCACTGGTAATGGCATTAAAAAATCCCACTCCCAATCCATTCTCTGTTCTTCCAGATATTTTTATAGCATTCAACAAATCCGTATTTTCAGGATTCTCAACCAAGATTTCATTTTCTAATATCGCGGCTTGGGCATTATTAAAACCAAGTGGAGTATCTCCAATACGTCTGGAATAAAATAAATTCCCTTTTGTAAATAGTTCGGTTCCTTCAGTAAAAAACGCTCTGTTTTCACCAAAAGCTTGCTCAAACGGTCCTAAGTTTAACTCTACGGCATCAAAGGCTGTCTGCCCAAAATCTGGAATTAAGGTTGCATCGAGAGTAAAAGCATCAGAAATACCATATTTAATATCTAATCCGGCACTAAAATTACTAATTGTATTATTCTGAAAATTGTCTACTTCAGCAGAGGCATAGGGGTAAAAGCTTAATCTAACAGGGGGGTCAATGTTCTTTATCCCTTTTAGAAGCCCATTGTATTGAGTGTCTTTCCCAATAGATTTATCTATATAATTCCAGGTATATACTTCATTTAAATGCAAAATATTCCTCAGAAACTGAATGCTCCAAAGTTGCTCATCTTTTTTAGGAAATCTTAATGCGGCATACGGGATTTTTAACTCTGCATACCAACCTTTATCATTAAAGGAAATTTCACCTTCCCAAACTACATTATAACTGTAATCTTCATTATTACCAGACATTTTAGCATCGGCAATAGCGCCGGCAGAAGTAATTAAAAAACGTGTCTGGTTTTCTCCATCGTTATAAGTATTAATATCTATTAGAAAAAAATCAGATTGTTCTACGTTATCACGTTGAGTGAATTGTCGTAATATTCTATTTGGCTCATTATCCAACATCGTCGCTGCAACATAAATAGCTTCGTCATCGTAGGCTAATTTTACAAAAGTTTTGTGAGTTTCTCTTATGGGTGTTCCATCACCAGGTTGTACCATTACAAAGTTACTTGCCTCCGGAAGTTCCTCCCAAATGGAATCGTCCAAGATTCCGTCTATTTTTGGAGCATTAAAAATTCTTTGGGCATTATAACTTTTTTTAGAAATTTTATCTTGCTTACTGTTTTGGGCTTGTAATTTTATGAAGGATAAACAGACGAATAGTATAAAAATTGTTCTAAGAAACATAAATTAAATCTAATAAATAAAAAGAACCGTTGGGGTTACAAGATTACAAAAGAAATGGAATTAATTTTCAACAGAACCCAATTAATCGTTAAAAAATCTTGTTTTTTTATTAATTCACTAATTTTAATTAACATTTGTAAAGTATGGAAAATATAGAATCTAAAATAGCTACTCTTGCGGGAGGATGTTTTTGGTGTACAGAAGCTGTTTTTGAAAGAATAGAAGGAGTAAGCACTGTAATTCCTGGTTTTACTGGGGGGCAAATAAAAAATCCAGCTTATAGAGAAATTATATCTGGGAGAACTGGACATGCGGAAGCTATTGAAGTTCATTTTGATCCAGCAGTTATTTCTTTTAAAGAGCTATTGCTAATATTCTTTAGCACACACGATCCAACTACTTTAAATAGACAACAGTATGATAAGGGCACTCAATATAGAAGTGCTATATTTTATCATTCTGAAGATCAAAAACAGGAGGCTGAGGCAATTGTTAAGACACTTGAGGATCAGGAGGTTTTTAAAGATCCTATAGTAACCGAAATCACCCAAGCTTCCCCATTTTATGAAGCTGAAGCTGAACATAAAGAATATTACTCCAAGCATAGACAACAACAATACTGTCAGGTTATTATAGATCCAAAGATCAAAAAACTAAGACAATTATTTTCTGATAAATTAAAAAAGGCCAAAATATAGTATGTATCGATTTTTTGAAGAATATAACGAAGAAGTTACTGAGGGACTTACTGATAACTTCAAACAAATTATCCATGGGCTAGGGGAGGATACTTCTCGTGAGGGTATTCTTAAAACTCCAGAGAGAGCTGCGAAAGCTATGCAGTTTTTAACTCAAGGCTATGATGCAGATCCTGTGAAGATTTTGAATGATGCCATGTTTAATGAAAGCTATGACGAGATGGTTGTTGTAAAGGATATAGAGTTGTATTCCTTATGTGAACACCATATGTTGCCATTTTTCGGAAAAGCGCATATTGCGTATATCCCAAATGGTAAAATTGTAGGCTTGAGTAAAATACCAAGGGTAGTAGATGTTTTTGCCAGAAGATTGCAAGTGCAGGAACGTCTTACACATGATATTTTAGAATGTATCAATAATACCTTACAACCACAGGGTGTTGCGGTTGTTATAGAGGCGCAGCATATGTGTATGATGATGCGCGGAGTGCAAAAACAAAACAGCGTTACAACTACTTCAGGATTTAGAGGACAATTCAAAAAAATTGAAACCCGTAATGAGTTTTTAAAACTCATAAGTTCCGATCTTAAATAATTGGCATTTTTTTTGCTTTATTCTATGTATAAAACTTAAAACTGATGAAGACCTTAAAAAATAAATTATTAATAAAAGGATTAATGTACGATGCTATTGGGATGGTAACCATGGCAATTCCATTAGTAGGTCCTTTTTTAGATATAGCTTGGGCACCGTTTGCTGCAAATAAAATGTCTGAAATGTACCCAGGTAAAAAAGGGAAAATAGCTTCTGTGCTTGTATTTATAGAAGAGATATTGCCTTTTACAGATGTAATTCCAACTTTCACACTCATGTGGTTCTATACTTTTGTTTGGAAGAAGGAATCAATTCAAGAGGAGTACGTAATGGAAGCAGAAATTGTGCAATAAACAAACTTAAAAAAGATGAAATATAAGCCTCCAAAGAGTTAATCTTGGAGGCTTTTATGTTGTTAAAATTTGGTTTGAATTCCAATAGAGATGTTTCTGCCCATATTCGCAATTCCGTCTGTCTTTAATCTGGAAAGGTGGGAAACATAATTTTTGTCGAATAGATTATTTCCACTAATTCTTATTTCCAAAGGGACTTTCTCAATCATAATAGTACCACCAAACCCTGCACTAACTAAAGTGTATCCTGATGTGCTGGTTTCAAAATCACTAATCTTATTTTGTGCTCCGGTACTTTTCACAGTAATAAATGAATAATTATTGGAGAACCATTTAAAGGAATCAAATTCTGTTCTTAATGTGTTAGTGATAG
This sequence comes from Gillisia hiemivivida, assembly GCF_007997295.1. GTDB lineage: Bacteria > Bacteroidota > Bacteroidia > Flavobacteriales > Flavobacteriaceae > Gillisia > Gillisia hiemivivida. The sequence goes on along the minus strand of NZ_VORY01000002.1, from coordinate 215,093 downwards.
AAGTAGCAGGAATAAAAGGCAGACTTTCCCCATTATCTTTTTCACCGATCACAAGAGCCAAACTACTTTCTAAATGCAACCAATCTATGGGGTGTGGATGTAGGTGAAAACCGGCCTCACCTCCATATAATTTAGCATCGTCTTGTGTATAAACAAATACGCTACTTTCGTCTATAAGTTCATTGGTGGGAGCGATAAAAATATACTGGTTGATTTTATTGTAAAATGCATTTCCAAAGAGTTCAAAATGCTCGTTACGATATTCTAATGATAAATCCAACTGAATATTTTGCTCATTTTCCAAATTAGCATTTCCAATTTCAAACCTATTAGTTCCTTCATGAACCCCGTTAGAACTAAGCTCAGCAAGATTAGGTGCTCTAAAACCAGAAGCAGCATTAATTCTTGTTGTCAAATTTTCAAACAAATCGAATTTGATTCCCAAGGAACCATTATAACTTGTGAAATCACGATCTATAGCTTGAAAATATCCAGGCTCTCCAACAGTTCCGTTTTCTTGAGTGTTGATATTTCTGGTGTCAAATCTTAAGCCAGCTTGAATATCTATTTTCTCCAAATGATAATGAGTAGTTCCCAGAACTCCAAAATCGCGAATGGAAGCATCTGGAATCAATAACTCTTCTCCAAAATTCTCATTAGTCTGAAATAATCCCTGTACACCAAAAATAGTTTCAAAATTACCCCAAACTGGCGCATTATATTTAAGGTCGTAATTTAAGGTCTCTAAGTGCATTTCTAATGCGGGATCTGGAGACTCTTCTTCAAATTCTTTCCTATTATTAAACAAATAACCAACTTTAAGATCTATACTAGACTCTGGAAGAAATATCTTATTACTAAGACTTACAATATGATTGTCCAGTTTTTGATATGGAGAAATAATGTCTTTAGAAGTGGTTTGTTCTCCAATTTCCCCAGGAATTCCAATATTTGTATTGTTGTAATTGTATCTGAAATCTCCCTTATATTTAGTGTCTTGAAAACCAATTCCAGCTTTTAGATCCTTCTCTTGGAAACGAGAGTTGGTAACACGAACGCCATCACCTGTTTCATAATCACTATGTACAGCATAATTTCCCCGCACTAAATAGCTCCATTTCTCTCCTGAAGTTTTTAAGCCTAGGTTTGCTTCAGAGCCAACAGTATTGCTAAAATAATTATAACTAGCATCTATAGAGGTACTATCAGATTCAGCGTATTTTTCAGGATTCAAATATAACACCCCACCAAGGGCGTCGCTTCCATATAACAAAGATGCAGGACCCTTGATGACTTCTACACTTTCTACCCCGCTAGCACTAACACCTAGTCCATGTTCATCTCCAAATTGTTGGTTTTCCAAACGAACCCCTTGGGCATAAACCAAAACCCTGTTTGCGCTTAGACCTCTTATCACCGGTTTACCAATTCCTGCACCGGTAGTTATACTTTCTACACCAGCTATTTGGGTAATTCCTTCAGCTAAGGTTACAGCACCTGCTTTTTTGAGATCTTCTAAAGATTCTCGCTCTACTTTTACCACATTTTCACTTTGTAATTTATGAAAAGGAGTAGAAACAATTACTTCCTCCATTTCAATAGCCGAAGGTTGTAATTCTATAATTACAGGATTTCCTGAAGGAGAGCTGAAACTGAAGGTTTTTGTGGTATAACCAATAAATGAAACCACCATTTTAAATTCCCCATCTGGAATATTAGATAACTTAAAATCTCCATCTAGATTGGTGATGGTTCCTTTTTCTAATTTTGAAACATAAACATTAGCACCAATTATAGGTTGTTTTGTTTCGAGATCTATTAGTTTACCCGTAATGGTATTTTGTGAATATACTGAAGCGCATACTATTAATAATAGTACACTTAAGAATGATTTTATCATTTTAATAAATTATGAGATTCAAAATTGCAACATTTTATATGCTGCCAGAAACTAATTATGCAATTTGGAAAGAGGAAGGAGGACCTCTTAACGAAAAAGATAGTTTCTGAAAATCACTTAAAAATTCGTAATAATTAAAGAATTTTTTGTTTGGAGGTAACACTTCATCTAACTCATAACTAAAAAAATGAAATGCAATTATAGGGCTTGGATGAAAATCACATAGCTCACAGTCTAATGTAGTTTTATGAAGGTGAGTAGTGCTATGATCATCACAGGCAAAATTAGGATCGTGTGCAAATACATGATTAAAATTCAGAAAGGAGGGAAGTAACAAAATGAGTGTTAATCCTAGTATACCATATTTCTGAATAGTACTCAAATTACTCCTGATTTAAATAACGTCCGAAGCCTAGTCTTGTAAGCATCTTTTTTTCGAAGGTCCAGAAAAATTGAAACTGACCGAATAACCACCCAAAAAGAACTAATAATATTTGATAAATAGGGAAAATTAAGAGAATGCGTAAGCTCCAGAAAATATACCAAGGAGAAGTTTCGCGGTATATTCCGAAGAATTCACACACAGGGGCTGCTAATTTTGTAGCAGAAGAGCCTGTAATGGCAAAAACCAATAAAATAATAATAAGTTGAAAATTAGTATCTATTCCCCAACGTTCTTTTAATTTATTCATATTGCAAATATATCACATCACTGTGCAATTAAAAAAAACTTGAGCTTATATTCGTGTTGGTACTGAAAATCGTTGATTATACTCCCTAGAGAAAAACACGAAATAATTATATAGCATATAGTTCACTTCGTATCCGTAATCCACGAAATTATCATAATTAATTGCTTGTATATATAAATTTGGGTTATAATTGAAAGGTTGATTTACACGACTATTATATTCCTGAACCAAAAATATGTTCTTATTTTCAAGATAAGATTGTGAATGATACCCTCTAGGTTTTGCAATGCTATTTATAAATAAGTTAAAGCCGGGTTCAATTACAATAATTTCATATTCCAAGCTATCATTAGCAATACGAACAGTGTCGTTGGCATTAGCAGTGATTTCCTTTTTATTGAAATCCCGATTCTTAGTGGAACTACAGCTATATATAAAAAGCCCTAAAACCAGTATGTATAGTAAATTTTTCATTTTTTTTATTTAAAAACTACAAAAATTATTCCTAATCTATTTTCCACCTAGCATTCCGCCGAGAATTCCACCGCCACCTTTTTTATTTCTGCCAAAAATCATTCCTGTTACATCATCAATCACACTTCCGTCCCCATCTTTATCTAATAAAGTTTCTATTAAAGAAGAATCATGCGCTCCAGATGATCCCATTACAGAATCAAGTAAGCTTCCTAATCCCGAAGATTGTACATTTTCCTTGCTTTTTTGACTTGCCAGAACACTCATAAGTAAGGGCGCCGCCATTTTGATAATGCTGGAAACAGAAGACTCATTCATATTTAGAGTGCTTCCTATAGTCTTAGTTATCATTTCCTGTTTTCCCCCTAATAGGTGTCCTAAGATTTTTTCTCCTTCAGAAGACATATCTGAAGCCTTAACAGATTTCAAATTACTTAATAAAGCATCGCCATGCTTATCATCATTTAATGCTTTGTTTAAGCTTTCTACACCAGTGTCACTTTTCATATTCTTCTTCATTGCACCCAACAAAATAGGTAAGGCCATACCAAGAGCTGCAGAAATATTCTCTTTATTTTCCGAAGTACTATTACTTGCTTTTGCAATAAAATCTTCGCCCATAGAAGTGTTCAATAAATCTAAAATAGATGCCATGAGGTTTGTTTTAATTTAGGAATACAATTTACAATTTTTATCTAGGAGCACTCCTTAAGGAAATAATAAATCCTTCTAAAACATCAAATTCTAGAAGGATTATTGATTTTTATAAACTTAAAATTATACTTTTTCGTTCTTTAAAATAGCTATTATTTGTTCAGCCAATTCCATTCCAATTCTATCTTGTGCTTCCAAAGTTGCGGCACCAATATGTGGAGTCAAGGAAATTCTTTCGTTCATTAAGATCTTAATAGAAGGGGTGGGTTCATTTTCATAGACATCAAGTCCGGCGAATGCTACTTTGCCATGTTCCAACCCGTCTAATAAGGCTTCTTCATTTATAAGTCCACCTCTGGAAGTATTTATAATCCCAACACCATGTTTCATTTGTTCAAATTCCTTCTTACCTAAAACAGGTTTAGCTTGTGCAGGAACATGAATTGTTATAAAATCTGAATGTTTTATAAGATCTGCGACCGGTTCTGTCTTAATAGGTAAGGTCACTACTTGATCGTTGTAAAATTTAAGAGTGATATCTAGTTCTCCAACATGGTTATCACTTGCTATAACTTTCATTCCTACACCCAGTGCTAGTTTTGCTACTTCTTTCCCAATTCTACCTATGCCAATAATCCCAAGAGTTTTCCCTTTAAGTTCTGTTCCTGCGGAATAATTCTTTTTTAAGTCTTTAAAATGAGAATCCCCAGAAAGGGGCATATTTCTATTGGAGTCATGCAGATATCTTACCCCTCCAAAAAGATGGGCAAAAACCAATTCTGCTACAGATTCTGAACCAGCGGAGGGAGTGTTTATTACTTTTAGATCTTTACTTCTAGCGTAAGAAACATCGATATTATCCATTCCAACACCACCCCGACCAATTATTTTAAGACTAGGGCAGGAGTCAATAAGATCTTTTCTTACTTGAGTAGCGCTTCTAACTAAAAGTACATTTATCTTTTCTTCATTTATAAATTTCGTCAATTGCTCTTGAGCAACTTTTGTAGAGATCACTTCAAATCCGGCATTTTCAAGTGCTTTAATACCACTTTTTGAAATCCCATCGTTTGCTAAAATTTTCATGCTTTCTTTTCTATTTTTTGAATTCTTATAGCTTAATATGCTAAAATAATTTTATGCTTTTCTTTCCAGATCACTCATAACATCTACTAAAACCTGAACGCTTTCTAATGGCAATGCATTGTACATAGATGCTCTGTAGCCTCCAACACTTCTATGACCATTTAATCCATTTATCCCAGCTTCTTTAAGCATGGTTTCAAAATCTTCTTTCAAAGATTCATCTGTTAGGTTAAAAGTTGCATTCATGATAGAGCGATCTTCTGTAGCAGTATATCCTTTAAATAAAGGGTTAATATCTATTTCTGAATAAAGTAAAGCTGCTTTCTTTTCGTTTTTCTCTTCAATAGCTTTAATTCCGCCTTGAGCTTTTAACCATTTTAAAGTTAGATATGACACATATACAGGATAAACGGCAGGTGTATTAAACATACTATCTTTTTCTATATGAACTTTATAATCTAACATAGAAGGTATTTGTCTTGTAACTTTCCCTAATAGGTCTTCTTTAACAATGACGAGGGTAGTTCCTGCTGGGCCCATATTTTTTTGTGCCCCTGCATAGATTAAATCGAATTTTGAAAAATCCAGTTCTCTAGAGAAAATATCACTACTCATATCGCACACCATTGGTTTAGGGGTGCTTGGAAAAACCTTCATTTGAGTTCCAAAAATGGTATTATTACTCGTACAATGAAAATAATCTACATCTGTAGGGATCATATACCCTTTTGGGATAAAATTGAATTTCTTATCTTCAGAAGAAGCTACTACATTAACCTCTCCAAATAATCTAGCTTCTTTTATCGCTTTAGCGGACCAAGTGCCTGTGTTTAAGTAAGCAGCTTTTTTTTCTAAAAGATTGTAAGCAACCATTAAAAATTCCAAACTTGCACCTCCTTGAAGAAAGAGCGCCTTATAACCTTTACCTTCCAAGCCTAGTAATTCTAAGGCAAGTTGTCTTGCATCTTCCATTACGGCTACAAAATCTTTACTTCTATGTGATATTTCCAGGATAGATAACCCAGTATTATTAAAGTCTAAAACTGCTTGTGAAGCCTCTTGAATAACCTCTTGCGGAAGAATACATGGACCTGCACTAAAGTTGTGTTTTTTCATAAAAATATAGTTTGTAACAAAGATGCTAAAAGTTCCTGTGAATTTGTGTTATTAAAATTATAATTGGTGGGTTAGAAGCCTAAATGAGAATTTTAAAATTCAGGCATTATGAGGAATTCCAAAAATAAGATTTTAAATATTCTCTAGAAATTCTAAGGTGTCAATATTATCTGCGTAATCCCATAATTGTGGGTATTGCGTTTTACCAAAAGGGATTTCAGTTTCCATAAAATCATTGGCAACAACACACTGTAAATTTTCTTTATTCTCTTGGATTGTAGCTTTTAAGGCTTCTAAATCTGAATATTTTTCATAGAAGACGGTTGCAATTGGAGATCCAAAACTTTGATCTTCCTTCAATACTAAAAATCCATTATCCAACATTTTAAATTCACTCATTAAGTAAACAGCCTTGTTATAATCGTAATTATTAGCATATTTCGCATGATTCATTAAGCTTGCCCATGGGGCTATAGCTTTATAAAAAGCATCGAAATCATAATTCTCTGGCACATATAATTTAGAAACACTTCTACAGCCTAAACCAAAATATTTAAAAATATCGTGTCCTAAGGCTATTAATTCTTCAGTTGTTTCCTTACCGGTTAAGATCGCAACAGAATTTCTGTTTTTCCTGATGATGGATTTTTTATTCGCAAAATAATATTCAAAATACCTGGAAGTATTATTACTTCCGGTAGCGATTACAGCTTCAAAATTATTCATCCTGTTCTCAGTAAATTCGATCTTATCCTTATATTTCGAATCTAAAGAAATAAGATAATTTGCCAGAATAGGAAGCAATATCATGTCATTAGAAGATTGTTTTACCAATACTTTATGCCCTGAAATTAATACAGAAATAAAATCGTGAAAACCAACCAAAGGAATATTTCCAGCCATTATGATTCCCACTGTTTTAGGATCTACAGCATCAAAATTATAAGGCTTGATCCACTTATCTAAATTGGTGCTTTTAAGAGATTCACTCCAGCCCTCCAGTGCGAAAAGTATATTTTCTGGAGTAAACCAACCATTGTGATGTATGGCTCTTTCTATTTGCTCTTTAAAATCCTCGAAAAAGTCAGCATTATTAATCACATCCTTGTGCTGTTCTATTCCATCTCTTCGAAATTGGTTTAAAAACTTACCTAGTTCTATAAAATTTGATTTTCGCAGTTGGATTGACATAAGGCTTATTTGGTTATGAATTGTTTTGGCTTTAAATTTGTGCTGGCGAAATTAAAAGTTATAGAATTAAAATCGCCTATAAATCAATGAAAAATTGAATCCAAATTACTGGAGATTTATTGATTACAATTTAAATTTACTAATAATAGAGTTATGGCAATTATAATAACAGATGAATGTATAAACTGTGGTGCTTGTGAGCCAGAGTGTCCAAATACTGCAATTTATGAAGGTGCAGATGATTGGAGATATGCCGATGGAACGGACCTAGAAGGAAATGTGGTTTTACCAGATGGAAAAAAAGTGGAAGCTAATGAAGCTCAAGAGCCCATTAGTGACGAGATCTATTACATAGTTCCAGATAAGTGTACAGAATGTAAAGGTTTTCATGATGAGCCACAGTGTGCAGCAGTATGCCCGGTAGATTGTTGTGTGCCAGATGATAGCCATGTAGAGACCGAAGAGGAACTTTTAGGGAAACAACGATTTATGCATGAAGAATAAGCAAGTTGCATACAATTAAAAACACCAAACCCCACAAGAACGTGGGGTTTGGTGTTTTTAAGATCTTAAGTAAATTATTCTCTATTTAATTGACGCTGAATTTTTTCAATTGCATTTTGAATAGATTTTTCAGGTTCTATAATATTATCATTTCCCCAAAAATTGGCATCAGCAAATCCAGAGATGTCGTCTACCATGACTACAGATGGTCTTATGTAATTCATATCTTTTCTTGATTCCTTATTAGTATAATCTTCCCAATTTGTAACCACCATTTCACTATTCAAAGTATATCTGGAATTAAATAATTTCCTGTCCCAGTTTACTACGAATTCTAAGAGAGCATTTCCATATCCATAATACCATTTCCCATCACTCTCTATATAATTAATTTCGTAATTAACATCCACAGGATAAACCGTAGCTCTTGAGGGCTTTCTTTTTACAAACATTTCGGATGCAGTGTCTCTATCATCTACATTTAGCTTATAAGATGCTTTCAATAAAGTATTTGTTTCGGTATCTATAAAAAGTTTACCATAATACCAGGGTAGGGATTTATTGATCTCCTCAAAATCAACAACATAAACATATCTTTTGCCCATTTTTGTAGGCTGATCAAAACTAAATCTGAATTCCTCTAAATTACCGGCGTCAAAAACAAATTCAGTATATTTCATTAGATCTACATACAAAGTATTAAAGGGACCACCTCTTAATTTTATGGCCAATGTGTCTAATCTGTCATAATCGGTGCTTTTTCTAGCCTTATAAATTGCAACGTCATCCTTTTTAGCAGAACTGTTAGGTTGTTTATAGATCTTCACTACAGCTTCAGAAAGAGAAGCGTTTCTTCTTCCCTTTTTAATGATCTCTCTATAGAAAGCAGTCATTAAAGTAGGATTATCAAAGTAATTATCACCTCTTTTTTCAAGCATAGCTCTAATGAGTTTTTTGGCATCTGTTGCTTTGAAAATGCTAACCTCAGATAGAACTTCTAAAGACTCTTCTAAAGTTATGCGGGTATATTCTTTTGAAAAGGAACTCAAAGGAACTGTCTTACTCTTATAGCCTAAAAAGGAAATCGTTACTTGAGAACTCATAAGGTCTGCGGGGATCTTTAAAGAAAATTCACCTTCGCTATTTGTAATAGTGGAAATATTGCTACCATTTACAGTAAGATGCGCCGAAATAATAGGGTCGCCACTTCTATTATCTACTACTTCTCCTTTAAATTCTACATATTGAAATTTGTTTGTTTCAATGCTTTGCTGAAAAGAATAGGAATAAGTAGCTCTAGGTGTTAAGCATATGAGGGCTAATAATAATATATATGTAATCGGACTTAATTGAAAGTCATTAAAATTTGTTTTCATAGCAAGATTATTAGATTCACTCAATTGAATACGTACTAATATATCGATTTTTACTAAATTATTATAGTTATTGAATGGATTAATACTTAGGGCAAAAGAAAATTTTTAAAATTCTTTTTATTTCAGACTTTTAAGCCCTAATCGAGAGTTTAATTCCCCGAGTTTCTCTATTTTTTCAGAAGAAAAAAAACATGATCTTAGTATTTATAACATTTGATTTTTTTAGGTAAAATTCATGGAAGAAATAATTTATAAAACCTGTACTTCAAAAAAAGAATTGGAAGGAATTCTGCAGTTACAAAATACAAATCATTATTCTAAACTGTCAAAGGAAGAAATCGCTTCTGAAGGATTCTTAACCTGTACTCATAATTTAGAATTATTAACTGAATTTAATTGTATTGCGCCACATGTAATAGCTATCTCTCATAATACAGTGGTAGCCTACCTCTTAGCAATGACAGCAATAGCAGAAGAGAAAATGCTCCTTTTAAGACCAATGTTTTTAGAATTTAAAAAATTGGTTTATAGTAGTAAAAAAATTGAAGAATATAATTACCTGATAGTAGGTCAAGTTTGCGTTGGGAAAGGATTTAGAGGGCAAGGTGTTTTAGAAAAGTGTTATCAACTGTATCAAACTATTTATAAGGATAGATTCGAATTTGCTATAACAGAAATTGATGTAAGAAACCAACGCTCTTTAAATGCTCATTTAAAATTGGGCTTTAGAGAAATTCATAGATACTCTTCTCCAGATGGAAAAGAGTGGTGTATTGTACTTCTAGATTGGAATAAATATAAAAAAGAGGCTAATCCAAAGATTAGCCTCTTTTAAATAATGTAATGGTAGATTTACTTTTTGAAAAATCTTCTGGTATGAATTTTTCCTTTATCAGTTTCCATTTGAATGATTAATAATCCTTTTTTGAGATTAGAAACATCCACACTTGCCGCATGTCCTGGCACGTCATATAAGACACCTAGCAGTTTTTTCCCTTCCAGATTGTATACAACAACAGATTTTATATGAGAATTAGACATCCTCATATTAATATTGTTAGAAGTAGGGTTAGGTGATAAAGACAACGTGATATCTTCTTTTCCTCCTTCTATTTGTGGGCCATTATGCCATGAAAAAGAATCATCTATTGGACTGGACATTCCTTTAGCAACACCATGATCGTGTTTATCAGCTCCGGAAGCATGCGGAGTACTGGTTTGTGCGCTTAGAGAGAAAATCCCTATTAAACTAAATGCAACTGTAACATACATTTTTCGTTGTAATTTTTTCATCATAATTAGGTTTTTTTGGTTGGTATTGTTTTTAATTGATTTGGCTAAGCAATCAAAAACAATTAACAAATATAACTTAAATTCTTATAAATCAGACATAAGGAGTTTTTTATCGATGAAATACATGTTTGTTTGAAAAATTTAACTTTTTAAATGTAATTAATTCGAATATCGCAGTAATTATTTTGATTGCTTTTCCATTTCGTCATAATATGATACTGAGTTCATCGTTATACGATTACCTAACAGATAATTTAAAATAGGATGAACAAATATATTTTGAGTTTATTAATTATTTTGATTTTGAAACCTTTTATAAGTTTCTCACAAGAGAATATTGAAGGTAAATCTGTAACAGATCTCGTTCTTTATCAATTAAATAAGGAAAGAGCTCTACTCAGAGAAAATGTAGATAGTAAGATAAAATTAATGGATGCCAAGATCACCAATCTGGACGAAAGCATTCGCACTACAAATTCTTCTTCAGAAAAAGTAGATAAACTTTTAGAGCGCGTTCAAATACTTGAAGAGAGACAATTAGAACTGGATAAGAATCTAATTAGTGTATATAAATACAATTATAGTTCTGCGGTATTAAACCTGGCTTCGATGGAACGTGAGATCAAACCCTTAAATCTATTTAATAGTTCTAGAGATTTTTACACGACCTTAGACAAAGTCAGTAATCCTATGAATTACGAGGGATATGCAGCTTGGTTCAAGGAGTTTGAAAAATATATTGAAGAAAATAAAAAAGATGAAGCAAGACTGGATGCGCTAAGCCATATAATTCAGGTAACAGGGAATTTGGCTGAAGGAACTCCATTTACAGGGATGTTTGCGGGAAGCCTTTTCGACGGAATAGGTAGTTTCATAAATAGCCTGGGAAGAAGAGACAGAGATTTGCAGGAGAAAAGTATAAAAATGTTCAAACTAACAACTTCTGTTTCTCAGTTCACCCACGATAAAGACCTTATTGAAACTGAATGGAATTCTATTGGCAAAAGCTTGGATGAACTTAAGGAACTTCAGGAGAAATCTATGAATGAAAATATCGTTAACATTTTAGGGATCAATAAAACCGAATTTAAAAAGCGATTTACAGATGAAACAGACGCTAAGAAAAGAACACAGTATATACTGGATATTTCAAAAATTGCTGAAGATAAAATTGTAGAAGAACGCAACAAGAACGGGGAGAACTGGAAACAAGATTTCTATAATCAGATGGTGACGGTTCAGAATTTAAAAATACGATTTGGCACCTTAACTTTTAGAATTCTTGAGAATTTAGATAAATATAAGGTTTTGATTAAAAAATATAAGCAAGACGAATATTTAAAAGATAAGGTAGATCAATTAGATTTAAAACTGAATTTGGTACGGAACAGTTTTGAAGCAACTTTTAATCCACAAGATTATATAAAAGCTTCTAATGAGATGTATATTGTGGAGTAATTCCTTATAATAAGTGTTATAAAGCAAAAGGCGAGAACTAATGTTCTCGCCTTTTTTATAAAAATCATATATTGAATTAGAACTGGATATTCAATTTGGCATAGTAATATGCTCCCCCAAATCCCATTTGTACAGAATCCCAATATCCTCCACCTTCAACAAAATCGTCTTGTTGATCTGGATATACGTTAAAAAGGTTGTTACTACCAATATTTAATTTTAGGTTATCAGTTAATTCGTAACCTAAATTTAAATCGGTAGTGATCTTTGGACTGTAAGTATCTGTAGCCGCCGCGATCTGATTCTCAAAACTCCCATAATCTGCTACGTCTTCAAATGTTTGGAAGTCCAATAATTCCACTTCACTAAATCTATTAATACCAAGAGCGACATTAAACTTGTTGATGTCATAATTTAAATTCAATATAAACTTGCTATCTGGGGCAGATGCTAATAAAAATGCTTTATCACGTTCCCCAAAGAAAGTTTGTTCATCTAAAACACCATTTTTAACATCAGTAATTGTCATGTTGTTAATATTTCCAATAAGGCTAGAAGTAAAAGTTCCCTCTCCTAATTGTGTTTTGTGAGAAAGAACGATATCCAATCCTACAGTTTCAGTATCTGCTCCATTTGCAAAGAATTGTGCAGCTTCTACATTTTCTATTTGTGGAGCATCAAAATTTCCTGTAAGAACTATACGATCTTGAATGTCTATATAATATCCATCTACGGTAGCGGTGAAACTTCCAACATTAGCTGTAAATCCTAGGGAAGCATTGAATGCAGTTTCTTCTTGTAAAGGTCCAATCCCAAAAGAGGCTGTTACAGGACTATTATTAGGGGATAACAAAGATTCCACAGCTTCCCCACCAACAAAGTTTGTAAATTTTAAGTTGTAATAGATCTGAGCTAGGGATGGTGCTCTAAACCCTGTACTTACAGAACCCCTAACATTTACGGCATCTGTAACTTTATATCTTGCAGCCAATTTCCCGTTTAGGGTGCTTCCAAAATCGCTATAGTCTTCAAATCTGGCTGCTGCAGCAACTAAGAATCTATCGGTTAAATCAAATTCGCCATCTACATAGAAAGAAACGTTAGATCTACTTCTGTCCACTTCGTTGGCTGGACCATATCCAGGGAATCCTTGAGATCCACCAGGTCCAGCTGGTAATAAAGCTGTAATTGGAGTTGGAATAGGATCTTCATTCTCGTCTAAAATAGGATCACCACTTTCATTTCTAACGATATCATCATAAGCAGTGTTAATATTCCCGGTACCATCATAAGTGGCATAAGAACCTTCTTCGCCTGCGAAGATCACGAAATTTTCCGTTTTATATTCGGCTCCAAAAGCAAAGTTTACGCCCTCCAGTATATCTTCATAATATTTTGAGAAATCAAGATTAACTGTATTCTGGCTCAAGCTATGACCACCTGCATCAAAATTAGTGGGTGAGTTATCTTGTAGGGAGGCATTTAGAGTTCCCTTAATATAATAATGGAAGAAGTTCTTTCCCCAAGTATTACTCACATCTATTTTCCAACCGCTTTCAGTTTCAGTTCTAAAACCAGCAGCTACAGAGTTATCTGTAATAATTGAGGTTATTCTAGGAGTAAAACCATCAGGATAGATGCTCGTTACATTTCTATCTGTAGCACTATCTCTTGTAAAAGCATAGGCATCGGTATCTCTATAATTTCTACCTCCAAAAGCGTAGAATTCAGAATTATCTGTTAGAGGAACTGCTACATTTCCGAAGAAATTAAATCCATCTATGGCTGCCTCTCCAAAACCTCTTCTAAAATCGAAACCAGGTCTTAAAGTTTTATTTTTGCTGATGTATTCTGTTGTGAAGTTGGCAAATCCTTCCTCTCCAATAGCCACACCATAATTTGCAGTTACTTTAACAGAACCCCCATCAAAAGATTTATCGTCTCCAATTTGGTTTCCATCTCTTTCCGTATCTAATCTATTTCCATCTGTATTTGCGGTTCCTTCAGGAAAATCTCCTTCTGCATTGGTGTTGTAGAATCCGTAATTTATATTTCCTGTAAAATTTCCTACATCATCATTTAATACCAAGTTAATTACTCCCGCAATAGCATCAGATCCATATTGTGCAGAAGCTCCATCTCTTAAGATCTCAATTCTTTTAATTGCTGAAGCAGGGATTGCATTTAAATCTGTTCCTGTATTTCCTCTTCCTCGGGTTCCAAATATATTAATAAGAGAAGATTGGTGTCTTCTTTTACCATTTATCAAGACCAAGGTTTGATCTGGACCTAAACCCCTTAATGAGGCAGGATCAATATGATCTGCTCCATCAGACCCAGATTGCTTGTTAGCATTGAAAGAAGGTGCTGCATATTGCAACAATTCATTTACTTCAATACGTCCTGTTTGAGTGGTAACAGAACTTACATCTATCACATCTATTGCAACTGGAGTATCTGTTGCAGTACGGTTAGGATTTCTAGATCCAGTTAATTGTATTTCTCCTAAAGAAACTCCATCTGCAAGAGTTACGTTTATTGTAGTTCTTGATCCTACAACTTCTTCATTTTCCTCAAAACCAACATAACTAAAAACCAGGGTAGCAGCTTCACTAACATTTATAGCATAGTTTCCATCGAAATCTGTAGTAGTTCCATTATTAGTGTTCTTTTCAAAAATGTTCACACCGGGCAATGGCACACCGGTGTTATCTGTTACAGTTCCTGTGACTTGCTGAGCCATCAAAAACCCAGGAGCACATAAAAAGGTAAAAATCAGTAAAATTTTGTTCATGATTAATTGGTTTTAATTGGTTAGAGTATTGAATATAACACATTTACCAACAAGGATCGAAAAAACCTCTGAAAGGATATATAGCCCAGTACATTATGAAAGTTTGATTATTGAATTAAAATTCGGTTTTTATATACTTAAAAGTATTGCTTAGAGACCCATAATTATCAATTTTATCCAATAATTTGAAATAAAAAAAACCGCCTCAATTATGAAGCGGTTTCAGTTTATAAATTAGGAAATATGCAACTAGCTCAAAAAAATAGCTTATCCACATTTAGAAGATCCACAATCTTTACAGGTTAAACAACCTTCCTGATATATTAGATTTGTAGAGCTGCAATTGGTACATTTTTGTCCTTTTGCTTCGGTGCCGTCTGCTACATAACGTTTTAAAGCGCGGGCTACCCCATTTTTCCACGTGTTAATAGACTCGCTGTTTAATTGCAAACTATTAATAAGGTCTACAGCGTTGTCTATTGGCATGCCATGTCTTAAGGTACTAGAGATTAATTTTGCATAGTTCCAGAATTCAGGATCAAATTTATGAGATAGACCCTCAATAGTGGTTTTATAACCTCTTTGGTTCTTATACTGGAAATCATATCTTGAATTTCCCTGCTCATTTTTATTTTTAATAATCAAACCGTTATCTACCCATCTTGGGATTAGAATTCCGTCATCATCATCTGCCAAACCTGTAAAGATTTCATAAGGTTTGTCATCTATAAGTCCAATAAAGGCGATCCATTTCTCTTTATTATTTTGGAATCTGATTACATCTGCCTTCAACTCAACCGGTCTCTTGGTTGAAAATCGAGTATTACTTTCTGTAGTTTCCTTTTTCGCTTCATTAGAAATAAGGACACCGCTTCTAGAGCCATCTCTGTAAACGGTCACTCCTTTACAACCAACTTTCCATGCTTCCATATAAAGTTTTCCAACAAGCTCCTCTGTAGCGTCATTTGGTAAATTGACGGTTACACTTATTGAGTGATCTACCCATTTTTGAACAGCTCCTTGCATTCTCACTTTACTCAACCAATCTATATCATTGGAGGTGGATTGATAATAAGGAGATTTTTTAACTAATTCATCCAGATCTTTTTGAGTATAATCATTACTTATTTCATGACCATTTACTTGCATCCATTCTTTAAAACGGTGATGAAATACAACATATTCCTCCCAAGAATCTCCGGTTTCATCTACATAATCTACGCTTACATTTTTATCATTTGGATTTACTTTTCTTCGTCTCTTATAAACAGGCATAAACACAGGTTCAATCCCAGAGGTGGTTTGGGTCATTAAACTTGTGGTTCCTGTGGGAGCAATAGTTAACATCGCAATGTTTCTTCTACCGTGTTCCAGCATTTCATAATACAGCTGTTCATCTGCTTCTTTTATACGCTGAATAAATGGATTGTTTTTTTCTTTATCTGAATCATAAAAAGCAAAAGCTCCTCGTTCTTTAGCCATATTAACAGATCCTCTATAAGCTTCTAAGGCTAAAGTTTTATGAACTTTTACCGAAAACTCAATCCCTTCCGGACTTCCATATGCAATTCCTAAAGCTGCAAGCATATCGCCTTCTGCAGTGATTCCTATTCCTGTACGTCTGCCTTCATTAGCCTTCTTCTTAATTTCTAACCAAAGATTTCTTTCTACCCTTTTTATCTCTTCATTTTCTGGATCTGCATTAATTTTTCGAAGAATATCTTCAATTTTCTCTAATTCTAGATCGATAATGTCATCCATCATTCGCTGTGCTGCAGCAACATGTTTTTTAAACAATTTAAAGTCAAAAGATGCTTCTGAAGTAAATGGATTTTCAACATAAGAGAAAAGATTAATAGCTAAAAGCCTGCAAGAGTCATAAGGACAAAGAGGTATTTCCCCACACGGGTTAGTGGAAACAGTTTTATAACCAAGATCTGAATAACAATCTGGCACTGATTCATTAATGATGGTATCCCAAAATAAAATCCCAGGCTCGGCAGATTTCCATGCATTATGAACAATCTTGTTCCATAATACCAAAGAATCTATCTCCTTAGATTGTTTAGGATTTTCACTATGTATCGGAAATTTTTGCACATAAGGAGCTCTGTTTTCTACAGATTTCATGAATTCATCGTCTATCCGAACCGATACATTAGCGCCAGTTACCTTTCCCTGCTCCATTTTGGCATCTATAAAGTTTTCAGAATCTGGATGATTTATGGAGATTGACAGCATTAAAGCACCGCGTCTTCCATCTTGGGCAACTTCTCTGGTAGAGTTTGAGTATCTTTCCATGAAAGGCACAATTCCGGTAGAGGTAAGGGCAGAATTTTTTACAGGAGAACCTTTAGGTCTAATATGCGAAAGATCATGTCCAACCCCACCACGACGTTTCATTAACTGTACTTGTTCTTGATCAATTTTCATAATACTTCCATAGGAATCGCTTTCTCCATCGTTACCGATTACAAAGCAATTAGAAAGTGAGCCCACTTGAAATTTATTTCCTATTCCCGCCATTGGGCTACCCTGTGGTACTATATATTTAAAGTTCTTGATTAATCCCATAATTTCCTCTTCACTCATAGGATTAGGATATTTTGCTTCAATTCTGGCAATTTCTTTGGCAATTCTCAAATGCATATCTTGAGGAGATCGCTCATAAATATTATCGTAAGAATCTTTTAAAGCGTATTTGTTTATCCAAACTCTGGCTGCTAGTTCATCTCCTTCAAAATATTTTTTGGAGGCTTCAAAAGCTTCGTCCTGAGTATAGGTTTTGTTCTGGGTGGGATTGGTTTCAACTTTCATTAATTATAATTGTAAGTGGTTAAAGGCTGTACTTTCGATATTGTAAATGTAGTTAAAACCTATTGATTTTTTAAAACGTAAAATTAATAAAGTTTACAGCTAAACTTATTTAACATACTGATTATCAATAATATAATTATTTGTGAACAAAAGATTGTTCACAAATTTATTTTTTTATAAAATTTATAAAGTTTAAAAAATACCGAAATTTGTTTTCAATTTGATCCCTGAATTCCGTGATAAATTGTTCAAAATAGCTTCCTTTTTTAAAAGTTGAAGTAGAACTGCAAAGATGAAATTAGAGATTTAAATTATCCTTGATTCGAGAAATATTTTTATTATTTTTTAGATGATTATTACTTAATTGAGGCTGTCTTTTCTCGGTTCAAATCTCTATATTTGCAGCCGCAAAAACATAGCATTAAATTATATTTTATGAAAGCAGGAATTGTAGGATTACCAAATGTGGGGAAATCAACACTCTTTAATTGTTTATCTAATGCAAAAGCACAAAGTGCAAACTTTCCTTTTTGTACTATAGAACCTAATATTGGAGTTGTGAATGTTCCGGACATGCGACTTCAAAAATTAGAATCTTTGGTTAATCCAGAGCGTGTACTACCTGCAACAGTCGATATAGTAGATATTGCTGGACTCGTAAAAGGTGCGAGTAAGGGCGAAGGTTTAGGAAATCAATTTTTAGGAAACATTCGGGAGACAGATGCAATTCTACATGTTTTGCGTTGTTTTGAAGATGATAATATCATACACGTTGATGGTTCTGTAGATCCTGTTAGGGATAAAGAGACCATAGATATGGAGCTTCAGCTAAAAGATCTTGAAACTATAGATAAGAAATTAGAAAAAGTAAAGAGAGCTTCTAGAACTGGTAATAAGGAGGCTCAAAAAGAGGAAGGAGCGTTACTGAAGGTGAAAGCTGGATTGGAAGCAGGCAAATCTGTTCGAGCTCTGGATCTTACCGATTCTGAAAGAGAAGAATTTATTAAGAATCTTCAACTTATTACAGATAAACCGGTAATGTATGTGTGTAATGTAGATGAAAAAGCAGCTGTAGATGGGAATGCATTTGTAGAGCAGGTGAAAGTAGCGGTAAAAGATGAAAATGCTGAGGTAATCGTTTTGGCAGTAGGTACTGAAGCTGATATTACTGAGCTTGATGATTACGAAGAAAGAAAAATGTTTCTTCAGGATATAGGATTGGATGAACCGGGTTCAGCAAAACTTATTCGCGGAGCCTACAGACTTCTTAAGTTACAAACCTATTTTACTGCAGGAGTTAAAGAAGTGAGAGCTTGGACCATTCCAGTTGGATCTAGTGCTCCTCAAGCTGCAGGAGTGATACATACAGATTTCGAAAAAGGTTTTATTCGTGCTGAGGTAATTGCCTATGAGGATTTTGTTTCTTTAGGTAGCGAAGCCAAAGTAAAAGAAGCTGGAAAAATGAAAGTTGAAGGAAAGGAATATATAGTTAAAGATGGTGATGTAATGCATTTTAGATTCAACGTATAATTCAAAAATAAAATATCACCAGAATTTAAATCTTGCAGCAATGTGAGATTTTCTGTTTTTAGTCAAGAAGAATATTTGATTCCGGATTGTCAAGTTTTTTGTAGGTTATTATCTTTAACTAACGATATTTAAGTTTTTCGTTATCCTATGTTTATGCCAAACTTCGAATTCAGTTTGACAAAGCAGAAAAAATGTCAGTGGAGCAGAATCTCTTCGATAAGAGATCCCTCCTCCGTGGGGATGACAACTTACTTTAATTCAGAACTTGATTCAGCATCTCATCCCGTTATTTCTCTGGAAAAATAATTGGCAATTCTTATTAAAATATTCTTAATTTCTTTGTTAATTACTTTGTTGGCTACCTATTTCAATTTTTTAATGTAAGCCTTATATTAGCGACTCAATGCCACAAACTATTTATGATAGAAGAAACTAAGTATACCGAAGATAATATTCGTTCTTTAGACTGGAAGGAGCATATTAGAATGCGCCCCGGAATGTATATTGGAAAGCTTGGTGACGGTTCTACTGCAGATGATGGGATTTATATTCTTCTAAAAGAGGTTTTAGATAATAGTATAGATGAGTTTGTGATGGGAACAGGTAAGACCATTGAGATCTCTGTTCAAAACCAACGTGTAATTGTTCGGGATTACGGTCGTGGTATTCCATTAGGTAAAGTGGTAGATGTAGTGTCTAAAATGAATACGGGTGGGAAGTATGACTCCCGGGCATTTAAGAAATCTGTTGGATTAAACGGAGTGGGAACAAAAGCAGTAAATGCATTGTCGTCCAATTTCAAAGTAGAATCTACCAGAGATGGAAGATCTAAATCGGCAGAATTTGAGCAGGGAAATTTGATAAATGAAGAAGAACTTGATGAAACTTCAAGACGTCGTGGAACAAAGGTTTCCTTTACTCCAGACGAATCTATTTTCAAAAATTTTAAATACCGGAATGAGTATATCGAAAAAATGCTCAAAAATTATGTGTATTTAAATCCTGGACTTACCATCATGTTTAATGGTGAGAAATTTTATTCTGAAAATGGATTAAAAGATCTTCTGGGAGATAGTATTAATGAAGATGATCAATTATATCCAATTATCCATCTAAGGGGTGAAGATATAGAGCTTGCACTTACACACAGTAAAACTCAATATTCTGAAGAATACCATTCATTTGTAAATGGACAAAATACTTCTCAAGGAGGAACGCATTTAGCCGCTTACAGGGAATCTTTAGTAAGAACGATCCGTGAATACTTCGGTAAGAACTACGAATCTTCAGATATTCGAAAATCTGTTGTTACAGCAATTAGTATAAAAGTAATGGAGCCTGTCTTTGAAAGTCAGACCAAAACTAAATTAGGTTCCACAGATATGGGAGGTGATTTACCAACCGTAAGAACACACATTAACGATTTTCTAAAAAAATACCTGGATAACTATCTTCATAAGAATCCGGAGACTGCAGATAAATTACAAAGAAAGATTTTACAGGCAGAACGCGAGCGGAAGGAATTATCGGGAATTAGAAAATTAGCTAAGGATAGAGCGAAAAAATCAAGTTTACACAATAAAAAACTTAGAGATTGTAGAATTCATTTAGGGGATAGTAAGAAAGAGAAATATTTAGAATCTACTTTATTTATTACCGAGGGAGATTCTGCGAGTGGTAGTATCACTAAATCCAGAGATGTGAACACTCAAGCTGTTTTTAGTTTAAAAGGGAAACCTTTAAATAGCTATGGACTTTCTAAAAAGATCGTTTACGAGAACGAAGAATTTAATTTATTGCAAGCAGCCTTAAATATAGAAGAATCTATTGCAGATCTAAGATATAACAATATCGTAATTGCAACAGATGCCGATGTAGATGGAATGCACATTAGGTTGTTATTAATAACATTTTTCCTTCAATTCTTTCCAGAGCTTATAAAAGAAAATCATTTATATATTCTACAAACTCCGTTATTTAGGGTTCGGAATAAAAAGGAAACAATATATTGCTACAGCCAGTTGGAAAAACAACAAGCTGAAGAGAAATTGAGCGGGAAAGCAGAAATCACCCGATTTAAAGGACTTGGAGAGATATCTCCAGACGAATTCAAGCATTTTATTGGGGAAAATATTAGATTGGATCCTGTAATGTTAGATAAAGAAATGTCTATTGAAGAATTGTTAGGGTTTTATATGGGTAAAAATACGCCAGACAGGCAGGAATTTATAATAGATAATTTAAAAGTCGAACTCGATTTGATAGAGGAATAGCCTATGAGGTTTAAAAATACTAGTGAAACTAAGCTTGTTCCATCTATCTACATGATAATTGTCGCAGCTTTTGTAACAAATATCTTTGTGAATTTAGAGTTAATGGCTTCAGACAATGAAAGCACTATTACTTTCAGTCATTTTCTACCAAATATTTTACTTATTATTTTCGGAATTTATTTCCACAGGATCGGGCAGCTTTTCGATTTTGATAGTGATGGGGAAACGCTGAATTTTAAGAACAATGGATTGTTTTTTTCCAAATTCATGGAATACCGAGTAAAAAGAGCAGAATTTCCAAAAGGAAAACTAATAGATTTTAAAGTTATAGATCTCTTTTTTTATGCCACGCTCAGAATTTATATTAGGAGTAGAAGAAAGAAAGGGCCAAGAAAATACACCTTCAATATTACCTTTTTAAATAAAAAGAAGAAACGAGGAATGATCGAGTCGCTTAGAAAAGTGCTTGAGAAAAACAAAGTAGAGTCTTAATGGATTTAGAATATCAAGATAATTCCCAAGAAGCACCAGAAGAACAGGAGCAGTCTAAAGAAAAACTTATTCGGGTTACAGGAATGTACAAGGATTGGTTTTTAGATTATGCTTCTTATGTAATTTTAGAACGTGCTGTTCCGGCTGTAGAAGATGGATTTAAACCAGTACAGCGCCGGATTATGCATTCTATGAAAGATCTGGATGACGGGAGATATAATAAAGTTGCAAATATAGTTGGGCATACCATGCAGTATCATCCTCACGGTGATGCGAGTATTGGAGATGCCATGGTGCAGGTTGGGCAAAAAGAACTTCTTATAGATATGCAGGGAAACTGGGGAAATGTTTTTACCGGAGATCGCGCAGCTGCCCCTAGGTATATTGAAGCTAGGCTGTCCAAATTTGCTTTGGAAGTTATTTATAATCCAAAAATTACCAATTGGCAGCTTTCTTATGATGGTAGAAAAAAGGAACCAGTAAATCTACCTGTAAGATTTCCATTATTGCTCGCTCAAGGCGCTGAAGGAATTGCAGTAGGATTAAGTACCCGTATTTTACCACATAATTTTATTGAACTTATAGATGCTTCCATTAAACATTTAAAGGGGAAGAGTTTTAAACTATTTCCAGATTTTCCAACCTCAGGAGAAGCAGATGTTTCAAATTATAATGATGGGAAACGTGGCGGAAAAGTAAGGGTTCGCGCAAAGATATCCCAATACGATAAGAATACACTGGCTATAACAGAGATACCGTTTGGTACTACAACTACCACTTTAATAGAATCTGTTTTAAAAGCCAACGATAAAGGGAAGATCAAAATAAAGAAGATCGAGGATAACACTGCAGAGCATGTGGAGATCTTAATCTACTTACCGCCAAATGTATCTCCAGATAAAATGATAGATGCTTTATACGCGTTTACTACCTGCGAGAATTCTATTTCGCCTTTGGGTTGTGTAATTATAGATAATAAACCAATATTTCTGGGAGTAACAGAAATGCTGAAACGATCTACAGATCATACTCTCAGTCTGCTTAAGAGTGATCTGGAGATAAGATTAGAGGAGTTTGAAGAGCAATGGCATTTTGCATCATTAGAACGAATTTTTATAGAAAACCGGGTCTATCGTGATATTGAAGAAGAAGAGACTTGGCAAGGAGTTATAAATGCGATAGATAAGGGTTTAAAACCACATACCACACATTTAAAACGTGCAGTTACCGAAGATGACATTACTAGATTAACAGAAATCCGAATTAAGAGGATATCTAAATTCGATATAGATAAAGCGCAACAAAAGATTGATGCCCTAGAAGATGAAATAGCACAAGTGAAACATCATTTAGATCATCTTGTAGACTTTGCTATTGCCTATTTTGCAAGGTTGAAAAAGGAGTATGGAGCAGGAAGGGAGCGCAAAACAGAGCTTAAACTATTTGAAGACATAGAGGCTTCTAAAGTGGCTATGCACAACACAAAGCTTTATGTAAATAGAAAAGAAGGGTTTATTGGAACCTCTTTAAAAAAGGATGAATTTGTTGCAGACTGTTCAGATATAGATGATATCATTTGTTTTACTGCAGATGGTATAATGATGGTTACCAAAGTAGATTCCAAAACATTTATAGGAAAAGATATTGTTCATGTGGCTGTCTTCAAAAAGAAAGATAAGCGGACTATCTATAATTTGATCTATCGTGATGGAAAAGGCGGTTCTTCTTATATAAAACGCTTTGCAGTGACTTCTATAACCAGAGATCGGGAATATCCTGTTTCTCAGGGTAAAAAAGAGTCCAAAATCTTATATTTTTCAGCAAATCCTAATGGTGAAGCTGAGGTTGTTACTGTGTATCTTAGACAAGTAGGCAGTATTAAGAAGCTTAAATTTGAAGTAGACTTTGCAGATATGGCAATAAAAGGCCGAAATGTAAAAGGAAATATCGTCACCAAATATGCAGTTAAGAAAATAGAGTTGAAGGAGGAAGGAGTTTCTACACTTAAACCTCGGAGAATTTGGTTTGATGATAGTGTGAAGAGGTTAAATGTAGATGAACGTGGAGATTTATTAGGTGAATTCAAGGGAGAGGATAGGCTATTGCTAGTTACTCAAGATGGAGTTGCTAAAACCATTAAGCCAGAATTAACCACTAGATTTGATGATGAATTTATAGTTCTGGAAAAATGGGTCCCTAAAAAACCTATCTCAGCAGTTTATTGGGAAGCAGATAAGGAGCGTTATTATGTGAAGCGATTCTTAATTGAACATGAAGATAGAGAAGAGCAGTTTATAGGAGATCACGAAAAGTCTTATTTAGAATTGGTTTCTACAGATTATATTCCGCAAGTAGAGCTTGTTTTCTCTAAAATCAGAGGAAAAGAACTTAGAGAAAATCAAATAATTAATATTGAAGAATTTATTTCAGTAAAAGGAGTTAAGGCTCTTGGTAATCAATTAACTACAGAAAAAATAAAGCAAATTAATTTATTGGATCCTGCGCCTTATGAGGTAGAGGAAGTAATTCTCGAAGATTTGGAAGTTCAGGAGGAGGAAGTTGTCGAAGGAGAGGAAAATAAGAAGCAAGAAAGCAACCCTTCAGGGATAGTGTATAAAGAGAAAAATAATGGAGAGGAAAGTCAAACAAAATTATTTGATGAGTAATGGGTTTGTTTAAAGAATTCAAGGAGTTTGCCGTTAAAGGCAATATGATAGACATGGCGGTGGGTATCATAATTGGTACTGCCTTTAATAAAGTTGTGGACGTTCTAGTGAAACAAGTAGTATTACCGCCTCTTTCCCTGCTCACAGATGGTGTTAATTTCGCAGACAGAAGAATTATACTTCGGGATGGAATTGATGCTGCTCAAGTTGGTGCTGTGGAATTAAAAGAGATAGCTATAGGCTATGGCGCCTTGGTAGAAGCTATGCTGGATTTTGTGATCATTGGATTTACCATTTTTCTTGTGGTCAAGTTCATGAATAACTTCAGAAGAAAAGCGCAAGACCCTAAAGATAAAACTGTTGAAACTCCTAAGGAAATTCAGTTGCTGTCTGATCTAACAGTTTTAATGCAAGAGCAAAACGATCTTCTAAAAAACAGAAAAATCGAATAATATATCAGTTTTGTTTATTTAATCCCTCATTGAGGGTTCAATTCCCCGAGGCCTGCCCGAAACATTCAGGCGGGCTTGCCTCGAATTTTCAAAAGTATTTTCCTCCCGGACCATCGGGACATACCTAGTGGGCCCGCCCGTACCGTTCGGGCGGGCTTGCCCCGAGGGTCTTGATTTATTTTCAGCTGGTTAGAGGAATTGTTTTAACATCTCTGTGAGTTCAGAGCAAGTTCCTAAAGGATGCTTCCAGATAGTTTTATATTCTGCTGCTGTCGCACTGAGCTTGTCGAAGTGTGTTTAATCATCTCAGCGAGACTAGAGAAAGACCATGAAACGAGTTCAGGGTGACGAAGTGGTTGATCGCTTGCCAGACGAAACCAGGCATATCCAAAATCGCTAATTAATCTTTAACCTTGGTTACGGTACCTTTCTTTTTCTTTGGATCTCCAACCAAACCATATTCAAAAGTATAGGAATCATTTTTTGTGGTAAGTATCTTAATATGCAAAGGTTTTCTTTCTGCCATATTTTTAGGGTGTAGATTCTTTATTATATACTCGCAATCATTGAGCCATCTTACAGAGGAAGTGTCTACAGAGCCTTTAAAAGTGTCTACTTCTAGCGTGTCATTCCTAGTGAATGTAGAAGTGACCAGTTCTCCATTTAAATAAGATTCAAATTTAAATGTTCCTGTATGGAATTGTTTGCATTCTTTCTCTGGGGAATAGCAAGAGACTAGCAGAAAAAATATACAGAGGCAAAGGAGGAGTTTTTTCATTTAAATAAGTTTTGAACGATTATTGAGTTCGTTTTATTCACGGAAGTGAAATTGATCATTTATATTAAATGCCCATTATAGGCTTTCATACCGCAAAAATAAAGATAATATAGCCTAATTATCAATTTTCGAAGGCCTCAAAAGTGCCATCCTCATAAAAAAGCACCACTCTTTTA
Organism: Gillisia hiemivivida; assembly: GCF_007997295.1. GTDB lineage: Bacteria > Bacteroidota > Bacteroidia > Flavobacteriales > Flavobacteriaceae > Gillisia > Gillisia hiemivivida. The sequence goes on along the minus strand of NZ_VORY01000002.1, from coordinate 189,371 downwards.
ATCGTTTTTGCTGAAAAGCTACTTCCAGGAAGGCTCTCGGGTTTAATAGAACTTTCAATTGGTTGTTCGCTTTTTTGTTTTTCATCCCGAATTAATTGGGCAGGAGTCTCTGATTTACTTGAGGGAACCACTTTCTCATCTTCCGATTTAGGGAAACTTCCTTTCCCATTTAAGAGCCAATATAATTCTACTTCAGGATAGGTTTGCACAATTTTAAGCACAAAATCTAGACTAGGTTTATTCCTTCCAGATAATATATGGGAGATAGAAGAGCGACCAACTTGGATAGCATCTGCAAAAGCAGCTGCCGAAATATCATAATAATCTAGGATTATTTCTAGTCTTTTTGAGAATTCATCACTGTTTACCATTGTAAATTTTATATTGAACTTTGCGTGTTTACAAATGTAAAACAATGTAAGTGATATAGCAAGTTACAATTGTAATTTAACTTATTTAGCATCAACTTTACGTTTAGGTAATTATATTTAATAATCTAAAAATAAAGTATTTAAGTATATAAATATTTAGTAATGGAATTTTTCCACTTTCCTTCCTGATAGATTTTAATAATTTGTTTACTAATGTAAACAGACTGGTTAGTTTGAACTGTTTACATTTGTAAATTAATGATTATTTACTTTTGTAAACATGATAAATATACTTTCATCTATATTAAATAATTACGAAACTTTCAAAGAGGCTTCTCTAACTGGTAGATATATAAATGCGACTCATATTTCTAATCCACTAAAAAAAGCGGCCTCGAATTTTGAGGTAAAAGTTTTAGGGGAATCAACTTTAGGGGAACCTATTCATTTAATTAAAGTTGGTTCTGGAAAACTGAAAATTCTCATGTGGTCTCAAATGCACGGAAATGAATCCACTACTACAAAAGCTGTATTTGATATGCTGAATGTTTTTAGCGATCATTCGCAGGATTCCGTAGTAAAAGATATATTGAGTAATTGTACTTTATATATAATCCCTATGCTAAATCCAGATGGGGCTAGATCTTATACTCGTGTAAATGCAAATGAGATCGATCTAAATAGAGATGCAAAAAACTTAACTCAGGTGGAAAGCCAAGTTTTAAGAAAGACATTTGATGATCTTCAGCCAGATTTCTGCTTCAATCTTCATGATCAGCGAACTATATTTAGTGCTGGTGCAAATGAAATTCCAGCTACTTTATCTTTTCTAACCCCTTCAGAAGATGTTGAAAGGTCTGTAACCAAGTCCCGAGGTGAGTCTATGAAAGTTATAGGCGCTATCTATGAAGACCTCTCTAAGCTTATCCCTAACAGGATTGGAAGATATGATGATGGTTATAATGCCAATTGCACGGGGGATACTTTCCAGAGCCTGGGAGTACCAACCATTTTATTTGAGGCTGGTCATTCGAAGGGCGATTACGCTCGGGACAAAACAAGAGAATATGTCTTATACGCTCTTTTTTCAGGCTTAAATGCGGTTGCAGCTCAAGCTTATAAGAAAATTGAAACTTCAACTTATTTTAATATCCCGGAAAACGAGAAACTGTTTTACGATCTGATTTTGAGAAATGCAGAGATTAACGGAAAGAATGTTGATATAGCCATTCAGTTTAAAGAAATTTTAAAAGATGAAGAGGTGTTATTTTTACCATTCGTAGAAAACATTTCCCCAAAATTAGAGTTCTTTGGACACAAGGAAATTAACTGCGATTTTAAGAACGTTACTCTTCCAGACCATAATTTACTCACCGAAAACGTTATAGTAGATAAAATTCTTGTTAATTATGAAGTATTAATGATAAATTAGGAAAAAAATTAAATTTCTTTGCTAATCGTCTAGTGAAATTGTGTTAATTTTGTGTTTCATTAAAAGACTTTAAGAATCATGGCAAAATATAAATTAGACGAAACCGATCATCAGATTCTGGATATGTTAATCGAGAACACGCGTACCCCGTTTACTGATATTGCTAAAAAACTGAATATTTCTGCAGGAACCGTGCATGTACGTGTTAAAAAGATGGAAGAGGCGCAAATAATTTTGGGATCTACATTGACACTGAACTACGAAAAATTAGGATATGCATTTATAGCTTACGTAGGGATATTTTTGAAGAACACTTCTCAAACAAAATTTGTTTTAGAGCGAATAAACGATATTCCATTTGTAACTGTTGCCCACGTAACTACAGGAAAATTTAATGTTTTCTGTAAAATACGTGCTAAAAACACACAGCATGCAAAAGAGATAATATTTCAATTAGATGATATTGAAGGAGTTTATAGAACAGAAACTATGATATCCTTAGAAGAAAGCATGAACGACAAAAAGCGTTTAATGCATTCTATATTTAAAGAATTGTAAATCTTTTATTTTTTTCATAAAACCCTTTATTCCATTTGGACTAAAGGGTTTTTTTATACCTTGAAGTTTTAAAAATTTTATTTAAATTATGACAACATCACAATTACTGACCTCAGAATATAACCCCTTTTATCAAACGTATATAGATAAATTGCCTGATGAAGATTTGATTTCAATTTTAAAAGATCAGAAAAAGGAATTTGTGATTTTCTTAAAAGGTCTACAAGAAGAAGATTTAAAACATTCTTATGCAGAAGGGAAATGGACCGTTGCACAGTCTATTCAACATGTTATTGATACAGAGCGAATCTTCCAGTATAGAGCCTTAACTATTGCACGTGAAGACCTAACACCTATAGCGGGATTTGATCAAGATGCTTACGTTCCAGTATCTAAAGCAGAAAGAAGAAGTCTTAGCAGTCTTATTAAAGAATTTGAAGTTGTAAGAGATGCTGGCATAGCTCTTTTTGAAAGCTTTGAGGAAGAGATGTATTGTAAAATTGGAGAAGCAAGTAAATCGCAATTAAGCCCGCGTGCCGCTGGATTTATTTTAGCAGGACATCAAAAACACCATTTGGTCCTATTTAAATCTCATTATGGATTATGAAAAAACTGAAGACCTTTTGGAAGCTTTTAAAAAAGGCATATGTAAGTTGGAATGGTAACGATCCATGGGCGAGAAGTGCCATTATTGCGTATTACACCCTATTTTCATTACCTTCTTTGCTTATAATTGTAGTAAGTATTGCAGGCTATTTTTTTGGTAGAGAAGCGGTTCAAGGTCGGATTACTGGTCAAATAGCAGAATTTATAGGTGAGGATTCCGCAATGATCGTAGAAAATATGATAAGCAATGCTGCCTTGAGCAGTAATTCTACTTTTGCGGTTATTTTTGGGATATTCATGCTAATATTTGGAGCGACAGGAGTTTTTTTTCAGCTTAAAAAAGCGATGAATAATATCTGGAATGTTGCTGAAAAGGAGGGTACTTATTTTAGGATGTTTATAGATAGAGTGATTTCTTTTGGGATGATCTTAGTTATAGGATTTTTAATGCTTTTGGGATTAATTGTTTCAGCAATCATTAGAATGTTAAGCGATTATATAGAAAGTTATGCCCCTGCTGTAACTGCCTTAGGTCTCGATTTAGTGAATTCATTTCTTTCTCTTGTATTTATCACCTTACTTTTTGGCTCCATCTTTAAATTGTTGCCAGATATAAAGATTAGATGGAAAGTTACTCTTTATGGCGCAACCTTAACAACTATACTTTTTTTAATAGGAGAATATCTTATTGGAATCTATTTTGGTAGAACAGATCCAGCTTCAGTTTATGGAGGAGCTTCCTCCATGGTTCTTATTTTACTATGGGTAAATTATACTTGCTTAATTATGTTCTTTGGGGCAGAATTCACTGTTCAATATGCACAATATAAAAAGGAAAAAATAATTCCTACAGAATTCGGTGAACCTGCAATTAATCAGGAATTAGTCAAACTGGAAGAAAAAAAGCAAAAATTAAAGGAAGACGATAAAATTATGAAAGATTTGGAATCTAATTCTTCCAACGATAATTAACAAAATAAAATTCTATTTAGCAGAGGTTTAACCAAAACTCATCATATTTTATAAACCTCTTAATAAATATTGAAAGTCAGTAAAAGTATCTTTGGATCAATTATAAGTTTAATATTTAAATCAACGATTATGAAAAAGAGAATAGCAATTTTGGCAACAGATGGATTTGAAGAAAGTGAATTAAAATCTCCTAAAGAAGCAATGGAAAAGGAAGGATTTCAAGTTGAAATAGTTAGTTTGAAATCTGGAAATATTAAATCTTGGGCAGATGGAAATTGGTCTAAAGAGTATAAAGTAGATAAGACTTTAAGTGAAGTAACTGCTAAAGATTATAATGCGCTTATGTTGCCTGGAGGAGTTATTAACCCGGATATATTGAGAAGAGATGAGGATGCTCTCAACTTTGTAAGAGATTTCTTTAAGCAAAAGAAACCAGTAGCTGCAATATGTCATGCTCCTTGGATCTTAATAGAAGCAGATGTAGTTGAAGGTAGGAAAATGACTTCTTTTAATTCTATCAAAAAAGATCTTATGAATGCAGGTGCAAATTGGGTAGATGAAGAAGTAGTTGTGGATGAAGCCTTAGTTACAAGTAGAAACCCAGATGATCTTCCGGCTTTTAATGCCAAGCTTATTGAAGAGATAAATGAAGGAAAGCACGATATGCAACATGCTTAAATCTTAATACATATAAAAGAGTAAAAAGCGACCTATTTCTAAACAGGCCGCTTTTTTATTGAATTATCTATCTAGATCTTCATCATCATCTTCCTCACCGTTATCTTTTTCGGGAATTTCAGATATTGGCTCATTGAAATCGGAATCATCATAATCATCTTCGTCGTAGTTTGCCATACTATTCTCTAACTTGGTACTTACCTTAACCAAGTATATGGAATCTTCTGTTCGCACTTCTACCGCCTCAACAGTTTCATTTTTAGCGTTTTTAAATGAAATTACATGGTCATCATCATATCCATCAGGATATTTGTCTACCAATAGGCTTAAAATTTCTGGAGTTAACTTTTTGTAATCTACAATGACTCTTTTCATAACTAAGATTTGATGATGCAATTATAGTAAAAATAGCATTATTTTCAAGCGGTCAAATTAATTTTCAAATTAATTTTTTAAATAATAATTCATGGCCTCTATTAACTGGTCATTTGGCACAATTACATCTAATTCTGCTTTCCCAATATCCTTCAAAAGAACAAAATTTATGTTTCCGTGTGAATTTTTCTTGTCAAATTTCAGAAGATCAAGCACCACTTCATAATCTTCTTCTAAGAGATTTATCTTCGGAAATAATTCATTGATTTTATTGGTGATATTCTCTAATTTTTTTTCAGGAAAACCACATATCTTATAAGAAAGATGGGTAGCCATGATCATACCAGCTGCAACTGCCTCCCCATGAAGTAAAGTGATTTTATTAGGATTGGTTAAAAAATAGGATTCTATTGCGTGACCTAAGGTATGGCCATAGTTTAGTGTTTTTCTAACACTTTTTTCTGTAGGATCTTCCTGGACAATTCTAGATTTTATTTCTATAGATTCTATAATAAGGCTGTCAAGATCCTCTAATGTAAGAGCTTCCAGGTTGGTGGCTTTTTCCCAATATGCTTCATTTGCAATGAGGCCATGTTTTAAAATTTCAGCCAAACCGCTACGCATTTCATTTGCAGGTAGCGTAGATAAATAATTAGAATCTATTAAAACCATTTCCGGCTGATTAATAACACCTATTTGATTTTTTAAATTCCCGAGGTCTACTCCGCATTTACCGCCAACCGACGCATCGACCATTGCCAGTAGGCTAGTGGGGACATTAATATAAGATATACCTCTTTTAAAAGTACTTGCAACAAATCCACCAAGATCTGTAACTACGCCGCCACCTAAATTAATCAGCAGGCTTTTTCTATCTGCGCCGAGCTCAGAAAGGGTTTCCCAGATTCCAGAACATGTTTCAATATTTTTGTGTTCTTCTCCGGCTTCCATTTCAATTACTTCAATTGTAATAGTTGTTTCTAGCTGCTGAAGAAAAATATTCAGGCAATTATTGTGGGTATTAGAGTCCACCAAAACAAAGATCATGGACGGTTTGGAAGCTCTTAGGTAATTAGATAATTCGGCGCACCCGTTTTCTGCATAAAAAATTGGAGCTTGACTAGCTAAAACAGCCATAATTAAAAAGGTTTTATTCAAATTTATAGATATCGAAAATAAGCAGAAAATAATTAAATTATCCTAACTCAATAATTATATTTGTCGCATTAATATCCTATGTATGATCACACAAAAAATCTTTGACGATACCGAGACAGCTTTTAAATTAAAATCGAACGATGATCTTAATAGAGCGCTGTTTTTATTTAACATGATCAATAGGCCAACCTTAGTTAAGATTGGCACTTATCTTACCAACATATCTTTGAAACTGCATTTACCGGTAGAAGGTCTTATTAAAAGCACCATTTTTAAGCAATTTAGCGGTGGTGAGACTATGGAAGATTGTATGAAGGTGATCGAAAAAATGTATACTAAGAAAGTTCATAGTATTTTGGATTATTCTGTAGAAGGAAAAGTGGAGGAGGCGCAATTTGACTCTGCCATGAAAAAGAAGATCAGTATTATTGAATTTGCCGCAGAAAAGAAAGAACTTCCTTTTGCTGTTTTTAAACCAACTGGAGTTGGAAGATTAGAAATATGGGAAAAAGTATCTTCTAAAGAAACTTTAAGCACAGAGGAAGAAGAAGAATGGGCTCGCGTTAAAAATAGAGTAGATCTTATTTGTGGCGCTGCCTATAAGAATGATATTAGTGTTTTGGCAGATGGGGAGGAATCCTGGATGCAAGATGCCGCAGATGATCTTATGGAAGAGATGATGGAGAAATACAATCAGGAAAAAGCGATTGTGTTTAATACGCTTCAATGTTATAGATGGGATAGAGGAAATTATTTACAAGCCTTACATTCAAAAGCAAAAGCCGCAGGTTATAAAATTGGTGCAAAGATCGTACGCGGGGCTTACATGGAAAAAGAAAATCAACGTGCGAATAAAATGGGATATCCAACTCCTATATGTGAAAGTAAAGAAGCTACAGATGTAAGCTTTAACGGTGTTTTATCTTACTGTTTGGGACAAATAGATGATATCTCCTTATTTGTAGGAACTCACAATGAAATGAGTAATTATCTTGCCTTACAAGTTATGGAGGATAAGAACATTTCCATTAATGACTCCCGAGTGTGGTTTAGTCAATTGTATGGCATGAGTGATCATATTAGTTTAAACCTTGCTAAAAAAGGCTATAATACGGCAAAACTAGTGCCTTTTGGTCCAGTTAGGGAAGTGGTTCCCTATTTAATTAGAAGAGCGCAGGAAAACACTTCGGTAAGAGGACAAACCGGTAGAGAATTAGCTTTACTTATAGAAGAAAGAAAGCGCCGCAAAGGAGAACCTACTAAGGGTAACCGAGAATAATTTAAACCCTATGAGTTTCGTTTCTAAGTTCATTTATTTTAAAGTATTTAAATGGGGAATTCAGGGTGCTTTCGATTCAAATATTAAAAAATGCGTGTTTGTTGTAGCTCCCCACACCAGTTGGTGGGATTTTTCTTTGGGAGTTTTAACCCGGAACATCCTAGATATCGAAATTAATTTTGTTGGAAAAAAGGAATTGTTCAAACCTCCATTTGGCTGGTATTTTAAATGGATGGGTGGAGCACCCGTGGATAGGGTTTCTAAAGAAAAGAAAGTTGAGGCAATTGCCGCTATTTTTGAATCTAAGAAAATTTTCAGGCTAGCTTTATCTCCAGAAGGGACTAGACAGAAATCTGAAAGATGGAGGACAGGATTCTATTATATTGCTGAAGCAGCCAATGTTCCCATTATAATGGTCGCTTTTGATTATGGAAAAAAGCTAACAATATTTTCTAAACCTTTTTATACTACAGGTGATATTGAAAAAGATCTTCTAAAAATCAAAAGTTTTTATGGAGGTGTTCAAGGGAAATTTCCTGAACAATTTTAGAACCTGAAGTACTTTTAGTCTTCAGATTCGTCCATGGTGTGATATACGTTTTGCACATCATCATCTTCGTCCAAACGTTCCAATAATTTCTCTACATCTGCAGTTTCATCTGTAGATAATTTCTTAGTTACTTGGGGAATTCTTTCGAATCCAGATGACAAAATCTCTATTTCTCTATTCTCTAATTCTTTCTGAATGGCTCCAAAACTTTCAAAAGGAGCATAAATTAATATCCCATCTTCATCTTCAAAAACTTCTTCTGCTCCAAAATCAATTAATTCCAGCTCTAATTCTTCAGCATCTTGCCCTTCCGCAGGAATTCTGAAATTACAGGTATGATCGAACATGAATTCTACAGAACCTGAAGTTCCTAGATTTCCATCACTCTTACTAAAGTGCATTCGCACGTTGGCAACTGTTCTATTATTATTATCTGTAGCTGTTTCAACCAGAACAGCGATCCCATGAGGAGCATATCCTTCAAAAAGCACTATTTTATAATCCCCTTGATCTTTATCACTCGCACGTTTAATAGCACGATCGATATTATCTTTAGGCATGTTCACACTTTTCGCATTCTGAATAACTGCACGAAGTCTGGAATTACTATCTGGATCGGGGCCGCCTTCTTTTACAGCCATTACTATGTCTTTCCCAATTCTAGTAAATGCTTTAGCCATTGCAGACCAACGCTTCATTTTACGTGCTTTTCTAAATTCGAATGCTCTTCCCATAAATATTATAAATCTGGTGTAAAAATAAAAAAACGTTCCATTTCTAGCTAGAAAAATGGAACGACAATTAAATTAATTATAGGTCAGTAGTTAAATGCATATACTTTCACACTACTAATTAATTGATTATTAATAATGTAAAGACATTATTTAGTCAGTTCGAACGTCCCGATTTCTCGGGAGAGAACTATTGGAATGAAAAATTAGGTTTCGACTTTAGCTTGTATTGAGCGAAGTCGAAATGCTCAACCTGACATTTGCAGGACTATTGGCATTAGAATATGAAACTATCTACTGACCTCTATAATTAATTATAATTTATTCTGCATTCACAATTCCTTCAATTGCTTTAGCCAGTTTAAAATCCTTTTCGGTAACACCGCCAGCATCATGAGTAGAAAGTGAAATTTCTAATTGATTATAAACATTGTTCCAATCTGGATGATGTTGTTGTGCTTCAGCTTCAAAAGCAATTCTCGTCATTAAAGTAAAAGCTTCCTTAAAGTTTTCGAATTCAAAAGAAGTCTGCAAAGCATTATCAGTATAGCTCCATCCTTCTAGAGATTCCAATTTTTCGTTTATTTCTTTTTCAGATAATTTTTTCATAATAAAATTTTTAATTCCTTTAGGCTTGTTTTAAGTTTTTTACAATTGTTTCTCATTTCAGATCTTGTGGGCTTCCCCCCGAGGTTCTTGATTTTTAACGATATTCAGGATTCTCAAAAGCCCATCTTTTACCGTTTTTCCATTCCTCAGGTAAATTACCATAAGCAGGAAATCCTCCAAATTGCTTTAGCAGACTTGCTAAATGCATTAGATTATAAGTCATAAAGGTAGTATTCCTATTGGTGAAATCACTTTCTTTGGCATTAGATTCTTCATCTAGATAACTTGGTCCAGGACCAACTTCTCCAATCCATCCGGCATCTGCTTGAGGTGGAATGGAATAGCCTAAATGCTGTAGGGAGTATAACATATTCATAGCACAATGTTTTATTCCATCTTCGTTTCCAGTGATTAAACAGCCACCTACTTTCCCATAATAAATATATTGCCCTTTTTCATTTTGTTGAGCACTCATTGCATACAAACGTTCTACTATTTTGGTGCATATAGAAGATTTAGCGCCTAACCAGATTGGAGTGCAAAGCACTAAAATATCTGCTGCTATAATTTTATTGAATAGTTCTGGCCAATCATCTTTTTCTTCTCCTTCTTTGGTCATGTCTGGCTGGATTCCATTAGGAAGGGTATAATCTGCAGCACGAATTACTTCTACCACCACGCCTTCCTTTTCCATAATAGTTTTTGAAACTTCTATAAGTCCTCTAGTGTGACTTTGTTTTGGTGACTTTTTAAGCGTACAGTTTATAAATACCGCTTTAAGATCTTTAAATTGTGGAGTATTCATTTGTTTTGGTTTTCTTAAAGTTACTAAATAGCAGGGAACTCTTGAAAAATGCTTTATAGTTTAGGGAAAGCTTAACAAATTTAGATCACCACAGAGGAGTTGATGACGTGCTGTAGAGAAATGCGTAGATTTTTTGGTAAGAGATTGTCTTTTGGTAAAACAGCTAGAAAACGATCGTAATTAGAATCATATACTTGCTTTAGAAGTGGGTTTTTATACCCCAAAGCGGTAGCAATATCCTTTACTAGGTCATGCTGATGGGTGAGATCCTCACTTCCTAAATGAAATACTCCTTCTTTTTTTCTATTGATTATATAATGAATTTGCTGAGTAAGCCGCGTAATATCTGTTGCATTAACCACAACATTCGGAAAAACCTCTATAGCTTCACCAAATTCAATTTTATTTTTAATTTCCAAAGTTCTGGGAGAATGAGCACCAAAAACCATTGGTAATCTCAATATATTATATTTATTATTTGGAAGTCTAAGCAGAGCGTTTTCAATTTTAATTTTGAATCTGCCATAAATACTTTGAGACAAAGTTTTATCATACTCGTAAGAAGGATAGTTGGTAAAGGCATCAAAAACGTTTGCTGAAGAGATAAAAAGCAATTTGCTATTGTTCCTTAAAATATAATCTATTATTGAAAAATGCGTGTTTACCTGAGCATTAAATCCTCCCCGGAGCGCAGAAACAATAACCGTTGGCCTAAGATTTTCCAGTAAAATATCAATGTTTTCAGATTCCATATCAAATTCATAAAACTTATGATTTGCTTCAAAGAAATCTGAATTGGTATGATAGGTACCATAAGTATCAAAATAGGAGCAGAGCTCCTTATACAGGGCATTCCCTATAAAGCCGCTTGCTCCTAATATCAGTACTTTTTCCAATGGGTTTATCCTTTATAGAAAGGCAGTTTCACTAATGAAGCAGGAACTGCTTTTTTTCTTATTTGAATATAGATCTTATCTTTAGCCTTAGCCATTTCTGTTGGGATGTAACCCATTCCAATTCCTTTATCCAGGGATGGAGACATGGTTCCAGAAGTAACATATCCAATTGCTTTTCCTTCAGCATCCACTATATCATATCCATGTCTTGGAATTCCTCTCTCATCCATTTCAAAGGCGATCAGTTTTCTTTTTGGACCTTCTTCTTTCTGTTTTTGTAACGCTTCAGCATTAATAAAATCTTTAGTGAATTTAGTGATCCATCCCAATCCTGCTTCAATTGGAGAAGTTGTATCGTCTATATCGTTTCCGTAAAGGCAATATCCCATTTCCAATCTTAAAGTATCTCTTGCTGCCAATCCAATAGGTTTGATACCAAAATCGGCTCCTGCTTTAAATACGTTATTCCAGATGGTTTCTGCATCCTCATTTTTTAAATAAATTTCAAAACCACCACTACCAGTATATCCTGTAGCAGATATAATTACATTTTTCACTCCTGCAAATTCAGCAACTTCAAAAGTGTAAAATTTAAGATCTTTTAAATTCACATCGGTTAAAGATTGCATTGCTTCTGCAGCTTTAGGTCCTTGAATAGCTAGTAAAGAAAATTCATCTGAAAGATCTTTCATAGTTGCATCCATCGTATTGTGCTGTGCAATCCAGTTCCAATCCTTCTCTATATTAGAAGCATTTACAACCAAGATGTATTTATCTTCATTCATTCTGTAGATAATAAGGTCGTCTACAATTCCTCCATCTTCATTAGGCATGCACGAGTATTGCGCTTTCCCATCTATCAGTTTAGATGCATCGTTAGAACTGATCTTTTGTATAAGTTCTAGCGCATGTTCTCCAGAGATCAAAAATTCCCCCATATGAGAAACATCAAAAACCCCCACATCTTTACGAACAGTTTCATGTTCTATATTAACGCCTTCATAAGAAACAGGCATGTCGAAGCCTGCAAATGGAACCATTTTAGCGTTTAGGGAATGATGTATGTCGTTAAGGGCTATTTTTTTCATCTCTTTTATAATTTGCGCAAATTTATTTATTTCAATTTGAATAGTGGTGCAAATAAACATAATTCTTAAGAATCTATATCTTATATATTATTGCAGAGGTAGAAATTTTATATTTGTAAGAACGAGATAAAGAACCCACAGAATGAAGATATTTGATATAGAGCAGCTTGCTAAAGCTGATAAAGTGACCATAGAAAAACAAGAAATAAGTTCTACTGAATTAATGGAACGTGCCGCAACCTTGGTTTTCAACGATATTCATTCCAAACTGAATGGAGCCCAAATTCCAATTAAGATCTTTTGCGGAATCGGAAATAATGGAGGAGATGGCTTAGTAATCGGGAGACTTTTATTAGAACACGGGTATCAAGTGATTGCTTATGTGGTTAATTACAGCAATAAAAGATCTCAAGATTTTCTCTTGAATTACGATAGAATAAAAGAAGTTAGCAATAACTGGCCAAGCTCAATTAAAGGGGAAGATGATTTTCCTGAAATTTCAGAAAAAGATTTCATTATAGATGCCATGTTTGGGATTGGGCTCAACAGACCTCTAGAAGATTGGGTTGGAAAATTAGTGCGGCACATAAATAGATCTAAAGCCTTTATTGTTGCTATAGATATGCCTTCGGGAATGTTTGCTGATAAAATGCCAAATGAAAAACGGCCCGCCATTAAAGCAAATGTTACCATTACATTTCAATCTCCAAAGCTTATATTTTTCTTGCCGCAGGCGGCAGAGTATATAGGTGATCTGCAAGTAATAGATATAGGATTAGATAGAGAATATCTGGCTAAAACCGCTGTAAACAAACAATTAATTAATAAGCCTGAAGCTCAATTACTATATAAACCCAGAATAAATTTTGCTCATAAAGGCGATTATGGCCATGCGCTTATTATTGGTGGAAGCTATGGGAAAATAGGTAGTATTTCACTTACTGCAAAAGCTACCTTAAAGACTGGTGCTGGAATGGTAACTATCTTTTCTCCAAAATGCGGATACCAAATTCTACAAAGCACTGTGCCGGAAGCAATGGTACTTACAGATGAAAATGAAGAAACTCTTAGTAATATAGAATTCGATCTATCTCCAGATGTGATTTGTTTCGGGATGGGAGCAGGTACTTCCAAAGAAACAACTGCAGCTTTTAAGGATTTATTGATCAACACTAAAAAACCAATGGTTATTGATGCCGATGGTATTAATATTCTTTCAAAAGAAAAAGAGCTAATAAAAGAATTGCCAGAGAATACTGTTTTAACACCACATCCCGGAGAATTAGAACGTCTTATTGGGAAATGGAAAGACGATTTTGACAAACTATATAAGGTTAAAAAATTCAGCAAAGAACATAAGCTGATCGTGGTTATAAAAGGAGCGCATACTATTATCGTTTTTAATGATGATCTATATATAAATAACACAGGAAATCCAGGCATGGCTACTGCAGGAAGCGGAGATGTGCTCTCTGGAGTAATAACTTCGCTTATATCTCAAAAATACGAGCCTTTGATAGCTGCTGTTTTTGGAGTTTATTTACATGGGAAAACAGGAGATATTTTGGCAGAAGAAATGAGTTATGAAGGTTTAATAGCCGGAGATATTGCAGATAATATTGGGAAGTCATTTTTAGATTTATTTAAAAAGGAAATGCAATCTGAAGGTAATTGAAGAATTTTCAGTTATTTTAGCACTTGTTTAACTTTTGCTGCAGTTCTAAGCTTGCAAGATTTAAGCTCAATTATTCTTTAAGAATTCTTAAGAACCCTGATGTTATTGATTTCTTTTCTTCCTAAAATGCCAAATTGTTTATGAGTTCATATCACTATATAAGTTCTGCCGTTCTTGATCTACATGTTATTCAGGATATTCTTGAAAATAAAATGAAACTGGAATTGAGTGAAGAATCCAGAGTAAATATTGTGAAATCGCGTAAATATCTAGACGAAAAGATTAAACAAAGCGATGTTCCTGTTTATGGAATTAATACTGGTTTTGGATCTCTTTGTAATGTAAAGATCTCAAATGAGCACCTAACACAACTTCAGGAAAATTTAGTCATGTCTCATGCATGTGGTACAGGTGCTTTAGTGTCTAAACCTATAATCCGTTTGATGTTATTATTGAAGATTCAGTCCTTAAGCTATGGACATAGCGGGATTGCATTGGAAACAGTTCAAAGATTAATCGATTTTTATAATGAAGATATTTTACCAGTGGTCTACGAACAGGGTTCTTTAGGAGCTTCTGGTGATCTTGCGCCTTTAGCCCATTTGTCTTTGCCGCTTTTGGGAAAGGGAGAGGTTTATTTTGAAGGGGAGCAATTGGATGCTGCAACTGTACTCAAGAAGTTTGATTGGGAACCAATAAAAATGCAATCTAAAGAAGGTTTGGCTTTGCTAAATGGAACTCAATTTATGAGTGCTCATGGAGTTTATGCTTTGATAGAATCTTATAGGTTATGTTACTTGGCAGATTTAATTGGTGCTATTTCTATAGATGCCTTTAATTGTAATATGTCTCCTTATAATGAGCTTGTACATATGGTACGTCCTCACCGAGGACAAGTGAAAACTGCTGAAAGAATTAGAGGGTTTTTAAAGGAAAGTGAAATAGCAATGGAGGAGAAGGCAAGTGTACAAGATCCTTATTCTTTTAGGTGTATTCCGCAGGTGCACGGAGCAAGTAAAGACACCTTATCTTTTGTAAGAAATACGATAAAAACCGAAATCAACTCGGTTACAGACAATCCTAATATTTTTATAGAAGCAGATAAGATCATTTCCGGAGGAAATTTTCATGGTCAACCTTTGGCTCTAGCTCTAGATTACATTGCAATTGCAATGGCAGAGATTGGGAATATATCTGAAAGAAGGATCTATCAATTAGTTTCGGGATTAAGAGATCTCCCAACATTCTTAGTTGAAAACCCAGGCTTAAATAGCGGATTCATGATTCCGCAATATACTGCGGCCAGTATTGTGAGTCAGAATAAACAATATGCCACTCCTGCTAGTATAGATTCTATAGTTTCCTCTAATGGACAGGAAGATCATGTGAGTATGGGCTCCAATGGCGCCACTAAACTTTTAAAAGTGGTAGATAATATTTCTACTATTCTGGCTATAGAACTGTTTAATGCTTCTCAAGCATTGCATTATAGAGAGCCACAAAAAACATCACCATTTCTTCAGGAAGTAGTCACGGATTTTAGAAAAGTAGTGCCAATTTTATTGGAAGATCAAATAATGTCTACGCATATTAAAGCAGCCAAAAACTTTGTAGATAATTTTAAAATTGAACAACAGGCGTTGTTTGATTAAATAAGTTGGTGCTTCATCCAATTTACTGCTTCCTCCAGTGTTTCAAAAACTTCAAAAGAACTGCTGTTTCTAAAAAATTGTTTTTCTATAATACAATTCTGCTTTACTACTGGATTTCTAGAGACTATTGCTATTGCAATAAGATTAGAAACATTAGCCGATTCTAAATGTATCATAGGATTTACAGAATAAGAGTTCACTCTATTCGAAATATATCCGTAGGGGTTATTGTTAAATCGTTCCCGAGCTAATTCTAATATTTCTTGATTATGGGGAATGTCGAAAAGGATACCTTCGTTCAGTTCGGCTATTTGAATATTCTCAAAAAAAGTTACCGATCCGAATTGAAGCTCTAGAGCAGAATTTATCATAAATTATTAGGGACTATTATGAATTCAAATTTAATAATTTAAGGAGGAAAATCAAATGTTTTTTGTTCACAAAACAAATTTATTTAATTAACTGAAATTCAGTCATATATAATTTTTGTCTTTAAAATTATCCTGATTTTTAAATTAATTGAACCAAAAAAAAACAGCCAATAAATATTACTTTATGGCTGCCTTCCTTTAAAAAATATAATTATTTAACCTCGTTTTCTTCAGTCGCTTTTTCAATTTTAATTGTAAGCTTTTCACTTTCTTTATCAAGATCCATATAAATGGTATCACCTTCTTGAAGATGAGAAGTTATTATTTCTTCAGCTAAAGCATCTTCAATATATTTTTGAATAGCTCTATTTAAAGGTCTTGCTCCATAATCTTTATCGAATCCTTTATCTGCTATGTAATCTTTTGCACTTTCACTTAATACCAAAGTGTACCCTATAATTCCAATTCTGGAATAGAGTTTTTCTAATTCGATATCAATGATCTTGTGAATATCATCTCTATCTAGAGAATTAAAGATCACTACATCATCTATTCTATTTAGAAATTCTGGTGCAAAAGCTTTCTTCAATGCATTTTGAATTACACTTCTTGCATTATCATCTATTTGAGATTTTTGTGAAGCAGTTCCAAAACCAACTCCTTGCCCAAAATCTTTAAGTTTACGAGACCCAATATTAGAAGTCATTATTATAATGGTATTTCTAAAGTCGATCTTTCTTCCTAAACTATCCGTAAGGTATCCATCATCTAATACTTGTAAAAGCATATTGAAAACGTCTGGATGGGCTTTTTCTACTTCATCCAACAGGATAACTGCATAAGGCTTACGTCTTACTTTTTCAGTTAACTGTCCACCTTCTTCATAACCAATGTATCCAGGAGGTGCACCAATTAATCTTGAAATAGCAAATTTCTCCATATACTCACTCATATCAATTCTTATGAGGGTATCGTCGTTATCAAAAAGTTCTCTTGCAAGTACTTTAGCAAGTTGTGTCTTACCTACTCCTGTTTGACCTAGGAAAATAAAGGAGCCAATTGGCTTATTAGGATCTTTTAGACCAGCCCTATTTCGTTGAATAGCCTTTACAACTTTGTTAACTGCATCATCCTGACCTATCACTTTTCCTTTTATACGATTTGGCAGTTCTGCAAGTTTAGTTATTTCTGTTTGTGCTATTCTGTTTACTGGAACACCAGTCATCATAGAAACCACATCTGCAACATGATCTTCTGTCACAATTTCTTTATGCTTTTTAGACTCTTCTTCCCATTTTTCTTGAGCAATACTAAGCTGCTTTTCAAGATTTTTCTCGTCGTCCCTTAGTTTTGCAGCTTCTTCGTACTTCTGTTTCTTAACAACAGCATTTTTCTCTTCTCGAACCGCTTCTAACTTTTGTTCCAGATCTAAAATTTGCTTCGGCACTTCAATATTAGTAATATGAACACGAGCACCAGCTTCATCTAGAGCATCTATAGCTTTGTCTGGAAGGAATCTATCTGTAATATATCTGTTAGTTAATTTTACGCAGGCATTAATTGCTTCTGGAGTATAATTAACATTATGGTGTTCTTCGTATTTGCCTTTAATGTTGTTTAGGATCTCTAAAGTCTCATCTACAGTGGTAGGTTCCACAATAACTTTTTGGAACCTTCTTTCTAAGGCACCATCTTTTTCGATATATTGTCTATATTCATCTAGCGTAGTGGCACCAACACATTGTATTTCACCTCTTGCTAAGGCTGGTTTAAACATGTTACTTGCATCTAAACTTCCTGTTGCTCCACCTGCGCCTACAATGGTATGAATTTCATCTATAAAAAGAATAATATCATCATTCTTTTCAAGTTCGTTCATTACAGCTTTCATGCGCTCTTCGAATTGTCCTCTATATTTTGTTCCTGCAACTATACTTGCAAGGTCAAGAGTTACCACACGCTTATCAAAAAGTATTCTAGACACTTTTCGTTGCACAATTCTCAATGCTAAGCCTTCAGCGATTGCAGATTTTCCAACACCAGGTTCTCCAATTAAAAGAGGGTTGTTTTTCTTACGTCTACTAAGGATCTGACTAACTCGTTCTATCTCTTTCTCTCTACCAACAACCGGGTCTAATTTATCTAACTCTGCCATAGCAGTAAGATCTCTTCCGAAATTATCTAAAACAGGGGTTTTAGATTTCTTGTTGGTTTTTCCAGCGTTGCTAAAAGGATTGTCCTTGGTAGCATCATCGGCATTCGCATCTTCATCTGAAAATGACTCTGCTCTTGGAGCTTCTAGATAATCGTCATCATTTGTAATCATATATTTAAATTGATCTTTGACTCCATCATAATCAATCTTTAATTTATTTAAAAGTTTGGTTGTAGGGTCATTTTCATTTCTTAGAATGCACAATAATAAATGTGCCGTATTTATAGAGGTGCTTTGAAAAAGCTTAGCCTCCAAAAATGTAGTTTTTAAAGCCCGCTCTGCTTGTCTAGTTAGGTGTAAATTCTTTTTTTCATTAGAAATCCCTAAAGATTCTGGGTTTGCAGGGCTTAATATCTCTACTTTTCGTCTTAAATGACTCAAGTCTATATCTAGGGCATTCAATATGTTTATGGCTTTACCATCTCCATCTCGCAATAGCCCTAGCATTAAATGTTCTGTACCAATAAAGTCGTGACCTAGCCTAAGAGCTTCTTCTTTGCTATAGGCAATCACATCCTTTACTTTGGGAGAAAAATTATCATCCATCTTATTTCCTTTCTCTAAATTATTTATTAACAACATATCAGGTAGTTCAAAAATTATACCTATTAAGTAATATGTCGCTAGCTAATTGACAAAATTACTTTCAATAATCAAAATATAAGATAGCTAACTTATTAACGAAGCTGCGCTAATTTTTTGTTAATAAAATTTATACAAAGCCTTGTCAATAGTGCTCAAAACAACTGCGAAATCCGTAAATTGGCACGTTATATTTTCAAACTAAATTAAAATATTTAATATGGCTGAAGGAGAAAAGTTAATTCCTATCAACATTGAAGATGAAATGAAGTCGGCTTATATCGATTATTCGATGTCGGTCATTGTGTCACGTGCTTTACCTGATGTTCGTGACGGATTAAAACCTGTTCATAGAAGGGTTTTGTTCGGCATGCATGAATTAGGAATTAGAGCTACTGGGTCTCACAAGAAATCTGCAAGAATTGTAGGGGAAGTATTAGGTAAGTATCACCCACACGGGGATACTTCTGTATACGATGCTATGGTGCGTATGGCTCAAGAATGGAGTTTACGATATATGCTTGTAGATGGTCAAGGTAACTTTGGATCTATAGATGGTGATAGTCCTGCAGCAATGCGTTATACTGAAGCCAGAATGCGTAAGATCGCTGAGGATATGTTGGCAGACATAGACAAAGAGACTGTAGACCACCGATTGAATTTTGATGATACTTTAGAAGAGCCTACCGTATTGCCTACGCGAGTTCCCAATTTATTGATAAATGGAGCGAGTGGAATTGCAGTAGGGATGGCAACCAATATGCCTCCTCATAATCTATCTGAAGTTATTGATGGTACGGTTGCGTACATTGAGAACAATGATATTGATATAGATGAGTTAATTACTCATATAAAAGCACCAGATTTCCCGACGGGAGGTATTATATATGGTTACGATGGTGTTCGTGAAGCCTTTAAAACGGGTAGAGGTAGAGTGATGATGCGTGCAAAATCTACTTTGGAAGAGGTTCAAGGTAAGGAAGCGATCATTGTAACAGAGATTCCATATCAGGTGAACAAGGCCGATATGATCAAGAAAACCGCCGATCTTGTTAATGAGAAGAAGATCGAAGGGATTTCTACTATCCGAGATGAATCAGATAGAAATGGAATGCGTATCGTTTATATTCTTAAGCGTGATGCGATTCCAAATATTGTATTAAATACACTTTTTAAGCATACCTCACTTCAAACCAGTTTCAGCGTTAATAATATTGCCTTGGTAAAAGGTCGACCTGAAATGTTGAATTTGAAGGATATGATCGTTCATTTTGTGGAGCACCGTCATGAAGTTGTTGTAAGACGTACTCAGTATGAGTTGCGCAAAGCTGAAGAGAGAGCACACATTTTAGAAGGATTAATTATTGCTTCGGACAATATAGATGAAGTGATTGCTTTAATTAGATCATCTAGTAATGGAGAAGAAGCTCGATCTAAATTGATTGAGCGTTTTAGTTTATCTGAACTTCAGGCAAAAGCAATCGTAGAAATGCGATTGAGACAACTTACAGGTCTGGAACAAGATAAATTACGTTCAGAATATGATGAGATCATTAAAACTATTGAAGACCTTAAGGATATTCTTGATAGAAAAGATCGTCGTATGCAGGTTATTACAGATGAGTTGTTGGAGATCAAGAGCAAATATGGAGATGAGCGTAGATCTGTTATAGAATATGCAGGTGGAGATCTTAGTATAGAAGATATGATACCAGATGAACAAGTGGTAATTACTATATCTCATGCAGGTTATATTAAAAGGACATCACTTACAGAATACAAAACTCAGAATAGAGGAGGAGTAGGTCAAAAAGGATCTACCACTAGAAACGAAGATTTCCTAGAACATTTGTTTACAGGAACCAATCATCAATACATGATCTTCTTTACTCAGAAAGGGAAATGTTATTGGATGCGTGTTTATGAAATTCCTGAAGGAAGTAAAACATCTAAGGGTAGAGCTATTCAGAATTTAATAAATATTGAACCAGACGATAAGGTGAAAGCATTTATTAATACTCAAGACCTCAAAGATGAAGAGTATATAAATAGTCACTTTGTGATCATGGCTACCAAGAAAGGTCAGGTTAAGAAAACTTCTTTAGAGCAATACTCTAGACCTAGAATAAACGGTATTAATGCAATTACCATTCGCGAAGATGATGAGCTTTTAGAAGCTAAGCTTACTACAGGAAACAGCCATGTTATGTTGGCAATTAAAAGTGGTAAAGCCATTAGATTTGAGGAAGAAAAAACCAGACCAATGGGGAGAAATGCCTCAGGGGTTAGAGGTATTACTTTAGCTAGTGATGATGATGAAGTTATTGGTATGATCGCTGTAAACGAAATGGATACTGATATTTTAGTAGTTTCTGCCAATGGTTATGGAAAACGTTCAAAACTTGATGACTATCGAATTACAAATCGTGGTGGTAAGGGAGTGAAAACAATTTCAGTAACAGAAAAGACCGGGGAATTAGTAGCTATTAAGAACGTAAGTGATAGCGATGATCTTATGATCATTAATAGATCTGGACTTGCTATTAGAATGAGTGTAGATAATCTAAGAGTTATGGGTAGAGCTACACAAGGGGTTCGACTTATTAATCTTAAAAGTAATGATGCTATTGCGGCGGTTGCCAAAGTAATGAAGGATGATGAAGAAGTAGTAGAATTACTTGAAGAGCTGACAGATACTGATATCAGTGATGAAAATTCTGATGGCACAACTATTGCAGACAATAATGAAGATGAATAACTAACAAAAATCTAAATTAGAATGAAAAAGAATATTTTATCAATAGGCTTATCTTTACTTTCAGTAGTTGCGATAGCCCAGAAAAAAGAAGTTCGCGATGCCGGTAAGGCGATTGAAAAAGGAAGTTATGCGGAAGCAAAATCTTTATTAACTGAAGCAGAATCTATGTTAGGTGATGCTAATGATAATGTTAAAGAAGACTTTTACGTTTATAAAGGTCAAGCATATTTAGGCACAGGAGAAGGAACTTCTGTAAAAGACCTTATGACTGCTTCAGAAGCTTTCAAAAAAGCTGAAGAGTTAGGAAATGCGGAAGCTGCTGCTCAAGGTTTAGCTGGTATTACTAATAGTTTAATCCAAAGTGCAATCAATGATCAGAATGCTGAGAAATATGATATGGCTGCAGAGAAACTTTATGCAGGATATCAATTGAACCCTAAGGATACCTTATATCTATATTTTGCGGCTTCTAATGCAGTAACTGCAAAAAATTATGATACAGCTCTTAAATACTATGAAGATCTTAAAGATCTAGGATATACAGGTATTGAAACCGAATATTTAGCAATTAATAAGACTACCGGTGAAGAAGAGGCTATGCCAAAAACACAACGCGACTTAATGGTTAAAACTGGTGAGTATATCAATCCAGAAGATAGAGTTGCACCTTCTAAAGCAGGAGAGATCACTAAGAATATCGCTTTAATATATATTGAGCAAGGTAGAGAAGAAGAGGCAGTTAGCGCATTAGAAGCTGCAAAAGAGGCTAATCCTGACGACACTTCATTAATGCAAACCGAAGCGGATATGTATTACAGAATGGGTAAAAAGGATAAGTATAAAGAACTTATGGAACAAATTGTTGCTAAAGACCCAACTAATGGTAATCTATATTACAACTTAGGAGTTACGGCTTTTGAAATGGGAGATAGTGATGGGGCAATTGCTTATTACGAAAAAGCTTTAAAATATAATCCAGAGATGACTGAAGCTCGTTTAAATATTGCTGCTGCAATATTAGCTAACGAAGCTAAAATTGTTGAAGAGATGAATACCTTAGGAATGAGCAAGGCTGATACTAAGAAATATGATGAGCTTGCTGAAAAACGTAAAGATGTTTACAGAAAAGCACTTCCATATTTAGAAACAGTAATGGAAAATGATGCTGAGAATATAGAAGCTATTAGAACTACTATGAATATCTACTATCAATTAGGAGAAAATGAAAAAGCAGATGCATTAAAAGCAAAATTATCTGCTCAAGAAAATAAATAAGAATTTATATTCTGCATAAAAAAAGGCTGTCATAATTGACAGCCTTTTTTTATGCTTAAGTTTTTAGACACTTTAAAAGTTTGCAGATATTGCAGGGAATAAATAATGACACTTTATGGCGCACCTCATCCTGAATTTATTTCAGGATCTCATTTAGATTTTAAAATGAAACATATATAGTTTTTGAAGCAGCTTATAACAATGTGAAATTAAAATGAGATTCTAGAATACACCTTATCAATAGCCTAAGATGTTTAAATGATCTTTTTAATTACTCTCAGTTGATGCGTATGCCTTTTCAATTCAGTATTAAAAATACCAGAGTGATCTATTCTATCTATTCTTACTTTTCCATTTACATGGATAATATAATTATCATGCATAATAATACCCACATGAGTGATCTTCCCCTCAGAATTATCGAAAAAGGCAAGATCTCCAGGTTCACTTTCCTCTATAAAACTTAAGGCTTCTCCTTGTGCAGCTTGTTGGGAGGCATCTCTTAATAAAGAATAACCATTAAGCATATAAACCATTTGGGTAAGCCCACTACAATCTATTCCAAAAGGAGTTTTCCCACCCCACATATAAGGTGCGTTGAGGTACAAAAGCGCAGTTTTTACCAAATTGGTTTTTTCTTTTATTCCGGAAATACTACTACCATCAAAAGTATTTTTAAGTGGCTTATTACTATTAAGTACAGATCCTAAAGCTATGGTTGTAAGACCTTCAGATTCATCTGTAAGGAATTCGATGAGGTCTGCGGAATACCTTCTTTCTTCAGAAGAAAGATCAAAATAAATTGATTCTTCTACCTTAATAAATTGTCGGTTATCTATCCAACCTTCGTAAGAATCGAAAGCAATACGAATTCGGCTCCATTTACCGCGTTCTTCAAGGACTTTAAAATATTCCCCATACAAGAGCTGGGTAACCATTTCGGAAGCATCGGCCGGTTGGATTCTAACCGGCACAATACTTAAGTTGCATATTCCGTATTGCATTAATTAAAGCTTGCTAATTTAACTTAGTCTCTCTGAATTACAATTGCAGATGCTCCACCACCTCCGTTGCAAATTGCAGCAGCTCCGGTTTTAGCGTTATTCTGTTCTAAAACATTCAGTAGAGTTATAATGATTCTAACCCCAGAACATCCAAGAGGATGTCCCAAAGAAACAGCTCCACCATTTACATTGGTATTTTTATCTGTAAGACCTAAGATCTTCATATTTGCCAATCCAACAACGGCAAAAGCTTCGTTAAATTCAAAAAAGTCTACATCATCTTGAGAAATACCAGCTTTGGCTAGTGCTTTTGGAAGTGCTTTTGAAGGTGCAGTTGTAAACCATTTTGGTTCATGTGCTGCATCTGCAAAGCTCTTAATGCTCGCTAATACTTTTAATCCTAATTCATCTGCTTTTTCACGGCTCATTAAGACAACTGCTCCAGCTCCATCATTAATAGTTGACGCATTTGCTGCTGTAACAGTCCCATCTTTAGAAAATGCAGGACGTAAAGAAGAGATCTTATCCATTCTTACATTCTTGAATTCTTCATCTTCTTTTATTACTATAGGATCTCCTTTTCTTTGTGGAACTTCTACAGGAACAACTTCATTATCATATTTCCCATCTTTCCACGCTTTAGCAGATCTCTCATAAGATTGAACTGCAAAAGCATCCTGATCTTCTCTACTAAAATTATGCTCTGTAGCACAAAGATCGGCACATGTTCCCATGGCATTGTGATCGTAAGCATCTACCAATCCATCTTTTTGCATTCCATCTATCATAGTAGCTGGACCAAATTTATGTCCAGATCTTAAATGCATATAATGTGGTATCAAACTCATATTTTCCATTCCACCTGCCACAATAATATCGGCATCACCTAACATAATGGCTTGTGCTCCTTGCATTACTGCTTTCATTCCGCTAGCACACACTTTATTTATAGTAGTACATGGTACGGTATCCGGAATTCCGGCACCTAAGGCAGCTTGCCTAGCTGGAGCTTGTCCAACTCCGGCTTGCACCACATTTCCCATTAATACTTCTTCAACCATTTCTGGCTTTAAGCCTATTTTATTTAAAGCTCCCTGAATTGCGATAGAACCTAACTTTGTGGCTGATACTGTAGATAATCCACCTAGGAAACTTCCTATTGGTGTTCTTGCAGCGCTTACAATTACTACTTCCTTATTCATAACTTAAAATTTTAATTTTCTCTTGATGCGAATTTAGTGATTTTATCAAGAACAAACCAAGGCTTCTAGGTGCACCATGTTTTTTTACTACATTTGAAAAATAGTATCAAAATACATGAAGAATTTCGTAAACAACTTTTACAAAAATCAGGCTTTATTCTACAAGATTTTTCTATTTATAGTCACGGCGTTTTTAATTGTTTATCTTCTTCCAAAGGGAGGCAAATTTAAATACGAGATCACTAAAGGCAAGCCGTGGCAATATGAAAATTTATATGCGCCATTTGATTTTGCTATCTTAAAAAGCGATGCTGAAATAGTTAAAGAAAAGCTTCAGATAAACACTAACCATATTCCTTATTACACGGTTAATGGAAATGTGTTAGATCAAGTGAAGTCTAAAGTCCCAGAACAGTTAAAGAAAACTTTTACAGATAGTATTTTAAAAAGAAAAGGAAGGCTGTTGTCTGATTTTATTGAAAAGGCCTTAGATGATATATATGAATATGGAGTTTTACTTGAAGCCAAACCAGGCGATGTGAACAAATTGGTCTATTTGAAGAGAGGGAACGAAGCTTTTGAAGTTAACTATGATAAATTATTGCTTCAAGATGAAATTCGCCCATATCTGAATGTTCAAATTAACCAGAGTAGTTTATCTTCTTTAAAGCCAGAATTATTAGAATTCTTTTATAATACTATAAAACCAAATGTTACTTACGATGCCAAACTTACTCAGAAGGAACTGGATAGTAAATTAGGTTCCATTTCTTATACCAGAGGAAGTATAGAAAGAGGCACTATCATAATTTCTAAAGGGGAAATAGTAGAAGGTGAAACTTTAGACATTTTAACTTCGCTTAAATCTGAATATGAATCTCAAGTATGGAGTGATTCCAGTTATAATTGGATCTTATTTGGTTACAGTATCTTAGTTTGTCTCGCTTTGCTGATGCTACTATTGTTTATAAGGAGAAATAGAAGAGATATTTTTGATAACAATGTAAAGGTTTCATTTATTTTCTTCAATATTTTTTTGATGGTGTTTCTAACCACACTAGTTGTAAATTTTGAAGCGAAATACGTCTATATTGTTCCGCTTTGTATACTGCCATTAACCTTAAAAGCTTTTTTTGATTCCAGATTGGGTTTATTCACCCATGTAATTACTGTTCTTATTTTAGGTTTTGTAGTTCCCAATAGCTACGAATATATGTTCCTTCAGATCATCGCTGGGATAGTAACTATACTTACGGTTTCAGAATTGTATAAAAGAGCTAATTTGTTTATTTCAGTAGGGCAAATAACCTTTATTTATATCCTTGTTTATTTTGCTTTTACTATTATTCAGGAGGGAAATATACAGGACCTCAATTCTGAAATGTTCCTTACTTTTATTTTAGGCGGATTGGCAACCTTGTTCGTGCAGCCGCTTATTTATATATATGAAAAACTCTTCGGATTGGTTTCAGACATGTCACTTTTAGAATTATCTGATACCAATTCTAAACTTCTTAAGGAATTAGCAGAGAAGGCACCTGGGACTTTTCATCATTCTCTGAATGTTGCAAACTTGGCTGAAGCTGCTGCAAATGAAATTGGAGCAAACGCTATGTTGGCTAGGGTAGGAGCCTTGTATCATGATATTGGTAAAATGGAAAACCCTACTTATTTTTCTGAAAACCAAACCAGTTCTGTGAATTCTCATGACGAACTATCTCCAGCAGAAAGTGCTGAAGTAATTATAGATCATGTGATACATGGAATTGAAATAGCCAGAAAAAACAATCTCCCAGATAGGGTTATAGATTTTATTAGAACCCATCATGGAACTTCTTTGGTGTATTTCTTTTATATGAAAGAAAAGGAAATGAACGATAAGGTTTCTACATTAGATTTTAGATACCCTGGTCCAATTCCTTTTAGTAAAGAGACTGCAATTTTAATGATGTGTGATAGTGTAGAAGCAGCTAGTAAAAGTTTAAAGGAGCCAACCGCTGCTAAAATCGATGATTTTGTAGAAAGGATCATCAATAAGCAAATGGATGAAGCTCAGTTCTTAAATGCAAATATCACCTTTAAAGAGATCCAGCTAATTAAAAAGATATTAAAACAAAAACTCAAGAATATTTTTCATTTAAGAATAGAATATCCGGAATAGCTAGCTAGCGTACTTCAATAATTTCTATTTCCTTTTCATTTAACATAAAAGTGTCACCGGCTTTTTTACCTTTTATTTTTTCATAAATAGGAGCTTCAGTAGAAATCACATAGACACTACTGCCATCTTCCATTTTGATTTCTCCTAAGGCACAGGCAATAAAATAATATCTTTTTTCAGTTTCGATAATGCTCCCAAATTTTATTGATTCACTGTAGTGTTCCCTATCTATTTTAGTGAGAGTGAGTTTCATTGTTTGAGCAGTATCTAGGTATTTGGCATACTTTTCAAAGTCACCTAATAATTCTCCTTTACTTCCTTCTTCATCATAATCTGTATGTACATCATTCGCTACCATAGATTCTTTTATAGTATCCATTTCTGCTTTGTAACGTTGTATTTGCTTGTTCACAGCATCCAAGCAATTATTGAATAATTGGGTTTTATTTGGTATCATTTTTATAGTTTTAATTAAAAGTAAGTATCAGGTTTTAACTGATATAATTATTTGCAAAATTTTAATAAATAGCTGAACTTTCATTGTTTATAATTATAAGTCTGTAAGCTTATATTGATACTTTATAAGTCTGCAGACTAATATTTTACATTTATAAGGTTTCAGACTAATAAAATTTATATATTTGAAGTTATGATAGCAGTTTTAACAGCAGATTTGATAGATTCTTCTCTTTATGAAGAAAAAGTGCTACAAGAAGTACTAGATACTCTTAAGCAAGAGTTCGAAGCCATTACACAGGAATATAAGCAAGAGGAGGTACGGCTTCAGATATATAGGGGAGATAGTTTTCAAGGAATTATTAAAAATCCTGAAGATGCCCTCAAAATAGCACTACAAATTAAAACAGCCATAAACAGAATTCATTTCAAGGAAACGCTTAAGAATAAAGCATATTCTAAAATAGCCGATTTTAAGATAGCCATTGGAATTGGAGAGCAAGACTTAGAACGAGAAGCAATTTCTGAATCTAATGGTCCCGCTTTTCAATTTTCGGGACGCAGTTTAGATGAAATGAAAACTGAAAACAGAAAAACTAAATTAAAGACAGATTCTGAAGAGATAAATGACGAGTTTAACACCTCTTTATTGCTATTAGATACCATTACTGATAAATGGAGTACAGCATCTGCCGAGGTGGTTTACTATCTTTTAAAAGATCTTAAAGAACGGGAAGTGGCTGCAGCCATCAATATTAGTCAGTCTGCCGTAAATCAACGTAAAAAGGCAGCAGGTTGGGATGCGATTTCAGTTTTATTAGATAGGTATAGAGCCGTGATCACAAATAATTTAGTAAACAGAAGATAATATGCTCATTTTAATACAATTACTACTGGCCCATCTCTTAACAGATTTTGTATTACAACCAAATAGTTGGATAAAACATAAAAGAAAGTATAAGGTAAAATCTTATTTTTTGATTATCCATGTTTTGCTAGCAGGAGTATTAACAGTACTTTTTCTTCAGAAATTGGAATGGTGGTATATTGGATTAATTATTAGTAGCACCCATTTTTTAATAGATTGGTGGAAACTAAATCAGAAAAAAGATAACCTCAAGTTTTTTATTCTAGATCAGCTCTTTCATTTAATAATAATAGTGGGGGTATGGCTATACCTAATAAATGGATTTTCTAATATTCTCCCATTTCTAAAAGAAATTTTTAATTCTATAACTCTACTAGCAATTATTGGAGTTTATATATTTGTGATCTTTCCAGCGGGTTTCTTAATAGGAAAAGCAACCAAGAAATGGCAAAACGAAATTAAAGAAACCAATAATAAGAACAGTCTAGATGATGCCGGACGATACATTGGTATTTTTGAACGGATCCTGGTACTCACCTTTATTCTAACCAATAATTTCTCTGCAATAGGATTTTTGATCGCTGCCAAGTCCATCTTGAGATTTAGCGATAAATCTGAAACCGGAGCTCGAAAGCAAACAGAATATGTGCTTATAGGAACTTTAATAAGCTTTACAATAACTATCCTTTTAGGACTGTTAGTACGCCATTTCTTGTTCTAGTAGTTGGATATTGCTAAACATTCGTTCTTTAACAATATTCATCATCCTCTTATTTAAAGCAGAAGAATTTTCTATATAAAGTAAATATTCTTCCACAGTAAATTGGCCAATAACGATACCTTTTAGGTTATTTCTGAATTTGATATCCCTCTGAATAGCATTTTCAATAAAACTCAATTTCTTTTCCACAGAATATGCGTGAAAACTGTTTTTGTGTTTCTTAATGTAGTTCCTGAATACTTCTACAAAAAGTTCGTTTTGAAGTTTAATAACTGGGCGGAGCGTTTTGTTTTGGAATTGTTCCTCCAGACTCATTTTTTCTGAAACTCTTGCCGATGGAATTTCTGGTCTAAGACGAGGCAATTCATTATCTCGATGATTCATAGTTTTTAAGTTTATTAAATTTAATTAAAATAAATGCTGTTTTTTTAATTGCTTAGTCAACTTTTGAACCGATTTATAAACAAATACACAGTTAAAAGTCTCTTAATCGCTTATTCCTTTGCTTGGTTATTTTTTATCTTTAATCAAATTGAAAAAAAAGTTATGATTGTATCCAGAAACCCCTATAATGGTGAGGAAGTAGCCAGTATCAAAGAATTTACCAAGAAAGATATAGATGAAGCATTAGATGTTGCTGATAAGAGATTCCAAAGCTGGAAACAAACTTCATTCAGTGAGCGCTCTAAATTAATGATGGCTGCAGCAGCAGAACTAAAAAAGAATAAGCAGGAATACGCCGAAACCATTACTTTAGAAATGGGAAAGCCAATTACTCAGGCAATTGCAGAAGTTGAAAAATGTGCTTGGGTGTGTGAATATTATGCTGAAAATGCAGAAAGGCATTTATCCAAAGAAACTATTAAAACAGATGCCAGAAAGAGCTATACTTCTTTTGAACCCATAGGAATTGTTTTGGCTGTAATGCCTTGGAATTATCCTTTTTGGCAAGTATTTAGGTTTGCAGCTCCTGCATTAATGGCAGGGAATATCGGAGTATTAAAACACGCCAGTAATGTGATGCAATCTGGAGAAAATATTCAGAAGATATTTGAACGCGCAGGTTTTCCAAAGGGATGCTTTCAAAATTTACCAATCGGCAGTAATAAAGTAGAAGATATAATCAGAGATAAAAGAGTTAAAGCGGTTACATTAACAGGAAGTAAACCCGCAGGTAGTTCTGTGGCTTCAGTAGCAGGAGAAGAGATAAAAAAATCTGTTTTAGAGTTAGGAGGTAGCAATGCATTAGTAGTTTTTAAAGATGCCGATATTAAAAAAACGGTAGCTACTTGTGTACAAGCCAGATATCAGAATACAGGACAAAGTTGTATTGCGGGAAAAAGACTTTTATTACAAGATTCTATTGCAGAAGAGTTTTTGGAGCTTTTCTCCAAGCAGGTAAGAGAGTTGAAAAGTGGAGATCCTATGGATGAGAAGACTTATATTGGAGTCTTAGCACGCGAAGATCTTGCAGAAGATCTTGAGAAACAAGTGTCAGAATCTGTAAAACAAGGAGCAAAGATTCATTTAGGAGGTGTTAGAAATGGTACTTATTACGAGCCAACAATTTTAACGGGTGTTACTAAAGAAATGACGGTGTTCAAAGAAGAGACTTTTGGACCTGTAATTTCTGTAACTATATTTAAAGATGAAAAAAAGGCTGTAGAACTGGTGAATTCATCAGATTTTGGATTGGGAGTGTCGGTATTTACAGAAGACCTAGAATTCGCTGAAAAGATATGTCCTCAATTTGATGATGGAGCAGTGTTTATAAATGAGCTGGTAAAAAGCGACCCCAGATTGCCTTTTGGAGGAACCAAAATATCCGGGTACGGGAGAGAGTTGTCTATTCATGGAATAAGAGAATTTGTAAATAAGAAAACAGTTTATATTAAGTAATCAGGACAAAGAGTCCTTAGAATATTTAATTTTAAAAATTCAAACCGGAATTCGTATGTGTTATAAGGGAAGTATAGCGGCTGAGGAGAGGAGAATAGAGGATAGGATCTCTAGAAATTTCAAAAAGAAGGTCCAATATACTCCGTCCTATAATATAAATGCTTTCGCGAATCCCAAGGTATATATTGTTGCCCAAGATGAACCCAATGTAATTAAGGAAGCTATTTGGGGATTGGTTCCAGATTGGAAAAAAAACGACTCTCAAGGATTTTTAAGCGGAAAACAATATACCAATAATGCAAGGGGAGAAGATTTATATGAAACCAAATCTTTTAAAGATCACGTGATCAATGAACGATGTTGGATCTTGTTTGATGGTTTTTTTGAGCCTCATTATTATTCTTCGAAAATTCAACAACCTTATTTCTGTTATATTCCTGATGGGAACTCTGTTTTTGATAGGGAAATACTAACTATAGCTGGAATATATTCCAAAATCCATGATGATTATTATGTGAGTTTAGTAACTACCGAAGCAAATAATTTCTTTGCTGAAATTCATAATAAACAGAAACGAATGCCCTTAGTACTTGATCCTCGTTTACGGGAAGAATGGATATTGATGGATCAGTCTAAAAGTGTGATTTCTGATTTGGTAAAAAAGGGATTTATAAGTGATGAGTTTCGTGCTCATCCAGTATCAAATCAATTATATAAGGGAAGTAACGATGAATCAACAATACAAGCAGTAGAACCATTTCAATCGACTTCTTTATTTAATCCCTCATTGAGTGTTTAATTCCCTGAGACCTGCCCCGAGGTTCTTGATTTAACCAGCTATGCTAAACACAAATTAATCTAAATGAGACAAGAAATAGCAATTACTGTAGATACAGTAATACTTAAGGATTTACTATCTTCAGCCAGAATTCTATTAATTAAACGGAAGAACGACCCTTTTAAAAATAGCTGGGCTTTGCCTGGCGGTTTTCTTGAAGAAACCGAAAATTTAAAAGAAGGAGCAAAACGAGAATTACTGGAAGAAACAGGATTAGAAGTAGAAGTTTTAAATCAACTGAAAACCTACGGCGATTTGAATCGGGATCCACGGGGCAGAACAATTTCAATTGCCTTTATTGGCAAACTAAATAAAGAAGTTAAAATAAAAGCGGGGGATGATGCCAAAGAAGCAGATTGGTTTAGTTTAGATGAACTACCAGAACTAGCTTTTGATCATTCCAAGATTATTGAAGATGCAAAGAAGTATCTTCAGGATTATAATTTATAAAAAAAATAATATGAGATTTCATACTAGAAAATGGGTAAAACCACAAGATCTTAATCCTAATGCTTCCTTATTTGGGGGTAGATTGTTAGAGTGGATAGACGAAGAATGTGCCCTATATTCTATTATTCAACTAGAAAACCCAAAAGTAGTTACCAAATTCATGAGTGAAATTAATTTTCAAAGTTCAGCAGTTCAGGGTGATATTATTGAAATTGGGATAGATGTAGTGAAATTTGGCAATGCCTCTTTAACCTTGCGTTGTGAGGTGCGTAATAAGATGACAAGAGAAACGATAATTTCTATCGAAAATATTGTTATGGTTAGCTTGGATAAAAATGGAAAACCACAAGCTCACGGGAAGTCTGAGATCGAGTTTGTAAAAGACAGGCTTAAGGATTAGTCTTTTTTATCTCCAATTTTATCTTTTGGTGGATTGGAAAGTCTTATTGGAAGATCCACATCTTTATTACCTCCATAGATCTTGATCTCTTGAATATCTGCAGGCATATAATATCCATTGTCTTCCAAAGCTTCTTTTACAGCTCTAACTACATTTCCTTTGGTTATAAGTGCCATTCTTCTAAAATCGAACGTATCTACCCAAAAGAACACTTTTAGATTAACAGTGCTTGTAGCTAATTCGTCTTCAATCACAAAATTTATATGCTCTTCATCTTCAATAACATTGGGTTGTTTTCTCAAAGCCTCCATTACGGTTTTCTTGGCTCCTTCAATATTATCCTCATAAGCAATTCCAATTACAAAACTCCATCTAAAGAATCCATCTTCCGTGTAATTTGTTACAGGCTTGGTTAAAACATCACTATTTGGGATATATACATCTTTTCCATCGAAGGTTTTTAGCTTGGTGTATCTAAATTCCAAGGTTTTTACCTTTCCAATGTTTTCTCCAATTTCCACGGTATCGTGAACATTAAATGGTCTATTAAAAGCTAGTATAACCCCAGCTATAAAATTCTCTCCAATATCCTTAAATGCGAAACCAAATATTATTGCACTAGCACCAGCAGCAGTAAGAATAGCGGTGGCTATACCACCTAAACCGGCTACTCTCAAAGCCAACATTATAGCAATAATGAGTGCTATAATTTTAATTGTTTTCCCTAAGAATTTGCTCATTAAAGGATCGTTTGTACGTTTTGAGATCCTTGTTCTAGCAAAATTCCCGATCCAAGACCCTATTAAAACCCCTAAGATTATAATTAATAATCCCAATCCGATTCCCGGCAATTGCGCAATTAAACCATCATAAAAGTGAGTGAATGATTCCTGTAAGCTTAAGGTGTTTTTAGTACTTTCTTGCATTTATTATAGAATTAAATGGCTTATGCTATCAATTAGGGATTGAAGTTAATAAAAAAACCACATTCATTTATTTTTTCAAATAAGTGAATGTGGTCAATTTGTTATAAAAGAGATTATTCCCCGTTCTTTTTCTTCTCTTTTTGTTCTTCCTTAGCGTCCTTAATTTGGTCGTTCGCATTTTCCAATTGACCTTCAGTTGGTTTCTCGGATTCTTGTTCTTCGGCATCCTTTGGTTCAAGACTTAATTCCACATAAAACGGAAGGTGATCTGAATCTATATCTTTTCCTTTTTCAAGTTTAATTACTTTAAACTCTTCAGAAACAAAGAATTGATCTAGGGGCCATTTCATTATAAAACTGGTAGCATCAAAAGTGTTATAAAAACCTCTTCCAACCCTCACATCCAAAAGGGTGCTTACCTTTCTGAATAATTTGCTGCTTCCAGACCAAGCAACATCATTAAAATCTCCAGCTATAATTACTGGCATTTTGCGATTTAAGGCCTTTTTAGCAACTATCATCATTTCTCCATCTCTATCTGTAGAATTTGGATTTTCCTGTGGCATAGGTGGTGTAGGGTGAATTGCATACAACATGATCTCCTTACCAGACCTCAATTTAACTATAGTTTGAATTGAAGGAATACTATCATCTACCAAAAACTTTTTCTGTGGATTTTTTAATTTAAGCTTAGAATATAAAAGCATCCCATAAGTATTATCTATCGGAATTTCTACTTTATACTTATACTTGGAAACCACATCTGCAACATCATTCATCCAACGAGTATCTGTTTCAGTAAGAAGAATAATATCTGGATCTATTGTTTTGATTTCTTCAATCAAAAGATTTGGATTCGTATTCTTTTGCAATACGTTAGCTGCATAAAATTTAAATGCATTTTCATTGTCAATAGTGTTTTCTGCTTCCCCAACTTCATAAGAAGTGTGGGGTAAATAGGGATATACTTTGTATAACTGAAAAACAAAACAGGCAAGCAAAACACTAACAAAAACATAATCCTTTATCCATTTTACATCAAACCTCATAAAATAAACAACCAAAGCCACAAAAGTAAGTATGGTTAATTGCGTATGTGGATAATCGAACATTCTAATCCACCAGAAATCTGCCGCAGCGATTGGTATTAGTGTTAACAAGATGGCAAATAGGCCAAAACCTTGTAAGAAGGGTTTTAATTTCATTAGTTAGTTTAGATGTTTGGTTGTACTTGTTTATTGGTAGTTGTATTCTGATGCATATTATTTGCTAAAAACTTTAGATCATCTCCAGAAGGGGCTTCAAAAAGTTGAAGACCAAAATAGGGTAATGCTGCGATTAAATGATCAAAAATATCGGCAGCAATATATTCATAATTTTCCCAACGTTTATCACTACTAAAACATAGGATCTCTAAGGGAATTCCCTGAGGAGTTGGAGATAAGTGTCTAACCATTAGATATAATTCTTTATTTATACCCGGATGATCATGTAAATACGCATCGGCATATTTTCTAAAAATCCCTAAATTAGTTTGATTTCTTCCGTTTATAGGAAGCGTGGTGTCTACATTATTTTTTTTGTTGTATTTATTTACTTCCTTTTGGCGATGTTCCAAATAAGGGGCAATAAGAGTAATTGATTTAAGTTTCTCTAGATCTTCTAAAGTCACAAATTTCACGGAATTTTGTTTGATATTGATAGCTCGCTTTATACGTCTACCAGGTGATTCTAGCATTCCTCGCCAGTTTTGAAAAGAATCTGCAATTAAACTATAAGTTGGAATTGTGGTAAAAGTATTATCAAAATTCTGTACACGAACTGTTGCAAGATTAATTTCGGTTACATCTCCATCTGCTCCATATTTACTAAAGGTAATCCAGTCTCCAATACGCACAATATCATTTACTGAAACCTGAATAGACGCAACAAATCCCATGATTGTATCCTTAAAGATCAATAAGATAACTGCAGATGCAGCACCTAAAGAGATAGCAAAATTAATAACAGATTTCCCTGTTATTTCAGAAAAAACAAACATAATACCCACGATCCAAATAAAGATCATAAGTACCTGCATGTAACTATCTAGGGGTTTATCAAAATATTCTTCTCTGGTCTTTAGATAATTCTTACTGGTACGAAGTAAACTCCTAAAAATCCAAACCACCAAAATTATTATATAGAGGTTGGTTAAGAAAATGACAACTTTTAAGACGAATTGATGATCTATAAGAATAACAGGAATAGTAGCATAGACGACGAGAATAGGAATAATTCTCCCTACATATTTTGGGAAATTACTCTTAATTAAGAAATCATCGAAAGTGGTTTTAGTTTTATTGGTAAAGGCTTTAAAAGATTCTATTACAAATCTTCTTAAGATATAATTTATAAAATGGACTAACCCAAAAAGGATGAGAAGATTTATTGCTAGATTTAAATAACCCGCTGCAACAGTATTCATTCCTTGATCAATAAAATAACTTTCAAGAAAGCAGCTAATAGGTTTTATATCAAAAATGTCTTTAAACATATTATAAATACTTTTTTTCTATATAGAACGGACCAAAAGGAATTACCGAACAAGCAACTGCAAGTAGTAAGGTTTTAAATTTCCAATCCAATATATTATAAACTATTACTGCGCCCACAAGGTAGGATATAAAAAGGATTCCGTGAGCCATTCCAACCACTTCAACCATTTGAGGACGATTAAACAAATACTTTAATGGCATCGCTATAAAAAGTAATAATAAAAAAGAAAGTCCTTCTAAGATACTTACCCATTTAAAAACTTTGATTTGAATATGTTCATTCATTAATTTGAATTTTTGCAAAGATAAATTTAATACTTAGAGTAGGTAAAAAATACTTTCATTAAATAGCTATTGAAAGGATTAGCTTGTTAAAACTCTACCAAAAATTCTCAGGAATTTTATTTAAAGATGCTTCTTTTTTTACAATTTGACTATTTTGCGGGGAATTAGAAAAAGAAAAAATGAAATCTAAAATATTAGTTACCGGCGGACTTGGGTTTATTGGCTCACATACGGTAGTTGCACTTCAGCAGCAAGGTTTTGAGGTTGTTATAATAGATAATCTGTCAAACTCTTCTCTAGATGTGCTAGCGGGAATCACTAAAATTACCCAGATTACTCCGGAGTTCGAAAATATTGATCTTCGGAATAAAGAAGCTGTGATCGATTTTTTTGAAAAATATCAGGATATATCTGGAGTAATTCATTTTGCAGCTTCCAAAGCGGTGGGCGAAAGTGTGGAGAATCCGTTGTTATATTATGAGAATAATCTATCAACCTTAATCTATATTTTACAGCAGTTAAGTAAAAAAGATAAAGCGAGCTTCATATTTAGTTCTTCATGTACAGTATATGGTCAAGCCGATAGTTTGCCGATCAATGAAAATGCAATGATCAAAAAGGCGATGTCTCCTTATGGTAATACCAAACAGATTGGGGAAGAGATAATTATGGACACCTGTAAGGTTTATCCAAGCTTAAAAGCGATCTCTCTCAGATATTTTAATCCTATAGGAGCTCATCCAAGCACAGAAATAGGAGAGTTGCCTATAGGTACACCTCAGAACCTTGTTCCTTTCATAACGCAAACTGCCATTGGAAAAAGAGAACAACTTTCAGTTTTCGGAAATGATTATCCTACCAGTGATGGTACATGTGTACGGGATTATATTCATGTGGTGGATCTTGCCAAAGCACATGTGGTAGCACTTAAAAAGTTGATGGATGAAGCTTTAGATAAAAATTATGATGTTTTCAATCTGGGAACTGGAAAAGGAAATTCTGTTCTGGAAGTTATAGAATCTTTTGAGAGATCTACCGGTAAAAAATTACCTTATAAAATTGTTGATAGAAGAGAAGGAGATATTACTGCAGCTTACGCAGATACTAATAAAGCAAATACAGGATTAAACTGGAGAGCAGAACATACTTTAGATGAAGCTTTGGAAAGTGCTTGGAAATGGGAGAAAAAAGTCTTTAAAAATGAAGAGTAGGAAATAAATTTAGCTCTTTAGATAACAAAAAAGCCACTTAATTATAAGTGGCTTTTTTGTTTTTCTATTTACCATTTACATAAAAGGCATGAATAACTCCTGGTATCCAACCTAAAGCAGTAAGTAGTAGACTAATTAAAAAAGTAACTCCTAGACCGTGTTTTAAGAAAACGGCTAATGGTGGTAATAGTATATTTAAAATAATAGTAATTAAAGACATAATATATGTTTTTTGATTTAAATCGAAATTAACTAATCTCTTATAAAGACTACTATTTATGAATTTGGTTTAGCTATAAATTAACTAATTATAACTTAAGCTTAAGAATACTTAATCTGAATTAGAAAAGGTATCTTTGCAAATTCAAATAAGAATTATGAGTTTTACTGCAATTGGTGTATCCAAAGATATTGATAAGGGATTAAATGAATTAGGGATAATTACACCTACTAAAATCCAAATGGCTGCAATTCCTGTATTATCTGTAGAGAATATAGATTTTGTAGGTCAGGCACAAACAGGAACAGGTAAAACTGCTGCATTTGGTTTACCATTGTTGGCAAGAGTAGATACCAGTAAAGATTATATTCAGGCACTTGTTTTAGCACCTACCAGAGAATTAGGACAGCAAATTGCAAAACAGCTATTTAAATTCACTAAATATTCTGAACAGGTTTTTACTGAAGCGGTATATGGTGGTGAAAAGATAGATATTCAAATAAACAGATTAAATAGACCAACCCATATAGTAGTTGCCACTCCGGGGAGACTTATAGATCTTATGAATCGAAAGGCTTTGGATATTTCTAAAATAAGCACTTTAGTTCTAGATGAAGCAGATGAAATGCTGAGTATGGGGTTTAAGGATGATCTTACTAAGATTTTAAGTAAAACAAAAGGGGATCGAAATGTTTGGTTATTTTCTGCTACTATCCCAAAAGAATTAAATGAAATTATAGAAAACTATGTGTCCAAGGATGCATTAAGAATTTCAATAGATAAAAATGATTCTGTTAATACAGGAATTGTACACCAGTATGTTTCTGGAGATGATAATAATAAATTAGATACGTTGGCTTCTTTCCTTAAATCTCAAGGAAAACAAAGAGGTATAATTTTCACAAAAACTAAAGTAGCCGCCAAGGTACTTGCAAAGCAGC
The DNA here is from genome assembly GCF_007997295.1 of Gillisia hiemivivida. GTDB lineage: Bacteria > Bacteroidota > Bacteroidia > Flavobacteriales > Flavobacteriaceae > Gillisia > Gillisia hiemivivida. The sequence continues at coordinate 150,616 of NZ_VORY01000002.1, read as the reverse complement.
TTCATGCTAAGAATCATGAAGTTGGTTTATTGGAAGGAGATATGCATCAAAAAGACAGGGATAAGGTAATGCGTGCTTTTAAAAATAAAAGTTTACGATTATTGGTTTCTACGGATGTTGCAGCCAGAGGTATAGATGTAGACAATTTAGCTTTTGTAGTTCATTATCAATTACCAGATCAAACCGAATATTACACGCATAGAAGTGGTAGAACTGCCCGTGCAGGTAATACCGGGGTTTCTTTAGTATTAGTCAATCCCAAAGAAGCCAGAAAAATATTTGAACTGGAAAAGGAACTTGGTATTAAATTCACCAAAATAAAATAAGAAGATTAATTGAACCGTCTATATTTTGCTAGCATAAAGGTAAATATGGCGTAAGCTATTAATCCTGCAGCAACAATCCCTAATAACCAAGAGCCATACGAGGAATCTTCTAGAAAGGAGAATACATCTGTAGTAGTTTTTATTTTATCTGGATCGGAGGATATTGCCGCTTTAACACTAAAGAAACCGATTATAAGGAATATAACTCCCCGAGAAGCTAATCCTAAATATGCGGAATTATAAATAGTTTTTCTACGTTTTTCTTCACTTAGAGCCTTGGAACTAAAGTACTTTTCAAATTTATCTTTATTAACCTTTGTAAATTGATATATACCGATTCCAATTAAAATCACACCAACAATCCCTAATGCAATCAATCCGAAATCCGATGCTAGGAGGCTGGTCTTCTTACCAGAACCTCCGGAACCTGAAGATGATCCAAATCCACTTATTAGGGCTAAAACCCCAAAACCTAGATACAACAAACCGCTAATAAAAAATCCTGCTCGTTTGATCTTCCCTTTTTTCTGATTTCCAATATTTTCAGGATCCTTAATGCTTTGGAATATGCGCCAAAATGAATAGCATAATAATCCTAATCCAATGATTATTAAAAGTATATTTCCAAAGGTCTGTTTTTCTAAAAAATCCAATACCTGTAATTTTCCTGATTTTTGACCGCCCATATCAATCGCTGCTAAAAAAGTTAACACCCCAATTATGGCATAAATGATTCCTTTTGCAACAAGCCCGGTTCGAGCTATTTTTTTGATATTATTATTCATGATATTTTTAGTTGGTGCTTAAATATATCAGAAAATATAGAATGCTCGAGGACCTTTATAATATAATTATGATTTTAAAGAAATTGTGTGGTAGACTATAGGTTCTATCCTTAGGAATTAATTATAAGGTGCTAGAGTATTTCAAATCCTAGAAGCTGCGATATTTAGCAGAAAGAAACATATAAATTGCATAGCAAATAAAACCAAGGGCTACTACTCCTAATAGAAAAGACCCCCAAAAGGAGGTTTCGATAAAAGAGAATACATCTGAGGTGTTTTTAATTTCATTAAGATTGGCAGTAATAGCACCTTTTAAGGCAAAATAACCAATAATTAAAAAAATCACTGCCCTTGCAGACATTCCCATGTAGGCAGAGTTCTTTATAATTTTTCTTTTCTTCTCGTCTGTCATAGATTCCAGGTCGAATTTTCTATTGAAATTTGTCTTGAATAATCTAGTGATCTGATAGACTCCTCTCCCAACGAATATTAAGCCGACCCCAGCCAAAACCCATAAGCCAGCTTCTGTAGTTAATATACTGGAATGCTTCATCTCAGAATTTTCTGTAGATCCACCCGCTATTAAAACCGAAAGTCCAGCTAAACTTACATAGGTGATTCCACTTATAAATAAAGCGAAACGTTGACCTTTATTCTTACTTTTACCATGCCTTTTTTGAGGGTCTAAAAAGGCTTGTGCAAATCTCCAAATAGCATAGCAGATAAGGCCAAATGACAATAAGATTAATAAAGTACTACCTAATTCCTGTTTTTTAATAAAACCCAAAGCTTCTTCTTTCCCTGCTTTTTGTCCGCCTAATTTTATAGCAGCCATAAAAGTGAGAATACCTGTTATTAAATAGATTAGCCCTTTAGCAATGTACCCAGTTCTAGCAATATTTTTTAAAGCACTCATCAAATTTAAAATGAATTAAAGATCATAATTTCGAGAAAAGGAAATTCAGATTAATTTAAGAAGAAATCAAATTACGAACACATAAATTTTAAACCATTTCGAAGATCACTAAAGCATATGCATAGAATCTTACAAATCTTAATAAACCGTACATAAGAAAGCTCAAAAAAGGGAATCGGATAATTCCTGCAGCAATACTTGTCATTGCGAAAGGTATAGGAAGTAAGGCTCCAACAATTATTAAAAAACCACCCCATTTCCGGGTGTTTTTAATGTGTTTTGCCATATTGGTTTTGATCTGTTTATGTACCACTGGAATTTTAGTGATTCCAACACCAATAAAATAAGAAACAATCCCACCCATATATGATGCCGCTGCCAATAAAGATAAATAGAAAATAGGGAATTCAGACTTTCCTGCCCAAGCAATAAATAACTCTGGAGGGATAATTCCAAGTAAAGATTCTGAAGCAAAGAATACGCCAAGAATACCAATTGGAGAATATGTTTCTGTAACTGTAACTAGTAATTTATCAAGATCAAGGACAAAATAATCCACGGCAAAAATAGCTGCGATAAAAAGGAGTATTGGGATAATGGCCTTTTTTACACTTTTGGCTACAAACCTATAAAAACCGGTATAACTATAATACTGATGAAGTAAACGCGCTCGCGATTTCTTTTTAGATTTCGCTTCCTTTTTCATTCATTGTTAATTTAATTAGGATATTAAAATGCTATTATAAAAACAGTTTAATCCCTCATTGAGGGTTTAATTCCCCGAGGCTTGCCTCGAATTTTTAGAAGTATTTTCCTCCCGAACCATCGGGACATACCTCGTCGGCTTGCACTGAGGCTCTTGATTTACTTTTATAATAGCACTCAAATTCAATTAATTATCTTCAGCAAATTCAGCTAAGGCACTACTGTATTCACGTAGATCGCTCACATTATTTTTTATTGAAGTGTCATGCATCAAGGATAAAAGATAATCTAAACTTTCTTGTGGGGAAGATTCAATAGCTGTAGCCTGATCTTCATTCTCCTCTAATGGTTCATCATCAGGAATAGGAATTTCAAAAGAATTTGTAGCTTCAAGATGTTCAAAGGCTAAACGGATCACTTTTGCTAAAAGAGGGTTTTCTTCTTCAATGGCAAAAGGTCTTAATTGTTTTAGATCCTCTACAAGTGTATTAATAACTAATCCGTTACGCATTAAATCGCGTTGAATTTTATCTATTAGTTTTTGAGCTTTTGGATTTTTCAACTTATATAAATTTTGTGTTATTGTCAAATTCTAAGACCCTATATCAGCTTATTCTAAAGGCTTTTTTGGGTTGATCGCAAAGTTACTGCTTTAAAGTTTTTTTGAAACCATTTTGGCTAATATTTATAAAAGATTTTACGAGGTTATTTAAAGTGTTCATTCATAGATAGCTCGCTTTATTTCTATTAATAATTAACAATTATTTAGTCTATGATATTTTTAGTAGCAATCTATGTTTAGTAGTTTTAAACTTATTCTAAAAAACACTGAAAATGGAAAATGATAAACAGAAAGTAGCATTAATAACAGGAGGAAGTAAAGGAATAGGTTTTGGAGTAGCAGAAGCTTTATTAAAACTTGGAATGAGGGTAGCTATTACGAGTAGAAAATTGGATTCCGCAGAGAAGGCGGCTACAGAGTTGAAAAAAACAGGAAGTGGAGAGGTCTTAGCTTTAGAAGCAGATGTTAGAGAATACAAAAGTCAAGAAAAGGCAGTTAAGAAAGTGATTGATACTTGGGGCCAACTTGATGTGTTGGTAGCAAATGCAGGTGTAGGTCATTTTGCTCCCATAGAGGAGTTGAGTATAGAAGATTGGCAAGCAACCATAGATACCAACTTAACAGGTGTGTTTTATAGCATAAAGTCTAGTATAGAAGGTTTAAAAAAATCTGAAGGATATATTATTACCATTTCAAGTCTGGCAGGCACAAATTTCTTCGCTGGAGGAACTGCGTATAATGCAAGTAAATTTGGGGTAACAGGATTTACTCAAGCCGCCATGTTAGATCTAAGAAAACACGGAATTAAAGTTAGTACCATAATGCCGGGATCTGTAGCAACTCATTTTAATGATCATGAGCCAAGTAAAGAAGATGCGTGGAAAATTCAAAAAGAGGATATTGGAGAGCTGGTTGTAGATTTATTAAAAATGAATCCTAGAAGTTTACCTAGTAAAATTGAAGTACGCCCATCGATGCCCCCAAAATCTTAGTTTTAAAATATTCTGAATTGGGATAAAAACAATTCACAAATAGAAAATTTAAAGAATACCTGCCGAATTTATTTAGCAGGTATTTTTTTATTGTATATCCGTTTATTGTCCTAAAAGTATCTCGTCACCCTGAGACCCTATTCAAAAACTTTGAAAAACGGCGATATTGACGTTCCAAAGCAGCGCTTTGAAATCTTTTTCCGCAGTATAAGTTTTGTTTTGCGTTAAAAAATCTTGAAGCCTTGGCAAATGCTTAAACGAGTTACTATTGACGTAATTCCAAGAATATGGAATGCACTCCCTCTCGAAAGATTTTGGGAATTAAATAAAGATTTGTTTAATTTTTAAGATTGTTCATTTTTTTGTTTGTCCAAAAAAACGAACCAAAAAAAGGACACTTTTTTGTAGGTGTTTCCAAATACGCTAACGCATAATTGGAACCGTACTTCCACGGCTAAATTTTCTCCAAGGCTTCGAAAATTTTACGCCGTGGAAGTACTACACTTGCAAAAAAGAAGTTCTTAAGAACATAAATCTACTAAAAACCATAATACGTCAAAAACCTACGCTAGATAAACTTTTTTATCACGGGTCTCAGCATGGCGGAAGTGAAAATCAGTATCGTCACCCTGAACTTGTTTCAGGGTCTCTTATTCGGAGTAATTTTCAAAATACGTCAATGGTAATTTATTTCAGGGTTTCTGTTGATTATATTTATATACAGTATTATGAGATTCTGAAACTCCCGAAGTATCGAGAAAGAATGACGTCTTTTGTCAGTTTAGGATACTTTACGGACAAATACTTTTTTTTAAGCTTTAGATCATATAGTTAAAGATAAGCTAAACCTTCAAATGGATTACTTATTAGCTCCTCCCTTTTTGTAACTTATTGAATAAAAAAAAATAATTATGAGTATTAAAGGAAAAACAATTATTATTACGGGAGCCTCAAGCGGAATAGGGGAAGCAACGGCGTTGAAACTTTCTAAAGAAGGAGCAAATGTAGTATTAACAGCGCGTAGGGAAGACAAATTAAAAGAACTAAAAAAGAAAATAGAAGCTAAGAAGGATCATGGAAAAGCATTAGTAATAACGGCTGATGTCACAAAAAAGCAAGATTATAAAAAGATAATTGAAGGCACTTTGAAAGAATTTAAAAGCATAGATGTGATTATTAATAATGCAGGCTTAATGCCATTATCGTATATAAAAAATTTACATACAGATGAATGGGATAAGATGATCGATGTAAACATTAAAGGTGTTCTAAATGGTGTAGCAGCTGTATTGCCAAGCATGATGGAACAAAAAAGTGGACATATTATTAATATTTCCTCAAGTGCAGCTAGAAAATATTACCCAGGAGGTGCGGTTTATTGCGCAACCAAATCTGCAGTAAAAATGTTTTCTGAAGGATTACGTCAAGAATTAGCTCCAACTTATGGAATTAAGGTGACTTCCATAGAACCAGGATTTGTTTCAACAGAACTTACAGAAACAATTACCGATGAAGAAATCAAAAAAGAGCTTATGCCAATGGTTAAGGATCTTACTACTTTAGAAGCGGAGGATATTGCAGAGGCTATTTATTATGCGTTGTCTCAGCCTGATAGAGCTAATATAAATGATGTTTATATTATGCCAACCGAGCAAAAAGAGTAACAAATACTTAAATTCAAAAATTAAAGATGCTGTGCGATTAATAGTTCTCACAGCATTTTTTTGTTTGATCATTTTATTGAATAAGCACTGATTTTTTAATCTCAAAATAGTTGAATTTATTTGGTTTTATTTTGAGGATAATTCGTTGATATTTAGTAATTTAAATAAGCCTTAATTTAAATGTTACATTATGAAAATAAAGCTACTATTTTTGTCCTCGCTCTTTTTGATGGCAAGTTTTTGCGAGAGAAATGACCTTCCCAAGGATAAGGTTTCTGTTGAAAATGAAACATTTATTTATCTTTATTTTAAAACTGAGCAGGATTGTTTAGATGCACAAACAACAGATTTTTTTATTAACTGCCACTCCGAAATAAAATTCTTGGAAAATGGTTTAGCAGAAATAACTCTTACAGATATTATTTGGCGTGGAGAATATACTGTTAAGAAGAAAAATATCATTGTGACTTTTGAGGATAATCTTGAAGTGCCTGAAGGAACCTTAGTCTTTCAGATCATAAATAAATCCAAAATAAAAAGATTAGATGATGATACAATATGGAAAAAAATGACAGGAGATTCTATTTGGGATTGAGTAAAATTTAAAATTTCAATTAGTATTTAAAATGAATTTCAATTGTTCTTATAAAATTATCAAATAATAGTTTCAACTTCGTTTACATATTAGTATTGTCTGGGAAAAAAAATCAGGATTTCGGTGAGGCTAGAAGTAACGCGGATTAAGACTGTTTTCAATGTTTAGGAGCTTGCTATTGGAATACAGAATTATTTTTCCTTTTTGAAAAATCTATACAGATTAAAATATTGATTTTCAATTAGTTGGAATAAAGTCTTGCGTCTTGAATCTAGCAGCGCAGAGATCTTATATCTTTTGTCGGACGACAATGTTTACATATTTATAAAATGGAGTTTTTTCAGAAAAGTTTAACGCTCTCCATAGCTTTTGCCGTTACCTTTGTATTTCAAAATTTTAACTAGAATTTGAATTATTTGAAGATTAATTTTAAAGAATCCTATAAGGAGTCTATTCTTTTCTTAAAAAGCACCGACTTTACCAAGGCTATAATTCTTGCTTTGGGAATTGTTGTTCCTATTGGCATTGGTATTTATGTGGGTTATTTTGAAATTGGTCTTGCCTTGGCTCTAGGAGCCTTATTAAGTTCTCCAAGTGATGTTACAGGAAGTTTTCGAAATAGAAATTTCGGAATTCTCTTATCCGCAGTGTTTGCGGTAATTGCTAGTTTAATTGGGGGGCTTTTAGATCCATTAGATTGGATTACAATTCCAATTTTAGGCGTGATCATGTTCGCGTTCTCTTATTTTGCGGTCTATGGGTTTAGAGCCTCGCTGATAAGTTTTTCAGGATTATTTGCTCTTGTACTTAGTTTTGCAAATATTTCCAATGTGCTAGAATTTTATGAGCGAGCACTTTTCATAGGTTTAGGTGGAATTTGGTATTTGTTTTTAACAGTATTTTATCATAAGATTAATCCAAAGGCAGAAACTGAACAATTTCTATCGCAAGGTTTAGAGCTTACATCAAAATATCTGGAAATTCGAGGAAAATTATGGGATTCTAATTCCAATAGAGAGGAACTACAAAAAAGAATCTTGGAGCTTCAAGCAGATCTGAATGTGAATCATGAAAAATTGAGGGAGATCCTAATTACTTCTCGAAAATCATCTGGAAGCTCAAATTTTGAACGTAAGCGTTTACTGATCTTTATTCAGCTTATAGATATTTTAGAATTAGCGATGGCTAATCCTGTAGATTATGAAAAGATGGATGAGATCCTTTCTAAGCATCCAGAAAAAAGGCAATTATTTCAAACTTTGACTTTTGAAATGGCTTCAAGAATGAAGCATATTTCGGACTTCTTATTACAATCCAAAAAATTAAATAACACTAATTTACTTGAAGAATATCTTCATAAAATAAAAGAACATATAGAAGAGGTTTCAGCTTCAGAAGAAATTGGAGCTTTAGAAAGCTCAATTTTGCTTAAAAATTTATACGGTTATCAATGTAAACAAGTAGAAAAGATCGTTAAGGTAGAACGTGTCTTAAGTAATAAGGATTTTAAGGATTTAAGCTTTGTAAAAAGTGTAGATGCTCAACGCTTTATATCCCATCAGGAATATGACCTCAATATACTGAGTGAAAATTTTAGTTTAAAGTCAGCAATTTTCAAACATTCATTAAGGCTTGCCCTTGTTGTAATGGTTGGTTTCACTATTGGGGCCTATTTTTCTTTACAAAATGCCTATTGGATACTGCTTACAATTATAGTTATAATGCGTCCTAATTACGGGCTTACTAAAGAACGATCTAAACAGCGTATTTTAGGGACATTAATTGGTGGGGCAATTGCAACAGGTATTGTATTATTAATTCAGGACACTAAAGTATATGCTGTTTTGGGAATATTGAGTTTGATAATAGCCTTTTCAATGGTTCAAAGGAATTATAAGACTTCTGCAACCTTTATAACATTAAGTGTGGTTTTTATTTATGCACTTTTAAAACCAGATGTACTTAATGTTATTCAGTATAGAATAATAGATACTATAATAGGAGCTGGTTTGGCGGCGATAGGAAATGCAATACTTTGGCCTTCTTGGGAGTATTTCAGCATTAATTCAGTTATTGGGGAAAGTTTAAAAGCAAATAAAGAATATCTGTTTTCTATACAAAAGTATTATCAAGAGAAAGGATCGGTTCCCACGTCTTATAAATTGTCTAGAAAGAGAGCTTTTTTAGCTAGTGGAAATTTAAGTACTGCCTTCCAAAGGATGACTCAAGAACCAAAATCCAAACAAATGCATTTGGATAAATTTTATGAAGTAGTGGTTTTAAATCATACATTTCTTTCCTCTCTTGCCTCTATGGGTACCTATATTCAAAACCATCCAACTACGAAGGCTTCCACTTATTTTAATGATTATATAGAAGGAATATCACATAATTTAAATATTGCAAATGGTCTTATTACTGAAAAGGGATATGCTGAAACTTTAGATTCTGCCAATAGAATTGAAGCACAGCATTATTTTGATCATCGCTTTGAATCATTGAATAGCACTTCTGAAGATACAGATGGCAATAATAAATTAAAGTATATTAGTAATACAGAGCAGTTACAAGAGGCTCAATTAATTACCTCTCAATTAAAATGGTTATATTCCTTAAGCGAAAAGATAATTAAAAGGGTCTCAATAATTGAGTTAGCAAAAGAATAGAAATATAGTTTGAGCCGTCATTGAGGGTTAATTTCCCGTATTGATAACAATCGGGATAACTAGAATTTTGAAATGTATTTTCCTCCCAAGCCATTAGGACATAACTCTAGGATTTGCCTTGAGGCTCTTGATTCAATATAATGCCCAAAACAAAAAGCCACCTGCTTAAAGTGGCTTCCAAAATTAATTAGAATCTTTCATCTAATTAATGCTTAGGCTGTTGTGTTTTCTTCTGATCCTGTTTTTTTGGTTCAGATTTTTTTTGATCTTGTTTTGCTGGTCCCTTTTGAGGATTTTGTGATTGTGCCATGATTATATATTTAGTATGATTAATACACTAATTTACAGAAATTTAAGCGACAGTGTTTTTCCCTTAATATATTTTTAACGTGTATAAAAAGTTAAATTTCCGGGTTATTATTTTAAGAGTTTCCCTTAACATAGATCTATAATTCTTCATTAATAAATCCATAACTTTGGTATTAATCGGCACAAATAATAATGCCTTTCTATAAAGCATTATTCTTACTATTCAGGATTTAAAAATTATGAAGAGAGAGACTATTATTGAAAAAATTCAGGAACAAAAGCAATTTCCACATTTGAAGTATGCTATTCGTGAAAAATCTGAAGCATTCACCCATAAATTATTCTATACTTTATTTGATGAAGCAACCCCGGTGGAAAAGAATATAAACCAGCTTGAACTAGATTTTCAAGAATTGGTAGATCTTGTTTGTTGGGAACCGGGAAAACCTTGCAAAGAAATATGGCAGTCCTATTTAGAGAAATTACCAGAGATCTTGGAGAAATTAAATAAGGATGCAAATGCAATTATGAGAAATGACCCTGCAGCGAATTCTATTGAGGAGGTTTATCTGGCTTACCCAGGATTCTTTGCAATCGCTATTTATAGGCTAAGTCATGAGCTCAATAAATTCGGATTACCTCTGGTTCCACGACTAATGTCTGAATGCGCACATAGACAAACTGGAACAGACATTAATCCCGGAGCTCATATAGGAGTTCCTTTTTTTATAGATCATGCAACAGGAGTTGTTATTGGCGAGACTACTATTATTAAGAATAACGTAAAAATATATCAAGGGGTAACTTTAGGTGCGCTCTCTGTTCACAGAGATCTTAGAAATATAAAGAGACATCCTACAATTGAAGAAAATGTGACCATCTATGCAAACGCAACAATTTTAGGAGGAGAAACGGTAATTGGAGCAAATAGTATTATTGGAGGAAATGTTTGGTTAACAGCTTCAGTACCTTCAAATTCTATGGTATCTCATAATCCTCAAATCAAAATTAAAAATTCAGTAAAAAATGAATAATTCAATATTAGGTTTAATTGGTAATACGCCATTGGTTAAGTCGGAAACCTTAATCAAAAACCCTAAGGTTAGTCTTTTTTTAAAATTGGAAGGGCAAAACCCAGGAGGTAGTGTGAAGGACCGTGCTGCGTATAATATGATAAAAAGTGCTTTGGAGCGGGGAGACATCAACAAAGAGTCTAAGCTTATTGAGGCTACAAGTGGGAATACTGGAATCGCTCTAGCAATGATAGCTGGAATCTTTAAACTTGACATAGAACTGGTAATGCCAGAGAACTCTACGATTGAGCGGGTACAAACGATGAGAGCCTATGGCGCAAAAGTTACTTTAACTGATGCAGATGGAGGTATAGAAAATGCCAGAGATTATGCAGAAGAGAAATCGAAGACCGGTGATTATTATATGATTAATCAATTCGCTAATAACGACAATTGGAAAGCACATTATAAAACCACAGGGCCTGAAATTTGGAGAGATACCAATAATGAAGTAACTCACTTTGTTTCTTCAATGGGAACCACAGGAACTATTATGGGTACTTCAACTTTTTTGAAAGAGCAAAATGATGGTATTCAAATAGTGGGTGTACAGCCCACGGATAATTCTAGAATTCCCGGGATAAGAAAATGGCCTAAAGAATATTTACCAAAAATATTTAATCCCAAAAAAGTAGACAGGGTTATAGAGGTGAGTGATGTTGAAGCAAAAATAATGACCCAACGACTGGCTAAAGATGAAGGGATATTTGCAGGAATGAGTAGTGGAGGTTCTGCTAGTGCAGCGGTAAGATTGTGTGAAGAATTAGAAGAAGGAGTTGTAGTAAGTATTGTTTGTGACCGTGGAGATCGCTATTTATCATCAGATCTATTTATGTAAAAAATCAAGGAACTTGATGGTTTATCAAGTTCCTTGAATCCTCTTGTCATTTCTATAAAAGAATCCCGTTTTTTAAATATTTAGCTTAACACTAGCTAAACCTGCATCTGATGTAGAACCTGGAACAACTTTTATGTTTTTTAATTTGTTATTATTTGCAAGTTTAATTTTATAGAATTCTTTATCAATTCTATCAAATCTTCCACTGGCAACATATTTATTACTCACCATGGTCCATCCTTGATTCTGTGTATAAACTTGTCTTCTTATATCTAATGGTAAGGTTTTGTTACTAAACTTTTGATAGGTGTTTACTAACTCACCCTCAATATTATAAGTAGCCTCTAAATAGCCTTTTTTACTTTTGAAGGTCACTAAAAACTCATAAAAATCATCTGAACCTTCAAGGGATGACAATAAGCCTTTAAAATCAAAATTTTGTTTCATGAACTGAATTGGATTTTTTGAAAATTCTCCGTTATATTTTTCTTTAACTGTAAAACTTAGAGAATTTAAATCAGAATCTACAACAATAGCATCGGGATTATAGCTTATACGCGCTTCACCCAATTGGATCACTTCTTGTGCCTGCATTGCACCCATACTTAAAAGCAGAATTACAAATAAAAGCATTGTTTTCATGATAATATATTTAAGTTATTTATACTATAAAGATATTGTGAGGGTTTTTTATTTACTAGCACATAAGTAGCATTCAATTTTTTTCTTTTCTAATTGTCTTGTTTTGTTGCAGTGAGTAGTTTTCAAATAAATCAGGTTAGGTGGTTTCCGCTATGCTGAAACCAGTGATAAAAATTTATCTAGTCTAGGAAATTGAGGTGTTTTATTGAATTTCTGACTGAAGGTAGCAATACTAATATTGAAGCCAAGGATTCACGAATATTTTCAAGGATATTTTTAATATTTAATTTGTGAATTAGTGGCCATTTATTGCTGAGGTATACTTGTTAAATATTACCAATTTTAGAAAAACAGGTAAATACTAACTTTTTTCAGCATCTCATTTATTTTGAGATGAGACCCTGAAATTATTCTGATAGTCATTGGAACATTGGAACGCAGCTATTTCAAAAAGGTTAATTGATTATTGGACTTAAAATAGATATATAATATTTTTTACGTTATTTTATATAATGGCTTTGGAAATTTGTCTTCTTTTTTGCTTGACTTGAACTAACAATCGTATTTCGATCATAGATATTTGTAGCAGGCTAGTACCTCCCGAAATCATTATTTGAGGTATGGGATGGATCATTGTTCACTTGAGTTTTATATCAAATAATAAATATTGATACATCTGCCTTGGGGACTTTGGAGGAAGATCTGCCATTTGTTACCATTATCTGTATCGGGATTATAGCTCCAGAAATCTGAAAACACTGTCACCTTAACTAACCAATGGCGTAAATAGATCTTCCAAATCTTCGATATATATTATTTTGAATCGAAAACACCTCAGATGCTACGCTATAAAAAACCGGATAATTTTTTTTAGGCTGAAAGGGTTTTAAGATTTTTTCAGAAAAGCCTTTTTTCTAAGTGGTATTAGCAAACTTCGCAATTTATATTTTACGTTCATTATGGCTTATTATGTTGGAGTAATTCAATCTTGCATGTTAATAATAAAATCGGGCTTTAAATGAGAAGGACTTTGTAAATTGATTGTGTTGAAGCCTCAATAACAAAGTCTTTTTAGTCTTTATTCAATTAAAAAACGAGTAATTAATTTACGGTAATATTGCGTTCCTCAGAAATTAATGTCCCGTCTGCGGCGAAACCCTCTATACGAACTCTTAGATCCTCCTGCCCCAATTTTGGAGCCTGGAATTCAATTTTTCCCTCGTCGTTAGTTAGCACAGTTGGAATCCAATGTACAAGTCCGAAATTTTTAAACCCCCGATCACTAGTACTATAATAAAAGCTGTTTTCAAATGGTTTTTGTATAGCAAATCCGTTCACTACCTGGAAGGGAACCACCCCATCTTTTGCAGCCGTTACATATCCGGCCTTGGTATATATTTTTACGATCCCAATATTATTTCGAACGGAAGCAACAATTGCCTGGGCATTGATATAGACTTCGGCTACCTCGTACATGCGCATCACCGAAAGAATACTGAGATCAAACAGCTGTATATTATTAAGGTAAACTATTGGGGTGACCCTTGCCGAACTGATTGTGCTGGATTGCCTACTGAAGATAGACACTCTACCTTGACTGTTTTCAACCGTAAAAGTACTGTTAGCCTCAATAAATTGGAGTACATCTCTGTACATGGACTCATCTCGTTCACTCACTTTAAATGCCGTAAGGTTTCTATTCCCTGAATCATTTTGATGTTCAAATTGTTCTACCTTTCGACCCTGCAGTTCTACTTCATCCAATTGCACAAATTCTTCAGCAAAAGCAGGAAGCGCGAAGGTTTTTTTCTCTACTAACTCATTGCAGCTAACCAATTTGGGCTGGAAGGCATGGACGTATTTTCCCTTTCCGTTTATAACTTCTGGAAAGACGCTGGTTTTTACAAGCATGTTTCTCTTGTCATAGACCCCTAAATTAATCCAAGAAGAATCTGCCAGAATAAGATTGTCAAAATAAAATTCGCGGTTTTTGTTCGCTTTGGTAGCTTCATCAATATCTGAAGTAACAGAAAATAACTGAATACGGTGATCTTCAAAATTCTTAAGTGTTGGATTCAGACTACCTTTAATTTGAACCCCCAAGTCAAATTTATAAGTATCTACGGGCGCATTGGTCATAATGTTTTTCCAGGTATATTTCCCCGATTTTTGATTCAGCAGAAAAAGGTCCAGCTCATAATGCTCAGCTTTTGTCGGATTGCTGAACACATAATTATTATGCCATACTTTTTCATTGACGTAGGGATGTAGCAAGAAGGAGCTAAAAATACCACTGCTCTCCCTAGACGCTATAGATTCCCCGGGCAAGACCGAAATGCTCAAATTCATATTATTTCCAGGTGCCCCGGAAATAGTGACAGAATCTTTGGCGTGTTTGGTCACCTTTAATGCTGCCTCAGTATTTTGCTCAATGGGTTGAAAAATCAGTCTTTCTGCCAGTTGATTCAGTTTCCCGTCTACCAGCCGAAGGGTGTTAACGCCTTCAGAGAGTTCAGCATTAGAAAAGACGAGCTGCTGTTTTAAAGTTTCAGGATCCAGTTTTACATCAAAAATTGCGCTATTGTCATCTTGATGTACCACTAGATAAATATCCTCCCCATTGAGAGTGCGCATAGTTTCTTTATTGCTGCTCAAATTTACTAGGGTCTTACCTGGCAAAGAATAATTGTTCACATCCAGTGCAAATCCGCGGGTCTGTGCCTTGGGAAGTGGTTTTTCAAAGCCCTTCCCATCAAAATTATAACGTAGGATATATTGCTCCTCTCCCCAGGGAAGATCAAATTTTCCATAACCCGACTTATCGATAAAAACTTTTTTAACCTGTTCTCCTTTGGAATTAAATATTCCGGCTTCGGTAACACTTGTCACCTGGTTGTTGCAATCCTGAATTCTTATTCCCAGCACACTGCTAGTTCCCTGCACAAGTTGTCCACCTTCAGGGTGAAATGCTACCACGGGAGAACCTGCAGGCGTATCTACACCGGCAAATTCTGAATCTTTTTTGTTGAGGATTTGTATTTTCTGAATAAATGCTTCACTTTCAGCAAAATTATTCATCCAGTTGGTGTAAACCTGTATATAATAGGTGCCCGATTTCAACGATGAATCGGCCTCAAAATTTCCTGAAAAGGATCCATTTTGTGCATATACCAATTGATCTTTGATTTTTGTTCCATTTTCCCCAATAAGACTTAAAAATACATTGGTAGTAACTTTAAATGGGGTTTTGGTTTTCCTGTTGTACACGTAACCCTTGAACCAGATATCTTCAGAGGTAAAGAAAACATCCTTGTTGAATTGCACATGAATGTTTTCCCTATCCATAAGAAAGTAGTTGTTGATATTGTTGGAAATCAATTCTTTGGAAGTTTTGTTTGCCTGAGAAAAGGAGGGCATGCTAGCCATTAAAAAGGCGGATAATAGAAAGCCGTAAAAGACAGAATTCTTTAATTTCATTATTTTAATATAATATCATGAATAAATATAAATTTTCTGTAGGGATCGTGGACGAATCTACAAAAAAACATACCATTTTAAGGATATTTTATGATAAAAGCGAGTTAAGGTCTAGTACACAGATGGTAAGTAGTGTAAATTTAAAAGATTAAATGTGTGACTGCGAGAGTAATGCAATTCAAATCCAAATACGGCTAGAACCAGTATACTATTGTTAAGCAATTTAAAAATAGGATAAACCCAGTTTTATGAGAGGTCTCGGTTCCGCAGCTACCTTAAAAAGGTGTCGGAAAATAAATATCATTATGAAACGTAATTATCTTTCTCATAGGAAAAACGAAAATTCATTTAAATAATGTAGCCTCAAACAGCATCCAATTTTTGACAATTCAGTATCTGAATCAGAAGACAAAGACACCGCGCTTCCATTTTGTTTATTGTGTGGGTATATAGATAGTATTATGGAAATATCCACTTTTTAAAAGAACAAAATAATACTATTCAAATAGTAGGTTTAAATCCTACAGACAATTCTAGAATCCCGGGGATAAGTAAATGGCTAAGGGAATATCTTCCGAAGAATTTCGATCCTAAAAAAGGTAAATCGTATCCCGGTGGTTGGAGATTTGGAGGCCATAGTCAGGGGATAAAGAGTGCTAAAGGATAAAGGTGTTTTTGCTGATAAGTAGTGGTGGTGGTGTAATTGAAGCTGTTAGAATTTGTGAAGAAGTGGAAGAGGTAATTATGTTTGCAATCCTAGAGATAGGTATTTGTCTACAGTTCTGTTTTTATAAAAACATCAAGGAACTTGACGGTTTATCAAGTTCCTTGAGTCTTACATATTATAAAATTTATATTTATAAAAGGGCATCATTTTTCTAGCTAATTGAAAACAAACTAGTTACTAGCAACTCCTAAGATTGTAATACCAGGTACTATTTTTACTCTACGAGATTTGTTTCCATTTTCAAGTTTAATCTTGTAAATTTCTTTGTCAATTCTATCGCTATTACCGCTGGCTATATATTTATTTCCAGCCATAGTCCAACCTTTATTTTCTAAATAAAGCTGGTTTCTTAAAACAATAGGCAAGGCCTTGTCCACAAATCTTTGGTGAGTTCCTTTCAACTCTCCCTCGCTTGTATAAACAGCTTCTAAATAACCTTTAGCACTTTTAAAAGTAACTATAAATTCATCAAAATCATCTCTGTTTTCAACCGAAGTTAATAAACCTTTAAAATCAAAATTTTGTTTCATAAACTGAATAGGATTCTTAGAAAATTCTCCTATGTAGTTTTCTTTAACAGTAAAACCGACAGAATATAAATCGGAATTTACTACTATAGCATTGGGATTATAGCTTATACGCGCTTCACCCAATTGGATCACTTCTTGTGCCTGCATTGCACCCATACTTAATAGCAGAAATACAAATAAAAGCATAGTTTTCATAATATAAATATTTAAATTAATACTATATCAAAGGTAAAGGAGATAAAGCCATTCTACTATGTCCTAAGTAGCACAATCTTATTTTATAATTGTCTATAAATGAATTTTAAGCTGATAAAATTAATAAGGATTATACTTTTTCTTGTCTGCCATTATTCTAATAAGTGTTTTTAAATCTTTTATCTCCATTTTTTTTCTAGAGATCTTAAGTGATCCATTTTCTTTGAGCTCTTGAAGGTGCCTATTTACTACCGCTCTTGTAGATCCTATTAGATTAGCAATTTCCTTATTTGGAAGATCATTGATCAACTCCAGGTTTTGCGATTCTTCATTTACGTTTCTAAGTAAAAGATTAAGTAATCGGGTTGAAATATCGGCAAAGGTGATATCGGAAACAAAATTTTCTAAGAGTCTTAAATGCCTACCCGCATAAGGCAGGATTTGTTTATAGTTTTCAGGATTTTCATCCAACCATTTTCGAAGATCTTCCATAGGTGCGCAAATAACCTTTGCTTTGTCTAAACACTCATAATATACCGTATGTTTATTACCATCCAGAAGGCAAAAGAGGTCAAAAATATCACATTTGGTGAGTAAGAATAAGGTAATTTCTTTACCATTCCAATCATCTACCTGATACATTTTAATCCTTCCTGAGAGTATAATATAAAAGTGATAGGATAATTTTTCAGCACTAAGAATACATGTGTTTTTTGGCCAAGTCTCCTTATGGAAGAGCGACAGAAAAGAATCAATTGAATCTGGATGCATATTCTTTATTAATGCACAATCCTTCAATTTTTCTCTGTAATCTGCCAATCTTTTTTCTTTCCTTTCCATAATTTTAATTGTTAATTACATCAGGGGAAAGGGGAGTGAAGGCATTATCCAAGTGGATATTTAAGTGAGAATGAGATTATCCATGGGGAGTGGATATCTTTAAAATATCCTTGGTTTTCAAAATCTTATCAAAAATAATGAATATTTGCATTTTCAGGAAGTAAAAAAGATAAAACTTAAATATGCCTAAACATTTTAGTATAACCTAAAAATCTGCTATTTTTGCAAACTTGCTGAAATCAAAAATATGGCTGTTGAAACGTTTGGACTTGAAGAAAAAAAGAATGATAAAGTACTTTATGACTACCAACAGGTAGATATAGATAAGATTTTTAATGTAATAGATACCCATCCTAATCATTATAATTTATTATACCAACTCCCAACCGGCGGTGGGAAAACGGTTATATTTTCTTCTATTGTTAGAGAGTTTATCCAACGTACTAATAAAAAAGTCTTGATTCTAACTCATAGAATTGAGTTGTGCAAGCAGACCTCTAAAATGCTTTCGGAGTTTGGGGTGCTAAATAAAATAATTAACAGTAAAGTAAAAGAACTTCCAGATCAAGAAGATTATATGTGCTTTGTGGCTATGGTAGAAACACTAAATAACAGGCTACATGATGAAAAATTGGAAATTCAGGACATAGGATTGGTTATTATAGATGAAGCGCATTACAATTCATTTAGAAAATTATTTAAATTTTTTGAAAAGTGTTTTATTCTAGGAGTGACAGCCACTCCTTTAAGCTCTAACATTAAACTTCCTATGAAGGATAATTATAGAGAACTTATTGTAGGAGATTCTATTGGCTCATTAATAGGAAAAGGTTTTTTGGCTAAAGCAAAGGTATTTAGTTACGATGTAGGTTTGCAGTCACTTAAAGTAGGGATCAACGGAGATTATACAGTTAAATCTTCTGAAGAGCTTTACTCCAATATGAGCATGCAGGAAAAACTCTTGAATGCCTATTTGGATAAATCCAGAAATAAAAAGACTCTTATTTTTAATAATGGGATCAATACCTCTAAAGAAGTATATGAAACTTTTAGAAATGCTGGGTTTCCTATAAGACATCTTGACAACACTACGAGCAAGCAGGACAGGAAGGATATCTTAAAATGGTTTAAACATACTCCAGAGGCCATTGTAACTTCAGTTAGTATCCTAACTACAGGATTTGATGAACCTTCCGTAGAAACCATTATTTTAAACAGAGCAACAAAGTCGCTAACCCTTTACTTTCAAATGATAGGACGTGGTTCTAGAATTTTGAAAAATAAATCTGAATTCAATGTAATAGATCTTGGTAATAATGTAGTAAGATTTGGACATTGGAGTGCACCAGTAGACTGGAAACAGCTTTTTAGATCTCCAGATTTTTATTTTGAGAATTTACTAAGCGATGAAGAAATTGAGCGTGAATTTAAATATGTAATGCCTCCTGAAATGAGAGAGCAATTTCAGCAATCTGAAATTGTAGATTTTGATGTGGAAGCTGCATATGATGTTGTAATTCGAAAAGGTCTTAGGTCTAAAGCTGTTTTGGAATGGTCTATGGATCAACATGTGAAAATGTGCGTAGAGAATAGCGAGGATGTTTTTGATGCACGAATTCTTGCAAAAGAATTAAAGGACGATATTTCTTCTAGAATAAAACAATATTCCTATTGTATTAGTAAAAGCACGAAAAATTATAGGGACTGGTTAGAAGAAGATTATGCAAGAAAATTGCGTCAACAAATAAATTCGGAATTCTAAGATTAAAAAAAGTAATTTGAATTCATAAAAAACACCCCTAAAATTGACGTCAATTTTATGGGTGTTTTTTATGGCTATTTTGAACTACAACTTATAAGTATTTCATTCAAATATTCCACATTCAATGGTTTTGGATGAAAAGCGTTAATTTTTTTTGTTTATCTCGTTTAGAGTCCAATGACTATTATCCTATATGAATTGGTCCCGTCACCCTAAACTTGGTTCAGGGTCTCATTCCTATATAAATGAGATGTTGAAACTCCCGACTATTCGGGACAACATGACGGAAATAATCTGTAATTAATTGAAAAAATATTTACTGGAACAAAAGGGGACATACAAATATTTTTTATCAATATTTTCATCAGATGGCTTTAGCTATTGTAAAATGGAAGGTAATTGGAGGTTGTTAGCGTTTAATTTTTATAAGTTTACCATCAGATTCCACTTTATATAATGAAAAATATATTCCTCTCGACGACCCATCTTCCTTAATAGAAATATTTCCACAAACCCCTTGATAATATTTAACATTAAATAAGCGATTTCTTAGCCAATCTACTTGAGATTCATTCTCAGTTTTATCTTCATTAATCGATTTAACTTCATTTATTACAATGTTCATAGCATCGTATGCCTGCATAGGAGGCCAAATAGAAAAAGGTTCTTCTCCAAATCTCTTTTTATAGTTTTGCAAGAATTCATTTGCTAAAATATAATTTCCATCTAGAGGAGTGAAAAAAGTACATTCGGTACCAATTATTGCACCTTCAGAATTTTTGTAAAAATCAGGATCCAATAACGTGGTTGAACCAAAGAACAGAGCGTCTATTCCCATGTCTCTTGCTTGTTTCATAGCAAGACCTAATTTCTTATAGCCAAAGAAAATATAAGCTTCTGTCCCTTCTTCCTTTGCTGTTCTTAAAATATCAGTAAAATCTTTTTGATCTTTATCTATTATAATGATCTTGTTTTCTACTCCATTTTCTGTTAAGACCTCTTTCACAGAATTAGCAGCGATGCTCATAAAATCGTTAGGAAATTGTAGAATTATGGCCTTTTTTAACCCAAGTTCTATAATTCGTACTCCAACTATTTTATTAGATTCTTCTGTGGACTTAGCAATTTTGAAAGTGTTTTTATTTAGTGAGGAAAGAAGTTTGTCGTTATTTAGTGGATTAACAGCTATAACACCATCTTCCATAATTCTGTCTTGTATTGCAATTGTACCATCTGTATTACTAATAAAAACAATATCTATATTATGTTCTTTTCTAAGCTTTTCATACAATGGTAAAGCCAGATCTTTCTCCCATTTATCATCTTCAACAAATAAATTGATCTTTGGTTGA
This sequence comes from Gillisia hiemivivida, assembly GCF_007997295.1. GTDB lineage: Bacteria > Bacteroidota > Bacteroidia > Flavobacteriales > Flavobacteriaceae > Gillisia > Gillisia hiemivivida. Next base: position 129,660 of record NZ_VORY01000002.1, on the reverse strand, counting down.
GACTCGCTTTTGTTGGAATTATATCGTTCTACAGCAATTGTCATTGCTTGAGAAGGGCCTACACCCAGATCTGTTGCCAGAGTAGTTAGTGGGGCAATAAAACCTATATTAATTTCTTTAACTTCAGGATTGTCACAACTTGTAAAAGCTGTTATACAAATCATAAATAATACTACTAGCTTCTTCTTAAACAACATGATATTTATAATTAATATTAAAAAAACAATTTTATATTCCTAACCATACCCTAAGGACTAATCTTATGCGGGCGGAAAGATATTAATTCTACTTTCTGCAATGCTATATAATTCACGAATAATTCTGACTAGTAATAGATACTCTTTAACCCACAGAAAAGATAATTTACTGGTATCTGAATATTTAAAATCCTGATCGGCAAACCAGCGATATAAATTCTGTTATTAAATTTTTCTTGAAAAACATAAGCTTATGTGCGTGTTCTATAATTGTGGTATTTCTTATTCGCCATAGGTAATATAAGTCTGGCAAATAATGACTTCTTATCTTATTATAAATCGATTAAGTTTTGTTTTTATTGGTTAAAGTATAAAGGAAATGATCTTTTTGTTAAAATTAAGATTTAATATTTATCATCAAAATTAAAATGGGGTCTTTGAAAAAATATTGAAATATATCAAGATCTTCTATAAATTATTATACTTATTTCTTCTGGTTATTACAGTTGGAGGAAACTATATAATGATTACATGTAAGTGTATATAGAAGTAACAAAACACCTAGCTATTCTCATTATTTCAAAATTAGAATCAAGGCTTGGGATTCCCCTTTTAATTTAATTTTTCTTGTAATTCTTTCCATGATTGAGGGGCCAAGATCATTTCGGGTATTGTTGTTTTCTTAGATGCAGAATACTCCAAAATATAAGTCGCTCTTTCTTTTAGTATTGGATGAGTACTAACCCAGGATAAAGCTTCCTGTAATTCATTTTCTTTTGTGTAGAGTTTATAAAGAAAATTTGCAAATGGCTCTGTATCTATTTTTGAATTTATCAAGTAGTCCACTGCTTTTAGATCTGCTTCTTTTTCTAAATCTCTGTCAAAAGCTGAAGATGACAATAATTTTGCAGTTTGAGAGATGATCTCTGTACTCCCATTTCCTGTGGTCATAGAAATTAATACTGAAAGACCTATTTCATTAATAAGTTTTCTCATTACATGATTAAGTTCTATATGAGCTAATTCATGACCAATAATACCGCTCAACTCCTCTGGATTGTCCGAAGCTAAGATAAGACCACTATAAATAATTAGATGCCCGTTTGGCAGGGCAAAAGCGTTTACTTCCTCCTTGTTAAGAATATGAACTTTGATATGCTCACGATCAATTTTATTCCTAGAACAAATTTTAACTACTAAACTATCAATAGTTTTATTTACAAAAGCATCCTTGTTTTCTACTTCGTTACTTTTAAAAACATCCCAGTAAAGTTCACCTATTTTTATTTCTGTTTTCGCAGTTGCTTTATCAATTTCTAGCAAATCAATCCAATCAATCTGATTCAATAAAACCCAAGACGAAAGAAAAATAGTTAAGCCTACAAGGCCTTGCGTAATTACTTTTTTCATTTTTTAGTTTTACAAATTAGATTGGTGATACTACCATAGAAGAACCATTCAATATGAATTCCTTTTCTGGTTTGGATAGCTGTATAAATGGTAGCTACAAATTCGGTTGAATTAAAAAGCAGCACTAAAATTATGTAGGCTACATAATTATTGGTTATCCCTTCCGAACCAAAAACTATGGAAAGGGTCCACCAAAATGCAACACTATTTAAAGGAAGCATGGAGAATTGAGAAAGTAATGCTTGAGTACAATGCCAACGCACAAAATAGGAGCTCTTTCTATTTACTAAATAAAAAATCCCCGTTGCTAATAAATTAATAATAGGTAAAGGTAAACCTGCAATTAAGGCGATTAAGGACATAAGATAGCTATTAGAAGCTTTCTCTGATTCATGATCTCCAGGACCATAACTAAAACTCATTTCTTTTATCATAATCCTTTGGTGATGTTCCAAATCCAGTTTAGCATTACTAATAAAATAAAAACAACCAGTACTTTAGGCTTTTTAAGATAATTTTCTATTTGCCTATAAAAAGCAAAAAGACTGTGTCTTTTAGTAATCAGATCAAAAATGACCCAAAGTGGAGCTAATATCATAATTAAGGCCACTACCAATCCTAGAGGATTTATAAAAATAGATCCTAAAAAGTCTCCCTTAGCTAATGAAATGACAGATCTTGTAGAACCACATGACGGACAGGGAACACCTGTTACATGTTTTATTAAACATACTTCAATTGAACTATTAAGCGAATAAAGGCTATTAATAATCCAAATATATCCCGCAATACAGGATATAAGCAATATAGTATAGAGCTTATTCCTATTTAGGGACATTATAGGATGCGTTGAAGGTTGTCCATGTTTTTCTCTCTTGTAGCTTCCATAATAAGGAACCAATCTATAATTGCCCATAATCCTAAGCCACCACAGGTTAGAAGTTTACCTATACCAAGCCCTGTATCCCCAATCAAAAATCTATCGATACCTAAACTACCAGCAACCAATGAAACGATTAGGCTTATGGTTGGATCTTTAAATTGTAATGTTTGTACTATTCCCCACTTTGAATCATCCATTTGCAAGAGCTTATCTCTTACTTGAATAACCTGATGGCTTTCAAAATACTTACTATTGGCAATGATAAACATGTCTACTTTCTGTGAATCCATTAAATATGTGTTGGGTTATTAATTTGACAATAGCTTTCTCAACAAGTTCTTTTCGATGCATATATTTTAAAAGCATATTCTTAAGACGAATGAAAAAATGATATAGAATTCTATTTTTTTTGTGTAGGGAAGTGCGAAGCTAAAATTATTTTTCAAAAAGCACTTAAAATATTGAAATATATTTAACGTATTATTAAGAAATTTACTTCCTGTCCTTGTTGATGAGTTAATACTGCTATCTATATTTCTCTATCTTCGCAACAAAATAATCCATTTGCAGCCAAAACGCTTTTATTACCTTATAAAAATTCAATATTTAGGATATCGTTTACACGGATGGCAACGCCAGCCCGGTTTTAAAACCATAGAAGGTCTTATTAAGAAAACATTTAAATTTATTCTTCCAGATCGTAGGTTTAAGATTCTTGGTTCTAGCCGAACAGATGCAATGGTATCTGCCAACGAATCTGCTTTCGAGTTGTTTTTAGAAGAGGAACCTCTAGAAGATCTTCCGGAATTTCTAAAATTATTGAATAAGAACTTACCTCCAGATATTAAAGCTTTAGAAATTCAGGAAGTAGATGGGAAGTTCAATATTATTCAGGATTCAAAACAGAAGGAATATCACTATCTATTTTCCTTTGGTGACAAGAACCATCCTTTTTGCGCACCGCTTATGACCAATTTGCAAGATACCTTAGATATAGAATTAATGAAGGAAGGTGCGAAGCTTTTTGAAGGCTTGCATCACTTTCAGAATTTCTGCGTTCGCTCCTCTGGTAAGAGTTTATATGAAAGGGATGTAGTGTTTTCTGAAATACAAGAAAACTCCATTTACACCGCCAATTTCTTTCCAGAAAAAAGCTATGTTCTTGTAGTTAAAGGAAGTGGTTTTTTAAGATACCAAATAAGGTTAATGATGGGAACGCTTATTCAACTTGGAAAAGGTGAATTAGGCTTAAAGGACATAGAAAGAAGTTTGAAAGCAGATTTAGATAACCAAATGACCTATATAGCACCTGCTTCTGGATTAATTCTACACAAAATAGAATTTATATAATTTCTTAGTTCTCTTCTTTTTCTAAGATCGTTAATGCAAATTTAATAGTCCAGTAATCTAAGGCCTCATCAAAGTATTCGTAATAGGTTTTCAAACCTTTGGGATCTTCAATTTCATCTTTAGCTTTTCTTACTGCATCCACATCAGCTTTAGAAATTAATTGCAATAGATCTATTTTTTCACCTTCCTCATAAAGTTTTATAAGATGAGAATAAATGGTAGAAGGCGCCAATTTTCTGGACACAGAGATCTCTTCTACACTAAGTCCATCCGTGTAAAGTTGTAGTGTTTCTTTATGTGAGTTGCCAGATTTTTTAGGTTTCTTCTTAAAGCGTTTCTCTTTATTGAAAGCTATGATCTCTTTAATGAATTGATATCCATAATCCTCCATTTTCTTTCTCCCAACTCCATTTATTTGGATAAAATCTTCATCGGTCATTGGGCGTTCTTTTTCCATTTCCTTTAAAGTAGCATCATTAAAAATAAGATATGCTGGAATTCCTTCTTCTTGTGCGAGACCTAATCTCAGTTGACGAAGTTTTTCGAAAAGACTATTGTCTTTAGTTTTAGTTGTTTTAGATTGTTCTGCCTGAATTTCTTTCTGATCCAGATTTTTTGCTAACTCTAATTTGCCTCCATTGAATAAGATATCCTTGGCCATTGGAGTTAGCTGAAGATGGTTATGAAGATGAAAAGCGATCTCTACATACCCAAGATTGATAAGCTGAATTATATAAAGTTGCCAATCTTTCCAAGAAATATCTTTTCCAATTCCATAAGTTTTTAACTCCTGATAGCCTTTTCCTAAGACTCCCTCATTCTGCGCACCTCTAAGTACATCTATCAATACAGTTATAGGTTCTTTTCCTTTTAGGCGATAAATACACGAAAGCGCCTTTTGAGCGATTAAGGTTCCATCCATAAACTGTGGTGGGTTCCTACAGATATCACAATTGCCGCAATCCTCTTTTTTTAACTCGCCAAAATAGCTTAGTAAAATTTTTCTTCTACAGGTAAGTGCTTCAGAATATTGTTTCATTCGGTCCAGTTTGGCCATTTGAACTGCTTCATTTTTTGCGTTAGCAGCAAATTTTTGAAGCTGGATCACATCTGCATAACTATGAAAAAGCATGGTTTCTGAAGGCAATCCATCTCGCCCTGCACGGCCGATCTCCTGATAATAACCTTCCAGATTTTTTGGCATATTATAATGGATCACCCAGCGAATATTGGATTTGTCGATCCCCATCCCAAAAGCTATAGTTGCGCAAATAACCTGTTGTTTATCATTTATAAAATCCTCCTGAATTCTACTTCGCTCTAAATGGCTTAAACCTGCATGATATGCTTCGGCTTTTAAACCATTCGCTTTTAACTTAGCTGCAACGTCTTCAGTATTCTTTCGGCTTAAACAATATATTATTCCACTTTCATTTTTTCGACCTTCAGTAAACTGAAGAATTTGTTCCAGTCGCTTTGTTCCAGGCCGCACTTCCAGGGAAAGATTCTTTCTGTCAAAAGAGGCTACATGTATTTTTGCATCAGGAATATTTAACTGTTGGCAAATATCTTTTCTCGTTGCTTTATCTGCAGTGGCGGTTAAGGCAATAACAGGAGTAGAGGGGAAGCGTTTTTTTAAATAACCTAATTGAGTATAGGCAGGCCTAAAATCATGGCCCCAACTAGAGATACAATGCGCTTCATCTATGGCAATTAAACTCACTTTTCCATCTGTAAGAAATCTGTCTACAAACTGTAAACTTTCTGGAGCAACGTAAAGTAATTTCAGTTCGTTTTTTTCAACGTCAGCAATAATTTGCTGCTGTTCGGTTTCAGACTGACTGCTGTTTAAATATGCTGCAGCAATCCCGTTTACTTTTAGGCCATCTACTTGATCTTTCATTAGAGCGATTAAAGGAGAGATCACAAGGGTGATATTTGGCAAAAGGATTCCCGGCAACTGATAGCAAATAGATTTACCACCACCAGTTGGCATGATCACTACATTGTCTTTCCCTTTAAAAACGGCATCTATAATTTTCTTCTGAAGAGGACGAAAGCTATCGAACCCAAAATATTCCTTTAACGCACCAAAAAGTTGCTTTTCTTCCATGTGGCAAAAATAGGAGATAGGTTTAAGTATTCCGAAGTAGAATCGCAAAACTTAGCCTAAAAAGTTCGAGAAACACTTTAAACGAAAAACTTTGTTATTTTTATGCAAACTTTCAATTTATGGCAAAACGACATAGGCACCTACAGCGAAGACCTAAATCTACCAATGCACTTAATAAAGCTCCAGGAACCGTTGCTTATGTTGGTAGAAAGGAATCCGCAGAAATTAAAGTGGAGGTTATAGACTACAATAAAGTAAACTACGAACGGTTTATTTTTGATAATGTGGAAGCCACGTTTAAATTTGAAAATGAGGAAAAAATTACTTGGATAAATGTAGATGGTTTAAGTAATACTGCTGAAATTGAAAAGCTAGGGAAATATTACAAACTTCATCCCCTTATCATTGAGGATATTGTAAATACTAATCAGCGCCCTAAAATTGATGAATATCAGGACTACTTATTTATCGTTGCCAAAATGTTATACCATAAGGAAAATGGCATTTTAGAACATGAGCATATTAGTATTGTTATAGGGAAAGATCACGTTCTAACATTCCAAGAAGCAGATGGCGACGTGTTTAATGCTGTTCGGGAACGCTTAACCAACTCTAAAGGTCGATTAAGAAACAGTGGGCCAGATTATCTTGTATTTGCGCTTTTGGATGCTATTATAGATAATTATTTTGTAGTTATTGAAGAGATAAGCGATAAAATAGAAACTTTAGAGGAGCAATTATTTACTGCTCAACCTAACGATGATATTACTTTTGAGATTCAGGAACTAAAAAGAACAGTGCTCAGGATTCGGAGAGCAGTATTTCCTTTGAGAGAAGTAATTAGTAGGTTGGAGAAAATAGATAGTACACTCATTCAGGAAAAAACACTGAACTATATTCGGGACTTGTACGATCATATCATCCAAGTTTCAGAGAATATTGAGATCTACAGAGAAATGACTTGGGGGTTAATGGATATGTATATGACTACCATTAGCAATAAAATGAACGAAGTAATGAAAGTGTTAACCATTATGGCGTCCATATTTATTCCTTTAACCTTTATGGCGGGTATCTACGGAATGAATTTCGAGTATATGCCAGAATTACAATGGAAATACAGTTATTATGTGCTTTGGGGTTTTATGATCTTGGTTTTTATAGGAATGATCTTATATTTTAAAAGAAAGAAGTGGTTGTAAAATAAAAACCCCTTGCTTTTACAAGGGGTTTAAGTAGAGTTATATAGTATAAATACTAGTTTTATATTTCAAAATTGGCAATAGATCTGCACAACCTAAAAAAGTGTTTTGGTATAAAATAAAAACTATTTATTCGTATTTAATTCTATCTCATCAAAAATCTTATTCACTCTTTCACGTACTAGTTCTCTATCAGCTGGATTATCTATTTCTTCTAAAGCGTCTTTCAAATTATCTATTGCCTCTTCCACGTCATCAGCAGCATCACCGATATCATCGGAAGCATCTTCTAAATCATCTGAACGATTTTCAAGTTTATCTTCGAGATTGTCGAGTTTAGTTTCATCCTTGCAAGAAGTAAAACCTGTTGTAACTAAAATTGCAATTGCTAAACTTAAAAATGTTTTTTTCATAATTGTGGTTTAAATTATATGTTATATTTAATACCTTTTAAAGATATCGATATTAGCGAATAACCCAAGCGCCTAATGACTTTTATTTTATGATATCTTTGCTTTTTAACATTAATTGAATATTATTAATATTGTTTATTATTTTTTTAACGATTCTACTGCTTGCAAATCTGGTCCTCAGTTATCAAAATTATATCTTGGGGTAGTATTTATTGTTTGAGGTGAATCAAAGGCCTCAGCTTAATTAGTTAATATTATTTCACAATGAAAAGAATTTTCTTAGGCAGTTTATGTATGCTACTTTTTTTATCTTCCTGTAAGAACGAAACAAAAGATGAACAAAAAGCTGATGTAGCTGTTAATTCCACCTCCACAATGAATACAATTTATATTGGAACCTACACTAAAAAAGAGGGCCATGTAAATGGTCAGGCTGAAGGAATTTATTTGGTTTATCAAAAGCCTGAGACCGGAGCTTTGGAAATGGGTGAAACTGTTGCCAGTGTAGTTAATCCTTCCTTTGTGAAAACCTCGGGTGACAATAAATATCTTTATGCGGTGAGTGAACTTGGTCCAGATGATGGGCCGGCGGGATTGATCTATTCCTATAAAATTAATGAAGATCACAGCTTGGAGCAAACAGGAAGTATTTCTACTGAAAGTTTTGCGCCTTGCTATATTGCAGAAGATCAATCTGGCCGCTTTGTATTTGTTGCCAATTATGTAGGAGGAGTGGTGATGATGTATGAGAAAAATGCTGATGGAAGTCTGAAAAAGCTGCAGAAGATCAGCCTTGAAAATCCTGAAAGATCCAATCCACATTCGGTGAATATATCTTCAAATAATAAATTTGTTTATATCACAGACCTTGGTAATGATCGTATTTGGATTTTTGATCTGGATCCCGATTCAAAATCATTAAAATCAAACAAAACAACTTTCATTCAACTTGCTGAAGGATCAGGACCAAGACACTTTGCTTTTTCCAAATCGAATGATTATGCCTATACTATCAATGAGCTCAACGGAAGTATAAGTACGTTTAAAATAGAGCAAAGTGGAAAGCTAACCCACCTCAAGGATATTTCTTCCTTACCTGAAGACTTTAAAGGAGAAAATTCTGCAGCAGACATACATGTACATCCTTCAGGTGACTTTCTATATGTATCTAACCGGGGGCATAACAGTATTGCAGCATTTCTTATAAACCAAAAAACAGGTACCCTGCAGAATATAGGTTTTACTAATACCCAGGGGGCTACTCCAAGAAATTTCGCCATCTCTCCAGATGGAACATTTTTGTATGTAGCCAATCAGGATTCCAACGATCTTGTAAGTTTTAAGATTGATATAGAAACTGGTAAATTAACCGAAACAGGTAAAAAATTGGCAGTCATGACCCCAGTATGTATTGAATTTTTAAATTGATTAAATTTGTTTTTATTGTCCGTTTAGTGTCATAAATTGTTAAAAGACGTCATCCTATGTTTGTAAATAGGATTTATTGAGTTTTCCCCAAAATAAGAGACCCTGAAACCAGTTCAGGGTGACGATACTGATATTAAATTCCGTCATCTGAACTCGTTTCAGCATCTTTACTACGTCAATATCCTACGCTAGATCATTTTTTATCACAGGTCTCAGGGTGTTACTATTCTATCATCTTAGAAGCATGTCTATTTTCACTTTCCACTAACTTAACAGCTGATCAAAATCTGGCGATATCTGGGTATGAAAAGCTTAAATCGTGACAGCAAGATTTGGTGCTCTTGCAGGAACCGAGCGGGAAAATTCTATAGTTATCAAATACTTAATTCAATTCATGGAATAGAACTTATCCTGGTAGAATCAATAAAGGTTAGTGACATTACTAACCCTTATTGATTTTTTAAGATGAACCATTTTTATTTTACTTCCTCAATAACAAAAAAGCCATCATTCCCTTGAGATTGGTATAGTGGCATAAATATTCGTGCATCCCATTCACTTTTTATTTTCTTGCCATTTTGTAAAGCTATAAGATCTCCTTTATATATTTTCTGAAAATTATTAAATCCAGATTTCATTTTGAAGGTATCATTTTCTTCAAGTCCGTGTCTATAGATTATTCTAAAGGTTTTTTGATCTGGTGCATTTTTCACTGAAAACTTTTCTACACATAAAGGATATTCGGGGATTTGGGTAAGGTCTAAATCACAAGCTTCCTTCAGTGCAAGCCACATCATACCTTCATGATTTTCGGTAGAATTTTTATTAGTATGTTGGCCCGCTTCAAAAGTAAAACCTGTTAAACCTATTCTACTTAAATAGTGATCGATCGCCCCATATACAATGTCACTAAATCCTTGAACTATATAGGTAGGGAAATTTTGCGCCCATTTGTTATTGTCGTTTACCAATTGAACCGAAACATAGGGCAAACTATCTGAAGAGGTCGTATGGCAATCCATAAAATAGCGTTTGGAATATTCAGCTTCTGGGAATTGCTCTAAAACCTCAATTATTTCTAGCGTTTCCCGCTGCTCACTTGTCTCTTTTTTATTTTGGATTATATTGTCTTCTGTCCAAGTCCTATTTAAATCCTCGTCTATATAACGAACATCTCTCTCTAGGGCTAACTTATTTCCTAAAACCCCAACGATACATCCATTTATTTTTGGTTTAATATTCTCTAAAGCCGTAAATACTCGCCTTAATGCTTCTACCCCAGAAGGCTCATTACCATGAACCGCCGCAGTTATAAATAATAATGCTCCTTTGTTTCCACTTGAATATTTCCCTATTATTCTGGAGTTGTTTTCCATAGTTCAATGTTTTAATCCCTCATTAAGGGTTTAATTCCCCCGAGGCTTGCCCGAAACATTCAGGCGGGCTTGCCTCGAGGTTCTTGATTTAGGCCATAGTAGCTAATTCCCTATTGGAAATTGTATTACCATATAATCTTTTATATTCCACTTTTTTCTCGATAGACTCCACAATTACATCACTAAAATCTGGTAAACCAATATCTTTAAAATGATCCAATCCACCTGGACTTAAGACATTGATCTCAATTAATTTATCTTTTACTATGTCTAAACCAACAAAAAATAATCCGTCTCTAATTAATTTTGGAGCTGTAATATCTATAATCTTTTTTATAGCATCTGTTAATGGACTGCTATCTGCAGAAGCTCCTAAGGCGAAATTACTTCTAAACTCACCTTTTCCCGCAACACGACGAATTATACCATAATTACCATCTTTTTCCATTACCCGACCATTCATGAGTAAAACACGAACATCTCCATCTTTAACTGCAGGAAGAAATTCCTGAGCAATTACATATCCTTGTTGTGTTATATTTTCGATTATCTGATTCAGGTTTTTTTCATTTTTATCTATTAAATACACATCTTTTCCTCCAGAACCTTCCAGTGGTTTCAAAACCATTTTCTTCTTATGCTTCTCAAAGAAATCTAAAATATCTTCCTTTTTTCTTGTAATTAAAGAAGCTGGTTTAATACTACTTGGAAGCTCTTCAAAATAAAGCTTATCTATAAATGCATTGGATAGGGCATAAGCATCATTTAAAACTAAGACTCCCTCTTGTTGTATCATTCTTCCAAAAGCAACTCCCGCTTGTTCTGCCCATTGTCTGGAACTCCCTTCTTCTGTAGGATTATTTCTTATAAACAATACATCAAGATCTTTTGCAACAATAGTCTTCTTTTTAGCCTTCTCACTTTGCAATAACTCCAAATATTCTTCCGGAGATTTTGGATCTACATTTTTGGATAGAGAAACACTATTTATACTTATTGCTTCGTCATGTTTAAAGTTGAAATCCCCAACTCCCATCATATGTACTTCATGTTTTCTTTTTAAAGCTTCAAACATAATATATACTGTGGTACCACAGGTTTCTGTATCAATACCATTTACTACAAAACATATTTTCATTTGGTTATCATTTGCGAGATAGGTAGCCCGTCTCTGATTAATTTAATTCTTTTAGCTGATTCTTCATTTAGGAGATAGCTTGGGCGTAACGTGCCAGTTTTAAGCACTTTTCTATCTGTTAGTTCTTCTATGATCTTAGTGTGTTTCAAAGCAAATTTTCCAGTTAGTAAAGATTCATAATCGCCACCTTCCTGCAAGTATTTTCTTAGGTCTACCAATCCTTTCAAGTAAATAATATCTTTCAAAAAACCACCTCCTTGCATAATTCTGGAAGTGATATTAAAAGCTCTTTCCGGAGAAAAATCGTAAGTAAGAGTAAGTAGCCTAAAGATCTCTTGAAAATCGCCTCCTTGTTTAACTGCCTCTCCAGCTATCACTCTTCCCGCAAGTGTTCTAAGCCTATTTGGAGTAAGTGCATCCACAAGATATTCAGACATTACAGCCAATCCTTCTTGTAGCGGATCATAATCTGCCAGTCCTATACTTAGTTGTTTCAAGGGTTGTTGTAGACCATTATGATAGGTAAGCACATGTGTTCCTACTTCATGCTGGATAAGACCCTTGGCATCAATTTCACTTAATTTATAATCTTCTGGAATATAAAGTTCCCCTTGAGAAACCATCATAATATTCACATCTTTGCGAATGTGTACTTTGCATTTAAAATTTTCATCTTGATTTCTGAAGAAATCAAATTCTTTTCTGGCGAGACTACTAAAAGCTTTGCAATCCAAGGTTTGATCGGTTTCAGTATATGCTACTTCAGGTATTTTTTCAAGAATTTGTTTTGCCTCGCTAAATAAATGAGGATTTATTCCTTGGTATAACCTCACACTGTCATATAGGAAATTCTTAGTACCCCTCTCGCTTAACATTGTAATTTGCTGATCTAGCTCCTCTCTTTTTTCTCTGAAGAGATAAGACATTGCAGGATCGTCTATATCTTCGATCTTGAGATTGTAAAGTTTACGCTTAAGGACATCTGGATCTATTGGGAGCAATCTGTAATGATAATCCAATAATTTCTTGTACTTACTTTCAATAAAAGTCTCCTTAATTTCATGAATATTTATTGGAGAGACCAGCCACAAAAATTGAAATGAATTTTCAATGTCTGCGAGTTTTTTATCGATCTCGAAAACTTTCTCTTTTAAATATTTTCTTCCAAGCGCATTAAAACTAGCTACACCACACGAAGTTTGTACCCTGATGTAATCAAAAATAGCAATGTGTACCGCTCTATTTATAAAATCTCTGAAATTTCTGAAGAATACAGGATAGGTTTTAAAAGTTTCATCCCGGTAAATAGGAGGGATTTCGAGACCCAGTACCAGCGCTCCACATTGTTTGGCTTCCTCAATACTTAAAAGCTCTTTTTCGCCCTTCGCTTGTCTATGGGTGGTGTCTTTGATTTCAGTTTTTAAGTATAGTCCAGAAAATGTTGAATTTATAGAATCCAATTCTTCTTTAAGTACTTTAAGAGTTGTGGGTAATTTCTTTTCTGGACCTTTTAGAATAAAACTTGTACTAGTTTGTTCTCCAGAATATAGCTCTAGTAATAAGTAAGATTTGAATTTTGTCGACAATAAATTAGATAGTTCAAATAACAATTTTTGATACCCAGTAAAATCTGACGTGCCAATTATTAAATATGATGATTCACTAATGACCATTCTATGAGTTTCTGGATCATTTGGTATCTGCCGGTAAATAATTAAATAGGGTAGTTCTTTCTCTATATGCAAAATCCCTCCTCCGGGAAGAGATGCATTAATTTCAATTTCATTTTCAACTATTGTTAATATGAGCTTAATCGATTTTTCTGATAATTCTGATATTTCGGTTAAGTCTGAGTTCATAAATTAGTAAGATTTAATTATTTAAAAACTCGAAACCTATTGTTTACAAGGTCTACAACGAATTAAATAAAAATTATATTCTTAAATTTATAAATTAATCGAAGCTTATTACTGAAATAGGTCCACTTTGACATTTATTTAAGAGAGTTCAAACTTTTAGAGGAATTGAAACGGCTCAAAGATTGACACTAAGTTATTGGTAAAAAAAGAGTAGAAGATTAAGTTTGAAATAACAGAATAAACAGGCTTGATCCCTAAACATTGTGATATTGGACAGAAGAAAAATTAAAACTAAAAAAGCCCTTGTAAAAACAAGGGCTTTTAATTACAAAGTGATCGCGCCAGGATTCGAACCTGGGACCGCCTGCTTAGAAGGCGGTGAATTTTCAAACACTTAAGCAAAATATATAATCTAAAATATTGGTTATCAATATTTTAGTAAATTTTGTACTCGTTTAATCACATTTGTGTTCAGGAATATGTGTGCGTAAAGTGTGCGTAATTTTAGCTAAATTTATATTATTAAAAGAGTTTGAAATGGCAAAAGCAAGACTGATTCTCGACACCCGATCTAAGTCCAAAAGTACGAATGAAGGCCTATTTCCAATTGTAATTAGAATTTTTCACAAGAAACCTAGGATGATTCGACTTTCTTATAGTACTTCGAGAGCAGGATGGGATGATAAAAGTATGGCACTTAAAAAATCGGTTGCTGCAAATAAAGATTTGGATTGTGATGTAATCAACACCTCAATTTATAACAAATTACATATAGCAAAATCTACTATTAACAAACTTGGAGAGACTATAAATATTATTTCCGTTGATACATTGGTAGAGAATATTAAAATGTCCTGGGATGAGCAACTTGATTCTAAAATCAAAAAAGATTTATCTAATGAAATTAGATTGGATGAATGGGGACAAATTCTGATAAATCGAAAATTGAAAGCCAATAAGCCGGCTACAGCGAAATGGTATCAAGATTCCATTAATGCTTTCACACAATTCAACAATGGTAAACCGGTAAAGCTTTATCAGATAACGGTTTCCTTTCTTAAAGAATTTGAAATGGAACATGTTTCAAGAGGAAACTCCAACAATGGAATAAGTTCCTACATTCGAGCTGCTCGTGCAATTTATAATAGTGCCATCAAGGAAGATAGGTTTATACCAATAAAAAGCCCATTTTTTAATTATAAAATTCCAACTACTGGTAGGACTAAAAAGAAAGCTTTATCAAAAGAAAAGATTATTGCTATAAGAAATTTGCGATATAAAGAAAACTCTAATCTTTGGCATACAAAAAACTATCTTCTGAGTATGTTTAATGGTAGAGGGATGAATCTTATAGATTTAGCAAAATTGAGAGTGAAAAATATTACTAATAAGAGGATATTTTACGGTCGAAGTAAAACAGGCGATCCGTTATCGGTTAAGATAACTACCGAATTTGCTGAAATACTCAGTTATTATATTAAAGGTAAAGATAAAGATGATTTTATTTTTCCAATAGGTTATGATGGTTCAGTAAACAATTTTACAAAATACAAATCTGATAGAAGATTGGTGAATAAATTGCTTAAAAAAATTGCTGAAGATGCAGGAATTGAAGAAAAAATCACTTCATATTACATCCGGCATTCATGGGCTACTATTGCTAAGAACATGGGTGTTTCGACTGAAATAATCAGTGAGGGCTTAGGCCACCATTCCTTGAAGACCACTGAAATTTACCTTAAAAGTTTTGATAATTCTGTTTTAGATGATGCTAATGATCTAATTGTGGGGTAAAAGCTCTTTATTCTTAGAGGTTTTTAGCACGATATAGATTCTTTTTAAAGAATACTATTATTCTTTTTTAAACTTATGATATAGTATTCACTTTTTTTATAAATTTGATAGTTATCAAATTATTTACAAAGCTACATACTTTAAGTATATTTCCTTTCTCCCCCAAAATAACATCTATTTTCCCCAATAGATAGATACATAAATTTTAGTTGAATTTACCGTCATTTATAAATGGATAGTTAGTTCGTCTACAGATATCATTTTTCTAAATTAATTTAGTGTTCTGACTTTCAATTTTATAATATGTTTGGAGCTAATAATTTTCCCGTTTATCGCCAGCTCGATCAGATGGACTGCGGTCCAACCTGCCTAAAGATAATTACAGATTTTTATGGTGGAAATTATAATTTGAATTATCTCAGAGAAATATCTTGTCTTCAAAAAGGAGGTGTGTCCTTGGCGGGTCTTTCAGATGCCTTAAAAAGAATAGGGATGGATTCCATAGGGATTAAGGCAACTGTTCAGGAGCTTCTTCATGAAGTCCCGCTTCCTGCAATCGCTCATTGGTCAAACAATCATTTTCTGGTAGTTTATAGAACAGATAAAAGGAATGTTTTTGTATCAGATCCTGCTCTAGGACGAATGAAATACTCTCATACTGAATTTCGGAATAGCTGGGTTGAAAAAAATAATGAAGGCGTATTGCTCTTGGCCGAACCTAATCAAAATTTTGGCGCTCTAGATTTAGAAGAAAACAAAGCACAGGGTTTAGGATTTCTAATCGATTATCTGAAACCGTATAAGAAAAATATCTATCAGGTTTTTTTAGGATTGTTCATCGCTTCTGTTGTTCAGTTAATCCTACCTTTTCTAACTCAAAGTATCGTTGATTACGGTATTAATTACGAGAATATTGATTTTATATCCCTCATCGTTATAGCGCAACTTTTTTTATTTCTTGTAAGATCTGCTTCAGGAATTATAAGGGATTGGATATTATTACATATTGGAACTAAGGTTACAATCGCAATGATTTCCGATTACCTTGATAAGATTCTAAAACTTCCCATAACCTTTTTCGATTCTAAAACTACCGGGGATTTTATGCAGCGTATTTATGATCATCAAAGAATAGAGGAATTTTTAAGTGGAAGATCACTTACAATTCTATTTGATCTACTCACAATTTTCATTTTTGCTATTATCCTGGGAATTTTTAATACTTCCATTTTAATGATTTTTATTACCGGAACCATTTTGTTTATGGGATGGTCATTGTTATTTATGAAGAAAAAGGAGGTGCTGGATCATCAGCTATTCGATTTAAATCGAAAAGACCAGTCCTTATTCCTTCAAATAATATTAAGTGTTTTGGAAATCAAACTAAATAATTCTGAGGAAAGAAGAAAATCTGAATGGAGAATCAACCAAACCCAGCTTTTTGGGCTGCAGTCAAGTATTTTGAGAGTAGATCAGGCACAAATCAATGGAGGTAAATTTATTAATGAATTTACGAGTATCCTTATAATATTCTGGTCTGCAAAGGCTGTAATAACAGGAGAAATTAGCTTAGGTACTATGCTTGCGATTCAATTTATCGTTGGAAGTTTATATGTTCCCATTTCAAACAGCATGGATTTCCTTGTAGGTTATCAAAGAGCCAGACTTTCTTTAGATAGGTTATCCGAAATTCATAATCAAGAACCTGAAGTTAAAAATGCTTATAGCGGATTTTATATGGATCCTGGTGACATAGTGTTTAAAAACGTAAGTTTTAAATTCAATCCCATAAGTTCAAGATCTATACTTCATAATATTTCTATAACCATAGCTCAAGGTAAAGTTACTGCCATTGTCGGTGCCAGTGGTTCGGGTAAAACAACACTTCTGAAATTATTACTAAAAATTTATAACCCCATTGAAGGAAAAATTAGCATTGGAGATCAAAATCTTGAGAATATTAAAGCAGACAAATGGAGACAGGTTTGTGGCGCGGTATTACAAGATGGAATACTTTTCAATGATACCATAGAAAGAAACATTACAGAATCTAAATCCCAAGAGCCTGTGAACCAACACGAAATTGAAAAAGCAGTGAAACTGGCAAATTTGTCGAATTTCATTGATGAACTGCCATTTAAATATCAGACTAAAATTGGGGAGCAAGGCCAGCTATTAAGCGGAGGAGAAAAGCAAAGATTACTTATTGCAAGAGCAATTTATAAGAATCCTGATTATCTGTTCTTCGATGAAGCAACTAGTTCTCTGGATGCGGAAAATGAAAAAGTAATTACTGAAAATTTAAATCAGTTTTATAAAAACAAAACTGTAGTCATAATAGCTCATCGATTGTCCACGGTAAAAAATGCTGATCAAATTCTAGTCATGCATAAAGGTAAGGTAGTCGAAGAAGGTAATCATCAGGAACTGCTATCACGGCAAGGTTTTTATTACCAATTAATACAGAATCAACTTTAAAATAAATACTATAAAATGTTTAATTCAAATAAAGATAGTAAGCTTGAAAAGGAGCCTGGATGGATATTACGCTACGGTACTATCTTTATTTTTGTAATGTTAATTCTTATACTCCTTTTTGCTTCCTTCTTCCCATTTAATGAAGTGGTTGAAGGAAATGTCATGGTTACTTCAGATAATCCACCAGCACATATTAAGGCAAAAAATACTGGAAAGATCTTGGCAATTAATTATAAAGCTGGAGATACGGTTATTAAAGGTGATATTTTAGGTGAATTAGAAAATAACGGAAATAGAGAGGATATTCTTTATCTTAAAAATCAACTAAAGAGTTACTTAGATGAAATTTACTCTCTTGAAGTTTTATCAAAAACTTTTTCACCACAATTGCATTTAGGAAGCGATATCCAATTGTATTATAATACTTTTTGGAATAATTATCAGCAATTGATATTAGATGAATCTCTTCAGGATTTTAATATTTATGATGAACAGATCAAAGCAGAATTATTCAATCAGAAAAATTCAATTCAGAACAAAAAAGAGGAATTAATTACTATGGAAAGAAACCTGGATGTTTCTCAAAATAATTATAGTAGATATAAGCAGTTGTTTCAAAAGGGTGTGATATCTCAACTGGACCTGGAAACAACAGAAAAAGAACTTTTAAGTGTACAACGGCAATTTTATTTATTAAAACAAGAATTTAACCAGTTGAAGTTAGAGAATAGCGGATTTCAAAACAAACAAAAACTGACCATACACAGTTCTGTTAGGAATAAAAATAAATTAGAAATGGATTTAGAGCTATCCAGGCAAAATTTACTTAATTCCATTACAGAATGGGAAGATAAATATCTTCTAAAAAGCCCTATTGAGGGACGGCTTTCATTTTTCGAAGTTTGGGGAGAGTATCAGAATATTACCGAAGGCGAAAATATTTTCACGGTGGTTCCTTTAATTCAGCAAAACCTAATCGGGAAATGTGAAGTACCATTACGAAATTCTGGTAAGCTTAAAGCCGGCCAAAAGGTAAATTTGAAACTTGAAAATTATCCATACCGTGAATGGGGCATGGTAAGAGCGAAGGTAAGATCGATATCTGAAGTACCGAAAATAGGTGAAAATCCTGCTTATATTGTTTATCTAGATATTGGTAACCTTAGGACATCGTATGGTAAAAATTTGCAATTTCATCAAGAGTTGAAAGGTACTGCTGAAATTTTGCTTAATGAAGTAACGCTTATGGACCGGGTCTTTTTTCAAGTTCGGCATTTATGGTCAAATCAGGAATTTTAAATGATAAAGAATGATCTTCTCTTCTCTAATACAATATTTTCGATTCCAGGCCCTGATCTGCCTAGCACTCGTATTTTGTGTAACTCAGATCGGGTTTTCACAAACTATAAACACTAAGTCACCTGCTGACTATTCAATTACTACCTCTTATGAGCAACTGCATATTATAGAAGCAGATGCTGCGGAAGCATCAGAATTTGATAAACTTCGAAATATAATCAGAATTCATGTAAGCAAGTCAAAAAAAGAAAACAATCCTATAGAACTTGCAAGGGCATTCTATCATTTAATTTTTATTGAAGAGTCGCAGCTCGCTTTAGCTTATGCAGATTCTATTATTTTAATTACAGAAAATAGTGATCATAAAAGTTATCCTACGTTAGGATACACCCTTAAAGCAAATTTGTTTTATGATCAGGGAAAATTCCAACCGGCACTTGATAATTTTTTAAAAGCGTATAATCTGGCCTTAGAAAAAGAAAACAAAGAAGACCAAGGGGAAATATCACTGGCAATCGCAGCAATTCGAAATATAAATGGTCAGCATTATGCCGCCGCCGATCTATATAAACGGTCCCTAAACTTATTAAAGCAGAATGAAAATTTTCCTGATGCGTATTATGAAGATTACTCCACCTTGTTATATAATCTTTCCCTTACTTACTTAAGATTATCACAAATAGACACTGCAAAATTTTATGTGCGAAAAGGTCTAAAACTGGCGCAATCTCTCAAAAAAACTGATGATTTCAGGGATTTCGTACTTGTTGATGCCCAGATAAATTACTATCAGAAAGATTACAAAAAATCAAAAGATAGCTTGTTGAAATATATTAATAAGTTAGAGGGTACCGAGAGAGCAATTAAACTTTATTACCTAGGAAAAATCGAAAAATTTTTAAAAAATGATAAGCTTGCAATGGCTTATTTTAAAGAAATAGATTCTATTGTTTCCTTATCTGGGGATCCTTTTGGAGAAGTTAAAGATGTTTATCAGCAGCTTATTATCTATTCTGTTCTTGAGGATAACGAAAAAGAGCAAATTGAATACATAGAAAAATTGATTCATAATGACAGCATATTATCATCTGCTCAGGAAAATGTGAATAATCAGGTCGTAATAGCATATGATATACCCGATCTTAAACGGCAAAAACTGAAAGCTGAAAAACAATTAGAAGCAAAAACTTTTTATATAATTGGAATAGCTGTGTTTGCAGGGATTGCTATTTTAATCGGTATTTACTTTTTCCTCCGTTCAAGAAACATAAGAAAAAGATTAAATATTTTAATGGAAGGTGGTGAAGTTCAAATATATGAAACGAAGCAAGTTACTGAGCACCCATCTTCGGTACCAATAGAAATTAGAAAAGAGATCTTATCAAAACTTAATGCCTTTGAAAATTCAGACCGATATTTAAATAAAGATCTTGATTTGTCCAATCTAGCCAATGATCTAGGCACTAACACAACATACCTTTCAACCATTATTAACCATTACAAAAAAGTGAATTTCCCCAATTATCTTAAGGATCTGAGGATAAGAGCCGCCATCAATCGCCTTAGCAAGGATCCAGATTTATTAAAATACAATCATCAGGGCTTGGCAGAAATTTTCGGATTTAAGACAGGAGAATCTTTTTCCAAAGCTTTTTATAAGAAAACTGGAGTTTCTCCTTCAATGTTTTTAAATGAACTAAAATCGAGGGAAACTAGTCGCCATTTATAAATGACGGTTTAAATTTTTTGCTGATTGTGTTCATTTGTGATTACTTAGTGAGTGTAAATTTTTATTAATCAAATACTTAAATTATGAAAAAAGTACTAAAAGATTTCAAAGGAAGAGAACTGAAGAATTTGGATAAAATTCGAGGTGGGGGAGAGGATGGACCTATAGATAGGGACAAAATTAAAAGACCCAAGGCAGGAGTATAAATTTAATCGTGTCATTTTCCTAAATTCCCGAGTCAAATTTAATGGCTCGGGAATTTTTAAAACTACAGTTATGAAGACATTTAAGAAACTTTTTCTGACCAATTACCTGATCCTGTTACCAATATTTTGTTATTCTCAGGAAAAACAAATTAACCAGTTGATATATCCCAATATTAATGGGGAGATTAAACATGAGATAAAATTTGGCGTAAAAGTTACAGATGATTTTTATAACCTAAACGATATTGAAAATGAGAAAATTAAAGAGTGGTTCAAATTACAGGATTCTTTGGCAGAAGCATATTTTGATACCATTGAATCAATGCAGAAATACCTGGAAAGATTTAAACAACTTCAAAATATTACTCAATCTAAAGTGAGTATGATTACTGTAAACGAGACTGGAAATTATTTCTACTTGAAAAAAGATGACAGTCTAGGAATGGAAAAATTATTTTATAAACAGAAACTTGATGCCGAGGAAAAAGAATTATTCGATCCTAACCATTATGCTATTGGGGATAAAGAGATCAGCTACCTTAAACCTTCTTTCGATGGAAAAAAAATAGCCATTGGATTTAATGAAAATAATGATTTTTCCAGTAAGATTAAAATATACGATTTGGAAGCAGGCAAATTCCTAAATGATGAAATAACAAATATAAATCCTGATTTTGGCGGAATAGAATGGCTACCAGATAACTCTGGTTTTATCTATTTATATTTTCCAGAGGTTGACACATCTAAGCCAGATTTCAAAAAAAAATCGTTTTCAGTACTACATAAAATAGGGGAGGATAGTATAAATGTTACACCAATTTTTGGATCTGATACAAATTTAGAAATTTCAGCAGATTTTTATCCTAAAGTAAAGATTGGCTCGAGCAAGGATAAGTTTATTATTGGATATGTGGCCAGCTCAGATGATTATTATGACAGTTTTATCGCTGAAATGAGTGATGTTATTAATGGAAAACCAGATTGGAAACCTTTTTTTAAAAAGGATGATAAAATATACTATGACCAAGGCGAACTGCGCGGGGAAGAGTTTATTTTCCGCCAAGGAAAATTGAAGGGAAATAGCTTAGCAAAGATAAATATTTCAAGACCAGATTTTAATAATCCCATTATCTTAGTAGAAGGAACCAAAGACGATCCAATCACGAATTTTGGATTAACTAGGGATCATATATTTTTCACAAGATCTTTGTACGGTGCAAATGTTTCCTTATTTAAAATAAGTTCTGGGAATCAGCTTACCCAATTCGACCTTCCTTTTACGCCCGGCTATATTTCTTTTTTTGGAGAATCTCTTTCTCATAATAACATAGGAGTAGGATTGGATGGTTGGACTTCGAATTATACTCGCTATATAATAGATAAAAAAGATAATGTTCAAAAAGAGAAACTTTCAAATGAAAGTGAATACCATGACTTTGCAAATGTTATTTCTGAGCAAGTAATGGTCACCTCGCATGACGGAATAAAAGTTCCTATGTCATTGGTCTATAAGAAAGGGATTAAGAAGAATTCAGATAATGAAGTCTTCATTTTTGTTTATGGAGCTTATGGTGAAAGCCTGAGTCCATTTTTCTCTCCTATTTTCTTAGACTGGGCGGCACAGGGAGGAATTCTGGCATTTCCGCATGTTAGAGGTGGAGGGGAGAAAGGAAAGGAGTGGCATGAACAGGGCATGAAAAATCTTAAATATAATTCATGGAAGGACCTTATAGCCTGTACGGAAGCTTTAATAGACATGAATCTTACTAAAGAAGGTTTGATTTCTTTATATACAAACAGCGCGGGAGGTGTTACAGCAGCAATGGCAGTTAATGAACGACCTGATCTTTATTCATCTTTTATTGCCGAAGTGCCCCGATTAAACCCTTTCGGTCTAGAATCTTCCAATACTGCTAGCAGCACAAGTTATCTAGAATATGGAACTGTAAAGGACAGTGCGGAATATGTGGGACTAATAAAAATGGACCCCTATTTAAATATTAAACCTAACACCAACTATCCAGCTACTCTTATAATGCCAAGCTACAATGATGACCGGATTCCTTTGTGGGATAACGGTAAGTATATCGCCAAGCTTCAGAAATACAATACAGCAAATACAGCCATTTTAATGGATATAGATTATGATTCTGGCCATGAAACTTTTGGTGATTATAATGAAACGATAAGACTGTATAGCAAGATTTTCAGTTTTGCCAAATCCAACATGAAGAATTAAAATAATCCTTTCCAGTTAAAATTCAGATTTCCATAATTAATTTTCCTATTCTTTATAAATGACTCCCCTTCTTTATAAATGGAATGTTTATCTATTTTTTGAATTTATGAAATAGACGGATATTTAAGATGACATTCTTAATATCAATAAAATGGACTTTCAGATTACAAAAGAAGAAATAGAGGCTGAAATTTGGAGAATCGAACGAACTTTTCTCAACAAGCTTGTTGTCTGCAGAGAAATTATTAATTATTGTCGTATGATATTGGAATCTTATAGAAAAGAGATCAATTCTGGAGGTTTCCAGGATATCTCTTCAGAAATCCTTTTTTTTAAAACACAGAAACAACTTCCCTTAAGCCAATTAATTTACTATTCGAAGCTGCATTCCTTTTATGTTCAAGCGCCAAAAGGCGGAAAGAAATTTTTGACAGAATTTATTAATACAAAACTTAAGAAATTGAACAAATTCTTTTTGATCAATTCAGAATTTGGAGAATATATAGAGACTAATCAAAGCTATCTAGATGCGTTTTATTTTACTCGTGAATTTAACAATATAGTGATTACAGAAGCTTTGCTCCATTTTAGAAATCCTGATTTTAATACGTCCCATGATTTCCTGTTGGGGGAAGTAAAAGCAAATAAACTTTTCATAAAATTTCTTAAACAACAGTTACAGAGGTTGGATTCTGATTATTCAGATACTTCCGAAAGCAAGAATGAACTTAAGTGGACAGGGTCTAAAGCAGGTTTAACAGAACTTATATATGCACTTCATGAACAAAAGGTTTTTAATAATGGAAATACTGATTTAAAAGATATTGCGGCATTTTTCAAAGAGGCATTTCATTTTGATACAGGTGATATATATAGGACCTTTTCAGAATTAAAATCTAGAAAAAAAAGCCGCACTCCATTCTTAGAGGAATTATCTATCAATCTACTTACTAAGATGAGGGATTCCGACTATTGAACCTTTCAAAAAATTGCTATTTTATTATTTAAGATGTTAAAAAACTACTCAACCAGGATGATCTTGGGTATTCATCATTGTAAATAAAATTCATGTTTTTTGAAGGGTTTTGGGTTATAAAATTATTCAACTTTCTTCTAAATATATCCAATTATATTCATATTAGGAATGTTAAATTTTCACCGGAGTCCGTTGATATGGTGATTTTAAATCATTTATCCGCTGCAATTTTGTAATAATAAATTAAACCAGAGCAATCCCATCGCTTTAAACCTTTTAACCTGCGGTGGGATTGTTTTAAAATCATTTAATTATGCCAGCATCAATTGTAACCACAGAAGATTTAATGGATTTCAAGGTGGAACTTCTGGAAGAGATTCAAAAACTACTCGAAAAGGAATCGAGACATGTATCAACAAAATGGCTGAAATCTACAGAGGTCAGGGAAATGTTGAAAATTAGCGCCGGAACACTTAATAATTTTAGGGTTAATGGCACACTGCCATTTAGTAAGATAGGAGGGATTATTTATTACGATTCCGCCGCAATTCATAAAGTACTTGCAAATAACCTTAATATAAATGATTGAGCTATGAATTATATCACGCATCTGAATGCTGTATTCCAGCAATTTTCAAAGGATTCCAGTCTTAATGCCACTCACATAAGTTTGTATATGGCTTTATTCCAGACCTGGAATATTCATCGATTCCAAAATATTTTCTATATCCACAGAGAAGAAATTATGAGAATGGGAAAAATTGGTTCCAACCCAACCTATCATCGCTGTTTGAAAAAATTGCATGAACAAAAATATATTCAATATCTGCCGTCCCATAATCCCTATAAGGGCAGTAGGGTTAACATGCTCATTTTTGATACAAGTGCTAAACAAGCTGTAAACAAGTCCGAAACAAGTAGTAAACAAGCATTAACCCCTTTAATAAACAATAATAAACAAAAAATAAACTTTAATAAACGAGAGCACCCGCAAAATGAAAATGAAGTTTTAAACCATTTTAAAAATAAAAATTGGTCTGCTAATGAAGGAAAAAAATTCTTCAATCATTACAGCTCTATTGGATGGAAGCTTAGGAATGAACTTAATATCATTGACTGGCATGCAACCGCTGAAAACTGGATGCTAAAAGCAAACGAATTTGAAAAGGTTCCGGCAGCATTTCAAAATCGGGATAACCTGAAAACAAGTAAAAACAAGAACTATGGCGAACCCCTCTAGTATTATAGAAGATGGAATTGAGTATTCCCTGGGGAATTTTGACGGAACTAAAATAGTCTATGACTTCCCAAAGATCCTGGTGTTTCTTGAAGCAAAAGGTAAAATCCTATTCGGCCAACATTTTAAAATTTATGAAGAGGATAAAAATGTTTTATTCAAGCTATGTAATTATTATATAAAGGATCAGAATTACTGCGAGAAATTTGAAATGGATCCTGAAAAAGGAATTTTGCTTTCTGGACCTGTGGGATGCGGCAAAACCAGCATGATGAAACTTTTAAGGTATTTAGTTCCACATCAGCGTAATTATGTCGTAATGCCATGCAGGAATATCGTTTTTGCATTTAACCATCTGGGTTACAAAACTATTGAAGATTACGGGGACAGTAGTAATTTTTGTTTTGATGATATGGGGGTGGAGCCTATAGGTAGGCATTACGGTCGGGATTGTAATGTGATTGGTGAAATCCTACTTTCGAGATATGAATTATTCCTACAAACTAATTTAAAAACTCATGCTACCACAAATTTAAGTGCCTATGAACTTGAAGATTTATATGGCTTACGTGTAAGGAGCAGAATGAAAAATATGTTTAACCTGGTAGCCTTCGATGAAAAAATTAAAGACAAGAGAAAATAATATGAAAATAGCCACATTTAATATTCAGAATTTATTTCATCGAGACAGAAGTTTTTTGGAAAAGCCTTTCAGCAAATGTTATAATGATTGGTTAATGGAGATAGATCAATTGATGGGAAAATTCAAAAAAACCAATCAGGAAAATGAACGTTTGAGGGAGTTATCCTTTTTACTGGGTATGGATAATAGCTTTCAGCTACCATACGCAGTTTTAAGGAGAAAAGCCGGATTCCTTTTTTTGAAAGGCATGAATTATTCAAAGGAGTTAAAGGCCGGGGATTTAACCGACTGGAATGGCTGGATAGCACTTCAGAATTATCCATTAGATCCTGTAGCTGTGGAAAATAAGGCCCGGGTAATCGCCGATGTGAATCCAGATGTTTTGATTCTTCAGGAAATTGAAGACCGTGCATCCCTAGCAGAATTTAATCAGGAGTTTCTCCCTAGGTTTCATTGTAAGTCTTTTGAACAAACTTTTGTGGTGCAGGGAAACGACAAACGAGGCCAGGAAATAGGAATTCTTACCCGGAACGGTTTTGAGATCCGATCGGTGCGGAGCCACAGTTATGATTTAAATTTCTTAGGACAACTAGTTTTCAACAAAGATTTTATGGAATATGAAATCCGTACCCCTAAAGGAAATACAATTTGGATTCTGGCAACACATTTACAGCATCAAACAGAAGATAAAGACATTTCCGATGATACCAGAGAAAAACAGACCGAGAGAATTGCCGCGGTTTATAATCAATTATATTCTGAAGGCAAAAAGCATATTGCAGTAGTGGGTACTCTAAATGCCGTATCCTATTGTTATTCTCTTACGCCCTTACTGCTGAAAACTAATCTGAAGGATGTTACCAAACACCCATCTTTTAATGTAGATTTCGATAAAGGAAAGGATGCTGGATACCACAGTCTTGGCGCTTACAGAATGGGAGTAAATATTAAACAAAAGGATTACCTTTTATTGTCCCCAGAACTTTTTTCCAAAGTAAAAAGCTGCGGATTAAACAGGAAAGGTATGTGGCCGGAGAAGCAGCCTAAGTGGACTACCTATCCAAGCATGAATCAAAAAAATCATGCGGCTAGTGAACATCCTGCGATTTGGGGGGATTTCACTTTTTAAGTGATTCAGGCTTTACTATTTTGATAGTTTTTTATAGATTGAGTTAAAAATCTAATAATAAGAGGAATATAGATAAGACTCCTTGTGAAAAAGGAAGTCATTATTTCCAGATAGTTGAACTCTTCCGTATAGATTTCCATGAGCAGGTCATAATTTTCGGGATCTACCCTTTTCCCTGCGAAAGCCTGAATGAAACATTGCAGGGCTTTTGCAAGTTCCTCGTTATCGGTGTCAAATTGTTAAAGAAATAGGCAGGCAAAGGCCGGATCTGGTTTCAACATCAATGAATTAATTGCAAATCCTTTGGGTGTTAAAACATTGATTAAAAATCTAAGAGGATTAATAAAAAGTGGAGATCAAACGGAATTCTCCCTCTCATTACCAATAATATTAATGTGTAGAAATAAAAACTAAAGTTAAAAGATTGTTATTGTTATACTTAGACTTCTTAAGTTAAGGATACAGTAATATACCTTGAAGCTAGTAGATGGAGCAACTATTTCGGAAAAGAAAGGAGGGTTATACCAAAAAATAATGTTTTAGAGGCCACGAAACAAACAACTAACACGACAAAAACGAGATTATTATTCATCTGAATTCATCCTTGCTTAAAAAGATTAACTTATATGATTTACATCATATTTTAAGAATAGATACAGGTTTATTTTTATAGTCATTTCAAAATGAAATTCTTGATTATTTAATTAAATACGAATCAATATGTCTATTCACACAATTAATCCGAACACAAATAAGACAGTAAAGTCATTCGAAGAAATGACGGATAAAACGGTTGATGCTAAAGTGGCGAAAGCTCAACTGGCTTTTACTAACTGGAAAAAAACGAGCTACCAGCAACGGGCTGATTTGCTACATAAAGTAGCTACACTCATGCGAAATAAAAAATCTGAACTTGCCAAAACCATCACCTTAGAAATGGGCAAACTCCTTGCCCAAGCGGAAGGTGAAATTGACTTGAGTGCAGATATCTTTGATTACTATGCCGATCACGGAGAAACTTTTCTTGCCGATAAAGTTCTTGACCCGGAATATGGAGAGGCTATAATTCGAAATAGTCCCATTGGCGTATTGTTGGGTGTGATGCCCTGGAATTTTCCTTACTATCAAGTAGCTCGTTTTGCAGCTCCCAACATTATGGTGGGTAATACAATATTGCTTAAGCATGCCTCCATTGTTCCACAATGTGCTGCTGCTATAGAAAAACTATTCCAAGAAGCAGAAGCTCCAGAAGGATTGTACACCAATTTATTCATCACCGGCAACCATGCATCAAAATTGGTTTCTGATAAAAGGATAAAAGGTGTTTCCTTAACAGGAAGTGAAGAAGCAGGTGCAAGTATTGCTAAGGAAGCCGGAAAACATTTAAAAAAGGTTGTACTGGAACTTGGCGGTAATGATGTGTTTATCATATTGGAGGATGCGGACATGGAAAAAACGGTTGAGTGGGCAGTTGTAGGCAGGATGAATAACAACGGTCAATGTTGTGTAGCCTCCAAGCGATTTATCGCAGTGGAAGCAATAGCAGATGAATTTATTAAAAAGTTTAAGGAAAAATTATCAAAAATGAAAGTGGGTGATCCAATGGATGCAGAAACAGAATTAGGCCCTTTAAGTAGTGAAGAAGCCGCAGTCCATTTAGCCGATCAAGTGAAACGTTCCGTTGATGAAGGTGCAAAAATACTATTGGGCGGCAAACGTGCCGATCGTGAAGGTGCCTTTATGGAACCTACCATACTCACCGATTTAAAACCTGGAATTGCTGCTTATCATGAAGAATTATTTGGCCCGGTTGCCTCTTTCTATGTGGTAAAAGACGAACAAGCTGCCATTGATCTGGCTAATGATTCTGATTATGGCCTGGGAGGTTCTGTATTTACACAGGATATAGAACGCGGAAAGAGAGTTGCCGATCAAATTGATACCGGAATGGTCTTTATCAATCACCCTACCTGGACACAAGCTGATCTTCCTTTTGGTGGAACAAAGCGTTCAGGCTTCGGTCGTGAATTATCAGAGTTGGGGATTCAGGAGTTTGTAAATAAGAAACTGATAAGAGTAAGCGGACTGAATGATCCGTTTTAAAATATTAAAAATCCAACAAAATTTATTAATCATGGAAAATTCAATCAAACATACTTATCACATCAGTGGTATGAGTTGTGGCGGATGCGTTACGGCCGTTAAAAATAAATTATCTACTGTCAATGGTGTAACATCCGTGCAAGTTGACTTAGCAAAGAAGGAAGCAGAAATTACTTCAACTGAAAAAATTAAAGCAGATGCACTTCAAGATGCATTAAAGAATACGCATTATACCATTTCGGAACATAGCGCAGCTTAATTAAACTTTTAAAAATGAAAATCTTAGAAAACAAAGTGGCCATTGTTACAGGAGCAGGTTCTGGCATTGGCAAAGCAATAGCAACACTGTACGCATCAGAAGGTGCAAAAGTTGTTGTGTCCGACATAGATGAAAAGGGTGGAAATGAGACGGTGTCCGTAATTAAATCAAAAGGCGGAGAAGCTTTTTTTATAAAAGCTGATACTTCAAAACCAAGTGATCACCAATCACTCGTAGAGCAAACCATAAAAAAATATGGTGGTTTGCATATTGCATGCAATAATGCGGGCATTGGTGGAGATTTAGCTCCAGTAGGTGAATATCCTATTGATGGTTGGGACAAAATTATCAGTATCAATCTTTCGGGTGTGTTTTATGGCTTGCATTACCAGCTTCCTGCTATGTTAGCAACTGGCGAAGGTGGAAGTATTGTAAATATGGCATCCATTCTTGGTATGGTGGGTTCCAAAAATTCGGGTGGCTATGTTGCGGCAAAACATGGTGTGGTAGGACTTACTAAAACCGCTGCTTTGGAATATGCTGAGAAACAAATTCGTGTTAATTCTGTTGGACCGGGATATATCGATACTCCTTTACTGTCCGATACACTCGATGAAGATACTATTCAATCATTAGCCGGGCTTCATCCAGTTGGCAGATTAGGTACTGCCGAAGAGGTTGCCGAATTAGTGCTTTGGTTAAGTTCTTCAAAATCTTCTTTTGTAACAGGTTCTTATTACACAGTAGATGGTGGCTATACTGCTCAATAAAGTATTTGGTACCGATTAGAACTCAAATATTCAATTCCGATTTTTAATAAAATAAAGCAATGGAAACAAGCAACAAAAATTTACAGAATCAGAATTTACAAATGGATATAGGCGCCCAAAAACCTAACAAGGAAGTAGTAATTGTGACAGGAAGCAGTGGAATGATAGGCTCAGCCTTAATCCATAAGCTTTCTGAAAAATACCATGTGGTTGGATTTGATCAGGATGGCTATCCTTTTCCACCGGTAGAGGCAGAATGTGTATGTGTAGACCTCACCAGCGATTCACGAATGGACTTTGCCTTTAAAAGAATTCGTTATGCCTATGGCAATAAAATAGCTTCGGTTGTGCATCTGGCTGCTTATTATGATTTTCTGGGGGAGCCCTCTGATCTCTATGATAAAGTGACAGTAAAAGGCACAGAACGTATGCTGAAATACTTGCAAGATTTCAAAGTAGAGCAATTCATTTTTTCAAGCAGTATGCTTGTGTACAAACCTTCTTCACCAGGTGTGCTGATTACAGAAGAATCACCTTTGGAACCCAAATGGGATTATCCGAAATCTAAAGTAACCACAGAAAAAGTAATGCATGAGCAGCGGGGTGAAATTCCTGTAGTGATTATGCGCATAGCTGGGGTATATAGTGAAGATGGCAATTCAATTCCCATCACCAATCAGGTTCAGCGTATTTATGAAAAGCAACTTTCAGCACGGCTTTATCCAGCCAACACCGCCCATGGGAGCACCTATGTACACCGGGATGATGTTATCAATGCGATAGCCTTAGCCATAGATAATCGGAAAGACCTACAAGCGGAAGTTGTCATTAATATTGGTGATGATGAGACCTTATCGTATAAGGAATTGCAAGATATTATAAGTACAGAAATTCATGACGAGAAAACGCCCATCATCGCCATACCAAAGTGGTTTGCTAAAGCCGGTGCATTTATGCAAAACCTATTTGGAAAAGCCTTTATAAAACCCTGGATGATAGATCTGGCCAATGATCATTTTGAAATGGACAGTTCCAAGGCTAAAAATTTGTTAGGATGGAAACCCAAACACGGTTTGCGAGATACTTTGCCTAAAATGATTGACAATTTAAAGGCCAATCCAGAGAAATTTTACAAAGAAAATAAACTAGGCTAGGCCCAAAAAATTATGACAGATCAACCACACAATATGGAAGGCATGGGCTCACGAGGTGTAACCAGGCCGATGATGGATATGAAAAGCCACGAACACAAAAAAGATCATGAGCACATGGATACGGACATGGGTGACATGAAAATGAGTGCAGATGATCGTATGATAATGTTGAAAGATCATCACAAACAAACCCTTTGGGTGTATTGGGTAATTGTATTGCTGGGTTTTTGGATGATCGCTTCTCCGCTCACTTTTGATTATGGAAAGAATGTGGTAGAACCTGCAGGCGGAAGACCCATCTGGTTGTCGCTCGGAGATCGTATTGCCGCCATGTATTGGAGTGATATCATCAGTGGATTATTACTGGTTGTTTTTGGTTGGAGATCCCTGAAGCCTAACCGTCCTTATAGTGTTTGGATCATTTGTTTTATCGGGATATGGATCAGCATGGCTCCACTAATTTTTTGGGCGCCAACTGCTATAGCCTATTATAACGGCACCTTGGTGGGGGTCTTAATTATTGCCTTGTCTATTCTCATTCCTGGAATGCCTAATATGATCACCTTTATGAAAATGGGGGGCAATGTGCCAACGGGCTGGAGTTATAACCCCTCCAGCTGGCCACAGCGCGCTATTATGATTGGCCTGGCATTTATAGGGTGGCTGGCATCACGCTATTTGGGAGCATTTCAATTGGGCTATATAGATACAGCCTGGGATCCATTTTTTGGGGAAGGTACCTTAAACGTTTTGAACTCCGATATGTCGCATAGCTTGCCCATTTCAGATGCGGCACTAGGCACGCTCGCCTACACCATAGAATTTCTGATGGGATTTATGGGCGGTACTTCCCGATGGCGAACTATGCCGTGGATGGTCACCTTTTTTGGTATCTTGGTTATTCCACTAGGTTTAGTGAGTATATTCTTAGTGATTTCTCAGCCACTTACCGTAGGCGCCTGGTGTGCCCTTTGCCTGTTTTCTGCTATTATTATGCTTCCCATGATCCCTTTACAAATTGATGAGGTTATTGCCATGTGGCAACACATGATGCAACGAAAACAAAAAGGAGATTCTTTATGGACAGTGTTTTGGAAAGGAGGCGAGGCACTTTCTACTGAAAACGATGAACGTACCCCTGAATTGGTAACGTTTGTGGACAAGCCTTGGAAGGTTTTAAAATCATCCATATGGGGAATGACTGCCCCTTGGCAATTAACAGTTTCAGTAGTCATTGGGCTTTGGTTGATGATTTCTCCCAAGGTTTTCGGGTTGGGAATTCAAACATCTGCTGCAAATTTGAACCATCTAGGAGGAGCACTAGTAATCGTTTTTGCAGTAGTGGCTATGGCTGAAGTGCTCAGAAGTTTTCGCTATTTCAACATATTATTAGGCCTGGCACTGGCAGTGCTGCCCTGGTTAATAGAAGATACCAATATGACACTCAATCTAACCACTAGTCTTGCCGGGCTTATCATTATAGCACTTTCCTTTGCAAAAGGAAAAATCAAAGAAACCTATGGGCTTTGGGATAAATATGTAGTGTGATAAATAGTCGTGGCGAATACTGTAGAGCATGCTCATGCACGAATAAAGGATAAAACAGGTTTTGGTTCAATTAAAAACACAATGCTTACACTAAACAAAATCTAAAAAAGGACGCATTGAATATCTTGACTACATCAAACATTCATAGAATTTGATTCATTTGAATTCCTCCATGCTTAAAAAGGTTAGCATAAATGTTTAACGTCATATTTTAAGAATATACGCGAGTGTATTTTTATGATCAATTAAAAATTGAAAATCATGCCTGTATTATGAAAAACGAATCAATATGTCCATACAAACAATTAATCCAATCACAAATTAGATAGTAAAGTCATTCTAAGAAATGACGGAGAAAATGGTTGATGCTAAAGTGGTGAAAGCTAAAATAACTTTTACTAATCGGAAAGAAACGATCTACCCGGAATGGGCTGATTTAATACATAAAATAGCTAAAATCAAGCGAATCTAGAAATCTGTATTTACCAAAAACAGCATCTTAGAAATGGGAAAACTCCCTTCTCTAGCTGAAGTTGAAAAAAGCGAAAGCTATGAGACTTTTGATCGTTTCCTCATCTAAAAAAAATGTTGAGTACAGTAAGTATTAAAAATGAAAATATCAGTTTAAATGAATATTTAACATCTAAAAATGAAAATATGAATACAGTAGTAAAAATTTTTATGACAGTTGGGTTAATTGGAACAATTCTTAGTTGCAAATCATCCTTCAATGCAACCGAAACTATGCAGATAGAAGAAAATAGAAGTGCTATTTATCAAGAAATCATTTCAAACCCTGTTCAGTTGACCAATTTACTCAGTGAGGCGCAAAAAAATGAAGAGGCCAAAAAGATGTTGATGAAAGCTCATATGGAACAGATGGAATCTGGAAATATGAAAATGATGATGGAAAAAAATCCCGAAATGAAAGAAAAAATGCAATCCCATATGCAGAAGATGATGGAAAAAAATCCAGAAATGATGGAAAACATGCAATCCAAAATGCTCGCTAAAATGATGGAGAGTGAAAAGGGTCGTAAAATGCTGATGGATGAAATCCATAACAACAAAACGATGAAAAAAGAAATGAAAGAAAAGATGATGCAAATGATGAATGAAAACCCTGAAATGATGGAAGATATGATGCAGAAAATGATGGAAAAAAATCCTGAGATGAAGAAGAAGATGCAAGAAAAAATGAAAAATGAAGGAAAATAAATTCCTGCCCTAAGATTGGGATAATTACAAATTAAACATTTAGTTAACTATTAAAACTATACAATTATGATGATGTGGTGGTGGTGGATACTGATACCTGTCGTTCTTGTATTGGTCATATTTCCGTACAATAGAAGAAATAGGCGAAATACAGCGAAGAGGGGAAATCCTATGGATATTCTGGACAACCGGTTTGCCAAGGGCGAAATGTCCAAAGAAGAATATGAAGAACAAAAACGAACGTTGAACACTAAAAATTAAACCGATGAAATATTATTTCAATAAAACCCTTCACGAAGATTTTGAAAAAGTAATCGATAAGGTAACGGATGAGTTAAAAAAGGAAGGATTCGGCATATTGACCGATATAGATATCAAAGAAACATTGAAAGAGAAACTTGATGTAGACTTCAAAAAATATCGAATTCTAGGTGCCTGTAATCCGTCCTATGCACATAAGGCATTGGAAGCCGAAGATAAGATAGGCACCATGTTGCCCTGTAACGTAATTGTCCAGGAAGTATCAAAAGGGGTCATAGAAGTAGCAGCGGTAAATCCGATGGCATCCATGCAAGCGGTCGATAATGAAATACTGGCAGAAATAGCAAGTGACATTACCACTAAATTGGAAAATGTAATCGAGAAACTTTAAAAGCGACATGATGGAAAATGACAAGGGAAAAAACAAACAGGTTTCGCAACAAAATTATTCAGAAAGTCGAAATACCACTTACTGTATCACTAGGAGGTTTGGCAGTATAACCTTTGAGGAAGCAGTACAAAACGTAAAAAATAACCTTGAAAAACTAGGTCTTGACCTTGTTGGCGAATTTGACGTTAAACAGTATCTAGACTCTAGCTTTGAAAAGATGCCAAGGCATCTCATTCTAATGGTATGTGAAATAGAAACCGCATCAAAATTAATAGCTAGCGACATTCAAATGAGCATTCTTTTTCCGTGCCATGTAACTATTAAAGAAGTGGAAGATAATTCTATTATAGAAGTGTCAATAGAAAATACCGATACTACTTGGTCGTCCTCCATGAAAAAAGACGTAATGGATGTGGCAAAAAACACGAAGAACACCTTGATAAAGGTGCTTGACAATATCGAACAACTTCACGTAAAATTATAATTAAAATGAAACAAAGAGAAAATAGCAAAGGGAGTTTTAGTAATCGTACTGTTAACCTTTACGGCAACATCATAATTGTATAGTTTTAATTTAAAAAGATTTGTTGATGAAAGATAGTAATAAGTACAATAGAAGAAGTTTCATTGAAACAGCTAGCCTGTTTGCTGCGGGGTTTTATGTGATGCCATTATTTAGTTCTTGTAAAATGGACACGTCTTCTGCTCATCCCAATGTTGGAACTACTATCAATAGCGATTTTAATGCCGACGTGGATATTCAATTAAAGGCAGTACAATCAAGTACTACAATTCTGTCCGTCAAAAATACGGATACCTATTCGTATAAGGGTTCTTTAATAAAGGGGGTTAAACAAACTTTACAACAGTTAGAAGGAAGTGCTCTTGGACCCATAATACGGGTAAAGAAAGGAGATAGGGTACGGATACGGTTTGAAAATGAGATTTCTGAAAAATCAATTATCCACTGGCATGGCTTGCACGTATCGCACGAAAATGACGGGCATCCAGAACACGTAATAGACAAAGGGGAAACTTATATCTATGAGTTTGAAGTTATGAACAGGGCAGGCACCTACTGGTTTCACCCACATCCCCACGGGCATACTGGAGAACAGGTTTATAAAGGGCTGGCAGGTTTGTTTATAGTTACCGATGAAGAGGAAAAAGCCTTGAACCTGCCAACTGGGGATTATGATATTCCTGTTGTTATTCAGGACAGAACTTTTGATGAAAGTAACCAATTGCTCTATCTGCCGAATGGAAGAATGGACCAAATGCA
This sequence comes from Gillisia hiemivivida, assembly GCF_007997295.1. GTDB lineage: Bacteria > Bacteroidota > Bacteroidia > Flavobacteriales > Flavobacteriaceae > Gillisia > Gillisia hiemivivida. The sequence goes on along the minus strand of NZ_VORY01000002.1, from coordinate 93,575 downwards.
GGGCTTTTTGGGGAATCGAATACTTATAAATGGAAAAGTGGATAATACTCTATCCCTAAACAAAGACGGAAAATATCGGTTACGACTGCTAAATGGTTCAAACTCCCGCGCCTACAAATTGGCCTGGAATACTAAAGAACCCATTACGGTTTTTGGGGTTGATGGTGGGCTTTTGGAAAGTCCTAAAAAATTACCCTATTTATTATTAGGTCCCGCGCAACGGGTCGACGTTTGGCTAGATTTATCCAAGAAATCGGAAAACGAGGAGTTAAAATTAATTCACCTGCCTATACCATTGGATAATATGATGAGCGGTGGAATGATGGGTGGTGGAATGATGGGGAACAAAAGTGATAATTCACTGCCTTACAATAGTCAATTTGATATTATCAACATCAATGTAGGAGCATCAAGGAAGAATGATGCGCAACTGCCGGAGAGGTTGTCGGTTTCCCAGGCTTTAGACCCGGCCGATGCCGAGAACAGGAATTCTCCAAGAACATTCAATTTTGCAATGGAGGGAATGATGAAATGGACAATAAACGGAAGAACTTACAATGGGATGGAGGTGACGGAAGATGAAATTGTGAAGCTTAATACCACCGAGGTCTGGCGAATAAACAATGGAGGAAACATTTCTACTAAAAATCAAAAGGATGGACGGGGTATGATGGGAAATAACAGGGGTATGATGGGCAATGGTAGCGGTATGGGAAATATGATGCAAATGCCACACCCTGTACACATTCATCAATTGCAGTTCAATATTATAAACAGAAATCATGAAAACGTTGACCAAAACTTATGGAATGCTGTTAAAGACGGGTTCATAGATGAAGGACGTCAAGATAGCGTGTATCTACTACCTGGAATGTACATGGATCTCGTAATGCGTTTTGAGGATTTTAAAGGATTGTTCCTCTACCATTGTCATAACCTGGAACACGAGGATATGGGTATGATGAGGAATTTTAAAATTGAATAATAGCGAAATAAATTTATAATCATTTTACTAATATCTAATATTAAATCAAAAAAGATTCGTTTCTCCCAAAATTCATCTTAGGGATAGGACTGTATTTAGCTTTGAAAGTAAAATTGAAATCCTGAAATTATATATATTGAAGTGGATGTATACCTGAATCTTCCTTACATTAACCTAAATCACCAAGATACTCTTAGCTGACCCTAGGTTCTCAATCAACGTTATTTGCTCCTCAAAAGCTAACATTAGATTACTATTGCTTACTTTTTTATTCAAAAATGGCTTCGCATATGCATATCCAGTAGTGAGTTCATTTTTATCTGGGAATGTATTAATTTGCAGATAAAATTCCACTAAAAGACACGTTTTTAAGTTTATATTATCTAATTTTACATTTATGAAGAACAACTTTCATAGAGTATTGTCTGTTTGTATGGCGCTTGGAGTACTATTCACTACCACGTCATTCACAGTTGATATGCACTTCTGCGGAAAGGCACTGGTTGATTTTTCTTTAGTTCAAAATGTCCAGACCTGTGGTATGGAAAAAGAACAATCCAAAAAAAGTTGCGAAAAGGGTTTTTCTAAAAAGGCCTGTTGTACGGATAAACAAATATCGGTTGATGGTCACGATGATTTGAAGTCATCATTCAATAAATTAACTTTTGAGCAACAAACATTTGTTGCTACTTTCTTCTATACATATATCAATCTATTTGAGGGACTTGATGAAAATGTCATCCCTTTCAAAAATTACTCGCCGCCCTTTCTCATACGGGATGTGCAAAAACTACACGAGACGTATTTAATTTGATCTAACACAGCAGTACCCCCTCTCAAAGGTTCGAATATGGGAAATTCTGCCCTGTGAAATCTCCGGTTTTGGATTCACTTTATAAAATAAAGAGATTATCTATATCAAATTATATAAATATGATCCATAATTATTAAAAGATTTCTTTAGCATTCTCCCTAAATTTCGATTTAAGTTCTTAACCATCCTATTTCGTTAAAATATTTTTCGGGACATAGACCTTCATTTTGGGTTTTCGAAAGGTTTTAAAAATGAAATAGTATGATAAACGAATGGAATTGGTTGAATTTAAAGGGGGAGTTATAGTCCCGGGTTTTTTTTTATACCCGGGAAAGAAATGCAAAGAGCTATAAAAGCGCAAAGAAGCAATGAAAACCTGGAGGATGTGCCAAAGGTGAAATAACAGAAGGAGAATATTTAGAACGAAAGCTTACAATATCTTCTGATTAATATTAAAGTTCCCATAGAAGGAACAATTTTAAAATAAACAATAATTAATTCAAAATAGATCAAAAATGAAAAAAGCGAGAACAACAATGGGTGCCTTGATAATGACTTTGGTAACCATTACAGCAATATCCTGTAAGGACGCCAACCAGGATAACGGTGCCGCAGAACCAATGTCCAATGAAATGTATCAGGAAGATGGAACTAAAAATGCTGATTCAGAAAGATTGATGGCAAACGATTCAGGCAACACTGCTTCTGACGCTATTATTGATAATTACCTCAAAATTAAAAATGCCCTGGTTGCAGATAATCAAGAGGAAGCTGCCAAGGCAGGAGGTATGTTGGTCGCCAATTTTGATGATTTTGATACGAGCGGTTATTCTTCCGAAGAACAACAGGAATTAAAAGATATTATTGAAGATGCTAAAGAACACGCTGAACATATTTCAGAAAGTCCAATGGAACACCAACGGGAGCATTTTGGTATTTTAAGCAAGGATGTTATCGATATGATTGCTATTACGGGAACCGATAAGAAGTTGTACCAGGATTTTTGCCCTATGTACAATGACAAGAAAGGGGCTCAATGGCTGAGCAGTTCTGAAGAAATTAAAAATCCTTACTTCGGAAGCAAAATGATGAATTGTGGAGAAGTTCAGAAACAGATAAACTAATTGAAAGTAATTAAAATCATAGCACTGGTTTTGTTGGTTGCTTTTATTGGCATACAATTCATACCTACAGATCGCAACCAAAGCAGTGTTGTCCTTGACACCGATTTTATGGTTGTTAATAATGTGCCAGCCAGCATAGAGAACAAAATTCAGGTCTCATGTTATGACTGTCATAGCAACAATACAGCTTATCCTTGGTACAATAAAATACAACCAGTTGCCTGGTTTCTGGGAGATCATATAAAAGAAGGAAAGGCTGAATTAAATTTTAATGAATGGGATGAATATTCTGACCGAAGAAAAAACAGCAAACTAAGGTCAATTATCAGTCAAATTGAAGATGATGAAATGCCACTGGACTCTTATACAATTATTCATGCGGATGCAAAATTTTCCGAAGATGAAAAATCTGAAATTATTGAGTATATGGCCCAGCTGAAAAATAGTTTATAACATTAAAAAATCTAAAAATGAAAAATCTAAAAATGAGTATAGTAGCAATACTATTTATGGCAGTTTCTTTTACCAATGCACAGGAAAAAGAAAAAATGAGCCAAGAACACGGAGATATGCAAATGGATCATAGTAAAATGACGAATATGAAAAGTGATGCAAAAGCAGAGGCTATTTTAGGTGATTACTTCAACTTAAAAGATGCTTTGGTGGGAGACGATACTAAAAAAGCTGCCCAGTTTGGATCCAAATTGGTAGCTTCCCTAAAGGCTTTTGATGCCAGTAGTTATTCAAAAGAAAACCAAAAAGAGTTGGCCGATATCATTGAAGATGCTACCGAGCATGCCGAGCATATCATTAAAAGTGCGATAGATCACCAACGTGAGCATTTTAAGATCTTAAGTAAGGACATAACAGATATGGTTGCAATTACAGGTACAAAAATCACACTTTACGAACAGTTCTGCCCAATGTATGATAAAGGAAGTACTTGGTTGAGCACAAGCAATGAAGTTAAAAACCCATATTACGGAAGCAAAATGCCTAAATGCGGGAAAGTCCAAAAGACTATTAATTAGATAATCCCTTCCTTAATAATCTTTTCAATGTTCTGGTTAATTAGTTAACAGAAGGTCATAAGATGATAAGGATATATGAATAGTTTTAAAGCCCTGTCGTGGGAAGGAAAACAATATTCAAGGTTAGTGTTAATTCCTTCCCGTGCCAGGCACAAATTAAAGTCCTAATAGAGAGAAAGGGAAACTTTTTTCATTGTTTGGTTAGTAAAGACCTTTCTCTTGCTTAGGCACTAAAAAAAAAGTAAAAAAAGTATCCGATGAAAGATTGTTGCAAAACAGGTATCGAAAAGGATCAAAAGCAAGGAGGCTTCAAAAAATGGTTTAATTACATTTTGTATGCAATTATAGCCGCAGTAATTATTGGGACTTTAGTGTTTCAAATATTTAGTTGAAATAATAAGATAAAATGGTTATCGAAAATAATGACGATACCTCTAAAATAGCAGGTTTTTATAAACAACTGTTTAAAAAGGTATTACTTACTGTAAGCACAGTTATTGCGCTATCCTTAAGTTATACACTATGGGTTGATGCGAATTCCGATAGCCTTGTTCTATCTCTTTTAATTGTTTGTTTGGCTTTGATTAAAACATTTTTTATCGTTAGACTTACTTTAATACAGTTAAGTAAAATAATAGGGGAAAGTCATCAGCTTACCCACGTGCTCACTTTATTTAGTGTATTAATTTTTATGATTATCCTATCTTTTTCAGCAGATTATCAAGCATTATATGTTTTGAATTCAGAAAATTTTAAAACCGCTACATTAATTAGTGGTCCGGTTTTATTGCAATTCTTTGATTTTTCGTATTTCAGTTTGATCACTTTTTCGTCCGTTGGTTATGGCGATATGGTTCCAGTATCCATTGCGGGCAAACTTTTGGTGATGATGGAGATTTTTTTAAGCTTTTTGGTGCTGGTCTTTGGCATTGCCAATATTAATAGAATACACGTCAATAATTAAACCTCTAAAGACTGAAATTATAAAGACACTATGGAGTTTCTTCGATTTATTGAAATAGACTAATTGTAGGGAAATCAAAATATTGTTAGAAATCGACTTAGTTCTGCCACCCCAACTAAAAAAGCCTTGAGCAATATGTTCAAGGCTTTTTATTTTAAAAACACTCCATTATTGTAAGTATAAATCTTCCCAGTAATATTTAAAAATTAGTTTCGTCACAAACATCCAAATGTTTTATTAGGATGTGAGCATTTTTTCTAAAATGTTTAAAGGACGTTTTTCTACAAAATTTTTAGTGATTAATCAATTGAAATGAGTTTAGGTCTATGGGAAATGAACCATAACAAGGGTATATACTATTCCTATTCCAAACCCTTGATAAAGCAAACTCTCAAAAATTTAAATAATTGAATAATGCAGTTGGGTAATTCTAGTAAATCATTAAATGCCTGACTTTTATCATGTTTAATAGTCTCATTTTTCGCTAATTTGAAATTTTTAATTAAACTTTTAAAAATGAAAAATATGAAAGCAACAGTAAAAATTTTAATGATGGTTGGATTAGTTGGGACAATGCTTAGTTGCAAATCATCCTTCAATGCTACCGAAACAATGCAGGTTGAGCAAAATAGAAGTGCTATTTATCAAGAAATCATTTCAAACCCTGTTCAGATGACTGATTTCATCAGCGAGGCACAAAAAAATGAAGAAGCCAAAAAGATATTGATGAAGGCACATATGGAACAGATGGAATCTGGAAATATGAAAATGATGATGGACAAAAACCCCGAAATGAAGGAAAGAATGCAATCCCATATGCAGAAAATGATGGATAAAAATCCGGAAATGATGCAAAAGATGCAATCCAAAATGCTCGAAAAAATGATGGAGAGTGAAATGGGACGTAAAATGCTGATGAATGAAATCCATAACAACAAAACGATGAAAAAAGAGATGAAAGAAAAGATGATGCAAATGATGGATGATAACCCTGAAATGATGGAAGAATTGATGCAGAAAATGATGGATAAAAACCCTGAGATGATGAAGAAGATGAAAGGAAAAATGAAATAGGCATGATGAAACACACTAATGGTAGCAATACTAGTGATATAAAATTTAAAACAGTTTTTAATTCTAAAATTAATTAAAGAAAATTTTTATGGAAATTATAATAGCAGCAACCAAAACTTGTCCTCATAGACCATCGCTTGAGAAATTATTTCAAGAAGCTTGGTTGCCCTACAGAATAAATTATTTCGAGGATCATCCAGAAATATTTGAAAAATATCAATTGAAGCACTCACCATTATTAATTGTAGATGGAAAAGTAGAATCTGTTGGTATGCCTGAAATAGATATAGTAAACGATCTAAAGGCAAGAAATAGAGATTTTTCAGAGATTAGAATCTCTAAAAGGGATAAGAATCATATGATTCCTAAAAATATAGGAACAGAACCTGGCGTAGTGGAAGTTGATGTAACATGGGGCAGTATTCAATCGATAAAGGCTGCACAATCCGTGCAGACAATTGGTGAGTTAGAAGTTTATCAGCACCACATGAAGGGTTATTCCATTATCGATGCGCGAAAACCTGATACCTCAGATGGAGTAACTATTCCAGGCTCAAAAAATATTCCTTATGAAGAATTGATTGAAAGAATGGATGAATTGGACGAGAACAACCCCAGTATATTTTTTTGCAATGGTCCTCAATGCCCACAGTCATCAACAGCTATAAAGAATCTCTTGGATGCAGGTTATCCGGCTGATAGAATTTTATATTACCGGGGAGGAATGCATGACTGGATTACGTTAGGTCTTCCAGTACAAAAATTATAAAAGTAGCAATGACTTATTTTAATTAGGCAATGAATTTAATGGCTATTTGAAATTGGTTGAAATACCCTAAGAATTAGAAATAATTAAATAGTATGAAAACACTAATAATAATTTTATCGGCAATTGGGCTTTTAAGCCTAAACAGTTGCAAACAAGAAACAGATCCCCAAGCATTGATGGAAAACCCTGAAACCCGCACAGAGGTTTTTAATACCATTATGGAAAATCAGAATTATATGACCGAGTTAATGAGCCAAATGCAAAACAGCGAACAGGCAATGCAAATGATGCAGGGCAATAAAAAAATGATGGGTTATATGATGCAAGGAGAAGGGATGCAAATGATGATGATGGACAACAAACAAATGAGGCACTCAATGATGTCTCAAATGATGTCTCAAATGATGTCTCAAATGATGAATGAGGAAAAAATGATGGGACCTATCATGATAATGATGCAGGAAAAAGGGATAATGAGCGAAGATTGTATGCAGTCCAGCATGAAGATGATGAGCGATAAGGGAATGGATATGCAGGGAATGAACAAGATGGACGATGTGGATAGCCGGACCTAAGCAAAACAGATCGAGCATCGTTAATTTATGACAACATAAAAAACTAAAATCATGAAAAATCACTGGTTATGGATGGTTATCGGTTGCGGACTACCACTTTTGTTCATCTTTTTAGCACCTTCAATAGGGATTGGAGGTGGGACTGGGCTATTTACATTTATCATAATATTATTCGTTATCCACTTGCTAATGCCAATGGGGCATGGGAACCATACTCACGGATTATCTGATGAGAACTTAAATAAGAAGGATAAAAAAGAAAATCAAGAAGGGAATCATCATCACTAACTTTAAGATAAGATATGAAACAAAAATATCAAATAGACGGGATTGGTTGTGGAGGCTGTGTCACTAAGGTAAAAGAAACTTTGGAAAAGCATCCAGCAATAGAAAATACTGAAATATTCTTAAACCCAATAGGTGCTACATTTATCACGATGAATAAAACACTTACAGTTGCTGAATTACAAAAGCAACTCAATATACTTAAGTGGTATACAATCACAGAAATAAATTAACAAATTAAAAACTAAAAATCATGCACTATTACGATGGAAGTTTTGGAGGAATGCACCTAATATGGTGGTTTATATGGATCATTTTTATTGTTTGGATATTCTTAATTCCTATTGATATTCCATACCAAAAATCAAAGAGAGAAAGTCCACAGGATATTTTGAACAAGCGTTTTGCCAAAGGCGAAATATCCAAGGAAGAATTAGAAGAGTCAAAAAATATTTTGAACTCAGACAGTCCTAAAAATATAAATTCTTAAAAACTAATATTATGAATCACTACGGCGGTATGCATTTTATATGGTGGATTGTCTGGTTTCTTTTCTTGGCCTGGATATTTTTCATTCCCACAGACATACCTTATCAAAAAACCAAGAAAGAAAGCCCGCTGGATGTTTTGAAAGAGCAATTTGCCAAAGGCGAATTATCCAAGGATGAATTTGTAGCATCAAGAAAGATTTTAAACTCAAAAAATTAATTTAAAAACTAAAAAATCATGTATCGATTAAACGTTAAAAAACTCGGTTTTGCTTTGGGTCTTACAGGAGCCTTAATTTATTTGGGCTGTATGATCGTAATGGCAACGGCAGGACAAGAAGGTTCAATCACCTTTTTTAATAGTCTTTTACATGGCTTAGATGTCTCAAGTATCATCAGGATGGATGTACCTTTATTGGAAGCACTATTTGGTATTGTTCAAACCTTTATTTTAGGTTGGCTTATTGGTGCATGTATTGGAGCTTTTTATAATGCTCAAATAAAATCCAAATAATTTAAGGCAAGAAGAAAATTTATAGCCACGGGGGTTGTTTCGACTGCTGGAATGTTATTCTTCCTAGGAAATTTTTTGGATGCAATCTATTTAGTAAAAAAAGTAGCTAAAGCTTCGCTTTTTATTATTCAAGATAAAAGCAGCGGAATTGTTTTTTACTTCGCTTCTAAAGAAGATGCACAAGCATTTATGAATAAGAATAAAGCATAAGAGATCGCAATCGATAAAATATTCAAATCATGAAAATAGTATTAGCAATAGATGGATCTCATTACAGTAAAGCAGCTGTTAAGGAACTTACAAAAATACCTTTGCCAAATGATAGTGAAGTTAATATTATAAACATTTATGAGCATCGCGCAATGCCAATGCCTGGTTTAGTTTCAACAAAAGCAACACTTTACAAATACCCTGAGGATGCTATAAAAAATGCACAAATAATAGGAAAATCAATTGTTTCCAAAGCTGTTGAAGTATTAAAAAGAAAAAATGATTCGCTTAACATCACAACAACTGTTGTTAACGGCCTTCCTAAAAAAGAAATTTTAGAAAAAGCGGAATCTTTTGACGCTGATTTAATTGTAGTCGGTTCACAAGGGCAAGGGGCATTTTCACGATTTTTATTGGGTTCTGTTTCACAATATCTAGCAACCCACGCCAAATGCTCGGTATTGATTGTGAAAGAAAAAGAAGATGCACAATAATAAGGCATTAATCAATCTAATCTATAAAATAATCAATTATGAAAATAATACTTGCAGTAGATGGTTCAGAGTTTAGCAAAGTTGCTGTAAGTGAACTTGCAAAAATTCCATTACCAAATGATAGTGAAGTTAGTATTATAAACGTATATGAGAATCCCAATGTGTGGGCACCAGATCTACTTACGGTGGACAGCGTTCGCTCCTACTATCAAGAGGTCATATCCAATGCAGAAGAATTTGCAGAAAAATCTGCAGAAAAAATTGTTTCCGTAGCTGCAGATTCATTGAAAAATAAAAATAGCACGCTTAAAATAACCACCGCTGTTGTTATTGGTCTTCCAAAAAAAGAAATTTTAGAAAAAGCAGAAGCCTTTAATGCAGATTTAATTATACTCGGTTCCCAAGGCCACGGGGCATTTTCACGTTTATTGTTGGGTTCTGTTTCACAATATATCGCAACACACGCGAAGTGTTCGGTAATGATTGCAAGAAACAAAGATGAGAAGTAAAGGCGATTTTGAAAAAAACGTGAATAAGTAAGTTTAAATGAAACACGCGCAAAACAAAATAAAGGAATCGGATTGCAAATTAACAGATATTATCTGTCTACCAGATTCCTCGTTGCCACGTGTGGTAATTATAGGTGGCGGATTTCAGAATTGTCTTTGTTAGAAAAAGTCAGACACAAAGGGTTACAGATGGTTTTATTCAATAGAGATGTTTTCCATCAGGTTCAGCCATTATTTTGTCAACTGGTGAAAAGTTCTTTACGACTCCCTAATGTACGCCAACGGTTTTCGAAATAAAGTATTGGTTGGCCTTAACTGAGCCATTAGTTATTTCAGCTATGAAAAGAGTATGCTACTGATTATTAGAAATTTTAATCCAAAGCCATCAGTCAACAACGCAAAGAAATCGTTTAAATATGAAAAACACCACAGGCAAAAATAATAAGCTTTCCTTAATAGGTTCCATATCTCTTGGCACTGGCGTAATGATTGGTGCCGGCATATTTGTCCTTATGGGGCAAATAGCAGAGTTGGTGGGCGATTTATTCCCGATTGCTTTTATTGCTGGTGCTGTTGTAGTAGGTTTCAGCTCATATTCCTATGTAAAGTTCTCAAACGCCTTTCCTTCCTCTGGAGGTGTCGTCAAATTTTTAAGTAAATCCTACGGGCCTGGAACAACAACAGGTGTCTTTTCTTTGTTGATGTATTTGTCAATGGTGGTTTCAGAAAGTTTGGTAGCAGGCACTTTCGGAGCCTATACGCTTCGCTTGTTCCCAGATAGTTTTGCTGGTTACGCGTCCATTCTTGGTATTCTGCTTTTGGTAACAGCATATATAGTGAATATTCTAGGAAACAAAGTAATTGGCGCAACAGCCACCTTTACAGCAATTATAAAGGTGGTTGGTATCGCATTGCTCGCTATTGCAGGTCTAATAGTTTCTGGGTTTGCAAATATTACCGGAAACTATATTCCAAAAAACACCGAAGCCTTACCACCGGGATTAGGTTTTGTTGCTGCCTTGGCTTTAGCAATTCTTGCCTATAAAGGGTTCACGACTATTACAAATCAGGGTGGAGATATCAAAAATCCTCACAAAAACCTCGGGCGATCTATTGTGTTTTCTATACTTATCTGCACTTTCATATATGTAGCCTTGGCACTTGCCGTAGCAGGAGGTTTAAGCATCCCTGAAATAATCGAAGCAAAGGACTATGCTTTGGCTGCTGCTGCAAAACCAGTTTTTGGGGAATGGGGTTCCTGGATTACCATCGCAATAGCTATTGTTGCAACTTTTTCAGGCGTTATAGCAAGTGTGTTTTCGGCATCACGCTTGTTGGCTATGCTGAGCAATATGAAACAGGTACCATCTTTAAAAAGAATAGGCAAACTTAAAAATCCCGCGCTCATTTTCACGGTTGCACTCGCTATTTTATTGACCGTTCTATTCGATCTAACAAGAATTGCTTCTATTGGGGCTATTTTTTATCTCATTATGGATATTGCAATCCATTGGGGACTTTTTAGACATCTTAGAAAAGAAGTTGATTTTCAACCTATAATCCCCTTAATCGCCATCATACTTGATATTGGGGTACTCTCTGCCTTTCTATACATAAAATACCTGAGTGATCCTTTAGTCCTTATTGTAGCTGCAATTGGGATTGTTTTAATAATTGTTTCGGAACGTGTTTTTATGATTTCACATACAGACGATGAAGGTAATATGCCGATGGGAATGGAAACTTAAAGCAAAGCAAAAATAAAACAGAGTTAATTAGAAAACCAATTTATATGAAAAATATAGCAGTTATAGGATATGGAGTCATTGGTAAGAGGGTGGCGGATGCCATTAATCTACAAAACGATATGAAGCTTGTGGGAGTGTGTGATATCATAAGTGATTGGCGCATTCAAAATGCCGTAAGAAAGGAGTATGACATCTATGCAGCTACCGAAGAAGCAGCTGATAAAATGAAATCCGAAGGGATTTCAATTAAAGGCAATATGCAGGAACTTCTAAAAAAATCAGATCTCGTCGTGGACTGTACGCCTAAAAAAATTGCAGCTCAAAATGTAGAAATCTATAAAGAGAGAGGTGTCAAATTTATTGTTCAGGGTGGCGAAAAACACGAAACCACAGGCCATTCCTTTAGTGCCGAAAATAATTACAAATCGGCTATAAACCTAAATGCCACAAGGGTTGTTTCCTGCAATACCACCTCGATTTTAAGAACGCTGACTGCCCTAAAAAGAGCCGATTTATTGGATTATGCCAGGGGTACACTTTTAAGAAGAGCGACAGATCCTTGGGAAAGCCATTTAGGTGGTATTATGAACACAATGGTTCCCGAAAAAGATATTCCAAGCCATCAAGGCCCTGACGCTAAAAGTGTTGATCCTGATTTGGACGTAATCACTTCCGCAGTAAAAGTGCCTGAAACCTTAAGCCATATGCACTACTGGAATGTAAAATTGAAAAAGCAGGCCACGAAGGAAGAAGTGCTTAATGCTTTTAAAACGTCCAGCCGTATTAAACTAATTCAATATGACCAAGGTTTAGTTTCCAACAATACCATTAAGGAAATGTTCTTGGATATGGGAAGGCCTTGGGGCGATATGTATGAAGTAGCCCTTTGGGAAGATATGCTAAAAGTAGTGGGCGATGAACTGTTCTATGCCTATGTAGTGGATAACCAAGCCATTGTTATACCTGAAACTATCGATGCCATTCGGGCACTTACTGGAATTGAAATGGATGGGGCAAAATCCATTTCTAAAACCAATGAAAGTTTAGGAATTCATTAATTCTTATTAAAATGAAAACAGAGAAAAATATCACAGAAATTTTAGGAGAAAAAGCATCCTTCTATTTGGATCACGTTTGCGAAAAAATAACAAAGGATGAACTACAGGCTCCGAGCAAAGATAACATTGATAAGGTGTTTGCCAATAGCAACAGAAATCCTCAGGTACTGCGAAGTCTTGCCCAATTATACAATCATGGAAATTTAGGAGGTACTGGATATTTAAGTATCCTACCTGTAGATCAAGGTATTGAGCATAGCGCAGCCTTTTCATTCTATAAAAACCCCGATTATTTTGACCCGGAGAATATTATAAAACTTGCGATCGAAGCTGGTTGTAATGGTGTGGCATCTACGTTTGGTGTATTGGGATTGAACGCCCGAAAATATGCCCATAAAATTCCGTTTATCGTCAAGATTAACCATAATGAACTACTTACCTACCCTAACACCTATGACCAAACATTATTTGGCAAGGTAAAAGCGGCTTGGGACATGGGAGCTGTTGCCATAGGAGCCACCATTTATTTTGGCTCAGAAGAAAGCAACAGGCAACTCAAGGAAATTGCCGAAGCATTTGAAGAAGCACATAATCTGGGTATGGTAACCATCTTGTGGTGCTATTTGCGCAATGAAGCCTTTAAGACCGAAAAAGAAGATTATCACGCGGCAGCTGATTTAACAGGACAGGCTAATCATCTGGGTGTAACCATTCAAGCAGATATTATCAAACAAAAATTACCAACAAATAATTATGGCTTTAAAGATATAGGATTTGGAAAATATGATGATGCTATGTATAAAACACTTACCACAGATCATCCAATTGACCTTTGTCGATTACAAGTAGCCAATTGCTATATGGGAAAAATAGGATTGATAAATTCAGGAGGAGGTTCCAAAGGGAAATCAGATCTAACTGAAGCTGTGACAACTGCTGTCATCAATAAAAGAGCTGGTGGTTCTGGATTGATTATGGGAAGAAAGGCATTTCAAAAGCCTTTTAAAGAAGGTTTGGAATTACTCAATTTAGTACAAAGTGTATATCTGGAAGACAAAATTAATATTGCTTAAATTATAGGGTAATTTAAAAAATAGAAAACGATCCTTTGTTGGTATAAAACTGTGGGTTTAAAATCCGCAAAAATAGGTCTTTTACGAGATTTTAAGAATATCTCAAAAACAGACCATCTTTTTTACTTCAATTATATGAAGGATCCCATTATGATATTACGAAGCGAAAGGGTTCATAGAGATTTGTATAAATATTTAGCATGTATTGGTTTTTCTTTTGGCTGAACTATAAAATGCCAAATTATGACGAACAAACGTTGTTGTAACCGGAGCAGAAATTTGTGATTTTAAATGGAAACAAAATAATTAAAATTTAATGAAATGAATAACATACTCGTACCTACAGACTTTTCAGAAAACTGCAATAAAGCGGCAGAACTCGGAATTAAATTGGCGAAGCTTTATAATTCTGAAATCCATTTTTTCCACTTGATAAAAACCCCTGTCGATTGGGTAAAGTTGGATAAACAAAAGGAAATGCGGTATCCAGAAACAGTGAAACAAATAGGGAGTATAAAAGCCGACCTGAGGGAACTGCAGAAAAAAGCAGAACGACAAGGAATTGAATGCAGTACCTTTTTGGAATTTGATGGCGGACAAGCAAATATCCTTAAACATTCTGGTCATTTTCATCACGATTTTATAGTTACGGGAAGCAGCGGCACACGCGGCGGAGTGCGTGAATTAATGGGAAGCAATGTAGAAAAAATTGTGAGAAAAGCTGATGTCCCAGTAATCGTGGTTAAGGACCAGGAAGTATCCTTTCCTTTCAAAGATATCATTTTTGTTTCAGATTTTCTTCAAGATGTGAACGAAGCATTTGAGCAGGTTATTTCGATTGCTGAAAAATGCGGAGCGAATATCCATTTATTAAGAATCAATACTCAGACTGATTTTAACAATATTGAGCAGGGGCTAAACCCTATTAAGGAGTTCTTGAAAAAATTTCCGGATCTGGAAAAGTATACCTTGAATGTATATAACGAACCTGACGTAGAAACAGGAATAAACAATTTTTTAAAATATAAAGATGCCGATTTGATCGCTATGTGTACCTCCGGACGTACAGGTTTTTTAAGCCTGTTCTCCAAAAGTATCGCTGAAGGTATAACCAATCATTCCGAATTGCCTGTGATGACCATTAAAGTGTAACGATGAATAAATCAGTTTTAATAAAAAAATACTCTGGTGAGTACCAAGCTTTTGATGTAAACAAACTCATCAACTCCCTACGGCGTTCAGGGGCAGATGAAGATATTATTCAGAATATAGCCCGTAAGGTACAGGAGCAGATTGAAGAAGGAATGACCACTAAAAAAATTTACCAATTAGCATTCAATATGCTAAAGGGTAAATCAAGGCTAAGTGCATCAAAGTACAAACTCAAAAAAGCCTTGATGGAATTGGGTCCCTCTGGCTTTCCTTTTGAAAAGCTGGTGGGTAAATTATTTACGCACGAAGGTTATGATGCAAAAGTTGGTGAGATTGTTCAAGGTAATTGTGTGCAGCATGAAGTGGATGTGATAGCGCAAAAAGATAATAACCATTATATGATTGAGTGTAAATTCCACAGCGACCAAGGACGATTTTGCAATGTGAAAATTCCATTATATATACAATCAAGATTTTTGGATGTAAAAGCGAAGTGGGAGCATCAAAAAGGCCACGAAACTATACTTCATAAAGGAGGTTTGTACACCAATACTCGATTTACAAGTGACGCTATAAAATATGGTAAATGTGTAGGATTACTATTGACAAGTTGGGATTACCCTATGGGAAACGGATTAAAGGATAGAATAGACAAGTCAGGCTTACACCCGCTTACCGCCTTAACAACGATAACCAAAGCTGAAAAAACAAAATTATTGGATAAAGGTATTGTGCTCTGTGATGAGCTTCAGGAAAACCCTGCGCTATTGGAGCAGATAGGAATTGATAAGAAAAGACACAAGAAAATTTTAGAAGATGCAGAAGCGCTATGTAAAAGCACTTAATGATAAAAAGTTTAACAATCTTAAATACAAAACTTATGAAAACTGAAGAACCGCAACAACAGTGCAAAATAGATTTCGAACCATTTTACCAAGCATTGGAAGATGACCCAAAGCTTCTTGAAGAAGCCTTAGAAATATTATTGGAAATGGTAAACTCCGAGCAAAAATCCATAAAGAAGCTGGCTCTACTTATTAAAGTCGATTCTCGCAATTTATTTAATGAGATAGTGGAGTTATATACGTTGAACCAAGATATAGGAAACACATCTTCCTGTTGTGGCGGTCACTAAACTAATATTATAAAAATGAGAAACAATAAAATTAATATCCACTTTTTGGGCGCAGCAGGTACAGTAACTGGCTCAAAATATTTGTTGGACACGGGAGATAGAAAAATACTGGTAGACTGTGGCCTTTTTCAGGGACTTAAGGAGTTACGTCTCAAAAACTGGGAACATCCACCTGTTGAAGTTTCAGATATTGATGTTGTATTGCTTACCCACGGCCATTTAGATCATACTGGATACTTGCCAAGGTTAGTAAAACAAGGATTTAAGGGTCCTATCTATGGTACAAATCCAACCTTGGACATCGCAAAAATTATACTTAATGATAGTGCGAAAATACAGGAACAGGAAGCCGAACGTGCTAATAAGGAAGGTTATTCAAAGCATAGCCCAGCAGAACCATTATACGATTTAAACGATGTAGAAAAAACAATTCCGCATTTTAAGGGCGTTCCGCAAGCACAATGGATTTCATTGTTTGAAGGTATCAAGGCTCGATTTCAATATAACGGACACATTCTTGGTGCTACCTATATCGAGTTGGATTTACACGGAAAACGCTTTGTTTTTTCAGGCGATATTGGAAGAACTAATGATTTACTATTGTTTCCACCTTTAAAACCAAAAAAGGCAGATGTGCTATTCATAGAATCTACTTACGGCGGAAGGTTTCATCCTGATGAAGTGGAAGCCATTCCGCAGATTGAAAAATTAGTCAAGGATACAGTCAATAAAGGTGGTAGTCTATTTGTTCCGAGCTTTTCGGTAGAACGTGCACAATTAATGATGCTTATTTTTTGGAAATTAATAAAAGAGAACAAAATACCCAAAGTACAAATGATTATGGACAGCCCAATGGGAGCTAGTGTATTGGAACTGTTCCACCGCACTAGGGATTGGCACAGGTTAGAAGACAATGAATGTGATGAAATGTGTTCACATTTCACGGTCGTAAAAAGTTATCGTGAAACTATGGAATTACGAACTGATAACAAACCCAAAATCGTTATTGCAGGAAGTGGTATGCTTACAGGTGGTAGAATGCTCAACTATCTTGAAACACAGGCGCAAAATCCTAATAACACTTTACTTTTCGTGGGTTATCAAGCTGAAGGAACCCGTGGAAGAAAATTATTGGAAGGCGAAAAAGAACTGAAAGTTTATGGTAAATGGGTTCCTTTCAAAATGCAGGTAGCTGAAATTGAAGGCCTTTCGGCACACGCCGACCACGCAGAGCTTATAGGTTGGATGAGTAAGATAAAAGACAAACCTGAACGGATTTTCATAGTTCACGGTGAAAAGGAAAGCGCGGAAGCATTACAAAAAGGTATCAAAGAAACCTATTCTTGGGATGCTATAATACCACAATTATATACTATTGAAGAATTAGAATAGATCATAAAATCTTTTCAATTAAGATAAATATGGAACAACACTCAAATATATTGAAATACAAACATCTCGGAATCTACACACAAAACGAGAATGTCGTGTATATGCGGGAAGATTGTCACGTGTGTGTTTCGGAAGGATTTGAAGCCCTTACCAGAATTCGTATTTCAAATCTAGATATTTCCATTGTGGCAAGCCTCAATATTATAAATTCAGATATTCTGTTGCCTAATGAAATTGGACTATCGGATGCAGCGGAAAAAAAACTGAACCTTTCCCATAATGAAACCCTCTATGTTTCACATTTGGAACCTATTGAATCTTTGAGCCACGTTCGGGCAAAAATCTATAATCAAAAACTGGATTATAACGCTTATAGCGAAATTATAACCGATATCGTTGAAGGCGATTATTCCAACATACATCTTTCTGCATTCATTACAGCCTGTGCAGGAGGAAGGATGGATATTGAAGAAATATCAAACCTCACAAAAGCAATGATTGTATCTGGAAAACAGATGGACTGGCGCAAAGAAATCGTTGTGGACAAACACTGTATTGGAGGTTTGCCTGGTAACAGAACCACACCTATCGTGGTGGCTATCGTTACTGCTTATGGCCTTACGATGCCCAAAACGTCATCCCGGGCAATTACATCTCCAGCGGGAACGGCTGACACTATGGAAGTATTAACCAATGTTGCACTTTCTATAGAAGAAATAAAAGAAGTGGTTAAAAAGGAAGGTGGCTGCTTAGTATGGGGAGGCACGGCACAATTGAGCCCTGCGGATGATGTGCTCATAAAAATAGAAAAAGCCTTAGATATTGATAGCGAAGGCCAGCTTATAGCCTCTGTGCTTTCAAAGAAAGCTGCAGCAGGATCCACACACGTTTTAATTGATATTCCTGTGGGAGAAACCGCCAAAGTACGCAGTACAGAAATGGCAGAGCAATTAAAAGGACATATGGAAACCGTGGGGAAAGCTGTTGGTTTAGAAGTAAAAGTTATTATTACAGATGGTACGCAGCCTGTTGGAAATGGTATTGGTCCTACTTTAGAAGCTATCGATATATTAAAGGTTTTGAAGAATGAATCTGATGCACCAAATGACCTAGCGGAAAGAGCCTTGCTTTTAGCAGGGGAACTATTGGAACTTTCTGGAAAAGTTAAATCGGGAATGGGAAACCAGATTGCAAGACAAATTTTAGAATCTGGCAAAGCTTATGAAAAATTTATTGCCATTTGTAAAGCTCAAGGTCGCTTTACACTACCTGTTTTAGCACCCTATAAAATCAAAATTAAGGCAGAAAAGTCAGGAGTTTTAGAAAGAATCGATAACAGAAAGATTGCCAAACTTGCAAAGCTTTCGGGTGCGCCACAATCTAAATCCGCAGGGATTCTTCTTAATGTTCATTTGAAAGATATTATTGAAAAGAACCAATTGCTATATACTATATATGCAGAATCCAAAGGCGAACTTGATTATGCCTTGGAATATAAAAATAGCCACGACGACATCATAACCATTATTTAAAAAATATATTATGAAATCAATATTATTCAGTCTTCCCGGAAATGAAAAGCTCACAGAACTTTTGGCCACAAAAATGGATGCCGAAATAGGCAAAGCCACGTTACGCAGTTTTCCCGATGGAGAATCCTATACACGTATATTATCCGATGTAAAGGATAAATGTGTAGTACTGGTCTGCACGCTGCACGAAACAGACGAAAAACTATTACCACTCTACTTTTTGAGCCATACTGCAAAATCTCTCGGAGCGATGTGTACCTGTTTGGTAGCGCCATACCTTGCCTATATGCGTCAGGACAAAGTATTTAATGAAGGTGAAGGTGTAACCTCCGCTTACTTCGGGAAATTGATTTCTGGTTTTGCCGATAGTATTACCACTGTAGATCCCCACTTACACAGGATAAGCTCTTTGGGTGAAGTCTATCACATCCCAAACAAAGTCATTCACGCTGCTGATGCTATTTCAGAATGGATTAAGGAAAACGTCGAAAATCCTGTTCTTATCGGTCCCGACTCTGAAAGCGAACAATGGGTTTCCGAGGTTGCCAAAAATGCAGGGGTACCTTTTACAGTATTACAGAAAGTACGTTACGGCGACCGTGATGTGGAAGTCTCGGTTCCTGATGTAGATAAATACAAAGAGGCCACACCTATTTTGGTGGATGATATTATCTCGACTGCACGAACAATGATTGAAACTGTGAAACATTTGAAAAAAGCAGGCATGAAACCACCAATATGTATTGGCATTCACGCAGTTTTTTCGGGTAATGCCTATCAAGATCTGTTGGATTCAGGAGTCGAAAAAATAGTAACCTGCAATACCATTCCACATCCTTCAAATGCTATTGACTTGAGCGATGTAATGGCAAAAGAAGTTAAAAAATTAATGCACCATATATGAGAAAGCAAAGTTTCATTCTACTTTTTATCCTATTCAACCTTACGATGAATGGACAAACCGAAATGCTCATTGGGCAGATTTCAGGTAGAGTTGTAATTCGGGAAAATTTTGATGAAGAAAGTGCTTTTTTAAACAAACAAACTTTTGAAGCTGCCCAAGCTATAAAGAAGAATGGATATTATGAAATTATGGTGATCACCGAACTGTTTGACAAGGACAAACAATCTACCGACAAATACACAACGACCTATCGCTGTAAACCAGATGAAGCTAGTATAATGGTTATGGCATTTCCGTTTTCAAACCCAAAATCTAAGGAAACCGAAATCAATACCACCTCCAAAAAGTTTAAAAATCTATACGATTTGGATAACCTAGAGGACATTGAACTGGAAATAAGTTTTGACTCGGGCTTGTTGAATTTCTTTGGTTCTAAAAGCATAATAAAGATCTACGACCGAAAATTAGACCGTAACAATATTAAATCAAAAATTAATATTAAGGCCTATGCTTGGGGAATTCGCATTAAGCAACTCAACTATATCGTTAACGAGAAATTAAATGGAAAAGGTTTATTGACCTTTCAGAAATTTACCGAAGACGATGGTAGTTATTTTACTATGAACTATAAATAAAAAAAAATGAAAAATTACGATACACTTTCAGAAGCAATAAACGATTTACAGGCAAACGAATATCCCTATGACTTCAACTTAACGCCTGAATGTTTGAAATGTGCTTCACTCAAAATTGAGATCCATCCTGAAGATTTTAAAGTGGATGAAACCTATCGCTTTGAAGGAATGAGTAGTACAGATGATAATAGTATTCTATATGCTATATCTTCCAAAGACGGAATAAAAGGTCTCTTGGTAGATGCCTACGGTGTATATGCCGAAAATATTTCAGAAGCTATGAGAAAGAAATTACGATAACTAGCAAACTAAAAACTATGGAAAATCACGAACATCATCCCGGTCATAAGGGTAAAGGTAAGGATCCCGCAAAGGAAGAAGGGAAGGAAAAAGAAACTGAAATTAAAGATAATTTCACCGAAAAGACCAAGCACGGCCAAGATGCGGCAATGGATCATTCCAAGATGAAAAATAAAAAAGAAGATCATTCTAAAATGAACCATGGAAAAGATGACCATTCAGGACATAACCCAGGTCATGGGAAAATGGGTCACGATCATCATAAAATGATGATTGCCGACTTCAAGAAACGTTTTTGGGTAACGCTTGTACTTACATTTCCCATACTGTTCTTCTCACCGATGATTCAGGACTTTATCGGCTATGAGTTTCTGCTTCCGGGAAACCAATATATCTTATTTGCCCTTTCCTCTGTGGTTTATTTCTATGGTGGCTGGCCGTTTCTAAAAGGATTCTGGTCCGAAATCAAAAAGGGTGCTCCTGGTATGATGACACTTATAGCAATGGCAATTACCGTGGCTTATGTGTATAGTTCGGCCACGGTGTTCGGTCTAGAAGGTGTCGATTTTTTCTGGGAATTGGCTACGCTTATCGCTATTATGCTTATAGGTCACTGGATAGAGATGAAAAGTGTACTTGGAGCGTCCAAAGCATTGCAATTGTTAGTAAGTATGATGCCCGCCGAAGCCCATCGGGTAAAAGACGATACTATAGAAGATATAAAACTGGAAGACCTTTTAAAGGATGACCTAATTCTAGTAAAGCCGGGAGAAAAAGTTCCCGCTGATGGAATTATTATTGAAGGTTCCAGTTACCTGAATGAATCTATGCTTACAGGAGAATCGAAACCAGTAAAAAAAGAAGAAAAAGATAAAGTTATTGGAGGTTCAGTAAATGGTAATGGAAGTATCCAAGTAAAAGTAGAACATACAGGAAAAGACAGCTACCTCAACAAGGTCATTACGATGGTAGAGGAAGCACAAAAGACCAAGTCCAAAATGCAAAACCTTTCTGATAGAGCTGCAAAGTGGTTGACTTATATTGCTCTGGCAATTGGTTTTGGAACACTGGCAGTTTGGTTGATTTTAGGATTTCCTTTTGTATATGCATTGGAACGAATGGTTACCGTTATGGTTATTGCCTGTCCACACGCTTTAGGTCTTGCAATTCCTTTAGTAGTTGCCATTTCTACCGCAGTTTCTGCCCAAAATGGATTGTTAATCCGAAATAGAACTGCGTTTGAAGAATCGCGTAAAATATCTGTTTTATTGTTTGACAAAACAGGAACATTGACCAAAGGGGATTTTGGCGTTACCCGAATTGAATCTGTAAATGAAACGTATTCATCAGAAGAAATTTTGAGGCTTTCTAGCGCATTAGAACAAAGTTCAGAACATCCTATTGCTGTAGGTGTTATCAAAAAAGTTAAAGAAGACAATATTACCATTCCAAAACTTGAAAACTTTAATGCGATTACGGGCAAAGGTGTAGAGGCAAATGTAGAAGGTAAGCAAATAAAAGTGGTGAGTCCTGGTTATTTAAAAGACGAAAAGATCACCATTCCTGAAGATGCCTATAGCGATGCCGCGGAAACTGTGGTATTTGTGTTGATTGATGGTCAATTGGCGGGATATATAGCTCTTGCTGATGAGATAAGACCAGAATCTGCTGAGGCTATCAAAATATTTAAAAAGAATAACATTAAAGTCCTGATGGCAACCGGAGATAATGAAATTACGGCAAAAGCGGTTAGCGATAAACTTGGATTGGACGGTTACTATGCTGAAGTATTACCACATCAAAAAGTAGAAATCGTTAAAGAATTGCAAGTAAAAGGGGAATTTGTGGCAATGACGGGCGATGGCGTAAATGACGCACCTGCTTTGGCACAAGCAAACGTTGGTATTGCAGTTGGGTCGGGAACCGATGTGGCAGCTGAAACAGCCGATATTATATTGGTAAACAGTAATCCACAGGATATTGCGAACCTAATTTTATTTGGTAAAGCTACTTACAACAAAATGATTCAGAATCTAATATGGGCAACTGGATATAATGTCGTAGCCATTCCACTAGCCGCTGGTGTACTCTATTCTTCTGGTTTCGTTTTGGGACCAGCCGTTGGAGCTGTTTTTATGAGTTTAAGTACCGTTATTGTGGCTATTAATGCGCAATTATTAAAGCGAAAAATCGGTAAAAAATAGATGAATAAGAAAGAAAAACTCAACAAGATATTTTTAATCCTATTGAGTTTATTTGTAGTGATGTTGGGATACGGTATTTTATTGCCAACCCTTCCATACTATACCGAAAGGCTTGCATTAGAAGATAACCTGGACCCTGATTCGATCAACTTTCATATCGGTTTATTGACCAGTATTTATCCTTTTTTCCAGCTTCTTTTCGTTGTACTTTGGGGCAGGCTATCCGATAAATACGGGCGTAAGCCTATTATCATTGTTGGATTGATAGGGTTTATAGTAATGCAACTGCTAACAGGGTTGGCAACTTCCCTTACAATGCTTTATATAGCGCGTATCCTTGGAGGTATATTCACATCGGCGGTAATTCCTGTCAGTAACGCATACCTTAGTGATATTACTTCTATAAAGCATAGGACCAAGATTATGGCCTGGTCTGGGGTAGCTATAAGCTCAGGGGTCATTTTCGGGCCTGTTTTAGGCAGCTTTCTTTCCCAAACCAATCTACACTTTAAATATTCACTGGGGATATTACATCTGGATCGTTTTTCAATCCCTTTTCTTCTGGTGGCCTTTTTGGGTTTTATTGTATTGGGCATACTGATTAAATGGCTTAGAAATACAACCCCTGTAAGCAGACTTGTATCAGGAAAACAAAAAATATTTAACTTCAGTCGGTTCTTAATTGTATTGTTACTACTCTCTTTTGTAATGCAGTTCGTCGTTACCCTATTTGAAACGGTTTTTTCAATCTATGGAAAAGATGAATTATTATTTTCCAGTAATCAGATAGGTATTGGTTTTATGCTTTGTGGAGCTGTAATGGCGGTATTACAGCCCGTATTTGCGACCTACGGTGAAAAATTATTAACTGCAAAGCAACAAATTGGAGCCGGATTATTTATTTCAGGAATATCAATGATCGCGTTTCCCTTTTTTAATAATGAATTTTATGTATATGTACTAATCATCACATTTGCCGCAGGGGGTGCTATGGTGACCCCGAACCTGCTTTCAGCCATTTCCTTACTTTCAAAAGAAAATGCGGGCAGTAATATTTCTCTCCAAACCTCGGCAAATAGTATAGGACAGATTTTAGGGCCAGTTTTAGGAACTTGGCTGATTGCAGGTGGTTTTTACTATCCTTTCATAATTGCTGGAAGCATTGTTTTGGTTGCTATAGGATTACTGCATTATTTTAAAAGCAATTCGCTTCTTACATCAAAAGATGGGAAGACTCTAAAATAATCTAATGTTCAAGGAATAACTTAAATTTTGGATATTCAACTTATAATTTATAAAAATCCAAAACGCATAAAAAAAACAAATGTTAATCCAATAATCGGTATCATTCCTCAAATGAAGTTTAAGAGCGATTGATTAATACAAGCATACTTATATAGCAATATTCATTTAAAAAATCAAAAAACAAAAAAGATCAGTTTTTTAAATTGATACCTTATAGTTATCAATTATTCATAATATTAGTCCTATAACGTATGGAAAAATTGAATTACTTTGCTGTAAATTAATTTTGATATGATATGTTTAAATATGGAGTTGATCAACTAACTATAAAAAAAGTAAAAGACATAGCCAATGGGACTTTGAAAGGGAGTTTAACAAATACTGCTATAGATAGAGTAAATTCATGTAGAAAAAAAGTAGAAGTAATGGCCAAGGGCAATAAAGCAGTATATGGTATTAATACTGGATTTGGTCCATTGTGTGATAAACAAATAGCCCCAGAAAAAACCCAAAAGTTACAAGAAAATTTATTGATTAGTCATGCAGTTGGGGTAGGAAAGCCAATTGAAAAAGAATTATCAAAAATCATGATGATTTGTAAAGTACATGCTTTATGTCAGGGGTACTCTGGAGTACGGCTTAGCTTGATTGAGCGAATTATATATTTTATAGAAAATGATTTATTACCAGTAGTACCAGAACAAGGCTCCGTAGGTGCTTCAGGAGATTTGGCTCCACTATCTCACTTATTTTTGCCTTTAATAGGAGAAGGTGATTTTTGGATTGAGGATGCTATTTGTTCAGCCAAAGAAGTCTTATCGTCTCACGGATTGATACCATTACAATTAGAAGCTAAAGAAGGTCTAGGGCTAATAAACGGAACACAATTTATTTTGGCGCATGCTATCAAAGGGCTTGATAAAATGGAATACTTATTAGATTTAGCAGATGTATCAGGGACTATGAGTTTAGAAGGGTTTCAGGGAAGCGCTGCTCCGTTTAAAAAAGCTTTGCATGAAATACGTCCTTTTCCAGGGAATTTAAAAGTAGCCAAGAGAATTCGAAAATTGCTTAAAGATTCCCAGAATATAGAAAGCCATTTGGAGTGCAACCGTGTACAAGATCCTTATTCAATTCGTTGTATGCCCCAAGTACATGGTGCCTCTAGAAATGCTTATTATCACTTAAAAGAATTGACAGGAATAGAAATGAATTCTGTTACAGATAACCCGATTGTGTTAAGTGAAACCGAAGCTATTTCTGGTGGTAATTTTCATGGACAATCTTTGGGAATGGCTATTGATTATGTTGCCTTAGCTGCTTCAGAATTAGGAAATATTTCTGATAGACGGTGTTATTTATTATTAGAAGGCAAGTATGGTTTGCCAAGATTGCTTACGGAAAATGAAGGCTTAAATTCAGGTTATATGATTCCGCAATATACGACAGCTGCATTGGCCTCAGAAAATAAATCATTGTGTTTTCCGTCTTCTGCTGATAGTATTCCAACATCTTTGGGGCAAGAAGATTTTGTATCCATGGGAAGTATTTCAGGTCGTAAACTAAATCAGATTTTAGAAAATATAGAAAAGATACTAGCTATAGAATTGATGTTTGCTGTACAGGCTATGGAATTTAGAAGACCCAATACATTTTCGAAAATTATAGAGGAAAATTTTGTAATTGTACGAAGTAGAGTAAATAAGTTAGAGGATGATAGAATATTAAAATATGACATCGACAATATGATTGATTTGGTTAAAAATCGATCTTTTATTGTAAGATAAATTACCTAAAATATGACATTTCAAGAAAAAATTCTGCAAGGAATACCAAATAGTCTTCCTGCAAAAAATGCATACGCTAAGAATATTAATAGAGCACCCAGGCGAAAAGATATTTTATCAGCTAATGAAAAACAATTAGCAATTAGAAATGCTTTGAGATACTTTCCTAAAGATTGGCATCAAGAATTAGCTGTTGAATTTGCTCAAGAATTGATCAATTTTGGTCGTATTTATATGTATAGATTTAAACCGGATTATCAAATTTATGCAAGGGATATTGCTGAATATCCCGGGAAATCTTTACAAGCCAGAGCAATTATATTAATGATTCATAACAATCTTGATCCAGAAGTGGCACAGCACCCTGAAGAATTGATTACATACGGAGGTAATGGTTCGGTTTTTCAAAATTGGGCACAATATCTTTTGACAGTTCAGTATTTAGCTACTATGACCGACGAACAGACATTGCACTTATATTCTGGACATCCAATGGGATTATTTCCCTCATCGAAAAGTGCTCCTAAAGTTATTGTTACTAATGGTATGGTGATACCCAATCATTCGCAACCAGATGACTGGGAAAAATTCAATGCGTTGGGCGTTTCTCAATACGGACAAATGACTGCAGGCTCATTTATGTATATTGGTCCACAAGGAATTGTTCATGGAACCACAATTACTGTAATAAATGCATTTCGACAAATCTTGCCAAAAGGTGAAAAGCCAAATGGAAAAATATTCTTAACCTCCGGATTAGGTGGAATGAGCGGTGCACAACCAAAAGCAGGAAACATTGCCAATTGTATTACAATTTGTGCAGAAGTTAATCCAAATGCAGCAATCAAAAGACATGAACAAGGTTGGGTAGATGTCCTAATTGATGATATGGATAAACTAGTTGAAAAAGCAAAACAAGCGCAAACGGATAGCCAAGTTGTTTCCATTGCCTATATAGGTAATGTAGTTGAGATCTGGGAACGTTTTTATGAAGAAAACATTTATATTCATATTGGTTCAGATCAAACCTCGTTGCATATTCCATGGACAGGAGGATATTATCCTGTAGGTATTTCTTATGAAGAATCTAATCGATTGATTCGTGAAGAACCAGTTTTGTTTAAAGATAAAGTGCAGGCATCTCTAAGAAGACATGCAGCCGCAATAGACAAACATACTGCAAGAGGCACCTATTTCTTCGATTACGGAAATGCGTTTCTATTAGAAGCTTCCAGAGCAGGTGCAGATGTAATGGCAGAGAATAATATCGATTTTAGATATCCATCATATGTACAAGACATACTAGGACCAATGTTTTTTGACTATGGTTTTGGGCCATTCCGTTGGGTTTGTACTTCAGGAAAACCTGAAGATTTAGACGCTACAGATGAAATAGCTGCAACCGTATTGCAAGAAATCATGGAGAATTCTCCAGAAGAGATTCAATTGCAAATGCAAGATAATATTATATGGATCAAAAACGCAAAAAAAAATAAAATGGTTGTTGGTTCACAAGCACGTATATTATATGCAGACGCAGAAGGTCGATTAAGAATTGCAGAAGCATTTAATAATGCCATAGCAGCTGGAAAAATGGGACCTGTAGTTATAGGAAGAGATCATCATGATGTAAGTGGAACTGATTCACCCTATCGTGAAACCTCTAATATTTATGATGGTAGTAAATTTACTGCAGATATGGCCATTCATAATGTGATTGGCGATAGCTTTAGAGGCGCAACCTGGGTGTCTATTCACAACGGCGGTGGAGTAGGTTGGGGAGAAGTAATAAATGGGGGATTCGGAATGGTATTAGATGGTACACAAGAGGCTGAAGCAAATTTAAGGAATATGTTATTTTATGATGTTAACAATGGAATTGCACGTAGAAGTTGGGCCAGAAATAAGGAAGCTACCTTTGCTATTAAAAGGGAAATGAAAAGATCGCCAAATCTAAAAGTTACACTTCCAAATTTAGTTGAAGATACTATTTTAAATAATTTATTTTAATGGTTATCTTATTCAAGAACCTTAATGAAATAATCCAAGTTTTACAAATTCAATTCTACTAGTTTCTGGAAAAGATATAAATGAATTGACTACAGTTACTTTTTGAAAAAAGTTCGATTTCTGGCTTCGGTAAAATGGATGAATGCCCAAAAAAGTAATTAATTCAGGCTTGCTGTTAGCTCTGGCTAAAGATTACAACCTTGGTTTTGCACCTTCTGGAAATATAAATTTAGTAGTTTCCCCGATCTGTATTAAATTGAAAATCGGTCCTGAAGAGGCAGTAAATGGGGCCAAAATTAATGGTGCTAATGCCGTGGATTTAGAACATAAAGTTGGCTTAATAACTATTGGTAAGAATGTCATTTTAATACTTATAAAGGCAATTAATTCCTATGCAACCATCCCATAATCTTTTAGTATTAACCAAATAGAGAAAGCTTTTTCAAGAGGATTGAAGATTAAATAAATGTTTGAATGAAGATGCGTGAATTAAATAATATAAATACAGATTATGAATCTGCACAGAGAGTATGCTGGACAGGAAGAAAGTCAAACCCAGATATAGGAAATCAATATTGGTATCAAAAAATTGAATTATACGATATTTCTGATTTAAAAAATAAAGAAAAGCTTGATATCGCCATATTGGGTTATGTTTGTGATGAAGGTGTACGTAGAAATTTAGGAAGAGTAGGGTCGGCACAAGGCCCCAGAGTTCTTAGAGAACGATTGGCAAAATTACCAGTGCATTTTGATAATAAGCATGTTGCAGATGTTGGGGATATTATTTGCATTGACAAAGACATGGAATCATGTCAACTTGCTTTTTCTAAAGTCATAGGTTTGTTAATTTCTAAACGAATTTTTCCCATAGCTATTGGTGGTGGGCACGATATGGCATATGGTCATTTTATGGGAATTCGTGATGCTATTAAAAATAGACCTAAAAGAAAAATTGGCATCATAAATTTTGATGCTCATTTTGACTTACGTTCTATAGAAAGAAAATCGAATTCGGGAACCCCTTTTAATCAAATCATTACAGAATTAGAAAAAAGTAATGAAACTGTCGATTATTTTATTATTGGCATTCAGCGGCAATCTAATACCAAGAAACTATTTGAAATCGCAAAAGAATATCAGGTAGATTATGCAATTAACTTCGAATGCGAATCATCTAATGAAGAAATGAAATTACTCCAACAACGTTTAATTCCATTTATTGAATCAAATGATTATTTATACATCACAATAGATTTAGACGGGTTTTCGTCTGCTTACGCTCCAGGAGTAAGTGCACCATCTTCCTTAGGTTTTACACCTTATTTTGTGTTTAAAATGCTACTTTTTTTATTTAATTCTAAGAAAGTAATATCCTGCGATATTGCAGAATTAAACCCAATATATGATAGAGATGATCTTACTGCGAATTTAGCAGCTAAACTAGTAGATTTTATAGTTATGAATAACACTAACTAGAATGAAATTAGAGAAATGAATACAATAAAAATTAATGATAATAAATCTACGAAATGAAACTTTCATTTCGTAGATATTACCCTAAAGTAATTTCAAAAAATCATCTAAAGCAGGATTTGTATTTTTCCTATCCCATACCACCGATAAAGTTGTTCGCTGTGGAATATCTATTAATTCAATAAACTTGATATTTTCATAATATGGCATTTGTAAAGATTTGGGCACAATAGAAATGCCAAAATTATTTTCAATTAGCTTGAAAATAGAATTAGCATGTATAGTGCTGTGAGATACTTTTGGAGTAAAATCATTATCGTCAAAAATTCGCATTACTTTTTCATAATATGGCGGACTAAATTTGGGGTCAAACAATATGAAAAATTCATCTTTAAATTGAGATAAGCTCTTGAAATTAGAGCTATCGATTGGATGATCTTTAGGTAAAACTAAACAGAAAGTTTCTATTAAAACAGATCGAATACTCAAACCTACCGGTACCCTATCTAGTCTAACAAAGCCTATATCAATATTTTGTAAAAGTAAATTTTTTACTTGTTTTTGGTTATCCATTTCTTTCAGAACGAAAATAATGTTTGGGGATCTCTCCTCAAATTTTAATAATAATTCTGGAATGATTTTCTGTATCGCAGACCCCACATAACCAATAGTCAAACTACCTTCCTTACCATTTTGGAGTAATTTGGCATGGTTAATTATTTGATTTAAATTTTTTAAATTTTTTGTTATTTCAAATTTAAGATATTCTCCCACATGTGTCAATTTCACTTTTCTATTGTGTCGTTCAAATAATTGGATTCCCAGATCAATTTCCATTTGTTTTATTTGTCTACTCAGCCCAGGCTGAGAAATGTATAATCGCTCCGCAGCTTTTCTAAAATGTAAATCTTCAGCAACTGCTAAAAAATATCTAAGATGTCTAATTTCTATTTGATCACTCATAAGTATCAATAATTAACTAAGTTGGTCTTATTTGGTATCAAAAATAACGCTAAGTTTGAATTGTACAAAGTTTGGAGAGTGATTATTATGAATTTAGTGTTCAATACATTGGAAAAGCCAGTACATATTCCCCTCAGAAACATTATTATCTAAAAATCAAATATTTATGAAAAATAAATTTCAAACAGTTTTTACACTATTCTTAGTGTTAGTTGTGCAGTTGACCATTGCACAGGAAAAAACGATTTCAGGTACTGTTACAGATGTAAACGGAATGACAATGCCAGGCGTGAATGTTAGTATTGAAAATACCAGAACAGGAACTCAAACCGATTTTGACGGATTATATTCAATAAAAGCTAATGTTGGGGATGTGCTTAACTTTAGTTATATAGGTATGAAAGTTGTAAACCGTACTGTTGGCGCTGAAGATGTTATTGATGTGAAAATGGAGAATAGCGCACAATCTCTTGATGAAGTGATGGTTGTTGCATATGGAGTTTCTAATAAAAGAAGTTTTACCGGTGCAGCAGAGACTGTTCAATCCGAGGCACTTACACGTGGATCAACAGCTAGTTTTGAAACTGCTCTTCAAGGAAAGGTTTCCGGGATTAATGTTTCTACTTCAGGACAGCCGGGAGGAAGATCAAATGTTCAGATAAGGGGTATTGGTTCTATTAACGGTAATACTCAGCCTTTGTATGTTTTGGATGGTGTTGTTATTAATACCAATTCAAATTTAAGAGCTGGGGATAATATGGTAGGTTCTACCTCGTATAACCCATTATCGACAATTAATTCAGAAGATATAAAAAGCATCACTGTTTTAAAAGATGCAGCGGCTTCATCTCTTTATGGATCCAGAGCTGCAAATGGAGTTATTATTATAACTACCAAAGATGGAAAAAAAGGAGAAACGGAAATTACATTAGGTGTTGAAACAGGTTGGAGTCAGAATCTTACTGAAGAAAAGTTAATCAACAATGATCAGTTTAAAGGCCTTTGGATTGAAGGACAAGTAAACCAATACATCCAAAATACTGAAAATGCTGAATTCACGAGAGTGTATGGAGATAATGGTCTTTATAGTAATTATGAGAATCAGGCCAGGAGTGATTACGAAGGAATATATGGAACCACAAATGCCAATTCAGATTGGCTTGATGCTATTTATCAAGATGGTTTAATTAGAAAATATAATTTATCTGCAAGAGGAGGGGGTGAGAATACTTCTTTCTATGTTTCAGGTAATTACCTTGATCAAACAGGAACGATGATAGAAACAGGGCTGAAACGTTACTCCGGTAGAGTAAATCTTGAAAATCAGGCTAAGGACTGGCTTAAATTAGGAGTAAATCTTTCTGTAGCTAAGTCTGAAAGAGATGCAGCGATCATCGATGGCTCCTATGCAGGCGGTTTAAACCCACTATATATGGCCCGTGTATTACCACCGGCCGCCCCCATTTATGATCCGGAAGGTTTCGGAGGTTTTGCAAATCTGCCGAATGATATTGAGAAAAATGCTAACCCGATTGGGCTGCTGACAGTGGGAGAATATAAAAATACTGAATTTAGGGTAAGAGGAAATGCCTATGCTGAATTTCAAATCATAGACCCGCTTAGCTTCAAGACCACCTTTGGTGTAGATCAACAGGCAATAGATGAAACCTTATATGACAATAAAGTATTTGGTGCAGGTGGAGGAATTTGGAATGGTGTTCTTAATCGTGTGAAAAGTGAAGTATTTCAATATACCGTTACGAATATTTTAAATTACAATAACGACTTCGGAAAACATGGTTTTGATGTTTTGTTAGGGCAGGAATCTCAGGTTTCAAAAATGAATTCTATTAATGTCTACGGTTATGATGTTTTAGATAGTGAATTGTTATCTGCAAGCAGTATTGGTACTCTCTGGTCCCATACCGGTTTTTCAGAAAATTATTCACTACTATCTTATTTTTCTCAGGTGTCTTATAATTTTGATCAAAAATATTATTTATCATCAAGCTTTAGGCGTGATGGTTCTTCAAGATTTGGAAAAGATTCTCGTTGGGGAACATTTTGGTCTCTCTCGGGAGCCTGGGTAGCGACCGAAGAAGATTTCTTGGATATAGATGGATTGGATTATCTGAAATTTAGAGGGAGCTACGGAACAAATGGGAATTTGCCTCCTCAATATTATGCCGCTCTGGCGTTTTTTGAAACCGATAGAAAAGGCTATGGTGGAGAATCCGGCCTGTCTTATGGGCAACTTCAAAACCCCGATCTTTCCTGGGAATTAAGTAAAAATTTTAATGTAGGAATGGACGTTAATTTATTTGGCGAACTAAATATGACAATTAATTACTTCCATAAAAAAACTGAAGATTTATTACTAAACGTCCCTGTTTCTAATACTACTGGATTTATCACCCAATTGCAGAACTTCGGTGAAATGATCAATAAAGGATGGGAGTTTGAAATTGGATATAATCCTATATCAACAGAAGATTTTTCTTGGAGTACCAGTGCTAATCTAACCATTCTTGACAACAAGATTACAAAGTTAAGGAATGATATAGTTCCTACATATAGTTCAAGATATGGTCAGGATCCTTTAATTATTAAGGAAGGAGAAAGTATTTATTCCTTTTATTTAAGGGATTATGCTGGTGTGGACCCTTCAAATGGATATGCGCAATATCATGTTTTAGAGAATGGAGAAAGGACTGGAGAGATAACAACAGATGCCCAGGAAGCCGGATTTGGGATTTTTGGCGATGCGTTGCAGGATTTTCAGGGAGGTATCTTCAACCAGTTGTTCTATAAAGATTTTACACTGGATTTCCTATTTACTTTTGGCTTAGGAGGAAAGGTATATGATCGAACCGCATTTATGCGTGATGATGATGGATTTGCTCCGCAGTACACCAACACAGTTGCTCAATTGAGTCCATGGAACCCAAATAATACAGATGCTACTGTGCCTATCAGGATTAACGGTAACCCAACATTCTCAAATGATGTTTCCACAAGACATTTATATGATTCAGATTATCTGAAGTTGAAGAACGTCAAACTGAGTTATAATCTTCCGGCCTTAGGGAATACTATAAAGGGAGGATCTGTATACCTACAGGGGGATAATTTATTTCTGTTAACCGAGCTGGATGGGTATGATCCCGAAGCTATTGCTGACGGAGTAAACTTCTTCCAGGTACCAACAGCCAAGACTGTACTGTTAGGAATTCAATTACAATTTTAGAACTCATTTAGAACTTAAAAAGCATTAAAATGAAAATATTTAAAAATAGCATTCTCATCTTAGGATTAGTATTTCTTCAAGGTTGCAGCGAGGATCTGCTGGACCAAACACCAGATCATGTTATCTCAGAGAACCTGGTGCTTAATTCAGTAGAAAAACTTGATAAACTATTGACGGGGACGTACAACGAAATATCCCGAAATACATACTTAGGAAGGATTTTATATAAAAGGGCGGCCGTTAAAGGTACCGACTTTAGATTTATTAAAACCACCTATAACCCCAGGGATTATGAAATCATAGCCTATAAATATGAAGAAAACAGTAATAGCAGTGGAAGCTGCGAAGACTTGTGGATTCAGTCTTTTAAGGCAATAAATAATTTGAACCTTATCATAAACAATATCGACGCAGCTGAAGGTAATTCTGCAGAAAAGCAGGAGATACTTGGAGAAGCTTTAGGTCTAAGAGGAATGATTTATTTTGACTTGGCCAGGACCTTTGCATATCCGTGGATAAAGTCAGGAGCATCTTCACAGGGATTACCTTTAAAGCTTTCTTCTGACGAGATTGTGATAGAGAGAAGTAGTCTTGGAGCAACATATGATCAAATTATACTTGATATGCAAAGCTCTCTTGATTTGTTAGAGGAAAACAGCTGGGATCAAGGAAGCACCAAACATCTGACTAAAAACGGAGTTAAGGCTTTGTTAGCCCGTGTTTACCTCTATAAACAAGATTGGGAGAACGCTCTTAAATATGCAGAAGAAGTGATCGCCACCAGAGGTGAGGATAAACTTATGGGGGTTAATTCTTACGTTTTTGAAGATTATAATTCTGAATCTCTTTTTGAATTGAGTATCTCAGATGAGAACTCTCTTGGTAGTAATGGACTGGGGGCTCAATTTGATTTTAAAAATGGAGCTCAGGGAGATATAATAGCTACCCAAACTTTTGTGAACTTATTGAGTGCATATGAAGGAGACCCAAGAGCTGCATTGCTTGAGGAGGATAGAGAAGGCACTCAGCTAGCTTTCATAAAATATATAAACCGTAGTGATGGAGGTGGCTTAAGTGCTCATAACATTCCAGTACTAAGACTTTCCGAAATGTATTTAATAGCTGCAGAAGCTGCTGCCAACGGTGCTGGTGGCGGAGAATCAGAAGCATTAAGTTACCTGAATACTCTTATTGAAAAAAGAACTACGAACTTCGCTGCTAATCAGGTTACAGAAACCGGAGAAGCACTACAAGAAAGAATAGCGAAAGAGAGAAGAAGGGAGCTTGCTTTGGAAGGGCATGGTGTATATGACTATATACGAAGAGGGAAAGATATTAACCGTCCTGTTTCTGAACACGTAAACACTGGGGTAAATGTATCTAATTTGGATATTCAGGCTACAGATAATAGGACTATTTGTCCAATTCCAGCCAGCGAAATTGAGGCATCTGGAATGGAACAAACGGAAGGCTACTAAGAAGGTTAATAAAAAACAGATAAGGGGAAGGTTGTTGATTATATCAACCGTCCCCTTCCAATTTAAAAATTATGGTAAATAGACACACAGCAAAAAAAATCAGGAAAACTCACAGGTATTTAGGCTTATTTCTTGGTATTCAATTCATCATGTGGACTGTTAGCGGGCTTTATTTTAGCTGGACAGATATAGATGAAATTCATGGGGACCAATTTCTTAATCAAACGATGATAAAAACATCGTTCAATAATTTGATTAGCCCAGCCGAAATAGAATCAAATGAAGATATCACATCATTAGAATTGTTAAATATTGCAGATAAGCCCTATTATTGGCTGAATGATAGCAAACTCTTTGATGCTAAGACAGGTGATGCAAAAATTGGAATTACTCAAGATGAAGCACTTTATATTGCAAAAAAAAATGTGAGGGATGATTTAAAAGTGGCTTCAATTGACGTACTAACAGAGACTGGAGGACATCATGAATTTCGCCAAAGAAAGGATGTAGGAAAATTGCCGGCATATGTAGTTTCTTATACAAATGATGAAGCATTAAAAGCATATATATCGGTTAATAATGGCCAATTTCAAACTGTAAGACATCGCGACTGGCGTATTTTTGATTTTTTATGGATGACACATACGATGGATTATGAAGGCAGAGATGATTTTAACAATATAATTCTGCGAGTGTTTTCTATTCTTGGGTTAATAACAGTATTAAGCGGATTTACGCTATGGTTTACTACCTCTCCTACTATTAGAAAGATTTTTAAAAAAAAGAAAAAGAAAAAAACATAAATCACCTAAGTTCCATTTGATAGGTTTTCATTAGAACCGTTGATTAAATTTTATTAGCAAGATATTAGAAAATATAAGTCTTAATTCTTAATCTTAATAATTCATTGAATTTGGCCGATATAATCCGCAATTTCTCCTATAAATTTTGAGTACGTTTAATTATTTGAATTAGCAAATGTTGTTTTAAAGCTAGGGGGTTGGAAAGATTAAGGTTAAGGTTAAGGCTTTTTTAGTAGTGTTTAATGTTTTGATAAATATTTGTAAATCAATTGTGATTTTACCTTATTAGTAGGGAGTTAAAGTTGAAAAGCCTCCGAATAAAAACAAAAATATGTCTAAATTTTACCAACTCAAGATAAAGAAAATCAATAAAAATACGAATAATGCCGTTATCATTGATTTTAATATACCTCAAGACTTAAAGGTTTTTTTTAAATTTAAAGCAGGACAATATATAACGCTTAAAACAGAAATTAACAGCAAAGAAATCCGTAGAGATTATTCAATATGCGCTTCTCCTATAAGTGGAGAACTCAAAGTTGCTGTTAAAATGATTAAAGGAGGTAGTTTTTCGGTTTATGCCAATAACTTTTTAAAAGCTAATACTGTTTTAGAAGTAGCTCCGCCAAAAGGTCGTTTTGTATTTGAACCGATTAGATCTATTAAAAGAACAATTGTAGCTTTTGCTGCTGGAAGTGGTATAACACCTATTATAAGTATTTTAAAAACCGTTTTAGAAGAGGAACCTCTTAGCACATTTATCCTTGTTTACGGTAATAAAACCCCTAGAGATACCATTTTTTATTCCGAATTACTTGTACTTAAAAGCAAATATCCTATCCGATTTAAATTAGAGTTTGTTTTTAGTCAGTCCGATGAAGAAAATACTTTATTTGGTCGTATTGATAAAAATACAGTTGAATATATCGTGAAGGATAAACATAAAAATCTTGAACTTGATCTCTTTTATCTTTGTGGTCCAGAAACAATGACAGCAGCCACTTCAGAAGCATTACAAAAACATGGTATTGAAAAAGACAATATTCATTTTGAATTGTTTACCACATCGACGACTCCTATTGAAGCATTAAAAACAACAACAGCTAACGGAAATGCAGAAATCACTCTTTTATTAGATGAGAAAAATTATTCTTTTAATATGCCTCAAAAGAAAAACATACTGGAAGCTGCATTAGATGAAGATATTGATGTTCCTTATTCTTGCCAAGCAGGCGTGTGTAGTAGTTGCATTGCGATACTTTCTGAAGGGAAAATAAATATGCTCCAAAATAATATTTTAACTGACAGTGATATAGATAATGGCCTGATTTTAACCTGCCAAGCACAACCCATTACCTCGAAAGTTATTTTAAGTTATGACAATGTGTAAATCACATTAAAAGTTATAGAGCTCAGTATTTATATCTTTAAGATCCATAATATTATGGATATATTTAAGGTGCAAAACCTTCTAGAGTTTTCTGATCGGTTCCAAATCGACGAGGATTGCAAGAAACATTTAGCTGGGATTAACTGGCAGGACGGTTTGAAATGCCTCAAATGTGGTCATAAGAAATCACAGGTCAGGAAAGGTTTCTCACGTACATGCAATATATGCTCGCACCACGAATCGGCAACTGCGAACACACTTTTTCACAAAGCAAAGGTTGCTTAAAAATTAATTATAATCAAACTAATATACATTTTCACCCAGAAATATCACCGGATATGCCAGAATGTGAAATCACTTTACTAAAGATCCAAACTTTTCCGAATAGCAACCAAAATTAAAGAAGCCAAATAATTTAAATTTTCCGGATTGCTCAACCAAATTTCTTCCTCCCAATTACTTAAAAACCCCAATTCTATCAGCACAGCCGGATGGTACGCAATAGATTCCCGAAGCACCTTAAAATTGGCAAATTTTACACCCCTGCTTTTGAAACCCAATTCTTTACTGATTTCTTTTTGGATTCGGTAAGCTAATAGGATCGACTCTTTGGACTGCTGGGATTTGATGTTGGATACATAAACTTCAAGCCCTTGCGCATCGGGATTATCAGAGTGATTGCAGTGCAGCGAGATAAAAACATCAGCTTTTAATCCTTTTGCGAGTTTCGCCCTGTCCCCTAAAGAAATTAAGGAGTCTTTATATCTAGTGAGATAGATCTTAAATTCATCTTCGAGAGATAACTTGCTTATTCTAATCATCTCCTGAGCTATTTTCAAGACCACTTCTTTTTCCAAATTTCCATTGATTCCAACAGCACCGGGGTCACTTCCTCCATGTCCGGGATCAACAACAATAACAAACTGATTAGCTTTCTCAGTCTGAGAGTAATTTTCAAGTGGGAAAATAGCTATAGTGCTGAAGAAAAAGATGCTAAAAATTGACTTCCTGAGTTCCATAAATTATTCTTTGTTTCAACAAAATTCAAAGAATCAATCTGTTTTTTGAGAATCTTCCAGAGTTTAACATGAACTGGCGTTAAAGTTTGAACATTTAGTGCACCTCTTTCCTTTTCACAATAAATTTCATAAAAATTAATCATCAAGTGGTCATCATCAACCACTCTGCGAGAGCAGATCAAAAAACGTTCATTATGAAAAAATCAATTTACCTAACACTTTTTTTATCTCTTTTTTCTATTCCGCTTTTCGCACAGATTGGCGGAATAGAAAATTCTGTATCGGATATTTCTGATACCGTTAGAACAATTTTCCCCATCCTTTTAGGAGTGATATTTCTTGTAGGATTCCTTTTTAACGCCGGACATTTCTTTGGTGAAAACGCGGATTTAAAAAAAGGTATTACCAGGGTTTTAGTATTCGTGCTAATTGCTGGAGCAGTAGTGGGCATTTTTACCTACCTCATTTCAATCACAGTATAATCAAGCCGTGCGAAGCTTTTAAATATCTAAACACTATGAAGAAATTCGAAATTTATAAAAACATCAGGAAAAGAGCAGTGATATGGGGGTTGCCCATCTCGCTCTTCGCACTAATGATGATTTCCGTAGTAGGAGCGTTGCTGATGATTATTTTTTCATTCAGTTTCTCGGTGATGGTCGGAGTATTCATTTTTAATGCCGCACTTTATATCGCGCTAACCAGAATATCAGCTTCTCCTCAACTATTTCACTTCTCAAAGGTATTTCCTGAGATCATCAGCAATAAGAAATCAAATCATTTCAATTATGAGCAGGATTAATCTGGCATCTCATCCACCAATAGCCAATATTCAGGAGAATATTGTATTTGCCGGAAATGGTAATGTGGCCCTTTGCTATGAAATCAAATTACCGGAGATCTATTCTTTATCTGAAAAGGATTTTGAGGATTTACATACTACCTGGTTTCAGGCTCTAAAGTCTTTGCCTGTTGGTTGCATCGTTCATAAACAGGATGTCTATCAAAAACTGAAATATTCCGCGGCTGACTTACCCAATAGCACTTTTCTTGAAAAAGCTACCTATCAACATTTTAGGGGACGTGATTTTATCCAGCACGATTGTTACCTGTTTTTTATCCTGACCAGAAACAGGACTTTAAATAATTCGAAATTTGTAAATCCTTTCCGAAATATCTCAAAGCAGATCTCTCAGCAGTTGGATGAGAACGTCCATAGTTTTATTGGAGCTGTAAGCGATTCGGTTTCCTATATAAATAATAGCCGTAAGCTTCAACTTTTACCTCTTCCTTCCGAAGAAATCAATGAAATCTGTAACACTTATTTCAACGGGTTTAATCAGGATTTTGATACTGATATTCTGTTAGATAAATCCCACATTCATATTGGGGAAAATTACTTTGATGTTCTGGCTGTGAATAGCGAACTCTGTTTTGGAGAAAACGTTCAAAGCAGTAAGATTAATGAGCATTTTACTTCAGATGATTTCAAGTTTCACCAGGGATTTGTTGATGGTCTTGGGCTGACTTTAAATGAAAACCATATTGTAAACCAGCTAATTTATTTGGATGATAAACAGAAATGGCGCAAGCTTCTGGATAAGAAAATTGAAGAACTTAGTAAAAGCTCCAATTTTGGATCGCAGAACAAAGTAGTACTCAAAAAGATCCAGCATATTCTGGAACAGATAAATGCTGATGACAGCTCAAGGATCATCCGCGGACAATTAAATGTAATTTATTGGTCTGCGGAATCTAAAGAGCTCCAAAAGATAGCTTCCAGGATAAAGACCGAATTCAAGGAACTGGATATCATTCCTTACTCTCCGGGTGGGGAAGAGCGTAAGAATTATTTTCTGAATAGCTTTTTCTGCTTTTCCCCAAACTTTTCAAATGAAGACCTGTATGTAACCGATCTTAAACATGCACTCTGCCTGTTCATCAATAATACCAACTATAAATCTGATTCCACAGGTGTTATTTTCAATGACCGGGAGTTTAATATTCCTGTGCTTAAAGACGTTTGGGATGAGAAGAAAAACCGGATTAAAGCAAGGAACTTTGCCATTTTCGCGC
Organism: Gillisia hiemivivida; assembly: GCF_007997295.1. Taxonomy (GTDB): domain Bacteria; phylum Bacteroidota; class Bacteroidia; order Flavobacteriales; family Flavobacteriaceae; genus Gillisia; species Gillisia hiemivivida. The sequence goes on along the minus strand of NZ_VORY01000002.1, from coordinate 53,112 downwards.
CCACGGGTGAAGGGAAGTCTTTCCTGGCCAATAACATCCTTCGCCAGTATTTTGAAGCCGGAGTGCGTCTGGTAATCATCGACCTTGGTGGTTCCTATACCAAATTTGCCAAATTATATCCCGGCCAATACACCATCCTGCGTTATGAGAGCGGTAAAAATCTGGGAATAAATCCTTTTTATATCAGTAGTCTGGACGATCTGAGCCCGGAGAGGCTAGAAGATCTATCGGTATTTGTTTTCGAACTCTTTGCATCAGATGTAAAAATTAGCCGAAGTCAGTCGGTTTCAGCAAAAAAGATTCTGCTTCATTATTATCAGACTGTGCCAAGGCAGCATTCACTGGAGAGTTTTTATCGGTTTATAGAAAACAACCAGAAAACTCTGCTTAAAGATCTAAGTATCCATCCAGATTATTTCAACATTCAAAATTTCCTGCACATCATGTCAGAATATGTGGGAGATGGTCTTTACAGCTTTCTTTTTGAAGCAGGGGAAGATCAGACTTATAAAATTGAAGATAAACGGCTGATTGTTTTTGAACTGGATGAAGTAAAGGATAATAAAGAGATCCTTTCTGTTATGCTGAAATTGATAAAATCTGCCATTCAGCGTACCATCTGGAAAAACAGGGCAGAGAAGGGGATCATCCTTTTTGATGAGTTCGCCAAGCAGCTGAAGTTCGAGAATGTATTGGAAAGTGTAGAGTTCTACTATCAGGCAATCCGGAAACAGAATGGAGCTATTGGAATTATCCTTCAGTCTATAAACCAACTACCAAATAATTCTGTTTCAGCAAGCATCTTGGAGAACACTCAGGTGATCTACAGCCTTCATAATGAAAAAGGATATGATGAGCTGAAGAAACGGCTTAACCTCTCTAGCCATGATTTAAACCAGCTTAAATCGATAAAAAACAACCTTTCCGGCCAAAGAAAATACACCGAAATATTTATCAAGATAGGAAAGCAGAGCAATGTGTTCCGCCTGGAAGTTCCGAAAGAAGTTTATGCTGCCTACCTGACTGATGGTGCCGAAAATGAAGAAATAATGGCGCTTTATGAAAAGCATCAAAATATGGAAAAAGCAATCACAGAATTTAGTAACCCAAAAAACAAGTAGTATGAAAATTTCAAAGAAAATTCACGAATACTTAAACATTAAGAGTGTCGTGAGCAAAACTAAAATCAAGACCTTTTTAGTCTTAATAACCATTGTCTTATTAATGCCTGGCCGTGCTACGGCCCAGGGAATGCCGGTTTATGATAATACGAATTTTATAAGCTTGGCTAAATCGCTGATAGAATCTGCGAAACAGACTTCGCAATTGCTTAAAACGGTAGAATTTCTAAAACAACAGAAGGAAAATCTGGAAAAAGTAAACAGTGTTATCAAGCAGTTGAAAGCTGTGCGGGAGATCGCTGAAAATAATCAGCGACTTTTCAATGTGGTACGTGATGACCTTCGGAAAATTCTCAACTCTCCGTATATCAAAACGGAAGAGGTTTCCCGAATCTCTGAATCGTTCAATGCCATCATCAACAATTCCCTTGAAGACCTCGATTTTATTGATGAGGTGCTTTCCAGTAACTATTTAAAAATGACGGATGCGGAAAGAGCGGTTATTCTTAAAGAAAAAGAATTGAGCTCGAAAGAGATGGTAGCAGAGATCAATCAGAAGATTCAAAGGTATCAGGATATAATCTCATTCAGGGAAATGCAGGACAAGATCAATAACAGGGAAACAAATTTCTAACCCATGACTGCAGGTATTTTTTTAGGAATTGGACTCGAATATGTGGATGCTGTTTTTCAAACCATAAAAAGCAGTGATTTCTCCCAATATACCATTGCGGGGATGAAAAGCCTTGGTGTACTATTTTTCCTGGTGAATATCCTGAAAAAATACAACGAAGGTATTGCTGAAAATTCTGGGTATACCTGGGGATTGAGTCCCGGGGAACTGGCGAAAAACTTTGCGATTGTTCTGCTGGTTATTTTTTCCACCCAGGTGCTTGGGTTTTTTGACGCGATCCTGGTGGCCATAGAATCGAATTATCGGGGTACGGCACCCGCGCTCATCCCTCTCCAACTTCAGGATATAGATATTGAACAGGACGTAGGTGCGCTGGAAGCTGCTAAGAAAGCGATGGCCTTATTATATGAAGCCCTGGTAACGCCATTATACCCGGTAAAGGTTATCTCTTTTGTTCTGGGTCTGTTTTTATGGGTTGTGGATCTTTTTATCTACCCGTTGTTTTTAGCGGAACGGTATTTTTTGCTGGGGATCATGCAGGCTTTTTTTCCTTTGGTGATCAGCCTAGCGGTATTTGAAAAATTCCGCACGATGGCCTATAATTTTTTTAGGTTGTATGCGGGGATTTATATGCTTGTTCCGGCATTTTTCCTGGTGAACATTTTCGTGAATACGCTTTATTCAGAGATCAACGCCAATTTTTGGTCCAACCTTCTGGGGTCATCAACAGATAACAGCATTATAAGAATCATTGTGGAAGCCGGGTCTATTGCTTTTATCGTATTTCTAAAATTCAAGCTTTATACCCGTGCAACTTCATTCACCCTTAAACTCTTTACATCCTAAAAGAAGATTAATAATTTAGAAATGGAAACACCTTATAAAAATATTTACTCGGTACTTAAAATCAATCGGTTTGTAGTGATTAGCGTTGTTCTGATGGCATTTTTCTCCACCTCGATTTCTGCATGGATTGTTTTTCAAATAAATAAGGAGGCCTTAAATAATGCCTTTGCCATAAACTCGGACGGTGCTGTAATTCCGTTAAAATGGGTGAGCCAGAAAGAAAATCTCAAGGTGGAAGCATTAGCGCATCTGGAATTATTCCACAGCTATTTTTATGATATCGATGCGAGCAATTATGAACGCAACCTGGAAAAAGCACTATGGCTTGGCAATAGCTCGGTAGATAATTTATACCGGCAGAAAAAGGCAGATGGAGTTTATAACCGTTTGCTTCAGTATTCTTTGGTACAGAATGTCCTAAGCATAGAATCTGAAGTAGATCTTGAGGTGCAACCTAACCAATTCAGGACTACCACAGTTTTTGAAATCAATAGGGGTTCTATTGTCGATACCTATGAACTGGTTTCCACCGGAAACCTGATTAAAGTTGATAGGAACTTCCCAAATAATACCCACGGACTGCTGATAACAAATTATTTTGAAAACACTTTAAAAAAGATAACTAATGAAAATTGAGAAAAACAAAATCGTATTCGGGAGTGTGCTGGCATTGATCCTCATATTCATCATTTCATATTCTGTTCTTGTGATGGGAGATGGGGATGATGAATCTGAAACCCTCGAACAAACTGAAGTTCCTGAACTGAAACAGGATCAGAAGGAATACAAATCGAAACTGGACGCGGTCAATGCTCTCAAGGAGGTAAGGGAAACCAATGCGCCAAGCATCTATGATGAAAAGCTGATAGATTCGCTTGGTTTCTATGATCCAGATTTAAGGGAAAAGGAAAAAGAGCGGATTGTGGACAGCATCTATAATTCCGGACGGATTAATTATACTGAAAACCGCTACAGGAATAGTGAAGCTGAAAAGGCCAATTATTCTGAAGTAATTGCAGATACCTCTTTTATTCTGAATAAAGAAAATAAGATTGCCAACAAGGAAATTGGCCTGGAACATCAGTTGTTTTTTAGTTCAAATCCGCTGAAGAATACTGCCGCAATCACCGCACTGAAAACTGAAGAATCTATTTATGCAAAAGTGGATGGGGAGCAAGTGGTTATGGTGAATAGCCGATTGCGTATGAGATTGATCAAAGAGGCAGAAATCGATGGGGTTGCTATTAAAAAGAACACTCTTATTTACGGGTTTATTCGCTTTCAGCCTAATCGTGCGATCATCGAAATGGAGAATATCAATCAGCACCCTGTAAAACTGAAAGCTTACGATCTTCAGGATGGCAGTGAGGGAATTTATGTGGAAAATAGCTTCCGTGCCGATGCCACTAGGGAGGTAATTGGCGATGTGGTAGATGATATTAATATTGCGGGAGTACCGCAGGTTGGAGGGATCAAAAAGATTTTTCAGAGAAATAACAAAAATATCAAAGTGACCATTACCAATAACTACAAGCTTATTTTAAAGCAGGCTAATTAAAACTTCTAAAAACACTAAAATTTTAAAAAAATGAAAAATTCAATTTTAATAATATTCATGGTTCTGTTCTCGTTGAAATTATGCAGCCAGAGTATAAAGCTTGACACCATTTACGCTAATGACCAAAAGAATGTAGCCTTGTTTTTTCCTTCTCCTATTCAGCAGGGGATTACAGGTTCAGAAAATTTTGTTTTCACCTATAATAGGGAGAAAGAACAACATTTCGGATTGCTTCAGGCAACACCCGGAAAGGAAAGTAATTTGCTGGTTATCAGTGATTCAGGAGCTATTTTTTCGTATATTGTAAAGTATTCCGAAGATCTTAAAAAACTGAATTATTTTATTGCTGAAACCAATAGTATAGGCAATGTTTTTCCGGCTTCTGACGGGATTAAAGACCTCAGGAATGACCTAGGTTTAAAGGATGATTCAGATAAGAGTATATCCGTTTCAAATAAAAATTATTTCAGAAAATTTTGTTCTTATTTAATTGGGAAGAAGCAAGGTATTGGAAGTATTAAAAAGCGAAAAAATGATATCATTCTAAGAGTAGAAAACATTGTATTCGATAAGGAGCATCTGTTTTTTGTGCTGGAAATTCAAAATAGATCTACTATAGATTATGAAGTGAGCTTCCTGGAATTGTCGGTTCAAACCACGAAGAAAGGAAAAAGAAAATCTATGCAAAAACTGGTTCAAGAGCCATCCCTGAAATATCAAATGCCCGGGATAATCAAGGAAGGTCAATCTGCCAGATTTATTTATGTAATGCCAAAATTTTCCATTGCTGCTGATAAAGAGGTAGTATTAGATCTCAACGAAAAAAATGGCGAACGCGATTTGAAACTGAAAGTTAAACAGCGTTTTATCAATAACCCTAATTAGCATTTTATCATGAAAAACACATTTTTAATTTTAATCCTGGTAGTTATTTTTTCCTGTGCGGAGTCTCAAATGAGCCCTACTGAAACAGCTGAAACGGTAGTGGAGAGTTTTTACAGTAAGGATCTGCCAACATTAGAAAAATACACCACCCCAGAGAGTTATGAATCTTTCGTTAGTGTGCAGGAACTATTTACTCAGGAGGATAATGCCAAAGATTCAAATTTTAAGCTGATTAGCGACAGCATTAATGGAAACAATGCCTGGGTGAAATTCACGACCGCTTATGAGGAAAAACCGGAGACCTTTAAATTGGTTAAGGATGAAGGTGAGTGGAAGGTAACAGAAAGTGGAGTTAGGGAGAAATTGTTTTAAAATTCTTCTTACAGAAACAATATTTATTTGAATATTAGAATCCTCCGCAATGTCAGATGAGAATCAGCTAGTTATGAGTTTGAAACCCGAAATTACACCCAATTCTACTTGAATTGGGTGTTTTTTTTTGTCATTAATTATTTTTAGTTTCCAGCATTATTAACACATACTATAAAAAAATTTTATTTACAATATATTAGAAATTTTGTTCTGCAAATTTAGTAGAGCGGATTGAAGTTAAGCAAATAATAGAACCAATCACAATAGTTCATAAATCTTGTTACTAATTTCAGAATTTGATATCTTAGGGATTTAAAATTAAACTCCGATCTCATCTATGAATACCGTCACAGCCGAACAAATCAAACAACTGGATGCCTCTCAGCTACCCCATCTGTTATTGAAATTATTATACAATGAGCATTTGAGATATGACTTTCCAAATATTTATATAAGCGTTCCGGAAAATATTAACAGGGCAGACGGTGGTGAAGATGGTCGATTGCAAACAACCGATCCCAAAAACTCTCAATGGATTAAAAATACTGATACCTTAATTCAGAGTAAGGCCGCTAAAATGGAGGTTAACAAATGCAAAAATGAAGTTCTTAATAAAAAGAAAGTCCTTAAACCTCGGGTTCGCGAAATTCTTGACAAAAAAGGGATTTATGTCCTCTTCACGAATGATTTATTAGTCCCTAATGATATCATCCCAAGAATAGCAGCTTTACGCCAAGGAATTATAGAAGGAAAAATAAATGAAGGATTATCTAAGGATGATGCTGATAATTATGCTGAGGAGGCAAAGTTAGAAATTTTTGATGCCAATCTGATCCGAGACTGGACTAATCAATATATTGCAGCGGTATCTTATGTCCAAAAATGCACACATCAAACCAAGCCTTTAGGTCTATTTACCTACGAAGAATTAAATTCATATCCTCATGAGGAGTTCAAGTCCAACGATGAAATTAATTTAATCATTCAGAACTTACGTAAAATAATATATGAGGGGAAGCATGTGCGTATTGAAGGGGCGTCAGGAATCGGTAAAACCCGGTTAATCAACGAGGTATTCAATCCAGGAGAATTGAAAAATGGATCTTTTGACCTAATGCGTAAAGCCATTTCTGAACAAATGGTCTATTTTGATATTTCCGAAAATGCTAATGAAGTTTTAAATTATGTAAGGAGTCATGCTCAGAATCTTCAGGCTATTCTAGTATTGGATAATTGCTCTCCTGATTTACATGTTAAATTTCAGGCAGAATGTGATCGTAATGATAGTCAACTAAAAATAGTAACTCTAGACTTTGATCAACTCTCTAAACGATATTGTAATACGGTTTCCAAAATCGAACTAAAAGATGAGTTTTATAAATCAATTACCGAGCAGATATTAACAGAAAAATATCATGGCATACTTACCGATGGGGCTATTCGTTACCTTATCGATTTCTCTGAAGGAAATATGAAAATGGCCATTGATTTTGCCAATGCTACGATCCTGGATCAGAATCTTCATGAAATGGTGGATATTGATCTGATCAAAAAACTACTTTTTGGTCGGAATGAGATGGTTGAGGAGGAATTCAGGATTCTTAAGATCCTAGCCATTTTTAAAGTGTTTGAATATCCAGGAATTGAATTATTTGAAATAGATCGATCTCGGTATGATCAGCTACTGGAAGGGGTTGAATTTATATCAACTTTTTTCAAAATATCCAGAGAACATATTGAAAAGACAATCAAAAAATTTTTATTACGTCGGAATATTGAGCGGCGAGGAAATAAAATTATGATCAGACCCAATGCATTAGCATTGAAATTGGCTATTATTTTTTGGGAGGAAACTAGTCTTTCTGGAGGAGAGGATTTTATAAATTCTATCCCAAAATCATATCAAATTCCGATCGCAGAGCAGTTGCAAAAATTGAAAGGCGCCCAACATGCCAAAACCTTAGTAGGTAAATTATGGGGTTATAACGGAAATTTTTCAACTGCGGAACTTTTAAATTCTAGAATGGGTTCACATCTTTTCCGCTCTGTTGTTATTGTGAATCCAGAAGCGACTACTAAAACCATGGTTAAACATTATCTGGATAAGTCCAAAACCTACCTAGAGTCTGTGAATGAAGGTAGACAAAACCTGATTTGGGCTCTTGAGCGACTTTGTTTCAGAAAGGCTGTGTTTTATGATGCCGCAAGAGTATTGATGTCCTTTGCAGTTGCCGAAAATGAATTCTTCTATAGTAACAATGCGACAAGTTACTTCAAACAGCTCTTTAGCTTTCAGCTAGCTGGAACCCAGGTAGCCTATAAGGATCGCATTCCAGTTTTAAAATGGGCTTTAAGAAAAAAAGATTTTGATTACTATAAATTAACGCTGGAAACCTGTTCTTCAGCCTTAAATAAAACAATAAATCATCGAATGATTGGTGCAGAAGATGAGGGCGGGTCGGCACCTTTGCAAGATTATCAACCTGAAACTATAGAAGATGTATATCTCTATATCGATGAGTTATTGAATATTTTAAAAGCCTTTTTAGACTCGACCGATCTAGTATTAAAACATATTAGTCAGAAGGCACTTGTCGATAGTTTAAACGATTTGGACCAATTAGGATATGATATTACTCAGTTACGGCCGAGTCTTGAAAATATCGTCGCGGATTCAATTGAAAAAAAGGAAATTTTAGGCTCATTAAATATAAATCTACATTCCCCAAGCTCTTCTAACTCCCTTAAGACACTGGTCACAGATTTGATCGGTGTACTGGCACCACAAACTATTCCTGATAAAATTGCGCAAATAGTTTCCGAACCTTATGCATATAATCGAGGAGAGGATCATAAGGAGCAGAAAATTAAAACGAATGAATTTGCAAAAGAGATTCATCAAGAGAGAATCTCGCTTGTGCCCTATTTGAAAAATTTAATGACAGGAACCCAGTACCAGGGGCTAGAATTTGGAGAATCCTATGGGGATGTCCACGGATATGACCAGAAATTACTAACCGCTATCGAGGATTTTCTGATAGGTGATGAAATAACAGCCTCTTGGAATACAGCTTTTCTAACGGGGTATTTGAACAGCTTGCAAAAGTCTGAAGTGCAAAAGATTTTTAATCGATTTATTGATCAGAAATCAGCTTTTGCATTTGTAATTTTTCAAACGATGTCTCCGGTGCTTCACAATGCCAAGCAACTTTTGGATTTAATCGATGAGGGTATAGATCCAGAGATGTATCGATTTGCTCGTCGTGAACTTGCCAAGTTATCGCTCGATGAACTTATTGAATACTTTCAAAACATGGAGGAACGAGATGACTCAACAAAAGCACAAATTATTAAGATTGTTTATTGGTATATCAAGGATCATCAGAGGGAGGAATTAATGGAGGATACCGAACTGGTAGAATATTTAAAAGGCTTTGTCAGCCGCTCCAACCTGCTTGAATTGGTATTAAATTCGAAGTTTACAGATCTTTATGAGTGGGAAGAATTAATGATGTATCTTTTAACGGTGGATGAGACTATAGCAATGTTTGTGGCCCTCAATATCACCGAGACTTTTAAAAACCGGGGGATGAACCAAGGAAGCGGTTATCATATAGCTAATGTGGCCAATGGTTCCTTAGTAGCTGATTGGGATGCTGCATGGCCGGTCTATGGGGAGCTGTTAATTCAAGAAGGAGAGGCTCTGTTTTTTTCAGAGATTTTTGATATGAATTGGGTGACGGGAACTGAAAATTCTCATCCTTTTTTCAAGAATAAGAAACACCTTGACAAACTCGAAAAATGGCTATTTGACCACCCTAGAGCAGCCAAATGGATGTTGCGCTATTTACCATTATATGGTGATGCTAATGGCTGGTTTTCATTGACAAGAAAACTTATAGACGCGTTTGGAAAAGATCCTGATTTTTTGAGTATTCTATCAAGTAATTTACATTCTATGATGACCTCTGGTTCCCGCGTACCCTATTTACAATCGAGAATAACTATTCTTAAGGATCTAAAAGATCATCATCTTGAAAATATACAATCCTGGGCAGCATTGGAAATTGAACACTTTGAAAAGGAAATTAAAATGGAAAAAATTCGGGATGAAGAAACCGGATTATAATTTCTGACATACCTTTCAATATCAAATTATTGCCCGTTACTTGCCAAAAATCAAGTTATTGACATATCTATGGTTTATTCTCGACATAATTCAATGTGTTTTAAATCTGTTGTAATAATGCAATTTTAACTGTACTGCGACATATACTTCAAATAGGTAGAGTTCTGTTGAACCTTTTATAGGTAGCAGTGATACCTGGCATTCTTTTCTTAATATTTTTTTGAAAGGTCCTGAAAACTTATCAAAATCAAGTTCCTTTCTGGTACCAGTATGCTTTATACTTTCTATCTCATTGTGAAATTCTTTACCCATCGTGTAACTCAAAGAAGATGAAAAATGATTTGATCCTTTTACGTGTTGATGAATACGCTTAATAACGCCCCGTGAGATACCTGTATAAAATGGCTCATCATGTACCCAAAACAAATAAACTCCTGTAAAATCTTCTTCTTGCTCTAATTGAGGAATTAAGGATTTTAAAGATTTACGAGAAGTTACTTTTCCTACTCCTTCTTTGCCAAAGTTTTTATAAATACTTATAACTCTCGACTTGTCTGTAAGCTTAGCCAGCATTGTAGGAAAACTTTCCGTTATTTCCTCAAATTCCCGAGTTTCATCAGGTAAGAAATTTGATGGCCAGTGATCTTTCAGTTTTATTTTTGCGCTTTTACTCTGCATCTATTTAGATAGCTTGATTATTTTTGGTTTCTCTCCATCCCAGTATCTCATTTCCATTGGATATTCTTTAGGATCCCGAATAATATTTTCTACCATAGAGATAAATTCTTCTCCTTTAAAGTCTTTATAATCTTCTAAATTAATCAGACGATCTAAAGCTTTCAAAAAATCATTGCGACAGTAGAAAAATGCTGTATTTACTATATCGAATAGGATATTGTTTTCCATTTCTTGATACGTACATAGAATGCTAACAAATGCCCAGATTGTCGGGTTGTTTTGAACAACAACCGCTTGAAAAAGAATGCTTAAAAAATAGCCTTGTGGATTATCATTCTTTAAATAATACTCTGTCAACAAATACCAAGCTGTTGGATAAATAGCATCGAGAGATAATACTTCGAAAATTTTGTCAAACTGCCCTAGTTCACTTTCATTTAATCTTTTAAGCTTCTCATTTGCTGCAAATTCTTTTCGTACTTGATGTTCAATACCAATAATATTTATTAAGAAGTGTAATAACGTGAACTTAATGTTAAATTCATATTTATCGTGTTTTTCGTTGTCCTCAAGCCTATCATTTGCCGTGAGAAATTTGTCAAAATATTCAAAAGCTAATTTATACTCCCCAGAATACATCAAAGCATCTCCATAAGTGGCAAAAAGAAAAATATTTTCCTTTTCTAATGGTATAGCTTCCTTGTATAATGATACGCTACATTTATATCTCCCAATTTGAAATAATATACCAGCTAATTCCCTTTTGAAATAAAAACGATCCAAATAAGAATTATCTGTTTTGCTAGCTTTATTATAGTAATGAAGAGCTTTGTCTAAAATGTAGTAGGATTTATAATAACTACCATAATTATAATATGCCGTACTTAAAAAGCTTTGATTATTATGCTTTATACAAAGTAAAATTAATCTGTTGTAAAATTCTTCAACCTTTGGTCTGTCTATAAAATTATTATTACCTAAAAAGACTATTACTTGTAAGAAGCTTTGATTTATCAAATCATCTGACAAATAAATCGAATCAATTATTTTGGGTAGAAAAATATTGTCGGTATCACAAGCAATTAATTCAGGAAGGATATATGTTAGAATTGGACTGTGCATTAAAAAACTATCCAATAAATCGTATTCACTTATTAGTTGCCTTAAATCTTTCCGTTTTCCGGTGTTAGCTAAAAACAGAACTAAGGCTTTATGAAAAACGTCTAAAAGAAAATCTTCATCAATAGTTTCTAATTTTTCATCCCAGCCTATCGAACTACCGAAAGCTGATTTTAAATTTAAAACCAATTGTCCTTCTAACAGATTTATTTCAAGTGGTGCTGTTGACTTGTGTCTTGATAAATTTATCAATAAATGTTTCTCTCCAATCGCGGCGGATAGAATTCTTTTATACTTTGTAGGTCCAGAAATGTGATTTATGAAACCTACTAAGGGAAAGCTAAATGATTTACTGGTGTATTGAGATAAATTTTTTAAATCACAATGAATTTTTTCTGAACTTTCAGTATTCCAGCACTCGGCATCATTAAATTTTAGAGTATAAGATTTATTCTTTGAGTTGGACGATAAAAATGCAAAACGCTTAATCCAATCAAAGAAGTATTGGTTGTCATCAGCGTTATATCTAAATATAGCTACTGGTAAATCATAATTAGCCAGTTGCCTGATCTTTTTGATAGGCATATTTATTGACCTTTTTATTGATTTTGATTTACTATCTGTTGCTTTTAATTGTATCCAAAAAACTAATCCTGTAGGTTGCTCATTATCATCAAATATCTCCACTTCAATATCAATACCGTAATCTCTTCCCTTCTCCCTTATAACCCATTTAGCTGGAAAGATATTTCTTAATTGGTGGACGCTTTTCTCTTCTAAAATATGGGTTTTACTTCTCATTTAACTATTTTCAACAATCGCAATTTCTTCAACTGAAAGCCCATATAGCTCAAAAACCATCTGGTCTATTTCTTTTTCTGTGCTAGCAATTTGGCATTGAAGTTCTTGTGCTTTTTTCTTGTTTTCCTCAAAAAGTTCCATCCACTCGAATTCGTCTTTTTTGGTGAGCGTATCGATAGGAGCAAGATTTTCTTTTGCTCTTAATTTATTGGTAGCCTTTATTGCTTTGTTGAGTTCTTTAATAAATTTGGTAAAATCAAGCTCATACCAATATTCAAGAGTTCTTGTAACTTTCAAAAGACTATATTGACCAGAGAAATATGTTTTGAAATAAGATTTTAATTTTGTGAGATTTGTATTATAATAAATTGCTTTATTAACAGGATTAGAAAAATCCATTGCTTCATCAAAGTTGACGGGAAAATCTAATATATATGTTCCTTTAAATTGGGCAAATGCTTTATTTTCAGCACTTGTCATTGATTTGTGATAAAAGGCGAATAGGGATGAATTGAGTTGTGCCAACAACTGATCTAATTTATAAATCTCATCGGGTATGATCAAATAAGAATTTTTCAGTACCATTAAATTATCTTCATCCTTTGTAGCGATAATTGACGAACCAGTCCGACGCATAAGTATTTTCGGTTGCAAATACATATCAAGATTTGCATTACTTTTCATTTCATTTTGGATGAAATTCACATAAGTACCTGTGTATTCTATATCATATCTGTTCACATCTCTACCCAAAAGAATAGGTAAATGATTTTCATCTTTTTTTTCTTCTGATAGCCATAATTTATTATTTCTTGTTTCTAAACCACGATATACAATACCGTGTTCTTTCAATTTTTCAAAATCATTATCTAATTTTTCTAATAATGGATTTGAAGAGTATATAAATGGATTGTGGCCTTTGATAAAACGATCTTTCTCAAAAGTTACAGGACTAAAAATATTTTCTTTTATATCTGTTGTGAGTTTTATTGAATTTGGGGTTATATCACTGTTTTTAATATGTATTACTACTGTTTCAACAACTTCATCAAATGCAGTATTCTTTAAATAAACAATTTCTTCGATTAAAGTATTGTAGACATCCTTCCTCATATTGGAAAAATATTGACCATCCATCCAACTGTTAGGAATAATAAAACCTAAATAACCATCTGCCTTTAAAAGTGTATTTAAAGCTAAATCGGTAAATAATGCATATGTGTTTGGATTATATTCAGAATACTTATAATTCTTGTTTATGTAATCTAATGTAGATTTTCCAAAAATCGATTTGATGTAAACTACATAAGGTGGATTACCAATCACTACATCAAAACCACCTTTTATAAAGACAGCAGGAAATTCATTTTCCCATATAAATGCTTTGTCTCCAGCAACTTTTTTATCATGGATCAAACTGTTTCCACATTTGATATTACTGCTTAAATCGTTGAGTTTTCGACGTGGCTGAGCTGTACGTAACCAAAGGGAAAGTTTGGCAATTTCTATACTTTCTTCGTTGAGATCAACCCCATAAATATTATTTTCTAATATGGTATTTTCTATATCCGGAAATTGTAATCCACCGCCTAAAATTTTTGTTTTCAGTTCGTCAATATAAGTATGTTCTTTAATTAGAAAATCAAGTGCTTGATTTAAAAATGCTCCTGAGCCACAGGCAGGATCACAAATTGTTAGTTGTAATAACCACTCACGATATTTATCAAGAATAGTTACCAGGTTTTCAATGGTATTTTTACTTCGGTTTTTACGACCTTTAAAATATTGTTCTTCATCGAAACCCAATTCCTGTTTTTTCTCATTACACAATTTGCCTACCGTATTTTCAACAATATATTTGGTAATATACTTTGGAGTATAAAAAACACCATCCTTTTTTCGCTTACTGGTCTGCTTATCAAAAGCTGCACCTTCAATCTCTGCATTTACACTTTCAATTTCGTTGAGTGAGTTTTCAAATATGTGTCCAAGGATATTTACATCTACTTGACTTTCAAAATCGTAATTTGATAGTTTTAAAGCGTATTTATATAAAAGATCATTATCTATTTCCAGTGCATTAAGAATGGAATCTGGTTTAAACAGTCCGCCATTATATGCATAGATTTCAGCACGTTTCTCTGTTCCCTTACGACCATTGTCCAAATAATTAAAATACTGCTTAAAAAGTCCGTATAGAGGTCGTTCATCTCCAAAATCCCAATCATCCTTCCATTTGTTAAGAATTTGAAGAGTAGAATTAGAGGGTAGTAACATTCTATCTTCAGCAAAGAAGATAAAAAGGAAACGGTCTATTAGCTTTTGAGACTTTTGGAATAGGGTTAGTTTTATATTTTTTTCAAGTCGAACAATATCCTCCTGGTTCTCACTGTTTGCAGATATGTTTAATTTTTCTTTAACCGTTTTAGAATTCTTTTTTATCAAATCCCGATACAGCTCACGCTTAAAGTTTGAGTAATCTTTATAAAATGCTTTAGTGATCTGCTCTTCTTCAGCTATAGATGCTTCCTTAATTTTAAGAGGTGTATTATTGAGAACCTTTTCTATATGTAGACATAGGTAAAGAAGATCAAATCGCTTTCGTGAAAGCGTAAACAAATCGAATTCTTCAAACTCAGTTGCATCATTGATATAGAACCGCAGCTTTTCAAAATTGGAAGTAATCACATATACGCAACCTTTTTGGTTCGCTTTGTAATCAAAGGCTTGGCGTCGAATACTTTCAAGATCTTTAGTGTTCGTGCCCTTTAATTCAATCACGCATATAGCGCTACCATCTTTAACTATTGCCCCGTCTGCTTTGCGGGCATTTTTCTCGTTTTTAAACTCCGTGGTTAGATTTGAATTAGGATTTGGAAATAGCGTGTAGCCTAAAATATTTACGAATAGTTCGTTTAGAAACGTCGCTTGATATTGCTCTTCTTTGGCACTTTTAATATTTTCCTGTATCGTCGTATTCCAGAAATATTTTTGATATTTTTTATATGCCTTTTCGATCACTGTTTCATCGAGTAGTGCGAGATGTGATTTAAGTACCGAAGCTTGAAATAATGCCATTAAGTAGTATAGAGTATTATTAAACCTCTAAAATAGCAAAAGTTAATTAGCATTAACGGTTTGGGCACCTAATTCGCGTTTTTTACATCCACTAAGACCTTTAAATGCAATCTGGTTAATTAGATTTGATCTGTAAAAGTATTGACATAAACGAAAACCTATTTTGATGAAATTTATAGCGTATTTAATACTATTGATTCTTTTTTCCTGTAATAATCAGCACGAAAAAGATGAAGAATTAAAAGACAATGATTTAGTGATTTCCGGCGATTCAACTCAAATAGATAAGCCTATAAAAACCAACAACGAAATTGCGAAGGAATATGCTAACCAAAGATTTCGCAAAGTTATAGTTGAAAAAATAGCATCCGACAAATTCCGCATTCAAGGGGAAGCTCAAATTTTTGAAGCAAATTTTAACTGGGTAATAGAAGATGGTCATAACGAGTTGAAAAAAGGTTACGAAATGACTGATGCTGGAGCTCCTGAATGGGGTAGATTTGACTTTACAATTGAAGCTCACAAAAAAAGAGAAAATTCAACTTTAAATATTATTCTGTTTGAAATTAGCGCAAAAGATGGAAGTCGTCAATATGAATTACATATACCTTTGAAATAATTAACCGCACGGCAGCTTTAATAAAAGTATAAAATTCGAAGATTAAGTCAGCCCATTACTACGGTTCCCAGTAATTAGCTTAGAAATGAAATAAAAGCGATATTTTAGAGACTAGTTACCAAACAAAAACGCCGTTAATACCGATGGCAATCATGACATGTCGCTATTCCACACTTCTTATATTAATCAAGACTATTGGCAGTAACTCTCAAAATGACAATATGATTAACAATAAATTTAATTTAGGGTTTTTTCCTACTCCACTTCAAGAATTAAGAAAATTATCAAAAAAATATCCTGATTATACTATTTTCATTAAAAGAGATGATAATACTGGACTAGCCTCTGGTGGAAATAAAACTAGAAAATTAGAATACCTTATTAAACAAGCTCTTGATGAAGGTTGCGATACAATTATTACAGCCGGAGCACAACAATCTAATCATTGTAGACAAACTGCAGCAGCATGCTCTATAGCCGGACTAAAATGTCATTTACTTTTAGGAGGCGAAAAACCGGAAGTTTATGATGGAAACTTATTGCTTTCGTCAATTCTAGGAGCTAACATACATTTTACGGGCAAGAACCGAAAAGGAGAGGACAGAGTAATATTAAAAAATAAGCTTGAAAAGGAAGGAAACAAATGTTTTGTAATCCCATATGGAGGTTCGAATTTCACAGGTGCTTTAGGATTCGTTAATGCTGTTAAGGAACTAAAGGAGCAATTGATGGAACAAAAATTAAAAATCGATTATATCTTTTTTGCTTCAAGTTCTGGTGGTATGCAAGCAGGACTCACCCTTGGAAAAGAAATCTATGAATTAAATTCAGAGTTGATTCCAATAAGTATTGATAAAGATGAAACAAATGGTCTTTCTCTCGAAGAAGTTGTTTTTAACATTATTAAAGAAGGAATAAAAAAATTAAATATCAATAAAAATATTCAACTTTCAGATATTCAATTAAATAGAGATTATGATAAAGATGGCTATGGTGTTGTCACTAACAATGAAATTAGTGCCATACATGAATTAGCAAAAAATGAAGGTATTCTATTAGATCCTGTTTATACAGGAAGAGCTTTTTATGGAATGTTAGATTTCCTTGAAGAAAAAAGAATCCCTGCTAATTCTAATGTATTGTTTTGGCATACAGGTGGATTCCCGGCTATTTTTAAATATTCAACTGAACTAAAAAATAATACCTTTGCGAGGTGAAATATGAGAGTAAAATAGAATGAACTTAACGATTGAAAATATTTTATTGATTGGCTCTATATTACTTCTTATAAGTATTCTTGCCGGTAAAACTTCTTATAAATTTGGCGTTCCTACGTTATTGCTCTTTTTAGCGATTGGAATGTTGGCGGGCTCTGATGGAATTGGAGGTATCCGTTTTGATGATCCAAAACTTGCTCAGTTTATTGGCATAGTATCTCTTAACTTTATTTTGTTTTCGGGAGGACTTGATACCAATTGGACAACCGTGAAACCCATTCTTTGGGAAGGAATAGCATTATCTACATTAGGTGTTTTATTAACAGCAATTTCTCTTGGTACATTTGTATGGCTTGTTACTGACTTTACCATTTATGAGAGTCTGTTATTAGGTTCTATAGTATCTTCAACAGATGCAGCAGCGGTATTTTCAATTCTACGCTCAAAAAGTCTTGCATTAAAAACTAACCTAAGACCTACTTTAGAGTTGGAAAGCGGAAGTAATGACCCAATGGCGTATGTGCTGACTATTGCATTTTTAACTTTGGTAATCCATCAAGACCAAAGTTTTATCTCCATAATCCCTATGTTTTTACAACAAATGATTTTGGGTGGCATTGCAGGTATTTCCTTCGGTATGCTTAGTAAATTCATTATTAATAAAATCAAACTTGACTTTGAAGGGCTTTACCCTGTTTTAGTTATCGCTCTGATGTTTATTACATTTTCTGCCTCCGATTTTGTTGGTGGTAACGGGTTTCTTGCAATTTACATTTGTGCGGTCTACTTAGGCAACCAAGACCTGATACACAAAAAAACCATTTTGAGAATGTTTGATGGTTTGGCCTGGTTAATGCAAATTGTTCTGTTCCTCACTTTAGGCCTACTTGTTTTTCCTTCTCAAATCGTTCCATATTTAGGTATTGGATTACTCATTTCATTGTTCCTGATATTGATTGCACGGCCAATAGCCGTATTTCTCAGTCTGATGTTTTTCAAGATGAAATTGAGAAGAAGATTTTATATTTCTTGGGTTGGCTTGCGAGGTGCTGTTCCTATTGTTTTTGCTACTTATCCGCTTTTGGCAGGAATTGATAAGGCAAACATGATTTTTAACATCGTGTTTTTCATTTCAGTTACATCCATATTAATTCAGGGTACTACACTTTCCATTGTTGCAAAATGGTTGAATGTAGGATTACCAGAAAAAGCAAAGAAAATGACCGCAACTGATTTGCTTTTAGCAGAAAATCCCAAAGCGGAAATGAAAGAACTCTTAATAACTTCAGACTGCTTTGCAGTAGATAAGAAAGTTGTAGAATTGGGTTTTCCAAAGAATGCTATAATAGCAATGATAAAGAGAGATGATAGCTATATAATTCCAAACGGTTTAACAAAAATAGAATCAAAAGACACACTAATTGTTCTTGCTGACAGACCTGAAATTTTTGATGAAGTGTATAAAACACTTAAAAACGCATAAAATTTAATAGATCCAAGTTAACATATTTCTCCTCAGGCATTTATTTTTTTGCCACTTGGTCTACAACTTTTTGCAGAAAATCGGAAAAATTAAATAATTACCATAAAATACGTGGTATTGATAAAATAAAGCAGTCCAACGATCAAATAGGCTTATTTATTAAAAAAATCGAGATAACACAAGGAGCAATAACTATAACCCCTGTGGACAAATCCATATAGCTTTTTGAAACCAACGACTGAAAAACAAAGCACAACAGCTAATTCAGTTACAAGCATATAGCGAGTATTCTAGTGAAAAGTAATGTTTTATAGACCGAGTAGCAGAGAAACTAAACTGACAAATTCGTGTTTTAATTTATCCTACTTACTTTCGCTAAGACATTTAGGCCCAAGAAAAAAAACTAACTTCAATTAAAATCCTAACCAAAAAAAGTATTCCCCACATACAGCACATTTATTCTTCCCAATCCAAAACGCCAACTCAAAAAAAAAACAAATGAGCTATTTATTGACTTTGCACACGGGAATAGCTTCTATTGAAAAAAATGAAATTCGAAAACCAATTTTAAATAATTACATTTGTAACTGATGCAGAAATACAATCACATAAAAGCACTTTTCTTTTTAGGCATATTTTGCCTATTGTTTTTGCATCAGGTTGTACCTCATAGCCATCATCAGCACGAAGTTGAGCACTCGCATAAAATTGTTGCACATCACGAAAGTCATAGTCATCATCAAGACGTTCCTGAAAAGGAAAATTCTAAAAATGGACTTTTAAATTTGTTTTTGGAGGTTCACATACATTCAGTTGTTTCTAATGAGATATTAGTGACACACGAAAGTAGTGTCAAGCAATTAAACGTTAAAAAGCATATAAATGCTCCTATTTCGTTAAATCAATATAGCATTTCTTTAAATTATGTTGATGCTGAAAAGGTTAGGGTGTATATTCCACCCAATATCTATTTTGACCAATATCGCTCTTCTCTCGATTCGCGAGGCCCACCAACTTTAGGTTAATCATTTAGGAATATTTTACCTCTACGGTATTATTCCATATATAAATTAAGATTAAACCTAAAATTTCAAACAATGAATAAATACATCGTATTCGCAATTTGCGGATGCCTGTTCTTTGTTACTGGTTTCTCACAGACTAAGAATATTGAGGAACTACTAAATGAAATAGAACAGAATAATACAGAGTTAAAGGGTTATCAATCTTATATTGAAAGCCAACAACTCGAACACAAAAGCACTAACAATTTGCCCGACCCACAGCTTTCTGGCTTTTATTTGCCTTTTGGCGATAATGCAACTGGAAATTATACCGAATATCAAATATCACAATCTTTTGAATTTCCTTCGGTATATGCTGCACGGGGTAAATGGAATGACTCTAAATCACAACTGCTAGAATCCGGGTATGAAAAAAGAAGGCAGGAAGTGTTACTTAATGCCAAGGAACTTTTAATAGAACTTTCTTTCTTTCAAAAGCAAAAAGCGATTGAAACCCAAAGGAGAACCCAAAGCAAGCAGGTTTTTGAACAAATTCAGGAGCTTTTTAATAAAGAGCAAGTTGGTATCTTAGATTTGAACAAGGCTAAAATTGCCTGGATTCAAGAGCAATTTGTAGTTCAACAGATTGACAGCGACATCCAAATCTTAATGTCCAAACTAAAAACATTGAATGGTGGAAATCCTATTGACGGCATTTCCTCACAATTAGTTTTGTCTTTTGAAATTCGTACAATGGAAAATCTTTGGCAAGGAAAATTATCGAATGAACCTCGATTGCAGGAATTGAAGGCTATTGAAGCTGCTTCAATTCAAAAAGTAAAATTGGAGAAAAACAAAGTATTGCCAAATTTAGCCCTTGGCTATAATTATCAAGGTTTCAGTGGTAACAATAATTCTGGATTTTATGGTGGTATTTCTATTCCGCTTTGGAATAGCAAGAACAAAGTAAAAGCTGCCGAAGCAAATTATGAATATCAGCAATCTAATACCGAAGTAATCACTACCTCGCTTTACGCACAATTTCAGGAAATCTATAATCGATACGAGTTGATGCTCGAAAAATACAATGAGTATCAATTCGCAATGGGCAATTTAAATAGTGAGCAATTGCTTTTAAAAGCCTATATGTTGGGCGAATATTCGTTTATGGATTATTATGTGGAGCTTCAGTTTTACCGTAATGCATCCGACAAAATGCTGAAAATGGAAAGGGAATTACAACTGCTTCAAGCACAATTATTAAAACATCAATTATAAATTTTAAAATATACAATTATGAAAATTTCAAAAATAATATTCGCAATAGCTATAGTTTCAATGGTCACACTAACCTCCTGTAGAGATACAAAGAAAGAAACTACAGAAGAACACGGTCATGAGCACGATGCAGATGGTGGTCATATGGATGAAGAAGCTGTGGAACAGGAAGAATTTCAAGTAGGAAAAGATTCTATGGAGATGAAAACTGAAACTCACAAACACGATGATGGCGCTGACCACCACGACCACTAAAAAAATAAAAATATAAAAGATGAAACATCCATGACTAAAATCTTTATCTCACGAAGTAATGATTTTATGGATGTTAAATGTGACCGATTGAAAAACAATAAATATTTACACATGAAATATATACTAATAGTGCTCGCCTTTTTGGCACTGGCTTGTAATAACAAGACAGAAGACGCACACGCACATAATGAAGATGGTAGTCATCTTGGAGAAGATATTCCACGATTGGATCATACCATTTGGACAGAGAAAACTGAATTATTTGTAGAATTTCCTGCATTAATTGTTGGTAATTCTAGCAGATTTGCAGCCCACTTTACGGTATTGGATAAGCACCAACCCGTGCGTGATGGTTCGGTTACAGTTAGTCTGATAAAAGGCGATAAAGGATTACGGAATACTGTTGATGCACCATCCTCACCAGGGATATTTTCGCCTACAATTCAACCTAAAGAAGCAGGGACTTACCAACTTATTTTTGAATTGAAAACACCTGAATATTCAGATAAAATTACGATTGATGATGTAA
The DNA here is from genome assembly GCF_007997295.1 of Gillisia hiemivivida. Taxonomy (GTDB): domain Bacteria; phylum Bacteroidota; class Bacteroidia; order Flavobacteriales; family Flavobacteriaceae; genus Gillisia; species Gillisia hiemivivida. The sequence continues at coordinate 31,506 of NZ_VORY01000002.1, read as the reverse complement.
TTGTTTATGCCAATGCCGACGATGCTATAAAAGCATTAGGTGCTGCCGAAGAAGATGGGAGCATTTCGTTCTTAAAAGAGCAAGCTTGGAAAATCGATTTTCAAACCGCACCCGTAGTTTCGGGTAAAATTTACGATGTCATCAATACTTCTGGCGTTTGGATGCCATCACCAGGTTCTGTAAAATCCTTGGCAGCAAAATCTAATGGCGTGGTGGATTTCAAAGTAAATAATCTCACGGAAGGTACAGCTGTAAAACAAGGCCAACTGTTAATGAGTTTAAACAGTCAAGGCCTGTCATCTAATAATTTGAGTAATGAAATTGCCAATGCACGTGCCAATTTTGAACAGGCTAAAGCAGAATACGAACGTAAAAAGGAATTGTACGAATCTAAAATTGTCCCAAAAGCTGAATTTGAAAAAGTGGAAAGCAATTTTTTAATAGCTAAATCCAATTATCAATCGTTAGCATCAGGAGTTTCAGGCGGAAGCAAACAAATCCGTGCACCTTTCGACGGTTTTATCAAATCAATTACGGTTTCCAATGGCGATTATGTAGAACAAGGCAGAGGATTATTATCTATTGGTACACACCAATCCAAAGTACTAAAAACACAATTAGCACCTAATTATGGACTTACAATGGAGAATGTACAAGGTATTTGGTATCAAACCACAGATGGCCATTGGGCAAACATAACCGATGGCGATGGCGAAATTCTTTCTATCGGTAAAGATGTAGAGCGGGAAAATCCATTGATTTCAGTTTTTGCTCAAGTAAATGTAGAGATCGATATGCCAGAAGGAAGCTTAACGCCAGTTCAAATAGCGATGGGAAGTGCTACCCAAAACACAATGATTCCTGTTAATGCCTTATTGGAAGACTATGGAAGTTATTCGGTTATTGTTCAACTTTCAGGTGAAAGTTTTGAAAGGCGACCTGTGAAAATCGGAAAAAGAAATGGAGAAAATGTAGAAATACTACAAGGTCTAGAAGTAGGTGAAGTGGTTGTAATAACTGGTGCATACCAAGTTAAAATGGCTTCAATGTCGGGTTCTACACCTGCTCACGGTCATGAACATTAAAAACAGAAGAGAATGTTAAATAAAATATTATCAATTTCACTTCATAACAGACTACTCATTCTGTTGGGAGCAGTTGCGTTGAGCGTGTTGGGTATTTACTATACTCAAACAATGAACGTAGATGTATTCCCAGACCTTACTGCGCCAACGGTAACAATACTTACAGAAGCGCACGGAATGGAATCTGAAGAAGTAGAAAAATTAGTAACCTATCAATTGGAAACAGCCTTAAACGGTTCGCCTAATGTGAGAAGAATCCGTTCTTCATCGGCAGCAGGAGTCTCCATTGTTTGGGTAGAATTTGAATGGGGAACCGATATTTATCGTGCAAGGCAAATTGTAAGTGAACGCATCCCGATGGTTCGTGAAAATTTACCCGAAGGCATTGGCGCACCGACTATGGCGCCTATTTCATCCATTATGGGCGAGATAATGTTATTAGGTGTAACTTCGGATAGCCTGTCTCCAATGGAATTAAGAACCTTATCAGATTGGTCAATCAGACCACGTATAAAAGCCATTGGTGGTATCGCCAATGTAGTGGTAATTGGAGGTGATTATAAACAATACCAGGTCTTTGCCAATCCTGAAAAGATGAAGTATTACAACGTGAGTCTTTCTGAATTGGTAGAGCACGTTAAGGAAGCTAACACCAATGCACCTGGAGGCGTTATCAATCAATATGGGAATCAATACATCATAAAAGGTAGCGGTAGAGCTTATGCTTTGGAAGATTTACAAGAAGCTGTTTTAAAAGAAGTGAATGGGCAAACCGTCAAAATAAAAGATGTCGCAACTGTTCAAATTGGTGCTGCCGATAAAATTGGCGACGGTTCTTTAAATGCAAAACCAGCAGTTATTTTGACTATTTCAAAACAACCCGATGTAAACACCTTGGAACTGACAGACCGATTGGATGAAGCCATTGCCGATTTACAAAAAACCTTGCCTAAAGGCGTCAACATCAAAAGTCAAATCTTTAGACAGTCAGATTTTATTGATGCTTCCATCAGTAACTTAAATCAAACCTTATTGGAAGGTGCATTCTTCGTAATGATTATTTTATTCATCTTTTTAATGAATTGGAGAACGACACTTATTTCATTATTAGCAATTCCTATTTCATTGTTGGTGTCTATCATTATTTTAAAATGGTTGGGTTATACAATTAATACAATGAGTTTAGGGGGGATGGCAATCGCTATTGGTGCATTGGTTGATGATGCTATTATCGATGTAGAAAACGTATATAAACGCTTGCGCGAAAACATTAGAAAACCAAAAGAAGAACGTCAATCAACTCTAACAGTTGTACGTGATGCTTCCGTAGAAATAAGAAGTTCTATCATTATTGCAACCTTGATTATTATTGTGTCCTTTATTCCATTATTCTTTTTAAGCGGTATGGAAGGACGCTTATTACAGCCATTAGGAATAGCATTTGTAACTTCAGTTTTAACATCACTAATCGTTGCAGTAACCGTTACACCAATTTTATGCTCCTATTTATTAGATAATGAAAAGCTTTTAAAAAAGCAAGCAGAAGGAACAAAAGTAGAACGTTGGTTACAAAAGTATTATGGCAACCTCTTGGAACGTGCCACTAAAATACCTAAAACTATTATTGGTGTAACAGTTATTGCTTTCATCATTAGTATGTTGGCATTAACACAATTAGGAAGAAGTTTTTTACCTGAATTTAATGAAGGCTCTATGGTAATTAGTGTCGTTGGCCCACCCGGAATGTCTTTAGAAGAGAGCAACAAAACAGGAAATTTAATAGAGACAATTTTACTGGATTTACCTGAAGTGGAAGTTGTAACACGAAGACAAGGGCGTGCCGAATTAGACGAACACGCGCAAGGTGTAAATGCTTCTGAAATTGACGTTCCCTTTATTTTGGAGGACAAGACCAAAGAAGAGTTTTTTGAGGAAGTTCGAAATAAATTAAGTATTGCTCCAGGTGTCAATATAACACTGGGACAGCCTATTGCACATCGTATAGACCATATGCTCTCAGGTACGCGAGCCAATATTGCCATTAAAATATTTGGTTCAGATTTGCAGCAGCTTTTTGAAGTTGGGAAAAGCGTGGAACAAAATATCAAAGAAATCGATGGTTTAGTAGATGTAGCAGTTGATCAACAAGTTGAAGTGCCGCAAATACGCATTCAGCCAAAACGCCAAATTCTTTCGGCTTATGGAATGACGGTAGGTAATTTAATGGAACAAGTAGATATTGCCTTTGCAGGTGAAGAAGCTGGCGAGATTTATGAAGGACAGAAGTATTTTGATTTGGTAGTTCGCTACGAAAAATCATTTAGGGATGACATAGAAAATATAGGAAACACCTTAATTAGTCTGCCTAATGGGGGTCAAACCACTTTGGGCGAATTGGCAACGATTTCTTCGGTAAGCAGTCCAAATACCATTAATCGCGAAGATGTACAACGCAAAATCGTAGTAGCTGCCAACGTTCAAGGTAGAGATTTACGTGGTGCAGTAAACGAAATAAAGGAAGTTGTTGCCACGAATGTAAAAATGCCAGAAGGTTACCGTGTGCAATATGGCGGTCAGTTTGAAAGCGAATCAAAGGCCTCGAAATTGCTTTTGGTAACCGCAATCATTGCCATAGCTATTATTTTTCTGTTACTGTATTATGAATTTAAAGATGTGAAATTGGCATTTGTAGTATTAATCAATCTGCCTTTAGCATTAATTGGGGGAATCTTAATTGTGTATTTCACCTCAGGCATTATAAGTATTGCAGCTACTATTGGTTTTATCAGTTTGTTTGGAATAGCCACTCGTAACGGTATCTTATTGGTGTCTCGATATGAGGATTTGAGAAAAGAAGGTATGAAAGGCTTTCAATTAATAAAAACAGGAGCATTAGATAGATTGAATCCTATTCTTATGACAGCTTTTACAACAGGATTAGCATTGATACCTTTAGCCTTAAAAGGAGACGAACCCGGAAGTGAAATACAAAGCCCAATGGCTGTAGTAATTTTGGGTGGTTTGTTATCAGCCACGGTTTTAAATCTGGTTGTAATTCCTTGTGTGTATCAGTTAGTAATTCGTAAACGAAAAATCTAAGAAGAAAACCCTGATTAGTTTGAGAAATGGCTGTGTGAATATACACAGCCATTTTTTTATAAATTGTTGTTTAAGGATACTTTCTAAAAATAGTCTTTCGTACAATGATTTTTTTAATATAAGCGAATGTCAAAACTCAGATACATTTGCTATTTTTCAAGAATTCAATATTGGTTTTGTTATTCGTGAATTCAGATCTACATTCCTACTCGCTACTTCTCTTATTGTGAACCGCCGTTGTAAGCAATATGGACTCGTCCTGAATAAGGGCTACATAATTCTAAACAGTTACGTATGAAAATGACAGAGTAACCAGACTTTACAGGGCACGAGATAAAACTAAACTAAATCATAGTATTTATTTTAGTTTTATTTCTATATTCGATATATGGCTCAAGTAATTACTAAAGACTTGGTTTCAGAATATATTAATTAATTACTAGTCGTAGAATATTAGGGACTTATTTTAAACGGGGGCGCGAGGGTGAAAGCTATCAAGCCCCCTCCTTTTTTGCTTTTTTACCTTTACAAATGGAACGAACTTCCCGGTATATCTTTTTATAGTTTTCATTAACTTCTTCCTCTGAAAAAAATTGGTTCATTTCAGGTAAAGCCCTTTCAATTTTCTGCTGTTTAAATTGAACTTTTTTATCTTTTCCATCAGCATAAGTAACAAATTCTCCTTGTTTTAAACTAAAAAACACATTTGCTCTAACCTTAGAAATCTCTTTTTCCCCCGTGGATATTCTAGTATCAAAATCTAAACCTGTCCCGCGCATCACTGTTTTGGTTTCATCTTTTATAATTTCAAAAAATCTTTCATAGTACCTAGCTGTATCAGGATCATTCACTTTTCCGAAGAACTGATAGGACAGATTACTTAAAATTGCCTTGCTGGCTTTATCTCCGTACATCATATCGTTCTGAATCTTATCTTGCATCACATATACCGTGGCTATATCATAACTCCTAAGAGTGGCTGGGATGCGATGCATATTTAATAATCTAATTGTTGGAGCTTCTTCAATTAGAAGAAAAGATGATCTGGAATGCCGCACGCTCATTTGCTTTACAATGGTATGCATTACCGTGGCAATGACAGGGGAATATGCGGAATCGTATTTCGGATTATTTACTAAAGAAATCACAGCCGGGTTCTCTGGGTTATTTATATTCAGAGGAATATCATCAGCTGCCAGTGCCATAAAAATACGTTTACTGCTTATCTTCATTAGTGCAGTAGAAAGTGTGCTTTTTACTCCAGCGGTTTGTCTTTCGGAATCTTTTCCGCTTATAAAAGCATCTGCAAAAGCACGAGAAGTCTGATTGGATTTCAAGAAATCTATGAGTTCATCAGTGTCTAAATATTGGTAGATTGCAATCAAGTGAGGGAGCGTACAATACTCCGGAAAAGAAACTTTCAGTTTCCATATAAGACCAGATATTAACCCCTGTGCGGCATCATTAAAAAATTTACCTACTCCAGTGGCACCAGACTCTTTTTGTTCTAGCAGGTTCTCTATAAGAACCCTTGACACCTCATTAATATCTTCTTCATTCTCCATATATCTCGGGGCAATAGGATTTACCCGATGGATAATTTTATCAAATGATAGAATATAGAATGGCAAATTCGGGTTTTGGAATAGGGGATAGGCCATTTCGGTAATCTCATAATCCTTATAATCGTGTATTAGTCCGCAGAAAGAATTTTTGCTAAAATGCTCCAGAATGTTATAAACTACACTTTCTGTTTTTCCACTTCCTGCAGCGCCAATAATGGAAACTCCTCGCTTAATGTTAGCGATCTTAAATTTGCCGTTTTCGGCTTTAAAATGCACCTGGTATTTAGTCTCAGTATTTGATATATCTTTTTTAGGTATAAATACATAGAAAACGGTATTACTCAAAATAAGGGGACAACCTAAATAGAGGAATATAGTTGCTATTTCTTCCAGAGATGGGTTCGTGGGTAAAATAGCCCAAAACAGCAAACCGCAAAGGAGTAAATTAATAAGGAATGGATAGGCTGCTATTTTATATATTCTATAAAAAATAGCACTTACGGTTACAATACAGATTATAATATTAATGACATTAGTTTCCATAGTAGTTCAATTTAAATTCCAATTGATCCAGATCTTAAGGCAGCATGAATTCCTTTCTGAATGGATTTAATAAGTTTCACTGTTAGTTGCGCTTTGGAGAAAGGAACCACTGGAATCATCGGCATTCCCGTTTCCCGAAGCATCTTTATGGCCAGAGCTTTTTCTGAGGCGGGAAGCCCCATAATGGCAGAAAAATATAGTTTCGGATTTTTAATAAAGTCTTTCCGTGCTTGATAGGTTTCAACGAAATTGCGTTGGTATTGAAAGTTTTTATCAAATGTTTTTTCTGCTTTCTGAAAAAAGTCATCCCTGTTAAATCCTCTTTTTACCATTTTACCATTCATTTCAACTTCGGAGGCTTTGTATTTACTCCCAGGAGATAAACTGAAGGAATTAGAAACATCTTTACGGCTCACTATAATATGAATATGGCTTTGGTTTCCTTCCTTGAGCATTCCCTGTGTGATCCGTTTTCCATTTTGCTGATGAGGAGCATTTGTCTCCAAGCTTTTAATTTCACCTTCTATCTTTCTGACACTTCCTTCTATTATTCCCCTGTTTATTTTTTGGATCTCATTCTTTAGCTGAAGTATTTTTGTGGCATAAACCTGGTTTTCCTTCACTTGAATATCAGTTCCTTTAAATGCCCTCTGGTGCTCAATTTTTGCAAAATATTTAATATCACTTACATCAACAGGCCGGCCATTGATTTCCCTGTTAAAGCAGGAAGCATAATTTTTCATGAGTTCCCTGGTATATTGTTTTAGAGCTTCTGTGCTGTTTTGAAGTTTTTTCAATTCGTACTGTGAGGGATTTACAGTAATGGAATAAAATTTCGGTTCAATTTTTTTTAGCTTGGTGGTATTAGCATCTATTTCTTTTATTACGACTTCCGGAGAAATATCATCCTCCTTCTGATTGAAGAAAAATTCGTGATCACTTTCAATGTCGGGAAGCTGGTTTTCCTTTTCCAAGTAATCTACATAGTCTGCAACGCTTTGTGAATAATTTGCTCCCAGTTTCTGGGCTGTGATTGTGATATACATAGTGAGTTATTTATAAAAATCAGGATGAGTGTCATCTTCTTCATAATCCCTTTTTTTAGGCTGTTTGTTTTTTGGATCAGTCGCTTCCATAAGCGATTGTAAAATTGCCAAAGTGGGATTAGCTTTATTCTTTTCTACATCTTTCATAATTGCGATCACTGCATTTATTCTTTTCTTCAAACTGTTTTCAATACGCCTTCCGGTAGGCCCAAAATTCTCCTTTGGAGAAATCTCATTGTAGAAGAAAAAATCCAACATACCTGCCATAGTCTCCGTATGAGATTTGTAATGAGTTTTAGAAAATTGCTGAAAACGTTCAGCAATTTTCTTTTTGAAACGAATGTTGATATACACTTTCATTTTCTGTTCAATTTTTGTTTTTGCCGCAAAATCAAACCATTTTACTGGGGTTACAAGGCTATTTGCCGCAAATCAATAATTTTATGATTTTTTTATAAATCTTAAACCGCTAATAATCAGTTAATTGAATCGAAAAGGAATAACTTAACATCGCTCTGCGTGTTACCCTCTTGCTATTCCTTTTCGTCCCGTAGGGACAAAAATTTCAACTATTAAAATGAATTTAATAGCCTTTTTTTTGATTGAAAAATGAAACCTATTTTTTAAGATGAATAAGTCAAACCTTTCAAATTAACTTCAGTTAATAGATGGAATAATTGAGAATTCTGTAAATAGAAAAACGGGTAATGAAAATCATCACCCGTTTTAAATCATATTATAAATGTTCTTATAAAATCCCTTCATCAGCAAAAGAGAAGTAATCCCCATCTGGAATAATAATGAGATGATCCAATAATTTTATATCTAAAAACTCACCTGCATTTTTAATTTTATTCGTCAGTTGTTTATCTGCTTCGCTGGGTTTTAAATTTCCCGAGGGATGGTTATGGGCTAAAATTATAGATGTCGTAAGTGATTTTAAAATTACTGCAAATAAGATTCGTACATCCACAAGCGTTCCTGTGATTCCTCCGGTGGAAACTTCAAAAATTCCTTTAACTTTATTAGAATTGTTTAAAAGCATTACCTTAAAGCATTCTTGTAGACCAATGCGGTCTTTATCCCATGATTCAAATAATAATTCTACTGCACTATTTGAAGAAGTAATCTTAGGAGCCTGTTTCATTTTAAAATTTCCCTGATATTTTATCGAAATTTCATTAACTTTAGTTTTCATATTGATCTGTATTATAAGGGTTAATATTAAAAAGAGGGCGCAACTATCAAGGGAACGCCCTCTTTTATTTTAAATGCTATTCGTCAGCATTGTTTCCATTTTTACTACCTAGCAACAGGATTTCACTCGCTATCACTTCGGTAACATACCTTTTCTCGCCTTCGCTTGTTTCATAGGAGCGGGAAGACAGTTTACCTTCGAGGGCAATTTCTTTTCCTTTTCCTACATAACTTTCAACGATATCTGCGATTTTTCCCCAGGCTACAATATTGTGCCATTGGGTGTCCTGTACTTTTTCACCATTTGAATCTTTATAAAATTCATTGGTAGCGATTGAAAAGTTGGCTACTTTTTTACCGCTTTCTAGGTTCTTGATTTCAGGGGCATTCCCCACATTTCCGATTAATTGAACTTTGTTTCTAAGTGTACTCATGATTGAAAAAATTAAATGAATTGTTAAGTTTCCTGCTAGAACCCACAGGTAGGTTCAAAAAATTTACTTATTGTATCCTGAGCGTTTTCCTTTTTTGATTTTTTAACTCTTTTTCCGCTTCAGTTTTATGGATTTGATAAGATTTCATGGTTTCTGTTTTAAAATTTACTTTCCGTAGAGCCTTCACTGTTACCTTTTTTGATGCTGATACAGTTTCAGGATTTAGAATTAGGGAGGACTTATAAAAAGGGAGCGCAGTGACCGGCTTTATGCAGTCTGGACTAACTTCTAAATCATGGTATTTTGCATTACAAAAAAGGTAAAGACAGTGGAGGTCGGGGAGTGGGTTTAAATAAACATGGGAAGTATTAAAGGAATTTGAAGAGGAAAAAAGAATAATAAATTGAATTCCATACTGGCGGACTCAACCCAAAAATTATAAGTTGTAATGAAGTGTTCCGATTTTTTATCGGGGTAGCGAAATGGAAATGTGTAATTTTTGGATTGTGTCCAAGACTTTTTGTAGTGAAGCTCTTTACCCGGAAAGGAGCTTTTCGCGGAATGCTGGGGAATGTGCTGAAATGGATATGAAAACAAACTGCTCTTGTTTAGATGAATTTAAAGCGGACTTGACTTCAAGGATGTAGATGGGAATGGAGTTTGGCCGCTTCCCGATTTTTCTCGGGAATGAGTGGGCAAGTGGAATGGAAATCGGAAGCTTTGGAGTTGTGTCCAAGGCTACTATAATGAAGCGCTTTTTCCAAAATGAAGCTTTTCGCGGAATGTAGGGGAATGTGCTGAATGGATAAGGAACAAACTCCACAACTTATTAAAAGTCAAAAAGCCTTCTTAATGAAAAGCTCAATGAACTTAATTCAGATATTGATTAATGGCAAAATTAATTAGAGAACTTATTTGAAAGTGGATTTTATACAGAAGTATAATAACATCGGCAAATCTTCCAACGCAAAAATAAAAGCCTTTAGAGCACAGTTCAGGGGAGTAAAAAATGTAGAATTCTTCCTTTTTACAGATTAACCACAATTTTTGCAAAAACACAACAATTAGTCATGATCCAATAAAATTCACTAAAAACCATATCTGAGGAATTAATAATATTCCATTCTTCTTGCAAAATTAAAAAAGATTTGCGCATAGTCCATAATAACAGAGCTAGACCCAAGAATAAATGATCCCGCAATCTATAAAAATAATCATCAAATTTATTTTGGATATGGAAATTTCAGACAGGATACATCAGAAAGACATCAATTATACTAAAGTATTGTTAAATATCGATTTGTGTGCGTAAAGTGTGCGTTTTCAACAAAATTTTTCAGGCAATAATTCTCTTAAAATAAAAAAACCCCGTAAGTACGGGGTTTTTGAGCGTGATCGCGCCAGGATTCGAACCTGGGACCGCCTGCTTAGAAGGCAGGTGCTCTATCCAACTGAGCTACGCGACCGTTTTCGCGGTGCAAATATAACTTACTTTATATTTAAAACAAGGTTTTTTTAATCAAAAATAAAAAATAAAAAAGCAGCTATTGCTAACTGCTTAAAATTCAGCTTAAAACTGAAAATAAAATTTATTTAAATTCCTTGATAAGATTGCGTTCTAGGTGCTGAGTTATGGATAATAATTGATTTAAAGCAAAAGGAGTTGCATCAGTTAGCTTTTCTATTAGTGTATAGAGATTGAAATATTATGGTAAGCTCTAAAGTTTCTAATGAGAGTCCGAAAATTTCTTGTTTATCATACAATTCATCCACGTGCATTTTTACAGCAGTGATATAGGAAAGTGATTCCTGAGTTGATACTTCTGGTTCTAAAATAGTATTCATAACGTCAATTTTATTCTAAAATTTAATTATGCCAATACCTGCATTTAGAAGCAGTTAAGTTTATTGTAAGTAGTATTTGGGATGATAAAAGTAGAGTTAAAAAATAAAATATCACAGGAATAAGTAATATCCTCTACGAAAATTATTTTATAATCGATAAAGAGTAAAACCAAAAGCTATTTCAACTCTGAAAGTATTAAATGCGTGGTGGGTTCCCCGTAATTTATAAGCTTGTCTATAAATTGTTGAAGATGTAATTGATCCTTTAATACTACCTTCATATGTATATTATGGGAACCAGTTATTCTTGAAGCTCTTTTTACCTCAGGAAAAGAATCTATCGCTCCCATAAAACTTTTTAGTTTTCCACTAAATAATTTTATCATGATAAAGACCTCTAAGCCAAAACCCATTTTAGCATGATCTACTTTTAAGCTATAAGCCTTTATTATTTCTAAGTCTTCCAATTTTTGAATGCGTTCCCTTGCAGAAGAAGCTGAAAGTGGAATTTGTTTTCCAATTTCCACAAAAGATGCTCTGGAATTTTGTTGCAATACCTCTATAATCTTTCGGTCTATTCTATCTAACATTGAATAATTGATTTATTACCTAAATTTACATTTATTAATTGGTATTATATTGATTATACCATTTTTTCAGTTTCATAATCAAAGCTTGACCATGTAATTTTGTTTGAAATTATATGATTATTATGGAAATAGATCTCTATTTGATTGTTTCAGTAGCTATTTTTTTTGGTTTTTTCGTGCAGACTGTAGTAGGTTTTGCGGGGTCTTTAATTGCCTTGCCCATATTGCTGCTTAGTGTTGGCCTTCCAGATGCAATTGCCTATATTTCTATATTCTATATTTTTTCAAGTGTTTTCCTTATAAATAAGGAATGGAATAACATAGACTTTTCTATTTTATATAAATTGGCTTTTCCCACTTTAATTGGAGTTGTATTAGGAATTTTAGTTCTTGCTTTCACAAATCCTATTCTTCTTAAGAAAGCCCTAGGCATCTTTATAATTTTATATGTTATCTATGTTTCTTTAATAAAAGCTGATTTTCAAGTAGGGAGAAAATTAGTTACGATGTTAGGAATTTTAGGAGGTTTCTTTTCAGGGGTGTTTTCTACAGGTGGTCCGTTATATGTGATTTCTGTAAAGAATATGTCGATAGATGTTACAACCTTTCGAGCCACTATGATAGGAATTATGGGGTTAATTACCTTAGTACGAATTCCCATGCTAAGTGTAAATGGGATTTTAACCTTTGATCATTGGAAAGTAGCTTTGATTATCTTTCCAGTATTTCTTTTGGCCCAGTACATAGGGAAAGTGGTATACTCCAAAATAGATGAATTCTACTTTAAAAAAGTACTATTGGTTTTGCTTTTTTTCTCTGGAACGGTACTTATTATAAATTAAAACTACAGCAGAAATAAATTAAAGCGAACAGTTTGTTCTATTGATTACTGCACCTATTCCAACACCATTTTTGTCATCAGAAATAATAACAGAATCTTCGTTTAATTTAATAACGATAGGTATGGTTTGTTCTTTTCCTTCTTGAATGAATTGGTATTTTCCCTTGATAATGTTTTTTTCTATAAGCCCGGTTATTGTTCCTTCTCTTCTGTCCTTAAATTTGGGAAGCCAATTATAGATCCCAGATACGGAGTTCCCAATAACATCTAGTTTTAATTCAAGGATATCAATATCTTCAGAATTATCTTTGAAGGGAATCTCATTTCTAAAACAATAGGATCTCTTTAGGTCTATTTCTTTCTCTAACTCACTTTTTTTTATAGCTTTCACCAAAACCGGCTCAGGCAAGGTTTCTACAGATGCAGTTTTATTACAACTCATGATAAATGCGCTAATAGCAACAATAATTAGAATCTTAAAATTGAATATTGGCATGAGTTCTTAAATAAATAATGGCTTTAAAACAGGTACTCAAGTTAACTATATTTCCTTTTAAACTGGATTATTTATTTTTTAGATAAGATTATATAAATCCTGATGAATTTTAAAAATTAGGTTAAATGGTTAAAACACTCAATATTAAAGCTTAAATAATCCCGCTGTTGAGCATATATCAAAGAAAAGCTAGATAGTCTTTATCTCTTCATTGTATTGTTAAGTAGCTATACATTATCTATATATCAATAGAGCATAGTATCCAGAAGTCTATCTAGATTCCGCTCTTTCAGATTGTATTGTTTATCTGATAAAAATAATTCATGTATTTCTTTTCTAAGTCCCTTAAGTTCTTTGTTGGAATATTCGTGTTTTGCAACTGCAGACTGAATTTTATCCAGACAAAGATCTTCATCGTCACAGGAAAACTCTTTATATAATCTATCAAAGGTTTTTGAATCTATTTTAGATTTTATCATATTGATTTCTACATCAGATTCAATAGAGTCTGCTTTTGCACACAGTAATAAGATATAGATCTTTAATTCTTGTTTAGACCAGTATTTTGATTCATTTTTCATCATAATAAAATTTAATTAGCCATCAATATTTTCACCTTTTGATAATCATAAAGTTGCGAGGATATAATAAACCACAACTACAAGCAATAAAAAAAGACTCAATGCTAGCAGGTGAATTGACCTTTTAACATTTCTGAATTTCCAAGCGGCAATTTTCGAAATAATATAAATTTGCTCACCTAATTGCTCAAAAAGCTGATCCTCATCAAGACTTATATCATAAAAGGTTTTACTGAATTGCTTAATATTTCCAAACTTAGAAATCACATCTCCAAAAAAGAAAATGTTCTTATCATAATTACCTTCTATTTTTGGCATAAAACAGCGCACACTAAAAAATATGGATGCTGCAGTACAAAAAAACCAAAAACCAGCCAGTACATCAAACAGTAAATCGCTGAAAACCTCTTGTATAAGCATCCCCCAGCTTTGGTAAATAAAATTTAATAAGATTCCATAGAAGGTAAGTATAAGCCCCGCCTTTAATTCTGAAGCTTTAATAAGACTCGTAACATAGTTAATGCTGCCCCAGTAATGATCTATTAGATCATCGGTGTGCTTGTTCTTTATTCTTGGTTCTTCTATTAAAGCTGCTGTTTGCTCCATAAATATTAAGTTATTCAAAACTGTTATTTTGAACTTATCAATTCTTAAATTTTGGGGAGGTGAAATTTGTAAGAATAAGAGAATAAAGTTACTTAAAATGTAGCAATTCTTAATTTTTTTTCAAAAATTATTTTATTTAAGTATTGAATAAGAGTGGATTAGTAGCTCGCAATTGTTGAGATATCTTCTAGAATCAACGAGAATTCAAAGAATTTTAAACCGAAAGCTTGATCGTTCGGTTTAGGCGGAATCAATAAAAACACCATTACATCTTGATCTTATTATAGAGAAATTGATAATCGACTTTAGGCAAAGTTGAAATAGAATTTAATTTTTCAGCATATGTAAAATTTATCTTCAATAATATTTCCGTCTTTTGCAGGAAAAAAAAGGCTATGAATTGGATTTTTTTAATTATTGCAGGCTTATTTGAAGTAGCTTTTGCTTTCTGTTTGGGAAAAACAAAAGAAGCTACAGGAACTGAAATGTATTTATGGTATGCGGGCTTTGTGGTTGCTCTTATGATTAGTATGGGGCTTCTAATTAAAGTAACTCAAACAATGCCAATCGGAACCGTGTACGTAGTATGGACGGGAATTGGAGCTATAGGAACTGTTTTAGTAGGTATTCTGGTCTTTAAAGAACCTGCAAGCTTTATGAGATTGTTTTTTCTTACCACTTTAATTGGATCTATAATAGGGCTGAAGGCAGTAACACACTAAAATTTTATAAAAGAGTACAGATACTTTACAAAATTTGTTGATGGGATTTAAATTTGGTTATCAAGTTTTCCAAAAACAGTAAATTAGAGCTAAAATTTAAACTTGGCTATTGCTGCTATCTTTGTTCTAAATCGAAAAGTATGAAATATTTTCTATTCCTTCACTTTGGTATACTTCTCATTTTTAATTAAAATCTTTAAATGATGAAAATAAGTCTTTTAATCGCCCTCATTTTTTGCTCGGCATCTTTTGCTTATGGAAAGGATAATGAAGACAAGTTTATTTTCTTTCTTCACAACAGGTTTTTAGAGGAACACGAATTGGACGAGCTGCATCCAGAATTTGGACGCTCAGCATTTTTAGAAATTATTAATGAATTTAAAAAAAGTGGCTTTAATGTTATAAGCGAAAAAAGAAACAAAAATGTAAACATACGAGCTTATGCTTTAAGAGTTAAAACTCAAATTGACAGCTTACTAAATAGTGGAATTGAACCTAGAAAAATTACTGTAGTTGGAACTTCAAAAGGTGGTTATATTGCTCAGTATGTTTCTACGTTTGTAAATAATCCAAAGTTGAATTTTGTATTTATTGGAAGTTTTAGAGTTAGTGACATGGAAAATCTGGCGGATATTAATTATTGCGGAAATATCCTAAATATTTATGAACGTACAGATTCATTTGGTGTTTCTGCATTAGAGCGCCAAAAAAAATCTGATTGCAAAATTGGTCACTTTAAGGAAATTGAACTGAATACCGGAATGGGACACGGATTTTTATTTAAACCGCTCTCGGCTTGGCTGAAGCCCACAATAAAATGGGCCAACGGAAATTATAATCTGTAAATAGCTATACGTAATATCTGTTATTTCAAATAGTAATTTTTATAGCCGACTTCCCCATTTTGATTTGATTTTTACTCAATACTTCAATAAAAATTTTAATCAGAAGACATTTCTTTACCCCACGCGTCCAAACTTCTTAAAATTTGTTCTAGAGACCTGCCTCTATCTGTGAGTTCATATTCCACTTTAGGAGGAACAACGGGAAACACTTTTCTGCTTATAAGTCCATCTTTTTCTAATTCCCGAACGGTTTGAGTAAACATCTTATTGGAAATATCTGGAACTTTTTTCTTTAATATTCCAGAACGAACACATCCATCTAATAAATGAAATAAGACCAAAGGCTTCCATTTTGTACCTATTAGATTCATAGTGAGATTGAGAGGACAAAAATCTTTAATCATTATAAAGTTTTAAATTGTTCATTATCAGCAATTCACTCTTTTAGTAACCTATATAACTTTTAGGTAACTTATTGCTTAAGAGGCAAATATATCTTTATTTAGCGCTATAAAAATTAAATTAAGATGAAAACTAAAGAGAATTATCCAAAATCCTTTTCACATATTGGAATTACAGTTCCGAATATAAAAGAGGCTGTAAAATTTTATTCAGATGTTATGGGCTGGTATATTATTATGGAACCTTCAACAGTGAAAAAAGAAAAAGAAACTGCTATTGGGCAAATGTGTATTGATGTTTTTGGAGAAGATTGGGAAGAATTTGAGATCGCTCATATGTCTACTTCAGACGGTATTGGAATTGAGCTATTTTCTTTTCCTCACGCAAGTAAAGAAGCCCCGGAATTTAATCCTTTTAATACCGGACTTTTCCATTTTTGTATTCAAGATCCTAATATTGAGAATTTAGTGCAAGAAATAGTTTCTCATGGAGGTAAACAAAGAATGCCAATTAGAGAATATTATCCAAATGACAAACCTTACAAAATGTGTTATGTAGAAGATCCATTTGGAATTGTATTTGAGATTTACACCCATAGTTATGAATTAACTTATTCTTCGGGTGCTTATTCAAACTAAATATTGAAGAAAATAATCGGGCTAAAAAATCAATAATAACTCATAGCTAATTTAGCCCGATCAGCACCAGATTAAAGCGATTGACAGTTTATTATAGAAAACTTAAAAGAGTTAAGGAATGGACACTGTATCTTTGGAGGAATTGGAACTTAAATCAATTGATTGGTTACAGAACTTTATGAAATGGAATTCGAATACTTTTTTTGCTGACTCTAAGACTTTGAAATAAAAGACTATTACTTTAAAAAAACCAATAGAAAACTCAGCAAACAAAATTAATTTATGAAGATATAGTGATATGAGTGGAAGTATTCTTTTCGAGGCCATAGTTTTTCTAGCTGCGGCAATTATTTGTGTCCCTATTGTTAAAAAGTTAGGCTTGAGTTCGGTGATTGGTTATTTGCTGGCCGGAATTCTAATTGGTCCTTATATATTAGGTTTTATTGGGCATGAAGGAGAAGATATTCTAGAATTCGCAGAATTTGGCGTGGTGATGATGCTTTTTTTAATTGGACTTGAGATAGAACCCAAGAGCTTTTGGAAAATGCGGAGAGTAATTCTTGGTATGGGGTTTACCCAGGTTTTTGGGACTATGCTTCTTTCCTATTTGGTTTTCTATGCATTTGGATTAGAATGGCAGGTCTCTCTGACTATAGCTATGGCAATAGCCCTTTCTTCTACTGCAATTACGCTGCAAACAAATAAGGAGAAAGGCCTGATGAATACTACTTATGGAACTTCTTCCTTTTCCATCCTTCTTTTTCAAGATATCATTGTAATTATCATGTTGGGTATTCTCCCATTATTGTCTTCGGTTTCCAGCGCAAGCGTTGGCGAAAATGGGTTAGAAGAGGGGCATGAAAATCTCCTTGATAATTTGCCTTTGGGTCTACAGGCACTATCAATTATCTTTACAGTTATTGCAATTATTTTTGCAGGCCGTTATTTAATTGTTCCCATGTTAAGATTAGTTGCCAAAACGGGAGTAAGAGAACTTTTAGTGGCGGCTGCGCTATTAATTGTAATAAGCATTTCTTACCTCATGGGTTTGGTGGGTTTAAGCCCCGCACTTGGTGCTTTCCTTGGGGGAGTTGTTTTGGCTACCAGTGAGTTTAAACATGAACTCGATAGCACCTTAGACCCATTTAAAGGCTTGCTTTTAGGGCTGTTCTTTATGGCGGTAGGAGCATCTATTAATTTTACTGTAATAGCGGAAAAACCACTAATGATAGCAGGTCTTGTAATTGGTGTAATTATTTTAAAAGCGCTTGTTCTTTTTATTGTAGGATTGATTTTCAAATTAAAATTAGACCAAAGATTGCTATTAACCGTTGGCTTGGCTCAAATTGGGGAGTTTGCCTTTGTTTTGATCTCATTTGCTTTTCAACTCAACATCTTTACTCAGGAACAACTGGATATTTTATTGGTTGTAACGGCACTTACTATGACATTAACCCCAATTCTTTGGTTATTAAATGAGAAATTACTCTTACCCCGAATCGGCACTATTGAAGCTGATAAAAGACCCATGGATGCCATCGAAGAAACTCATAAGGTGATCTTGTTAGGCTTTGGACACTTTGGAAGTACCATTGTGAGATTTCTTCGAATTCACGGTATAAAAACTACTGTAATTGAGCAGAATTCGAATCGGGTAGATTTTTTAAGAAAAATGGGATTTGAAGTATATTATGGGGATGTGTCAAGAATTGATTTACTGGAATCTGCAGGAATCGCTGAAGCTGACTTTTTAATTTCAGCCATAGATAATCCAGACCTTACTCCAAAGCTGATGAAAAAACTGAAGGAGAAATATCCACAGGTGAAATTAATGGTTCGAGCAAGAAATCGCGAAGATGCTTATAAATTACATAATATAGGTATTGAAGATATTTATAGAGAATCGCTTGACACCTCGGTTGAAATGGCCAGTGATCTACTATTTTACATGGGCTTTGATGTAGACGCTACCAAAGCGCAAGCAAAGAAATTCATCAAACTGGATGTAGAGGGTTTAAAGCGATTAGCGGCTGCACCTAAGGATGAAAAAGAATATATTTTCAGGGCAAGGGAAGAAATAGCGCAGCAAGAAAAACTTATGATAGAAGACCTGAAAATTGGAAGTAGTGAACTTAAAAATCATAAACTCTAAGCCTCAACAAAATCTCCATTAATCCTAACATTTTTTAATAAACTGTTTAGTATCTCATTAGCGCATAAAAAGCTATCGAAAAGTCTTTTATATTGATTGCCAATAGTTTAACTTTGTATTATGATAAAAAATTAGATCAATAAGCAGTTTTTCTAAACATTTTTATGTTTGGATTGACATAGAAAACAAGAATTTTTAGTAAAACTCAATTGTGAAATTATATAGAGAACGTACTTAATAACGTCTAACATATTTTTTAACTTAAACTAAACAATTGGTTAGTTTCTAAATTTTACTATTATGAAAAATTTATTCTTAACAATAGCCATAGTATTATATTCTGTATCGATTACTGCTCAGATGAACTTTCGAGCTTATAAATTCACTTATAAAGAAGCGATAGAGACCGTACCCGAAAATAGAATTACCAGCTATTCCACGAAAGTGATCTCTAATGAAAATTTTAAGTATCGTGCTTTTTTGAGAGAATCAAGAAAGTCCAATGAAAAGTTCCAAATAGGGTTACAAAATTTAAGTAAAAAGGAGCTTACTAAACTGTTGAGAAACTGCGCTAGGAAGTCTAAAAATCCCGAAGAATTTAAAGATTATCTACTGGATTCTAACCCGGAGTTTTCAAACTATTTTTCGGATAGTCACACACCCGTGCTATATTCAAAATTCAATAAAGGCACCTTAAATCAATATGTAACTGATTTAATGGATGATTGGTGAAATTGGGATTGAAAGTTTTATTACAAAATTTTAAAATATTGGTACATAGAAGAAAACATTTTATAGCACCGAATATGGCATTGTTAAAGTGACTTTTGATTTAACTAAAAACAAGATTACTGGTAGTTATAAGCTCTTTATAAGCAAAACGTCAGTATTGATAGACAATTTCCTTTTAGACTTTTGTTGGTTTTGATGTAATAGATACTCTATAGTTGATGAAGCTTGAATATAAATAATCTATCTAGAATGCTTATGTAACCTACGAGTCATGGACAAAGGTAACCTGGTCCAATAATAAATTACAAAATAGGTTAACAGTAAAAGATTTTAAATTAGGATTATAATTGAGTCAGCATGGAAATAAAAGAAGTCAACATAGAAAATATCGCTCAGTATTGTATCGAAAATGTATTTGGGACAACTACTGATAAGTCAGGCTTCGTTCATCTGGATTTTGGGAAAGATATAGACTCCTATCAATTTAGGGGTATTATGGTTGACCTAAAGAAGGAACTATCCAAATACACTACAAAAACAATTCAATAAAAAATTGACCTATCATTGGCTTGTGCGCTTTGATCAACAAGTTAATACGCCGTACCATATAGATAATGCAGGAGATCAATCATTTTTGATGTTAGGATATGAGCCAAGCGAAATAGATAGTGAGCTGTATTTAGCAGACTATTTTAAATATGCAAATGAAGGCGAGGCTCGCCCAACAGATTATCTTAAAAATTTCTCTCCGGTATTTATAAGCGATGAATCTTTACTTGCGCCTTTTATCACCAAAGTAAAACCTTTTGAGAAAGACACTTATAAGATTGTTTTCATTAACAACAGCAACCCGAAATTAGACCGAGAAACCTTAGGTGTGTTCCATAGAGCAAGAATTGTAAAACCCGACTTAATTAAGAGTAGAATAGTAAATTCAATGATCATGAACATGTTGCCGGAAGATGAAAACAGTGAAAGTGAAATTAATGAAAAGGAGTTTATTATGACTGATGTTATAAGCAAGTAAAAGTAGTTGCTTTAGATAATAGTTTCGAAACATCTGTTAAAAACCCAATTTTTGGCAATTTTTTAAAAAAAAAGCCTCAAACTTTCGTTTAAGTCTTTTTTGTACTGGTGGCAGGGCGCACCTCCTATTTTGTTTGTGTTCTTAAAAAAGATTTTCGCGCATTGTTTACTAAATTCAATCCAAATAAAAAAGTCCATTGTTGTTAATTGTAATTATCAGATATCGCCAAACAAATAATGATGATTTTTAAAAAAAAACATTGAAAATTTCTTTCAAATCAAATTTAATCTCATTGATAGAATTATGATTAAAGTTTGTGAATATTTTAATTTTTAAATATATTATAAGATAAAGTATAAGAATAAAACATATTTTTAAGTTAAATAAAAACACAAGGACAGATAGAGATATGGATCAAAATCTTAACACCTGGCACTTAGAAAATTTTGATTGTTTTTTCGAACTCAGTGTGGCCGAAAAAAAATTTATTCATCGAAACACCGAAATGAAAACAATTGAGAAGAATGAAGTGATATATTTTCAGGATGATCTTGCTCACAGTATTTATTTTATAAAAGTGGGACGAATACGAATATCTAAATTCAATAAAAAAGGAAAAGAATTTATCTTAAACATCTTATATCCAGGTGAGATTTTTGGTGAAGCTTCGGTTATGGGAAAGGATAAAAGAAAAGAAGCAGCAATTGCTGAGGATAAGGTTTCACTATGCATCATGAAGGAAAATAAAATGAAAGAGTTATTACTTCAGGTACCCATGCTAAATTTTAAATTCAGTCAAATCCTGGAGGAAAGATTGGAAAAAACCCAGAAAAGACTGGAAGACCTAATATTCAAAAGTAATCAGCAACGGATTATCGAATTTCTCAAAGACAGTGTGAATACTTCAGAAAATAGCAATGGTATATTCAGAATAAAAAATAGTCTTACGCATGATAAAATAGCTAAACTCACTTCTACCAACAGACAGGAAGTTTCCAGTGTTTTCAGCTATTTAAAAAAGCATAATATTATAGATTATGATAGAACATATATCAGTATCCTGGATTTCAAAAAACTTGAAACCTCATAGACTTTCTGAATTCCATTTGTTTTCTTCAATAGAAACTGTTCTTGTTAGTTTAATTTGGACCTTAACACCTCATTGAAAATAGTTAAAAGATTCATTACCTCTTGTTAAATAAAAGACTAATGTCAATTTCCTGACAAATAGTGTCTAGAGCCTGCGCTACTTTTACTTGTATCCATCCCGAGTTAGGATGAAATAATAATAATAATAATCAAAATTTAAAATATTATGAAAAGTAATGAATGGGAAGTTATTAAAGCAGCGAAAGAAGCAGGAATTCCAGATCCAGGATTTGAAATTGATAAAAATACCGCGATTGTAATCACAGATCCTCAAAATGATTTCCTGAGATCCGATGGAGTGGCATGGCCGATTGTAAAAGAGAGCGTAAAGGAAAATAATACCATAGAAAATATGAGCCAAGTTTTTAAGCTGGCACAGGAAAATGGTATAAAAGTTTTTATTTCCCCACATTATTTTTTTCCTACAGACAAAGGCTGGAAATTTGGTGGGGCTCTGGAAAAATTCATGCACTCTAAAGAAATGTATATGCGAAAAGGAAGACTGAATATGGAAGGTTTTGAAAATTCTGGCGCAGATTTTTTAGATGAATTCAAACAATACTTGGAAAAAGATAATATTATTTTATGTAACCCTCATAAAATATACGGTCCCCAGAACAGTGACCTTAGCCTACAATTAAGAAAATATAAAGTTCAAAAGGTGCTTATGGCTGGAATGTCTACAAACCTTTGTCTAGAGTCACACACCCGCCAATTATTAGAAGAAGGTTTTGAAGTTGCTGTAATAGCCGATGCTAGCGGAAGTGCTAAGCTACCGGGCTTAGATACGTTTAAAGGTGCTCTAATGAATTTAAGGATGATTACTAGCCATATATTTACTACGGAAGAATTCAAAGAAGCCCTTAATGAAGCCAAACTATAATGGATAAGTTAAAATATTTACAAAAAAAGGTCTGGCTTTTCAAGTTAGACCTTTTTATTCTAGTAGGGTTTAATACCACAGATTTCTAAATATTTAAAGCGGCCTTATCTGCTCACTTTTTCTTTTTCATCTTAAGTAATATACTTCTGAAGGGCAGGATTAAAGATTGAATACATAGGTAACGAATATTAATGACAATGTTAAATTGGCAGAATTCATTAATCTTTTCAATATCATCACTCAATTTAACTTCTATAGCTCAAGCATAATTCTGAGGAACAGCTAATTTATAGTGTTTACAATTTTATAAACTTTTCGATGCGTAATCTATCCAAATCCCTGTTGTGGGAGTAAAGTTATGCCTAGCTAATTTTTAAACAAAAAAGCCCTGAACTTTCGTTCAAGGCTTCTGTTGGTCGGGGAGTGCAGTCCCGAAGTATCGGGTGAACCTGTTATATTTTCATTGATTTTCAAACAAAAAAAAGCCCTGAACTTTCATTCAAGGCTTTTTTTAGTCGGGGAGTGCAGAACCTACACCAATTGCCGAAAACATTATTAATAGTAAGCTGTCAAAACCTTCGTTTCAAAAGGTCACCAATTCGGAATCAGAATAGCAAATAATTAAATTTGAGAAATATCTAAACACACTCATAGGAAAATAATCCATTTCAAAAACGGCACCTAGTTTAAAAATTTTTCAGGTTTGAAATTAAATAAAATTCTGACTTTAGTAATATCAGGAAAAGCTTTTCTCTTTGTGATAAGCCTTATCAATTCCTCTAAGTTCGGTAACCTCATCTACTCTGGTACCTCTTGTAAGGAATCCGGTAAATTTATATAGTATAAAAGTACCTGTGAGAGAGAAAGCTATAGTCAATGCAATTACTTTAATTTGAGGAATCATTTGATAGGGATTTCCATAGAATAAACCTGCTTCTCCATTTATGGAAGGATCAGCAAAAAGGCCGGTAGCTAAAGCGCCCCAAATACCCACAAGTCCATGAATACCAAAAACATCCAGCGTATCGTCATAGTTTAAAGTTTTTTTCAAATGTACAACTCCATAGTAGCCAACAAGTCCCGAGACAAGACCAATAATTAATGCTCCGTCCATTCCTACATATCCAGCCGCAGGGGTTATTCCCACTAACCCCGATATCGCACCAGACGCCAAACCTAAAATTGAAGGTTTTTTTCTGGAGTACCATTCTATACCCATCCACGCGAGTCCACCGGCGCAGGCAGCAACATTTGTAACCAGCAAGGCATTAGCAGCAATACCGTCTGCAGCAAGCTGACTACCTGCATTAAAACCGAACCAACCAAACCACAAAATTGCAGAACCTAAAATGGTCAATTTTGAAGAAGATGGGGAAGCCTCGAACAAATTCTTCTCTTTCCTTTTTCCCAGTAAAATTGATAGTAATAAGCCAGCAACTCCGGCATTTATATGAATTACTGTACCACCTGCAAAATCGAGATCTCCAAGTCCATTTAACAATCCTTCTCCCCAAATCATCCTCACTAGAGGAGCATAAACAAATAGCACCCAAAGTATAGAAAATATGATCCAGCTTTTAAATTTTAAACGGCCAACTACCGAGCCGCAAACCAAGGCAACAGCAATAGCAGCAAAAACACCTTGAAAAGCTACAAACAACATTTCTGGAATAGATCCAACTAATTGATCTATAGGAATGTTTTTCAAAAACAGATTTTTAACCGATCCAAAAACGGGGTGTCCATCAGGTCCAAAAGCAATGCTGTAACCAGCGACTACCCAGACAATGTTGGCCAGGCAAAACGCTACATAGCTCATCCCAACCGTATTCATAACATTTTTTTTATTGGACAATCCTCCATAAAGAAGTGCTAGACCTGCTGGTGTCATTAGCATTACCATTGCCGTTGCAATTAGCACAAATGCGGTATCTCCTGAATTCATCATTTCTTTTTTATTTTTTAGAGACTAAAATTTTAGATTTATTGTAATCCTTGTTTTGAGATTTGATTGCATTTTCAAGTAGGTTTACGATGTCTTTATTTTTAAATTTTTTAGCATCCTCCAACGGAGTATTCCCCCATCGATCCTTGGGTGACAATTGAACTTCTTTCTGAATTAGATGTTTTACCACTTCAATTTGATCTTCACAGGCAGCCAGATGAAGTGGTGTACGCCCGTCATAATCTGAAATATCAGGATTCACTCCTTCAGCCTCTAATCTTAATATTTCATCTAGATCACCATGGCTAGCCGACCGTATTAACTCCATAACTTTTGAAGCCTTAAACTCATTTTCTTTCTTACGCGGATTCACTTTAGTAGAATGTCCTGTAAGCGAATCATATGGATGAAAACTAAAACGTTCTACCAGACGTTCGCAGAATTCTACACCTCTAACACTATTGCCTACCGCATCTAATCTTGGCGACCAGATACTTATTCCCATAAGATTTGGAATCACCAGCATAAGTGCTCCTGACACTCCACTTTTTGCAGGTAATCCTATTTTAAAAGCGAACTCTCCTGAGAAATCGTACATCCCGCAGCTTAACATTAGAGAAAGGCAATTTTGAACAGTAGAAGACTTGAAAATCGAGTTTCCTGTTAACGGATTTGTACCTGCGTTTGCGAGAGTCGCTGCCGCAACCGAAAGATCATAAGTACTGGATTCAATTGAACAACTTTGAAAATAAAATTCCAGCGTTTCAGTAAGATTTGTGTTTTCCGGAAAGGCATTTTTTTCCCGCATGAAGTATGCTAAGGCAAAATTTCTATCGGCTGTTTGTCTTTCAGATAAATAAACTGAGTTATTGAAACTCATCTTTTTTCCGCCACATAGTGCCTGCCATGTTTTATTTACCTTATCAAAACGATCGGCAATATTGTTTTTATTATCAATAAGCGAACAGCTCATCATAGCCCCTGCATTTATCATAGGATTATGTGGTAAACCTTTAAGATTCAAGGCCAATTCATTGAAGGATTGCCCGCTAGGCTCACGCCCTACATGTGTATGTACTTTTTCCTCTCCCAACTCTTCCAGAGCTAAACAGTAATTTATAGGCTTACACGAGGATTGAAGACAGAAATCGGTGCTGGAATCTCCAATAGAATATCGTTGACCGTCTACGGTACAAATTGAAATAGCAAACTGCTCTGGATCTACCCTCGCTAATTGAGGGATATAATCGGCTACTTTTCCTCCTTTATTTCTTTGAGTATCTAAAAAAATATCTTGTATTTGTTGACAGAAAGTTTCAAAATCAGGGATGACCAGGTTTTTGGAAAGTGATTTTTTCACCAGTGCATTCTGCTGTAGAATTTCATTAAATTCGGTTTTCGCTATTTGATTTCCTTTAGTGATCTGCTGTCTAAACTGAGGCAAGGCAAGAAGCTCCCGTATTCTGGGATCATCCTGGAGAATACCAGCTCCCGATAACTGTCTCAGGAATTTATCTGGATCTATACTGTTTTTGCCTTCATGATCCAACATTCTGAAAAGGGAATCAGCAGCATTATTATCAATTTGTGTGGTGGTAATCATATGTAGTTTTTTTAATTGAAATAAATAGGCTGCCTGAGTTATCATATTTTAGCCCTAACTAAGAATAATAGATATATCTCCAGCAGCCTATTATTTAACTAGTAATCACTGAATTTTAATAAGCCAATTCTTTTTGAGTAACAGTTTCAACGATTTTTGATGTGATTAGGTAAGGGCAGGCATTAGAAGCAGGACGTCTGTCTTCCAAATAACCTTTCCAGTCATTTTCTACTGTCGTAATAGGGATTCTTATTGATGCTCCACGATCACTTACTCCATATGAAAATTGATCTATAGATTGAGTTTCATGAAGACCTGTTAGTCTTTCATGGTTCATAGAACCGTAGTTTGCAATATGATCTTGATGAGTAGCCGATAGGTTTCTAAGGATATTTTTAAAATATGCTTCTCCACCTTCAGATCTCATTTGTTCATTAGAGAAGTTGGCGTGCATTCCGGAGCCATTCCAGTCACCTTTTACAGGTTTAGGATGTAACTCGATTTCCAAGCCATGCTTTTCAGCAATTCTGAAAAGTAAATATCTCGCCAGCCATAAATCATCTGCAGCCGTTTTAGCACTTTTACCTAATAATTGAAATTCCCATTGTCCCACCATAACCTCTGCGTTGATGCCCGTAATATTTAGACCGCAGGCCAAGCATAGGTCAAGATGTTCTTCTACAAAATCACGAGCAACCACATTCTTGACGCCAATACCGCAATAATATTTGCCCTGAGGCGCAGGGTATCCTTCTGTTGGGAAACCTAAAGGAAGCCCGTTTTTAGTAATAACGTATTCCTGTTCAAAACCGAACCAGAAATCTAAAGCCTCCTCATATTTGGATCTGTTGTTGGTTTTATGAGGGGTAAGGTCAGCATTGAAAACTTCACACATTACCAAATATCCATTTTCACGACCAGCATCTTTCCATACTTTTACCGGTTTTAAAATACAATCTGAAGAACTGCCTTCGGCCTGCTGGGTTGAACTCCCGTCATAAGACCATACTGGCATGTCTTTAAGGGTAGGTTCTTCATTTACTGAAATAATTTTTGTTTTACTTCTTAAGTTTGCTTCTGGTTTATAGCCATCGAGCCAGATGTACTCACATTTAAACGTTTTCATAATTATTGATTTTTAAAATTATACATAGTTGAGCGGTGTCTTCTTTTTGTATTCCAAGTAGTTCTTATGGATGATTTAGTTTTTATTCTTAAGTGTTCTAGAGTTCTCATGATTTTCTTTTTTTAAATGATGATCAATAAAAGTTTATAATTGAGTGAAAAAGGAAAGATCTTCCTTCTTAGTATTTGAATTTTTTAAATGCTGGTTTTTGAATTTAGGACCTTCAATAATGGTCCTTTCAAATGGCATGAAATGGTAGGTATCACAATCATCCTTCTTACCATAGCTATTTTTAGCTTTAGGCCCGGTTACAGGATTATGATCATGAATTTTAAGAATTATCTGAGTATTGAAATTATGACCTACCCAGTGTTTGCGATTTTTAGCTTTAGGCCCGGTTATATTTTTCTGTTGAGAAAAAGACAACAAACCTATTAAGCTGAATACTAAAGTTATAAGAATATATTTTTTCATACTGCCCGGTATTTTTATTATTTTACCTGGGCAAATGTAAATTGAAGAAGAGCCTTCTTGTTAGTACTAAAACGTCGAAAAAATCAACATTCCCGACATTCCTAATAACAATTCCGACAGGCTATCACATTTCCGACATTTTACGTCTTAAAACTTGAATAACAGTACATTGAGATTATATTTTCAATGCATAAGTTTATAAAAGATTGTCTTTTTTAAGGTGCGGAAAAAAAAGGTGTCCAGTAGAGGGAGATCATTTTAGAACTCCTTTTGCTGCAAAGCTGATGGAGTTATTCCGAATTCCTTTTTAAAGGATTTTGAAAAATAGGAAGGATTAGAAAAACCTGCTTGGTAAGAAATTTCAGCAATATTATATTCTCCTTTAAGAAGAAGTTCTTTTGCGCGGTGTAGGCGAACGGAAGATATTAACTGGATAGGTGACTTGTTAGTTATAGCTTTTAGCTTTCGCTGTAACTGTCTTTCACTAATTGCTAATTCATTACATAGGATTTCAACGCTAAAGAGTTCATCGCCCAGATGATCATCTATTTGCTGGAGTACATTTTCCAGGAATGAATCGTTTTTAGGAAGCTGGAATTTATAAGGAGTATCATTTTGTAAATCAAGTTTGGACTCATCTACAACTGAATACAGAATTATAGACTCACCACTGTTGGGGTCAAATACTGTTTTATGTTGAGAAAAACTTAAACCTGCTCCCGAAAGAAGATATTTTACGGTCTGGGTAACTAAGATTTGATTTGGTTGGGCCTGTTCAAAAATAGATTCTAAGGTTAGATTTGTTTCTCTACTTATAAAATGTGCTTCGTCTACAGGCGATTCCTTGATATGAACACCTAAGACAAGTTGCGCGTTTAAAGTTTTTGCTGTTTCAATTAGGCCAAGACCGCAATTTATTGCCTTACTAGGACCTTCAAAAGTAGCTATAAACGTTTGCCCGTCGCTTTCAATAACTTTTCCGCGGTACTGTTCGACATATTGTGTAAAAAATTCCTGCTGCCTTTGATTTGGCCTTTGATCTGAAATTATCTTTGCAGCTCCTATGGTAAAAAGTTGCTGCTCAGTATTTTCAACGGTATTTTCGTTTAAAATAAAGGCTTTCATATGATCCAGTACTTCCTTGGTATTACCTACCCAAAAAAGATGGTCGTCTCCTTCAAGTTCCACGAACCTAGCTCCTTCAATCCTTTCGGCAATAAATCTTCCTTCTTCAATTTTTACATCCACATCATTAGTACGCTGCATGATGAGGGTAGGCACTTTAATTGATCCCAGAATATCAACAATATCTACCTCGGTATTCATTTTGGTAAGTACCAGCGCAGCACTAGGGCTGGCACCAGATCGAAGATAATTTGCCAGCCAGTCCATAAACACTTTATCATTGGTTTTAGAAGGCGCAAGAGATTCCAAATTCATTTCTCCGCTTCCCCAACTGTTTTCAATCATATCATAAACCACTTGGCGTTCCTCATGAGTAGGTGCCCATGGATAATTTTTAGAATAAATGCGCTTGGCAAAGATTCCAAAAGTTATAAGCGAAATAGTACGTTTTGGATAGGTAGCTGCGAATAATGCAGAAACAGACCCTCCTTCTGAATGACCAAATAAAACAGCTTTTTCAGAACCTACAGCATCCATGACCGCGCGAAGATCATCCATTCTTTCTTCAAGAGTAGAAAGCTCGGTAACTCGATCTGAAAGTCCTGTACCTCGTTTATCGAATAATATAACACGAGCTATTTTTCCTAATTCAGTAAAAAAATTAACCAGTTCTGGACATGCCCACATCAAGTCTATATTAGAAACCCATCCTGGAATATATACCAGGTCTATAGAACCCGAACCAAATACCTGATAGGCGATGTTTATTCGAGCATTCTTAGTGTATTGAGTTGTGGGTTTCATTAAATTGATTTTCGTTTTTGATCAATATTATATGTAGATAATAATAAGCTTAAAATCTGCAAGTATTTCCTTTTTAAAATTTTGTAATAACTTTAATTTTACAAATGTAGTATTTAGAAAATTACATTTTTTCTATCCATTCAGTTTATATTAAAATTTTTAGTCCTTATTAATATCTAAAATCTTTTTTCAAAATTCATACGGGGTATAAACCTAAGAGGGGGAAAAGCAAGAGGGTAACGGTCAGAGTCCCCGTTACACAACTACAATTTACTGATTATCAATAAATTATATAATTTTAAATTCTTGATTTCCTTGATTTTGCGTAAAATGCTTAGCAACCCTGTCTTTTCCATTATAATTTGTATTAAATCTCAAATTCTAGCCGTTAATCAGTTCATTTAGAACTTTGATGGTCCATGCCACTTATCACTTATTCTTTCATTTCGAAAAACTCAATTTCAGAAAAAGAGGTTCGCTTTATTGGACTTAGACATGAGACATCAAAGTTGAGTTCTTTTAATTTAGTTTTGATTGCCAACTCCTTTAAATATTCATTGGTTTATTTGGTTGAAAAACACCGGCATTAAATATCCAGAACATTCTGCATACATCGAATATTTTTTAATAAGTTCGATAACTTTTGAAAGAATTGGGGATTTACCGGTTTTTCTGTTTTAACCCTTGCGGTAAATATTCATTCTCCTCTATCAATTCCAATTACAATATTCTCTGATTTTAGATTCTTAGCATCAATCGATGATATGCCCGAAATAATAAGAGGTCACCGAATCGTACTAACTTTATATGATTTAGGATTAAATACTATAAATGGCCTAAAATCAAAAAATATTGATAATCAATATATTAACAAGGTTTTAATAGCATTTAGTAATGGTCTTGGTCGGGG
The DNA here is from genome assembly GCF_007997295.1 of Gillisia hiemivivida. Taxonomy (GTDB): domain Bacteria; phylum Bacteroidota; class Bacteroidia; order Flavobacteriales; family Flavobacteriaceae; genus Gillisia; species Gillisia hiemivivida. The sequence continues at coordinate 1,041 of NZ_VORY01000002.1, read as the reverse complement.
GAGTGCAGTCCCGAAGTATAGGGAGTACCTGCTACATTTTCTAATGATTTTCAAACAAAAAAAAGCCATGAACTTTCATTCAAATCTTCTAGTGGTCGGGGAGTGCAGTCCCGAAGCATCGGGAGAACCTACTATATTTTCTAATGATTTTCATACAAAAAAAAAGCCCTGAACTTTCGTTCAAGGCTTCTAATGGTCGGGGTGGCAGTCCCGAAGCATCGGGAGAACCTGCTCTGTTTTCTATTGATTTTTGAACAAAAAAAAGCCCTGAACTTTGGTTCAAGGCTTCTAATGGTCGGAGTGGTAGTTCCGAAGCATCGATAAAACCTGCTATATTTTCTAATGATTTTTAAACAAAAAAAAAGCCCTGAACTTTCGTTCAAGGCTTCTAATGGTCGGGGTGGCAGGATAATTTATTTTAAAACAAACGCCCTATCCACAGTACTTTCACTGAAAATCACTTTGATGTTTCACCGAATGATTCACCAAACTTCATAAAACAAAGAGCTTCATATTATTTAGTCGTCTTTGTGCTGTAAAGATATGATTTTCTTCAAAACAGACTCTCCTAAAAACTATTTTTCCACGTCGCTACTACTTTTTTATAGTAGATGCAAATGAGCAAGATTTAGAAGTTAGCCGGACTACATAAGACGGGCTTCATACTTTGCCCTTTTATAAGTCCTTTCCTAATTCTAAATCTTGAAATAAAAAGCATCAAAAAAAGGTAGTAGCGAAGGCTCTGAAAGAAGTAAATTGATTTAATAGTTAAGGAGAATTTATATTCAGAAAAATTTGAGGTCAATCAAAAAAGGAAAGTGCTCAGGATAAAAAAAGTAAATAGGTAAGCCGTATGATTAATAGTGATGTTATTTTCTATTCATATTTTGTTTTTATTTTTGTAAAAAAAAATGAAATTAGGAATAGCAAGAGGGTAACACGCAGCGCGATGTTATATATTCCTAATTCATTGATTGTAAATAAGTTATCATATTTTAGTTTATGCTTTTTTACTAAATTTGCGTCAAATGCTCTGAAAAG
>NZ_VORY01000029.1 GCF_007997295.1 Gillisia hiemivivida | reverse complement strand
GATAAAATCTTATTGCCTCTATAAACTAAACGTTTATCCTCTAGGTCTGTGAATCCCCTTTTCATTTTATTAGCAAAACTATTATTAGTCAGCTAAAATATTAAAAAATTGTGTCCACACGATAGGAAGCGTCGGGACAGAATGACATCTCTGTTTTGGTTTTTGTCATTCCGACGCAAGGAGGAATCTCTGTTAAAGAGAATAAAGTTTAAAAAATTAAGCCTGTTGAAGAATATTTTCAACAGGCTTAATAAAATATATGACTAAACTCTATGAGTTCATAAGATCTTCGATTTCATCTGCTTCAATAGGAATATTGCGCATTAGGTTGAAAGGTTCTCCTTTTTCTTGGATCACTAAATCGTCTTCCAATCTAATCCCGAAGCCCTCCGCAGGAATATAGATTCCAGGTTCTACCGTAAAGACTTGGTTTGCTTGCATTGGCTCGGTTAATATTCCATAATCATGAGTATCTAAACCAATATGGTGAGAAGTCCCATGCATAAAATATTTTTTATATGCTGGCCAGTCTGGATCTTCATTTTTCACATCGGCTTTGTCTAATAATCCAAGACCAATTAATTCTGAAGTCATAAGTTTCCCAACTTCCACGTGATAATCTGCCCAAATTGTTCCTGGGACTAACATTTTTTGAGCATCATTCTTCACTCTGTTTACTGCATTGTAAACTTCTTTTTGTCTTGCGGTGAATTTTCCTGAAACAGGAATTGTTCTGGACATATCACTGGAGTAATTGGCATATTCTGCTCCTGTGTCCAGTAATATAAGATCTCCAGCTTTACATTGCTGATTGTTCTCTACATAATGTAACACATTTGCGCTATTCCCACTTGCTATAATTGGAGTATATGCAAAGCCTTGAGAACGGTTGTTCAAGAATTCATGCATCATCTCCGCTTCAATTTGATATTCCCAAACCCCTGGTTTTACAAAACCTAAAGTTCTGCGGAACCCTTTTTCGGTAATATCACATGCTTTTTGCATTTGATCCAGTTCAATTTGATCTTTTACAGATCTCAATCTCTGAAGGATTGGATTGCTCTTGGCAACTTGATGTGCTGGATATTTTTGCTTACACCATTCAATAAATCTGGCTTCCCTGGTTTGAGTCTCGACATTTGCTCGATAATGCTCATTGGTGTTGAAATAAATTGTTTCAGATTGTGTCATGATCTCAAAAAACACTTTTTCGAATTCTTTTAACCAATACACCGTTTTAATTCCGCTTGTTTCAAAAGCTTTTTCCTTAGTTAGCTTTTCACCTTCCCAAACAGCAATATGATCATTGGTCTCTGTTAGAAAAAGTATTTCTCTGTGCTTTTTATTAGGAGCATCTGGAAACAAAACCAAAATGCTTTTATCTTGGTCTACACCACTTAGATAAAAAATATCACGAGCTTGTTGAAACGGCATCGTACTATCTGCGCTTATTGGGTAAATATCGTTAGAGTTAAAAACCGCCAAACTCTTAGACTTCATTTTAGACATGAAGTTTTTGCGGTTCTTAGTATAAAGTGAGTTGTCTATTAGATCGTATTTCATAAAATGTATTTAGATTTGGCTGAATCGAGAAAAAGATTCTACGTCAGCTCTGAAAAATTCAAATTTAAAAAAGATAAGTTCAAATGCTGTTAAACTAAGCGTAAAAGACTTGTGTTTTCTTTAACAATTGGCTTATTCGTAAAGACCTAACCTGTTTCTTAATGCTAAATTTTCTTCTTTCAATTCGTTTTGCCTATCCAGTAAATGCTTAATGGCTTCCAAACCTTCTAAATTAATATCCAGATTGAAATGTAATCGCAACAATTTTTCGAATTCTGCCATTTTATCGCAGTGTACATATTCTCTTTTTTCCACAATGACCACTTCTATTAGACCGCTCTTATTTAAGGATCTTATAAAAGTGTGCTCTACGCTATAGCGTTCACAAAGTTCTTCGGTTGCAATTAATTCCTCTAAGTTCATGATCGTAATTTTTGTAATTCGGTGTACAATTCCTTCTCTTTTGACGATAGATCTGTAGGAACTGTGATATTATAAGTAATAAACAGATCTCCAAATTCCCCTTCCATTTTATATTTAGGAAAGCCTTTGCCTTTTAACTTTACCCGAGTCCCACTTTGCGTTTCTGGTTTAATAGGGAGTTTAACCTTTCCATTGTAGGTGTCTATCGTGATCTCACCACCCAGTAAGGCAGTGTAAAAATCCAGATCTACATTGCTATGCAAATTCTCTTTTTCTCTTTTGAATTTGGTATTGTTCAAAATTTTAAAAGTGATAAAAAGGTCGCCTTTTGGTCCTCCTTGAGCTCCTGGACCGCCATGCCCTGTAATCTTGATAGTTTGTCCATTCTCTACTCCCGCAGGTATGGTAAGTCTTAGGCTTTTTCCATTTACCGTAAGGGTTTGTTTATGGCTGGTATAAACATCGGTTAGATTTAACTGAAGTTCGGCGTTAAAATCCTGTCCTTTAAACTGTGGCGATCTTCCTGTTCCACGAGATCTTGCTCCACCTCCAAACATGGTTTCAAAGAAATCTGAGAAATTATCATCATCAAAACTACCGGAATAGGATTGTCTCTGTCCGCCGCCAAATCCGCCAGCCCCACCTCTTTGTTGACCTCTCTGTTGTTTTTGTTGCTCAAATTGATCGGCATGTTGCCAATCTTTCCCATACTCGTCAAATTTCTTGCGCTTTTCGGGATCACTCAAAACCTCATTAGCTTCATTGATCTGCTGAAAACGCTTTTTGGAGCTTTCATCATCTGGATTTAAATCTGGGTGGTATTTTCGAGCAAGTCTTCTATATGCTTTCTTAACATCTGCTTTTGTTGCAGATTTGTCTAATTCTAATGTTTTGTAATAGTCTATAAATTCCATTGAAATTTCAGTAAATATCGAGTTGGATTATGAGTTACTGAAATTACTAAAAATGAATCTTACAATGAGTTAAGTTTGTGTAAAAAGCAAAAAGAGCTTTAAAAAAAATAGAAAACCAGAAAGTGTGTAAAGTATTTTTGGACTTAGATTCACATTATCTAGGCAAGTGTTGCTTACAGATGGTTCAACAAATACTAAAGTACCTTGTATTAGTTCTAAATTGGCGTTGAAATACTCCTTAAAGTTTGTGTGTAACTATTTTCAGATGTATTTTTGCTGTTAAAATTTCATAAAAATAATCAAACCAATGGGTGGATTACTTAAATCTTCAGTAGCAAAAAAGTTTGCTATGGCCTTATCGGGACTTTTCTTAGTCCTATTTTTAGCTCAACACTTTACAATCAATCTAACTTCGGTAATAAGCCCCGATACTTTTAATGAGATCTCCCATTTTATGGGAACCAATTTCGTAGTACAGGCAATTTTACAGCCGATCCTTATTTTTGGGGTAGTATTCCATTTTATTATGGGTTTTGTTCTGGAAATTCAAAACAGAAATGCAAGAGCTAAAAGTTATGTAAGCTATAATGGAAGTGCAAATTCCAGTTGGATGTCTAGAAATATGATCTATTCTGGAGCGGTGGTATTAGCCTTTTTAGGACTTCACTTTTACGATTTTTGGGTTCCGGAATTGGCGCATAAATATATAGAGTCTCATCCAGAAGATGCCACGAGATATTATGGTGAGTTAGTATCGAAATTTGTAAGCCCTGTTAGAACTGGTCTTTATGTAGTTTCGTTCGTGTTTCTAATGCTTCACTTGCTGCATGGTTTTTCATCTTCATTCCAATCTATGGGCGTGAATAATAAATATTCTGAAGGGATAAGAAAATTCACTGTTGGATACGCTATCATTATTCCATTAGGATTCATTTTTATAGCAGCGTTTCATTATTTTAATAACCTTTAAAAGGTAAGATTATGTCAATTTTAGATTCAAAGATACCGAAAGGACCACTAGAAGATAAGTGGAGCAACTATAAGAATAATATTAATCTAGTTAACCCTGCCAACAAACGTAATATAGATGTTATTGTAATTGGGACAGGTTTAGCAGGAGGTAGCGCTGCAGCTACTTTAGCAGAATTAGGATATAATGTAAAAACATTTTGCTATCAGGATTCTCCAAGACGCGCGCACTCTATTGCCGCCCAAGGGGGAATTAATGCATCAAAAAATTATCAAGGAGACGGAGATTCTAATTTTAGATTGTTCTATGATACTGTAAAAGGAGGAGATTACCGTTCTCGAGAAGGAAATGTATACCGTCTTGCGGAGGTTTCCGGAAATATTATAGATCAATGTGTTGCCCAAGGAGTTCCATTTGCAAGGGAATATGGTGGAATGTTAGATAACCGTTCTTTTGGAGGGGTATTGGTTTCACGTACTTTTTATGCAAAAGGACAAACAGGTCAGCAATTATTACTTGGTGCATATTCGGCAATGAACCGCCAAATAAACCGTGGTAAGATCCAGGCATTTAACCGTCATGAAATGATGGATGTAGTTCTTGTTGATGGAAAAGCAAGAGGAATTATAGCCAGAGATATGCTAACTGGAGCAATAGAACGTCATTCTGCTCACGCAGTGGTTTTAGCTTCAGGAGGATACGGAAACGTATTCTACTTATCTACTAATGCGATGGGTAGTAACGTTATGGCGGCTTGGAGAGCGCACCGTAGAGGGGCATTTTTCGCAAATCCATGTTACACACAAATTCACCCAACCTGTATCCCTGTTTCTGGAGATCATCAGTCTAAATTGACTTTGATGTCCGAATCTCTTCGGAATGATGGTAGAATTTGGGTTCCGAAGACAAAAGAAGATGCAGAAGCAATTCGTGCTGGTAATAAAAAGCCAACAGATTTAGTTGAAGACGAAAGAGATTACTACTTAGAAAGAAGATATCCAGCTTTTGGAAACTTAGTGCCACGTGATGTAGCTTCCAGAGCTGCAAAAGAACGTTGTGATGCTGGTTTTGGAGTAAATAAAACAGGAGAAGCCGTTTACTTGGATTTTGCTAGTGCCATTGAGCGCTACGGAAAAGAGGAAGCATTCACTGCAGGACATAAAAACCCTTCAAAAGAAGAAATAATAAAATTAGGGAAAGACGTTGTAGAGTCTAAATACGGGAACTTATTCCAGATGTACGAGAAGATCGTAGATCAGAATCCGTATAAAACTCCTATGATGATATATCCTGCGGTGCACTATACAATGGGTGGACTTTGGGTAGATTATAACCTGCAAACTACAATTCCAGGATGTTATGCAACAGGAGAAGCAAATTTCTCTGATCATGGTGCAAACAGACTTGGTGCTTCAGCCTTAATGCAAGGTTTAGCAGATGGATATTTTGTATTGCCTTATACTATTGGAGATTATCTTGCTCAAGATATTAGCACAGGCAAGATCCCAACTGATACTTCAGAATTTGACGCGGCTGAAAAAGAGGTTTCAGATAAAATTAATAGATTGATGAATGCCGGTGGACAACATTCCGTAGATTTTTACCATAAGAAATTAGGTAAGATCATGTGGAACAAATGTGGAATGTCTAGAAATGCTGTAGATCTTAAAGAGGCTATTAATGAAATAGCTGAATTACGGGAGGATTTCTGGAAGAATGTAAAGATTCCAGGATCTGCAGATACTAAGAATGCCGAATTAGAAAAAGCAGGAAGAGTGGCAGATTTCCTTGAATTAGGAGAGCTTTTTGCAAAAGATGCATTGCACAGAGAAGAATCTTGTGGTGGGCATTTTAGAGAAGAACATCAAACTCCAGATGGTGAGGCGCTTAGAGATGATGAAAACTTCAAGTATGCAGCAGCATGGGAGTACACAGGAAAACCAAGCGATGCAATTCTTCATAAGGAAGAATTAATATTCGAAAATATTGAATTGAAAACTAGAAGTTATAAATAGTATAGAGCTAGTAGTATTGAGAAGTTAGTTCTCAATACTCAATACTCATTACTCAATACTTTAAAAGATTATGAAGCTTACATTAAAAATATGGCGTCAAGAAAATGCCACAGCTAAGGGTAAAATGGTAGATTATAACATTGACGGAATAGACGGAGATATGTCTTTTCTTGAAATGTTAGATGTACTTAACGAGGGGTTGGTAAATAAAGGTGAGCAGCCAGTAGAATTTGATCACGATTGTCGTGAGGGGATTTGCGGTTCGTGTTCATTACAGATCAATGGAGAACCACATGGTCCAGATAAGTTTATTACCACTTGCCAACTGCATATGCGTACTTTTAAAGATGGAGATACTATTGTTATCGAACCTTTTAGAGCAAAAGCATTTCCGGTAATAAAAGATCTTATAGTAGACCGTACTGCTTTCGATAGAATTCAGCAGGCTTATGGGTATATTTCTGTAAACACTTCAGGAAACACCATCGATGCGAATACGATTCCAATAGAAAAGGAAAATGCAGACGATTCTTTTAATGCTGCTACCTGTATTGGATGTGGTGCTTGTGTAGCTGCATGTAAAAACGCAAGTGCTATGCTATTTACTTCAGCAAAAGTTAGTCAGTTCGCATTACTTCCCCAGGGAGAAGTAGAGGCAGACAGACGTGTTTTGGCAATGGTAGAGCAAATGGACAAGGAAGGTTTTGGAAACTGTTCTAACACCGGAGCTTGCGAGCTTGAATGTCCTAAAGGAATTTCTTTAGAGAACATTGCTAGAATGAATAGAGAGTATTTAAAAGCAAGTGTGAAGTAAATTCATACCTGATAAATAATAAAAAAATCCCGAAGTTTTGCTTCGGGATTTTTTTATAGATTATTTTGAGATCGCTTCATTCGTTCGTTAACGAAACTTCTTACAAATTCTGTTGTGATACCAAAAGCAATATGAGCAAAAAGCTCGTTTGCTTGCATTTTAATTGGGATATTTTTGGGCTTAGATTCAAGTCCAACAAGAGGTAAAGAGGTTTCGTGGGTAGAAACCCAAGTAGTAGCTCCAAAGATCACCCCATCGGCAATATTCATAACATCCTTATCTTTTTTACCGTATCCATAAGCAGCTCCAATACTTGCTCCAAAAGGAAAATTTACCAACTGCTCGGCTAAAGCTTCATTTTCTGCACTTATAGGAGTTCCAGTGATCTTAGTAGAAAGATCATCAACGATCTTTAACTGTGCCGATTTCTGCTCAATCTTTCTAACAGGAAGAAATTCTTCTATTAGAGTTTTTACAGCAGTACCTACCAAACCTCCAACAAACCCTGAAATAAGCCCACGCGAGGTATTAGACGTATAAGTATCTTTCTGTAAAAAAGTTTCTAAATTCATATCTGATCAATTTGGGAATAAAGCTATTTATATTCTAATTTCCTTCCAATCTTTTAACACGTATTTAATAGCCGGAATCTTATTTTTTATAATTTTACAAGACATGGAAAATTTAAATATAGCCTTACTACAAGTAGATCTGTTTTGGGAGAATATTAAAAAGAACCTTAAACTATTCGAAGAAAAAATAGAATCTGTCAATACGGAGGTAGATCTTTTTATACTCCCGGAAATGTTTAGCACCGGCTTTTCTATGAATGCTGAAAAGTTAGCAGAATCTGAGAATGGTCCTACTTTAAAATGGATGCAACGAGTTGCAAGCGAAAAGAACGCAGCTATTACCGGAAGCATTATTGTAAAAGAGAAAGATGAATATTTTAATAGGTTATATTTCGTTTTTCCTGATTCCACTTTCAAGAAATATGATAAGCACCACACCTTTACATTAGCGAAAGAGCATGAAACCTATTCCGCGGGAAATGAACGGCTGCAGGTAGAATATAAAGGGTGGAAAATATGCCCATTAATTTGTTATGATCTTAGATTTCCTGTGTGGGCACGAAATACTGAAGATTATGATCTATTAATTTATGTGGCTAACTGGCCTAAACCAAGGATCCTTGCATGGGATGTATTGCTGCAAGCCAGAGCTATAGAAAACATGTCTTATTGTGCTGGAGTAAACAGGATAGGTTTAGATGGAAATAATCACGAATATACCGGCCATTCAGCAGTCTATGACAGTTTAGGAAAACCTTTAAATGATCAAGAAGAAGCAGCGTTTACCAAAGTTGTGACCTTGGATAAAAATCAGCTTTTGGATACCCGAAAGAAATTTAAATTTCTTCAGGATCGTGATAAATTTACTTTAGAATAAAGGTCTGGTTGATATCCCAGTTTGGTCTTACTTCTAAAAGATCCGGGAAATAGATGATTTCTTCTGGATTAGTCTTAAGTAAAAAATTACCTGTATCCCATATACCATTCGCATTGGAGTCGTAGATCACTCTAATAAAATATTCCCCTGGAGGAACCAATTCAAAAGCGATACCACTTTGATCATCAGATTTTTTCTCCGCTTTTACAACTCCCTTTTCATCTGTAAGTTGAACAATTATAGGGAAACTCTTTACATTTTGTAAGTTCAACTTAATATTTCCATAATCAGAAAATGTTTTTGTCTTTAATGCTCTATAGATCGTATCGTTCGTAGCGTTAAAAAAATCTGTAATCGCTCCTGGGAGTATTTGGATACTATAGGTTTCATTTTCATTTTTACTGAACTTTATATGAATAGAATTCTCCAACTTCTTAAGTTCTGATGTAAAAGCAACTTCTAGGGAGTCCTTATCAAGTATCTTAATAAGACTATCATCCTTAGTTGTTAATGGGGTGTTTGCTTTTATGAGAAAATCTTTATTAAATTCTAAGGTGCCCGAAGGTTCTGTATTAATTACTAAGGAATCAGCCTTCATATCTGAAATCCTTGCAATCAAACTAGTAGTGTCTTTTTGGGAATTGAACTTGAATCTTAAACTATCCGTTTCCACTAAAGGCTTGTACCATAAATATAAACTGTCTTTATCTACCACTTTCGTGAAGCGATATTCAAAATCTGATGGCACTGTATTTAAAGGATCTATAGAGATACTATCTAGGTTGGTTTTTCCTTTGTAACCAACTAGTATTTTTTGTTTAGCAACCTGTTTAGGTCGGCCTGCTTCAAATGCAATTTCTTCTTTGAACAATTGTAAATTATAAGACGTGTCTGTGGGTACAGAAATTGTCTCTTTTAAAAATGCTATTTTTTCTTTCCCAGGATTGTATTTATAGTCGTTGTTTAGATCTCTAACGGCCACCAAATGATACTTGCCTTCTTTAATATTGGTAAGTTCGAAACTTCTAAGGCTATCTAAGGTATTGGTTATATATCTTGGCGGAGTTGTAAATACCAAAGAGTCGTTGTAGGTTTCATCTGCATCATATAACATCACAGAAATAAAAGGATCTGCTTCTTTGAGAAGCGCATCAGAAACCGTTCCTGCCACCGATAAGGAATCTATGTAGTCTCCTGTAGAAAACACATATTTAAAATAAGGCAAGGGATTCCCTTCGTTATTGTCTATAATGCTTTTTCCAAAATTAATAGCGTAGGTAGTGTTTTTTCTGAGTGTATCATTTAACCTGATTCTGATATATTTACTAGGAGCACCGAGTGGAGTGATTTCTGGTTTAATCGCCATTGGAGGAGAAATGATAATCTGTTTTTGCGCATCGGCTAACTTGATGTATTCATCAAAATAGATTCTAATTTCCTCTTTATTGAATTGAGTCGAATAATTTTCAGGAGTTGCTCTTAAGAATTTTGGAGGCTCGGTATCTAAATCCCCGCCTTGTGGAGTTCCTTTTTTTGCACATTGCACTAATGTGAGGGAAATAAGAATCATCAATAATCTTGAAAAATACTTTTTCATTTAAGCCGAAATTTTAAGCAAAGAAACAATTATTTTTTGTTTTAGTCATGCTGTAAAAGCCATTGTGGCAATGCTGATTTTTACATTTTCTCCTTCCAAAAGAATCTCTGCACAGGCTTCCAGAGTAGCGCCGGTAGTAATAAGATCATCTACCAGCAAGATGTGTTTGTTTTTAATTTTTTCAGAATTAAACAACACAAAACTCTCTTCGATATTTCCCCATCTAGCAAGCCTTGTTTTGAGTGTTTGCGTTTTTGAGAAAGAGGTCTTCAAAAGAACATCATCCACGTAGTCTATATTAAGTGCTGCAGCGATCTCTTTCCCAAATTCTTCTACCTGATTAAAACCCCTAGATCTAAGTTTCTTTTTATGCAGCGGCACTGGGATTACAAGGTCTATACCTTCGTAAGAATTTGTTTTAGCAAGTTCTGCCCCAGTCCAAGCGCCTAGATAAGATCCAATTTCTTGATGACCTCTATATTTCAATCGGTGTATTAATTTCTGAACACTGCTTTTCTTCTTAAAAACTAAAAGAGAAGTAGCATTTTCTATAGGTACACGCCCATAAAATACTTTTTTTACAGGATTTTCGTTATCTAGATGAAAATTAGTGATAGGAAGTTCGTTTACACAATTAGTGCAAAGAATATTTTGGTTTTTATACAATTCCGCATCGCAAATTTGGCAGATGTTTGGGTAAAATAAATTAATTAAATCTTGAAACATTAGTTAATGTATTGTAATTTCGCTAATTAAACCATTAAATTACAAACTAAATCACATTTAATATGACCGAAACAAAAAGCAATACCGCTCTTAAGATTTTAACAGGTATTTTGGCCGTAGCTCTAGTGGCACTAGGTATTTACACGGTTAAGTTTTATAATGAAGAAAAAGAAAATAAAGCGATACTAGTAAAAGAAAAAACTGTAATTGAGGACGAGTTGAATGACTTGATTGTTAAATACGATGAAGCAATTGCAACCAATGAGGTAATGGATCAGGATATGGTAAATGCTAGAGAGCGCATCTCTAGACTATTGGATTCCGTAAAAGACTCTGAAGCAAATCTCGTTTTGATCTCTAGATATAGAAGAGAGATTGGAGCTCTAAAAACTGAAAAAGACAGATTATTTAGAGTTGTAGATAGTTTGAGCAATCAAAACCGAATGATGGCAGTGACTATAGATAGTACTAACACGGTATTGGCTCAGAAAGTGAGATTGTCAGATTCCTTACAAGTTAACAACCAAAACTTATCTACTAAGGTAGACAAGGCTTCTCAATTAAAGATCACTTCTCTTAAAGGTGAAGGAGTTATTGTTAGGAACAGCGGTAAATTAATAGAGAATGATAAAATACGCAGAATAGACCAAGTAAGAACTTGTTTTACTATTAGCTCTAACGATTTGGCTCCAGCCGGAGAAAAAACTATGTATGTGCAGGTTTATAATCCTGAAAATGAATTGGTAGGAGACCAGATTGCAGTAAAGCATGATGGTGGAGTAATGATGTACAGTGCTGTCTCTACCGTTTTTTACGAAAATGAAGAATTGGATGTGTGTATCCTTTCCAAAACTCAAGGAGATAAATTATTAGATGGTACTTATAAAGTATACGTTTATGAAGGAGCTCAGTTAATTGGAACTTCATCTTTCAATCTTAATTAATTAAAATTTTAAATTTCACAAACCGCCTTGACTTTAATCTAGGCGGTTTTTTTATTTTTGCGCTATGGCAAAACAAGAAGACTTATTTAAAAATGTGGTTTCCCATGCTAAAGAGTATGGATATATTTTCGCGTCTAGTGAGATATACGATGGTTTAAGTGCTGTTTACGACTACGGTCAGAATGGAGCTGAGCTAAAAAAGAACATTAAAGAGTACTGGTGGAAAAGTATGGTGCAACTGCATCAGAACATTGTGGGAATAGACGCTTCTATTCTTATGCACCCAAAAACATGGAAAGCTTCTGGTCACGTAGATGCTTTTACAGATCCTTTAATAGACAATAAGGATTCCAAAAAAAGATACCGCGCAGATGTTTTAGTAGAAGATTATGCTGAAAAACTGAACATCAAAGCACTAAAAGAGATTGCTAAGGCTAAGAAACGCTTTGGAGATGCTTTTAACGAAGAAGAGTTTGTGTCTACAAACCCTCGAGTTGTCGGATATTTAGCAGATAGAAAACGAATTCTTGAGCGTTTGGCAAGTTCTTTAACAAAAGAAGACCTCGAAGATGTAAAGGCACTAATTGAAGAATTGGAAATCGCCGACCCTGATACTGGTTCTCGTAATTGGACAGAAGTGCGTCAGTTTAATTTGATGTTTGGCACCAAAATGGGTGCTTCTGCAGATACTTCTACAGACCTTTATTTGAGACCTGAAACTGCACAAGGGATCTTTGTGAACTTTGCAAATGTTCAGAAAACAGGAAGGATGAAAATTCCATTTGGAATTGCTCAAATAGGGAAAGCCTTCAGAAATGAAATTGTTGCAAGACAATTTATTTTTAGAATGCGGGAATTCGAACAAATGGAAATGCAATTTTTTGTGCGTCCAGGAGATGAGATGAAATGGTACGAGCACTGGAAAGAGCAGCGTATTAAATGGCATTATTCACTGAATTTAGGAGAAGAAAATTACAGATTTCACGATCACGAGAAATTAGCGCACTATGCTAATGCCGCAGCCGATATAGAATTCAATTTTCCATTCGGATTTAAAGAATTAGAAGGAATTCATTCTAGAACAGATTTCGATCTTAAAGCACATGAAGAATTCTCGGGTAAAAAACTTAGATTTTTTGATCCAGAATTGAATGAGAATTATGTGCCTTACGTAATAGAAACTTCAATAGGCTTAGATAGAATGTTCTTAGCGGTTCTTTCTTCATCTTTAAAAGAAGAAACATTAGAGGATGGTTCTACCAGAACCGTATTAAAACTACCAGCAATTTTAGCCCCTACAAAAGCTGCTATTTTACCCCTTGTTAAGAAAGATGGTTTACCAGAAATGGCTCAAAAAATCATAGATGATCTTAAGTGGGATTTTAAAGTTCAATATGATGAGAAAGATGCTATTGGGAGAAGATATAGAAGACAAGATGCTGCTGGAACTCCATTATGTATTACCGTAGATCATGATTCTTTAGAAGATAATACTGTAACAATTAGATATAGGGACACTATGGAACAGAAACGTGTTGCGATCTCAGAGTTGGCAGATCTTATAAAAAAGGAGATAGATTTTAAACAGTGGATGAACGATTAATTAAAAATCTTAATAGTCATAAATAAAAGCGGTAATTAAGATATTAATTGCCGCTTTTATTTATTTTATTTTTTATAAATGCCTATTTTTAAGTTTTAATAAAAAGAGGCTCTCCTTGAACGCTAATATGATTAAAACTATACAATATTTCACTTTATTCATTTTTCTCTTTTCATTGCAGGTTTCAGCGCAAAAAAGAGAAACAGCTGGGCCTGTATATATAGATTCTGCAATGGCTATTCCTGTAACGGCAATTTCTACCAGAAAAATGAAGGCACCTTCTACAGAATATAAATTAGTGAATCCAAGGAATAGAGGAATTAATAAAGTGGTACCTGGTAAAGGTCTTCCAAAAACACAAGATGCGGCACTTCAATCTAAAATGGGAGAATTGCCATCCAAAGCACCTATTTTTACCTTTGATGCTGCGGTTACCAGATCTACACCCACAGATCCTACGGGAGCTGCCGGGCCAAATCATTATGTAAATGGTTATAATTCGGCATTTTCAATTTTCGATAAATTAGGAAATCAAATTGTAGCTCCAGCAAGTCTTTCAAGTATTGGAGGGGAATTTACAAATGAAAATTTAGGTGATCCCATAATCCTTTATGATGAATTTGCAGACCGTTTTTTGATCACTCAATTTAGTGATACGCCAGAAAGTTTTTTAGTTGCAATTTCACAAACTTCCGATCCTGTAAATGGGGGTTGGAATACCTATAGATTTCCCACAAATGGGGCATTGCCGGATTATCCAAAAATTTCGGTTTGGAGTGACGGGTATTATGTTACCACAAACAAGAATTCAAATACGGCAAGTACCAGTCAGGTGATTTACGTTTTTGAACGCGATAGAATGCTGATAGGGGAAAGTGCTAAAGTTATTTCTTTTCCTTTGCCTGGGATTAGAACGAATGGTTTTTATAGTCCCGCAGGTTTTCATGCCATGGGAGGAGAACTTCCTCCAAGAGGAAATTCTCCTATTATATTTTTACAAGATGATGCTTGGGCTGGTGTTTCTGAAGATCATTTAAAACTGTGGAATATTAATGTGGATTGGAATACTCCAACTAATTCCACTATAACAGAATCTCAAGAATTAGGAACAGGAAATGGAGTTACTCCTTTCATTGCAACTTTCGATGGAGGTGCCTTCTCTAATTTAGCACAACCAGATAATGCTCCAGATGTAGATGCTTTACAGGCTACGATGATGTATATGACTCAGTACAGAAGGTTTCCAACTTACAACACTGCTGTTTTGAACTTTGTGGTAGATGTAGACGCAACGGCTGCAGAACATGCCGGAATACGATGGTACGAATTAAGACAGCCTTCCAACGGTGGGCTTTGGTCCGTTTTTCAGGAAGGTACGTATGCGCCAACTAAAAGTGATAGATTTTCCGGTAGTATAGGTATGGATGCCCAAGGAAATATTGGTTTAGGATTTACAATTTTGGACGATAGTCCCGAAACTCCAATTTATCCTTCAATTAGATATACAGGAAGGTTTAAAAATGATCCTAAAGGTATTATGACTGTTAAGGAAGAAGTTATTGTAAAAGGAATTAGTGCCGATCCTTCCACCAGGTATGGTGATTATGCGCATTTGACGGTGGATCCTGCAGACGATCTAACATTTTGGCATAATGGAGAATATTTTGACAGCCCAGACAGAAAGAACAGAGTGGGAGTTTTTAAACTTGCTCCAGATTTCATAAACGATGTGGGTATAGTTGCCTTGGTAAAACCTATTAATGCCACTTTAACTTCTTCGGAAGTAGTAACCGTAACAATTAGAAATTTTGGAGTCTCCTCCCAAACTAATATTCCCGTAAGTTATTCTGTAGATGGAGGGACTGTTATTACTGAAACTTTTACAGGTACCGTCCCTGGAACAAGCTCTGTAGATTTTACATTTGCTACAAATGCTAACCTTGGAACTATTGGTCAAACATATACGTTCGTTGCTACCACAAATTTAGATACCGATGAGAATGAGAATAATGATGCTCTAACGATTGATGTTAAGAATTTATTTGCTAAAGATGTAGGAATTACTTCCATAGATTCTCCAAGAACTGGTCTCAATTTAACTGCATCAGAAGATGTTACAGTTACCATTGAAAACTTTGGAGGGGAACCACAATCCAATATCCCTGTAGCATATAGAATAGAGAATAATAGAAAAATAAATGAAGTTTTTCCGGGGACGATTCCGGTAGGTGAAAATGCGGTCTATACTTTTTCTCAAAGCGCAAACCTTTCTACTTCTGGTAGATATCTAATTTTTGCAGAAACTAATTTGGAAGAAGATCAAGATAACTCCAATAATTCTAAAACAAAATCTGTAGCCAATTTAAATTGTATTCCTGAAGGCTCCGACTGTACTAGTTTTGGAGATGGATTATCGTATTTTGAACTTGGCGATATTTTAAATGAACGGATTCCATGTACTAATGGCTATGCCGATTTTATTGGTTTTTCTACCGATTTAGATCGCTCTATAGGCTCATATACAGTTACGGTAAAAACACTTTTTGATAATCCACAAGACGAAAAATTCTCTATGTGGATTGACCTTAATGACAATGGTGCTTTCGATGATTCTGAAAGAGTGATATCTGCTCAAAACATTCCCGCTGCCAATACGGCTTTTTCTTTCGACTTTAATTTGCCGGCAGATGCTCCTTTAGGTCAGCATTTATTAAGGGTTCGTGCCGGAGACACAAGTTTTGGAGGTGATCTAAATAATCCCTGCAGTGTGCTTGATTTTGGTTCTACTCACGATTACAGCGTTAGAATCACAGATTCAACTTTAAATATCGATGATTTTCTTTTGAATGAAGCGAATCTTGAGATCGTTGAACAAAGCCCTAATCCAGATGTTAGAGATGGTATTTATAACATATTCTTAGAAACTGAATTTGACCAACCTTTACGAATTACCGTCCATAATTTACTCGGTCAAAAATTGATCGAAAATCAGGTAAAAAATGTAAATGGACGCGGCTATCAATATGATATAGATATGTCTTACGCCGCAACTGGAGTTTATCTATTAAGAATTGGAACTAGGGATGTAGGAATTGTAAAACGTTTCTTAGTTAAATAGAATTTTTATCGATGTCTTTGAAGGTCGTTAGCCTGTTCCGGACCATCGGGAGTTTCAGGTTCTTCAGTTTTACGGAAAGTAAATCTCTGATAATTCTGATAGCTACTCGAGCAGCTTAACTCAAATAGAGGTAAGTTATTCTCCCTGAAATTGTCTAATTCCTTCTTGTTTTTTAATTTTGAAAATATTCAATAGTTTATGAAAATAATATCTTATAACGTTAACGGAATTAGAGCCGCTATTAGAAAAGGCTTTATAGAATGGCTATCTGCGTCTAATCCCGATGTTGTTTGTTTACAAGAAATTAAAGCTTCTCCAGACCAATTGGATCTTAGTGTATTTGAGGATGCTGGTTATAAATACAATTATTGGTATCCAGCACAAAAAAAGGGATATAGCGGAGTAGCTATTTTGAGCAAGCACGAGCCAAAACATGTAGAATACGGAACAGGAATAGATTACATGGATTTTGAGGGTAGAAATATTCGTGCAGATTTTGATGGTTTTTCAGTAATGAGCCTTTATCTTCCTTCAGGAACTAATATTAATAGGTTGGAGCTGAAACTTCAATATATGGCAGATTTTCAGGAATATATAGATGATCTTAAAACTCAGATCCCGAATTTAATTATTTGTGGGGATTATAACATTTGCCATGAATCCATAGACATTCACGATCCTATAAGACTAAAGAATACCTCAGGATTTCTTCCTATAGAAAGAGATTGGATAGACGGTTTTATGAATAGCGGTTTTATAGACTCTTTCCGTCATTTTAATAAAGAAGCAGTAGATCAATATTCGTGGTGGAGTTATAGGGCTAACGCACGTGCAAATAACAAAGGCTGGCGCATAGATTATAATTTGGTCTCTAAGCCTATGGAAACAAAACTTAAGCGTGCAGTGATCCTACAAAATGCCATGCATAGTGATCATTGCCCAATTTTATTGGAAATTGAATCTAATTACGCAAACTAAAATTTTTAAATCTTCTTCGGAAAAATTTAATCTCTTATAATGAAATACACTAGTCTTCCTAATTCCGATATTAAAGTAAGCAAGATCTGTCTGGGCTCTATGACATGGGGCCAACAGAATACAGAGGAAGAAGGGCACGCCCAAATAAATTATGCTTTGGAGCAAGGCGTAAATTTTATTGACACTGCTGAAATGTATTCTACTCCAGCTAGTAAAGAAACTCAGGGAAGTACAGAGAAAATTATAGGAACTTGGTTTAAGAAAACCGGAAATAGAGATAAAGTAGTTTTGGCTACTAAAATTACTGGGCCAGGAAAAGCGATGGCTCATATTAGGCCTAACTTAGGTTTTTCTAAAGCTGCGTTGAACGATGCGCTTTCTAAGAGTTTAAAGCGATTACAGACAGATTATATAGATCTATATCAATTACACTGGCCAGAAAGAAACTCTAATTTCTTCGGAAAAAGGGGTTATAAGGATGATCCATCTGAAGAATGGGAAGATAATTTTAAAGAGATCCTCTTTAATTTAAATGAATTCATCAAAGAGGGAAAAATCAGAAAGATCGGACTTTCTAATGAATCTCCATATGGAGTTATGAGATGCTTGGAAGAGGCTAGAAATGGAGCTCCAAAAATCAGCACAGTACAAAATCCTTATAGTTTACTCAATAGAAAAGATGAAATAGGCCTAACTGAAATTTATCATAGAGAAGATGTTGGGTTGTTTCCTTATTCGCCTTTAGGAATGGGTTCTCTCAGCGGGAAATATTTAAAAGATAAGAATGCAAAAGGGAGATTAACCTTATTTCCTCAATATAGTAGATATGGGAATGCTCAAGCGGTGAAGGCTATTGAAAAATATGTAGAGATCGCTAACGAGCATCAGTTGAAACCTGCGCAAATGGCATTGGCATTTGTAAATATGCAGCCGTTTGTGACCAGCAACATTATAGGAGCGACGACGCTAGATCAATTAAAAGAAAATATTGGGAGTATAGATTTAGAGCTTTCAGACAAAATCATTCAGGAAATAAACGAAGTACACGAAGCAATCCCCAATCCCGCTCCCTAATTCATTGGTGTTGCAAGAGAAGAATGAAGAAAAGAGGAGATCTTAGAATTTGAGGATTTGATATGATACCAGTATTCAGTTTTTCCTAAAATCTGTATCGTGTCTCCTACAGAAAGCTTTTCAATAATTTCAGAATTTTTTATTGAATTGGAGTTGCGTAAGTTTGCTGTGTTATTAACTATTGCTAGCTGATTTTCAGGAAAAAAGGAACTTTTTTCAGGGAACTTATAATCATTCTGCTTAATAAAATAGTAAGGATTAATTGCTCCTCCATATCTGCGATAAATTCCAAAATGTAAATGCGGTGCGGTGGTTCTGGCGTTTCCTGTATTTCCCACAAAACCCAGTGTATCTCCAGCCTCAACTTGATATTTTTTAATAGGTGCGATACTGTCTAAATGCGCGTAATATATAGATTGTCCTCTTTTGATATCGCGCAACCACACCTGTTTTCCTCCCAAACCTTTCTCACCGCTTGAAGTAATTCTGCCATTTACCGTTGCAATTACAGGCGTGCCGCGTTTTGCGAAAATATCAATTCCTTCGTGTGATCTTTTTCCGCCTTCTCGCTGGGCTCCCCAAAAACTTTGCGCATCACTGTTTTTTCCTCCTGCAACGGGGAAAAGATACAATGGAGACCTTTCTATCTCTATAATAAAAAATGAACTGGCGTCAATTTCAGGCTGAACTACAACCTTGTAAAAATTGTCTTCTTCAATTTCGAATTGCAGTGTTTGTTCTCCAAATTTTGAACTTTTAATATTTTTATAGACTGAATTCTCAACGGATAAAACATCAATAAAAGTCAGAGATGATGTAGAATCTTGCTGAATTTTTACAGAAAGAAAATCTCCCCTATGAAGTTCTATTAAATAAGAATAAACAGAAAAACTTTTAGGGAAAAATTTACCAGATTCGCGATATGGCAAATTAATAGAGACGCTGTTATTTTCTATCGACTTTTCTTTTTCTGACTTCCAGATTGCAAACAACTCATCATTAATTTTTAATTCCCTTTGGTACACTTCTCTTGCAGAGGGATTCGTGAGTATGTCTTTGGCTTTATTAATTTCGGAACAGCCTTCTAGAATTAGAAGGAGTAAAAGCAGCCATAAAACTCTACTGTACATTGCTCCAATTTTTGAGTTGTGAAACACAGTAATTATGCCAGATTATTCAAATAAATAGCTTACCACATCTTCAATCTTAGCTACTTTCTGTATTTTAATAGCATAGTTTGTTTTAGGAAGTTTAGTTTGTGTGGAGATCATAATACTTGAAAAGCCTAATTTTTCAGCTTCAATAATACGTTGCTCTGCTCTTGGCACGGGTCTAATTTCTCCTGCTAAACCAATTTCAGCAGCAAAACAAATATCTTTAGGGATTGCAATATCCTCATTAGAGGAAAGTATAGCAGCGATAACAGCAAGATCTATCGCCGGATCATCAACACTAATTCCTCCGGTAACATTCAAGAAAACATCCTTTGCCCCTAATCTAAATCCGGCGCGTTTTTCTAGGACAGCTAAAAGCATATTTAATCTCTTAGCGTTGTAGCCCGTAGTAGAGCGCTGTGGTGTTCCATAAACCGCTGAGCTTACCAATGCTTGGATTTCTATCATTAGCGGGCGCATGCCCTCTAAGGTTGCAGAAATTGCAGTTCCACTTAATCCTTCATCATTTTTGGAGATCAATATTTCAGAAGGATTGGAGACTTCTCTTAATCCGCTACCTAACATTTCATAAATCCCCAACTCATGAGTAGATCCAAATCTATTTTTATTGGCTCTTAAAATTCTATACACATGATTTCTATCGCCTTCAAACTGTAAAACGGTATCAACCATGTGTTCTAACACTTTTGGGCCAGCAATACTTCCTTCCTTGGTAATATGTCCGATCAAAATTACAGGCACCCCTGATTCTTTTGCAAACTTTATTAATTCTGCAGTACATTCTCGAACTTGAGAGATACTACCAGGAGAACTTTCTATATAATCGCTATGTAAGGTTTGGATGGAATCTACTATTACAATTTCAGGCTGTAAGGCTTCAATTTGCTTAAAGATATTCTGGGTTTTAGTTTCCGTAAGAATATAACAATTAGCAGGATTTGGGTTTATGCGTTCTGCCCGCATTTTAATTTGTTGCTGACTTTCTTCTCCGGAGACATACAAAGTTTTATGGCTTAAATGAAGAGAGATCTGTAATAATAAAGTACTCTTTCCAATTCCAGGCTCTCCTCCTAATAAGGTTAGAGATCCTGGAACAATTCCTCCACCTAGAACTCTATTTAATTCAGAATTATTAGTGTCCAATCTCGTTTCTGAAGAAACTTCGATCTCTGCAATTTTTAGAGGTCTAGAAACCTTTTTCGCTTCCCTGACATTAGTTGATTTCCAATCGATTTTATCTGGAGTTTGAATCACTTCTTCCACCAGCGTGTTCCACTCTTTACAAGCAGAACATTGTCCTTGCCATTTGGAATGTTGAGTGCCACAATTCTGACAATAAAATGTGGTTTTTACCTTTGCCATAATTTAATTGGAATGAAAATTTGATCTTTGCTAAGAAGCGGTTAATATCCGAAATCTTGCTTGATTTTATCTGCTTTATCGAGCATAAAATCTGTTGTTAAAAAAGAAATGGGTTCTTGGCCGTAGCCTTTTTGGTAACTACGCATTGCTTTTTTTGGACTCCCTGTTTCTTCCTCAAATCTAGCTTCAAAATAAGTTGCGAGCATAGTTTTTGGATAATGCTTTTCTGCAAGTTTAGATAGATCATGAAGCTCTTCCCATTTTTCAGTTTTTTCTATAGCATTGTATACAGCCATAAAATCGTTTAATCTGATTTGCTTGTTAACATGAAATAAGGTCTGGATGCTCTCATATTTTTCAACCAAATAATCATAAGAAGAAACAGATGTTTGTAGAAGAACTCGATTATAGTCGAAAATAGAAATAGGTCTATAGACTTCGAAGATCTGCTCTATGGCTTTGGGAATGGCATTTCCAGCCAATGTATAATGAGACCCTTCTGGGAAATTATCGAAATTATACTTTAAATTTTCGTTTTTGATATTCTTCAGTTGATTATCGAAACTTAAAATATCTTCTTTTAAGGAAGGAATATCCTCCTCTGCAGTGGCAAGATAATACCAGATCTTACTTTCAGATTTAGTTAAAGCAGCTGTAACTCTATTTGCCATTTCTGGTGCCAGATCTGGGCTAATATTAATATAGCCTTGAAAAAGCGGACTTTCCTTTAGAAGATAATAATTAATGAAATTCGAGGTGTAGTCATGTCCCATGATCACTCTAAAAGGAGCGGTGCGATATTGAGAGTCTAAATAGGTCATTAATTCCATACCTATAAATTCAAAGAATTTCGCTCCAGATTCTGAAGGTAAAAAACGTTGGTCATCATAAAAAGCATCTGAATTTCTAGTGTTACTTTGATTGATTCCTACAACAATCATCTCTGGAATATCTTCCCAATATGAATAGAAATCTACATTTCCTGCGACAGGTTCAAATAAATAATCTCCATCTAAAACGATGAGAACGGGATAGGATTTTTCTTTGTTATTCTCGTAATTTCGGGGAAGCTGGATTTTTAATTCTCTTTCTTCGCCTAGTTTTGAGGATTTTAAAGATTTGTAAATAGTTTGTGCTGTAAACAGGTTAGGGGCAATAAACAGACAGATTAAAAGTAATTTTTTGTACATAGGTCAAGTTTTAATTGTCATGCACAATATAGGTTTTTTATTTTTTACGATTATAAATAGGAAGAAACAAAAATGACAATCCTCCTACAATAATAATTAGTAAAGTTTGTGTTCCCCAAGTTATCCACCCAAAGGCCTCTCCTCCTTGTTTGCTAATCCCAAAAAGCATGAGACTTGCTCCAATTGCTATAGGATATACCCCAATCCCTCCATTAGTAGCCGAAACGGCGAAAGAACCTACTACAAAAGCTAATAATACCACTCCAAAAGGAAGTCCGGAAGTTTCTGGAACTGTAAATATTAAAGCATAGAACATACAAATGTACATTAGCCAAATAAATAGGGTGTGAAAAATAAAAGCTCCTTTTTGCTTCATTTTTAGGATACTTCGCATTCCTTCTAGGAGACCCTTAGCAAATTTTTTAATCTTTTTGAAGATCCCAATTTTAGAATTTCTAATCAGTTTTAAAACGAACACTCCCACTGCTAAAATTCCAAGTAAGATTGCAATTGTAAAAAACGGATTGATATTATTTTCTTCAAAATAAGCTAGAAGATATTCTGTTTGAAAGATCATGGCAGCTGCAATTACTAGTAAAAGCATAATGAAGTCGGCTATTCTTTCTGAAATTATTGTTCCAAAAGCTTTTTCAAAAGGGACTTTTTCATAGCTTGAAATAGTGACACCTCTAAGGACTTCTCCAGACCTAGGGATCCCGAAATTTGCCAGGTAAGCAACCATAACAGCCATAAAACTGTTCAAAAACTTAGGTTTGTAGCCTAGGGGCTCGAGAAGAAATTTCCATCTATAAGCTCGTGAAAGATGCGATAGCAAACCACAAATTATAGAAATCAGGATAAAAATTGGATTCGCAGATTTAATATTATCCAAAAGTTCTTCCCTTTCTATGGGCGTGGAGTTTCTGATTGAAAACCAGATCAAAAAAACTCCCAGCAAAAGCGGGAGTATGATCTTTAAAAATTTGATTGTGGTTTTCTTCAAAAATTAATTTAAAAGATTGTTTTCTTCATTTGGGAAAACCAAAGCAGGTTTAAAGGATTTTGCTTCCTCTAGCTCCATTATGGCATAAGTAATAAGAATAAGGATGTCCCCTTTGGCAACTCTTCTTGCCGCGGCACCGTTAAGAGTGATCTCGCCAGAATTTCTTGGGCCTGGAATTGCATACGTTTCTATGCGCTCTCCATTATTATTATTTACAATTTGAACTTTTTCACCTTCAATAATATTAGCAGCTTCCATAAGATCTTGGTCTATGGTGATGCTTCCAATATAATTAAGATCGGCGCCGGTACATTTTACGCGGTGTATTTTAGATTTTACTACGTGAATTAACATACAATTTTATTAATAATTTAAAGCTATGTTATCTATAAGCCTAATTTTTTCAGAATATACAGCGATAAATGCTCGAAATTTTTGATTGCCAAGGTTTTTTGTTATTGGCTTTAAAGTTTCACTATCTGCAATCTCAAAATATTCTAATTTAAAATATGGGTGAGACTTAAACTCATTTTCAACCCATTGTGATATCTGATTTGCACTTTCTGTGCCAAATTTTTCTTTAGCTTTCAATAACGTTTCGTGTATAAAGGATGCTTCAAGTCGAGTCTTTGGGCTTAGTCGTTCGTTTCTGGAACTCCTTGCTAAGCCGTTGTTTTCTCGGGAGATAGGACAGCCTATTACTTCTAAAGGAAGATGGTAGTGCTTAACAAGTTTTTTTATTATTTGTAGTTGCTGGTAATCTTTTTCTCCGAAAAACGCTTTATCGGGTTGTACGATCTCAAAAAGTTCTTTTACAACTGTCCCAACTCCGTCAAAATGTCCGTTTCTGTATTTCCCCTCCATTTCAAATTCCAAACCGTCAAATTGAAAATGTTCAGATACAATTTCATCATTATAGAGTTCAGCAGCTGTTGGAGTGAAAATAATCAAGTTAAGGCCTAATTCTTTTAATTTTTGAGTGTCAGAATCTAGTGTTCTTGGATAATTATCTAGATCTGTAGCGTTATCGAACTGTGTGGGATTAATAAAAATACTCACGATTACCACATCGCAAACTGTAGCTGCTTGTCTAACTAAAGACAGGTGCCCATTATGCAATGCGCCCATTGTGGGCACGAATCCTATGCAGGAATCTTCTAATTTTAATTTAGAAATAACCTCTCTTAAGGGTGCTTTCTCTTTGATAATCTGCATTTTTTTATAAAATTAACAGCGTGCAAACTTAATATATTACGGGCAAACTGCATAAAATTTTGTAATTTTGCGTGTTTTTTATTCGCAAAAGCAAAATATTTATGAAAGATAAGAGGATATTGTACGTATCATCTGAAGTTATACCTTACTTGCCCGAAACCGATATATCATCTATGTCTTTTGAAGCTGCCAGAATGGTAAATGGATTAGGAGGACAAATCAGGATTTTTATGCCGCGTTATGGCAACATCAATGAAAGAAGGCATCAATTGCATGAAGTGATTAGATTGTCTGGGATGAATTTGGTGATAGATGATTTGGATATGCCGTTAATTATTAAGGTTGCATCTATCCCAAAAGAGCGGATGCAGGTTTATTTTATAGATAACGAGGATTATTTCAAAAGAAAAGCAACACTTACAGATGAGGAAGGAAATTTATTTCCAGATAATGATGAGCGAGCAATTTTCTTTGCTAAAGGAGTAATAGAAACAGTTAAGAAATTGAACTGGTCTCCAGATATAATACACGTTCATGGTTGGCTGTCTTCATTGTTGCCACTATATCTAAGAAACTACTACGGAAACGAGCCTTTATTTTCTGGCGCAAAGATTGTTACCTCTGTGTACAATCAAAGTTTCGATGAGTCGTTAGATACAAACATGCACAAGAAGATTCTTTTTGATGGGCTGGATAATGATAATGTTAAGCATTTGAAAAAACCAACTTATGTTAACTTGATGAAAACTGCAATAGATAACTCTGATGCAGTAATTATTGGCGGAGATGATATTCCGGCAGAATTATCAAAGTACTTAAAGAAATTAGAAAAACCGGTTTTAGATTATAAAACTCCGGAAGAATTTTCTACTGCATACCAAGATTTTTACAACACTCAAGTTTTATCACAATAAGTAATTTATACCGAATGATTTTTTTGAAAAGAGCACGTCTAGTCCCAATAGCATTGCTGTTGGCTTTAGTATTTACCTCATGTGATAACGATTTTAATTCCATTGGCGGTAGGCTTATTGGCCAGTTTGATTCCATACCCTTATATGAGGCTGGAGTAATTGGTTATAGCAAAAAGATTGGGCCAGTTCAGACAAATGGACTTCCTGTTAATAAATTAGGAGTTTATAATGAGCCTGTTTATGGGCAGCAAGTTGCGAGTGTTTTAACTCAATTGTCTTTAACTAGTACTAATCCCCAATTTGGAACAGAAGCTGTTGTGGACAGTGTGGTATTAACACTTCCTTATTTTAGTACTGCTTTAGAAGCGGGTGAGGATGGAAATCCTATTTATCAATTGGATTCTCTTTTTGGTAATGCTCCCTACAAATTGACGATTAGCAGATCCAATTTTTTCCTTAATAATTTTGATCCAGACGCAGATTTTGCATTAGCTCAAAAATACTATTCAGATCAAGGTCCAGTTTTTGAAAATAATTTAGTTGGTGCTCCTTTGTATACGAATGAAAATTTTTTGCCCTCAAAAGAAGAGGTTGTGCATGGGGAGTTCAATAAGGACAACGAATTAGATACTGTTCGCGCTACTCCAAGACTTAGGGCCAATTTACCAGTACAATTCTTTCAAGAGAACATTATTAATAAAGAAGGTTCTTTAGAACTTTCTAACAATAACAATTTCAATAACTTTATTAGAGGACTTTATTTTAAAGCTGAGCCATTAAATGGTAGCGGGAATATGCTATTGCTTAATTTCGCTAACGCAGAAGCGGGAATTACTATTTATTATACTTCTCAAGTTGTAGATGCGTTAGATTCTGATGGGGATGGTGATATTGCAGAAATGGTTGGGCAAGTTTCTACTTATAAATTAAATTTTGGTCCAAATACGGTAAATGCATTTTCTCAAGATCTTCCAACAGGAATAGCTTCAGAAATTGCCGAAACTAATGCTCAGGTTGGAGCTAAGAATTTGTTTTTAAAAGGTGGAGAAGGAGCAATTACGGTTATTAAATTGTTTGAAGATGAAGCGGAATTAGCGGAATTAAGAGCCAATAACTGGTTGATTAATGAAGCGAACTTGACCTTTTTTGTAAATCAGGATAGAGCTCCAGGTGCTGAAGCTGAGCCAGAAAGAATTTACTTATACAATTTGAAAACCAATGAGCAATTATTCGATTATCTAATAGATCCTAGTATAAACAATGAAAGCCCTTTAAATTCTCTCATTTCACATTCAAGTAGGTTAGAAAGAGATGAAACTGGCGCAGGAATTAGTTATAAAATTAGAATAACCGAGCATGTAAAGAATGTTTTAAATAACGACTTCGATAATGTAAACTTGGGTCTAGTAGTTACTCAAAACATTAATTTGGTAAGAAATTCTGCTTTAAAAACTCCGATAGACAGTA
This sequence comes from Gillisia hiemivivida, assembly GCF_007997295.1. Classification (GTDB taxonomy): domain Bacteria; phylum Bacteroidota; class Bacteroidia; order Flavobacteriales; family Flavobacteriaceae; genus Gillisia; species Gillisia hiemivivida. The sequence goes on along the minus strand of NZ_VORY01000029.1, from coordinate 7,787 downwards.
TTTCAAGAGTTCCAAGTGCAGCTGTTATTTCTCCTGAAGGAACTGTGTTGCATGGAAACTTATCTCCTAATGCGGAAAAAAGATTAAAATTTAATATTTATTATACAGAAACAAACAATTAGATTATGTGTGGAATTGTAGGTTATATAGGGCATAGAGAAGCTTATCCTATAGTAATAAAAGGATTGCATAGATTAGAGTATAGAGGTTATGATAGTGCTGGAATTGCATTGTTTGATGGAAAAGAGTTAAATCTTTGTAAAACCAAAGGAAAAGTAGCTGACCTAGAAGCTAAATTTAACGGTACTACATCCAAAGCTGGAAATGTAGGAATAGGGCATACACGTTGGGCAACACATGGTGTTCCAAATGATGTAAATTCACACCCACATTATTCTAATTCAGGAAATCTTGTGATAATCCACAACGGGATTATAGAAAATTACTCTTCTCTTAAGAAAGAATTAATAAAAAGGGGTTACACTTTTCAATCTGATACAGATACAGAAGTATTGGTAAACCTTATTGAAGATGTTATGATCAATGAAGATGTGAAGTTAGGAAAGGCTGTCCAGATAGCTTTGAATCAAACTATCGGAGCATACGCGATCACGGTTTTTGATAAAAGAAAACAAAACGAATTAGTTGTTGCAAGATTAGGGAGCCCATTAGCAATTGGAATTGGAGAAAATGAATTCTTTATAGCATCAGATGCTTCACCATTTATTGAGTTCACCAATAATGCTATTTATCTTGAGGATGGAGAAATGGCGGTAGTAAGACTTGGTAAAGAAATCAAAGTTAGAAAAATACACGATGATACTTTAGTAGATCCTTATGTTCAAGAATTGCAACTGAATTTAGAGCAGATCGAAAAAGGAGGTTATGATCACTTTATGCTGAAAGAAATCTATGAGCAGCCTAGCGCTATAACAGACACTTATAGAGGGCGAATGTTGGTAGATGAAGGCATTATTAGAATGGCTGGAGTAGACGATAATATCGAGCGCATTGCAAAAGCTAAAAGAATTTTGATTGTTGCATGTGGAACTTCTTGGCATGCAGGTTTGGTTGCAGAATATATTTTCGAAGATCTTGCTAGAATTCCTGTAGAAGTGGAATATGCTTCAGAATTTAGATATAGGAATCCAGTTATTTATGAAAATGACGTAGTGATCGCGATTTCGCAAAGTGGTGAAACAGCAGATACTATGGCTGCTATAAAACTTGCTAAAGAAAAGGGAGCGTTTGTGTTTGGAGTTTGTAATGTTGTAGGTTCCTCAATATCTAGAGAAACTCATGCAGGAGCATATACACATGCGGGTCCAGAAATAGGGGTTGCTTCAACAAAAGCCTTTACCACTCAAATCACTGTGCTTACTTTAATGGCTTTAAAATTAGCTAAATATAGAGGTACGATTTCTGATTCAGATTTTAGACATCATTTACAGCAATTGGAAGCTATTCCTGCTAAGATCGCGAAGGTTTTAGAGACTACGAATGAGCACATTAAGGAGATCGCTTTCAAATATAAAGATGTTTCTAACTGTCTTTACTTAGGAAGAGGATATAATTTCCCAGTTGCTTTAGAAGGCGCTTTAAAGTTAAAAGAGATCTCTTATATTCATGCAGAAGGATACCCTGCAGCCGAAATGAAACACGGACCTATCGCTTTAATTGATGAACAAATGCCCGTTGTAGTAATAGCTACTAAAATGGGGCATTACGATAAGGTTGTAAGCAATATTCAAGAGATAAAATCTAGAAAAGGTAAGATTATTGGTATTGTTACAGAAGGAGATACAGAAGTGAAGGAACTTGCAGATTACGTGATTGAAGTGCCGGATACTATTGAATCCTTAACGCCTTTATTAACAACTATTCCAATGCAGTTATTGTCTTATCATATAGCAGTTATGCTTGATAAAAATGTAGATCAGCCAAGGAATTTAGCGAAGTCTGTTACAGTAGAATAAATTTTAAATCTAAAAAATATAGATCCCTGAAATGAAAATTTTCAGGGATTTTTTTATTGGTAACATATTATCCCTTTGATTAAAAAGTTGAGAAATATATTAGAATAAATTGAACATCTCATCTTTGGTAAATTCAAATCCATCATCCCGAAAACCGGTCCAAATAAACTTCACTGAGCTTTCCCATAAATCTGGATAATTTTCTTTTCCTCAGACTCCAGGACTTTATTAATAATATGATTATTTCTAAGAGTTTGTAATGCTGAAGACCGTTCTTGTTAAATTTAACTTCTAAAGCTCAGTTTGAACATACTTCCAAATGAGTTAGTTTTTATTTAAAGTAGTAGGTTGATGAATAAGATCTTCGCAAATTAAACTTTTTATCCAGAAATTAATTATTTAGCATTTTCTTCCTTCATTAAATCTTCTGTCCATGCTGGAATGGGCAAATAATTATAGTCTTCCCAAAAAGTATCAGACCAGTCTTGACCGTATCGTTTTATTGGTTCTACATTAATATTAGTATGCTTATAAAGCTTACTATCGAAATTATTTGTATCAACAATATTGTAAACAGCTTCCGTAGTTGTAATTTCAGTTGGACTATAAGAACTAACAAAATCTAATTTTGAGTAGTCGAGATAATATTTTCCTTCAATTTCTTTGAAAGTGATTTCTTTTTTATTTGTGCCACTTCTGCTCTGGCTAATATATTTTTTAATTCCATAAGATTTCTTGTCAATTCGGAAAAAATACTTTGAACCATCCTCTTTACTTATACATTCAATAAACAAATCCTGTGAGCCAGGTACACTTTCTTTAAAAGAGATATTATAATTTTTCAGTTTTCATTCTTTAAATATATCCTCTTTATACTTGAATATATTGTCAGAATGAATTTTAGTCGCACTCATAAACCTCATCTTTTTAAAATATTCTTTCCCAAGCTCAGAAAATGGTTTTACCCTGAAATTGGAAAGTTGCAATTTTGAATTATGACTTCTTGTTTGATAAATATTGAATATGTACTCGCCAAAAACATGAAGTTGGGATTTGTCCTTTTCATATTCAAGAGACCTTATAAAAACTTGATATAGCACGGGCTCTACCGCGTGGTTTTCCTCCAGTAGGTCTAAAGTTTTAATTAGAATGGATTCCGCAGATTCGCTAAAAATAGTAACCTCTAAAAGATCCTCAGTGATAGGGTCCATTCTAATAGTGTCCTTTTCTAACTCTGAAAACTTTAATTTTAAGGGAAAATAATTTAGGTGTGTTATCTGTAAAGTATCCTCTTGCTTTATTTTTTTCAAAATAAATACACCATCCTCATTGCTGACAGTTCCTGTTTTATATTTATTTGATAAATATATGTGTGCTGCGTCTATTGGTTCAAGAGTATTTCTATCAATTAAAACTTTTTTTGTCGTTTGGCAATAGGTTGTAAAAGTAAGGAGCAAGCTTAAGAAGAAGAATATATTTTTCATTAAATAAGAGTCTAAATAGTACGAGGATTTTATTTTACTTAAACCAATTAAGTATAATTAAATTAACATTTATTACAGTTTTCAAAAATATTAGATTTAGGGTAAATTCGCAATCTGTGTCCCTTATCAAATAAGAGCTGATTATAAATATTCTATTATAGCTAGAATGTTAAAATTTAACTTGTATTCGTAAATCTTAAGCTAAAAAAAAGATACAGAGACGTTTTACAATCTCTGTATCTTTAGAAATTTTGAAAGTACCTCTATGTAAGTTTTTCAGCAATTGTCGCTACTGCTTCAAGAACACTTACCGCAGTATCAACCCAGCAGTTTCCCTTACAAGCTCCTCTTCCACTTATCTTATCTCCATTGTTATCAGTGAACGATGAGTTGCAACCTGAGATACAATCAAAAGGTTCACCTTTCATCGTGGCGATTCTCTCTTTGTCTTCTTCTAAAAGATTATCAAAATCTTCCAGTGTTATTCCTGCCGCATCTAATAAGTTTTGGCTTATCTCATAATCGACAACTTCCTCTGTAGATTCGTCTAGGCTTACTGTGATTTGTCCTATTCCCTAGCTTACAGATTTTTCATTTTTTAAAGTTGATAATTCTACATCTCTTGAGAACGTAAAGGTAGGATTATCAGCTTTAATTTCAATGTTATCAGTATTGTCATCACTACAAGAAATAACAGTGAATATTAAGCTAAATAAAAATAAAGTTTTTAGTAAATTGATTTTGTCATTTTTATATAATTTTGATTAGTTTCTATTTTTTTGATTATAGAACACGATTACTCTATTATTTAATGTCGTTTTTCATTTTCACATAGTTCGACCTTGGCGGGATTAAGCCATCATTAAACCCAAAATTTTTGTTAAAAGGTGAGATTAATCATACCCCATCCCTTGTTAGCCTATTTATTAATTTAACATATTAATTGATAAATCATATATTTCAATAGGCATAAGGTTTATGTTTTAGGGCTACTAGCAATTTTATCTATTTATTTATTTATAGAATTTTTCTTAAAAAAATCATTCGAAGCATAAAATTTTTCGAATTAAATTATATTTTAATTATGGTGGATGTAAGGTTGTAAGTAATATATAAGAGATAAAATCCAGAAAAGGAAAGATTATTGGAATTGTTACAGAAGGTGATACAGAAGTAAAGGAACTTGCAGATTATGTAATTGAAGTGCCAGATACCATAGAGTCTTTAACTCCCTTGTTAACTACCATTCCAATGCAGCTGCTGTCTTATCATATTGCAGTGATGCTTGGTGAAAATGTAGATCAACCAAGAAACTTGGCCAAATCAGTAACTGTCGAATAGTTAACATCCTGTTAATAGGTTTTTATTGTATTCTGATTTTGAGAGGTTTATTTAGCTAAATTGTTAAGTAAACCAACTCAAAATCAGAATATGAAAAAATCACTTATTTTTTTTATTTTTTTATGTTGTCTTATCACTCACGCCCAGACTACGGTTACGGGACGAATTGTAGATAATAATAATGCCCCGTTTATGGGAGCCAACATATCGGTTCCTGAACTTTCCCAAGGAACGGTTTCAGATCTTAATGGAGACTTTATTCTTACTGTCTCCCAAACCCCTCCATTTAATCTACAAATTAGTAATGTTGGATATGAAACGCAGTCGGTTTCTATTACTTCCAATAACCAGGTTGTAAACGTTACATTATTAGAAGGAGATGCTTTAGACGAGATAGTGGTTTCGGCTTCTAGAACTCCAGAAAGGATTTTTGAATCTCCAGTTACCGTTGAGCGTTTCGGAATTAAGGATATCAAAAATACCACTGCCGCTACTTTCTATGCGGGACTTGAAAACCTTAAAGGGGTAGATGTGAATACAAGTAGTTTAACCTTTCAATCTGTAAATACACGTGGTTTTGCAACTTTTGCCAATACCAGGTTCGTGCAATTGGTAGACGGAATGGATAATTCCTCTCCCGCCTTGAATTTTGTTCTTGGTAATTTGCTAGGGATGACAGAGCTGGATGTAAATAGTATAGAATTACTTCCTGGAGCATCCTCTGCTCTATATGGAGCAAATGCTTTTAATGGGATCTTATTTATGACTAGTAAGAATCCGTTTGATTTTCCAGGAATTAGTGCTTATTATAAACAAGGAATAACCTCGCAAGATGCAGCTGGCACCAACCCTGTTTATGATCTTGGTGTAAGAGTTGCTCATAAATTTTCTGATAAATTTGCAGCTAAAGCTAATTTCTCCTATCTAAAAGGAACCGATTGGTTTGCCGTAAGCGAAGTAGATGTTTTAAGTCCTGGAAATACCAGAGCCGACCCTAATTATGATGGGTTGAATGTTTATGGGGATGAAGTTAGCGCAAATATTAGAGGAGTTGGTCAATCCTTAGCCGCTGCGGGCTTAATTCCCGCGGAAGCTGTAGCCTTATTGCCTAGTGAAAATGTAAGTAGAACTGGATATGCAGAACCAAGTCTTACCGATTATAATGCAGAAAGTATAAAATTTGATGCAGCGCTGCACTATAGACCTTTTGCCGATGATTTTGAAATAAGCTATTTGGGAAAAGTGGGAATTGGTTCTACAATCTACCAAGGAGCAAATAGATATGCTTTAAATGATTTCTTTTTGCAACAACATAAGATTGAAGTCGGGAATGATAATTTCTTTGTTAGAGGTTATATAACCGATGAAGATGCCGGTGATTCCTATGACACCCGTTTTACAGCGATCAATATAAATAGACTTTGGAAATCAGATCAGCAATGGTTTGGGCAATATGCAGGAGCATTTTTAGGGGCAAGGGGTCAAGGCCTTCCTGAAGAACAAGCGCATGGATTTGCGAGACAAACTGCAGACACAGGTAGATTGGTTCCGGGTACTGTAGAATTTCAGAATGCTTTTAATCAGGTTATTAGTGATCCAAATCTTGCAACGGGATCTAAATTTCAAGACGCAACTCAATTAAGACATGCAGATGCAAATTATAATTTTTCTCATATTACTCAAGATTTTGCCGATATCCAGGTTGGAGGATCATACAGGCAATATAAGCTAAATTCATCTGGAACAATATTTACAGATTCAGACGGGCCAATTAAATATTCAGAATATGGTGTTTATACCCAAATTCAGAAAAAATTATTGGAAGAGAGATTGAAGTTAACAGGATCTATTAGATATGATAAATCCGAATTATTTGATGGAAACTTCTCTCCAAGACTTTCTGCAGGTTATACCGCAGGGGCCGATAGATCTCATAATTTTAGAGCCTCGGTGCAAACAGGATTTAGATATCCAACTACTCAGGATCTATTTATAGGCCTGGATGCCGGAAGAGCAATATTGGTAGGTTCTGCCGAATCTAATTTGGATCGAGATGTTAGAACCTTTACGTTAAGCGGAGTTGGAGCAGCGGCCACTGGTAGCCCAACGGCTACTGTTGTTGGTAGAGCAGCTTATGAAAATTCTTTTTCTTTGAATTCTGTGTTAACAGGAGCACCTGCAAAATCTGATGTAGAAATTGTGAAGCCAGAACAAGTAACTGCTTTTGAAGTTGGATACCGTGGAAGAACTGGAAAAGTGATCATAGACTTAAATGCCTATTACAATACCTACCAGGATTTCATTTCTAATGAAACCGTATTAGTGCCTTTTTATGGCGAGGTAGGAGACAATGCTCTTTCTTTGTTGGCATTACAACAAAGCGATTTCAAGGCCTACCAAACTTACACCAATTCTTCAGCAGATGTGAAGTCGTACGGAGCAACTATTGGTCTGGGAACAAAGGTGTTTGGGAATTTTGATCTTGATGGAAATTATACCTATTCCAAGGAAGATTTCGATCAATCCTCTGCACCAGATTTTCGAACCAGCTTTAATACGCCAAACCATAAGGTGAAGGTTTCTTTCGGAAATACAGAGGTATTTACCAACTTCGGTTTCAATGTGAATTATAGATGGAGTGATACCTATTTATGGCAATCGACTTTTGCTGATGGGACAGTGCCTGCATTTTCTGTAGTAGACGCACAAGTAAATTACAAAGTACCGTCTATTAAATCTACCTTTAAGCTGGGAGCTACCAATATTGGAGGAAATGAATATTTCACTGCTTTTGGTACCGGTCATATCGGTCAGCAGTATTATGCATCCATTACCTTCAATAATCTATAGATTTATTTTGGATCAATCTCAAAAGTTGTGTGTGAATTGAAAATGTAGTTCGATATTTGCCAAAAAAAGAGGTTTGGATAACTACCTAGATTTAATTAAGCTTGTATTGCCACAATTCTTAGTGGATCATTTTGAT
>NZ_VORY01000028.1 GCF_007997295.1 Gillisia hiemivivida | reverse complement strand
TCAACAAAAAAGGACACTAGATGCAAATGCAGAAAGTATCCTTTTACAGACTAGCTTATAGCCGTCTTGAGTAACAAAAATAATAAAATAAAAGAGAAAACCTTTTGTTAGTTAACACAGAATCTATCGGGACCGGGAATTAAACCCTCAATGAGGGATTAAAAAATCGAGCTTAGCCCGCCTAATGTTTCGGGCAGACCCGGAAATAAAACCTCAGTGAGGGAAATTGAAATTATGGAAGAACTATTACTTCCCTGTTTAAATAAACAACTTTTCGGAATTGAATGTTATGGCTGTGGTGGCCAGCGCTCAATATTGTTACTATTAAATGGAGATTTTCATGGAGCATTTTTTATGTTCCCGGCTATCTATCCGATATTGATCTTGCTTGGCTTTGTGGTTTTCAACCTTTTTTATAAATTCCAAAAGGACTATTTCATCAAAATAACGCTTATACTAATTACTGCAATTGTGTTAGCTGTTAGCTATTTAATTAAAATGTATTATTTTTTCAACTAAAACCAACCAATAAACGAATTCAACTTATGGAATTAAACAAACAAGAATTACCTAATGCCACTCTAATACTAATTTTAGGAATATTATCTATTATAGGTTGCTGCTGTTACGGCATTGTAGGCGCGATATTTGCAATTACAACCTTGGTCTTAGCTAAAAAGGCCATGGAAATTTATAATGCAAATCCCGAACTGTATATGGGATATCAAAATGTAAAAATAGGTCGCATCCTGGCAATTATTGGCTTAGTGCTAAGCGTCTTGTTTTTGCTGACTATTATTGGAGCGCTAATATTTTATGGAGGAATGGAAGGTTTAGAAGAATTCCAGCGCGAGATGATGGAGCAACAAGGAATGTAATTAAGTTCTTTTAAATATAAAGCCCAGAAATATGATATTTCTGGGCTTTATATTTTCACCTTACTTTATAGGAATTCTTGACTTCTCGTCACCCTGAGACCCGTGATAAAAAATTATCTAACGGAGGGAATTGACGTATGAAAGATGCTGAAACGAGTTCAGCATGACGGAAGTCAAAACCGGTATCGTCACCCTGATACCAGTGATAAAAAAAATTATCTAGCGTAGGTTTTTGACATATGATGGTTCATAGTAGGTTTATCTTCTTAAGTACAACTTCTTTTTTGCAAGTGTAGTAGTTCCACGGCGTAAAATTTTCGAAGCCTTGGAGAAAATTTAGCCGTGGAAGTACGGTTCTAATTATGCGGTAGAATAATTGGAAACACCTACAAAAAAGTGTCCTTTTTTTGGTTCGTTTTTTTGGAGATGCAAAAAAATGAACAATCTTAAAAATTAAACAGATCTTTACCGACCAGAGGGAGTGTATTCCAGATTCTTGAAATTACGTCAATGGTAACTTGTTTCAGGGTCTCAGTGAAATATTTTAAGCCAATTTTTCTATCATCGTTTCTAAAGATATTTTTTCCTGATCTCCGGAAACCATGTCTTTAAGTCCGTAGACTTTATTATTCATCTCTTCTTCACCTGCCAGGACCACAAATGGAATTTCACGTCTATTGGCATAATTCATTTGTTTCTTCATTTTGGCTGCATCTGGATAGAGCTCTGCAGCAATTCCTGAATCTCTTAATTTCTGAACAGCTTTCAAACCATAAAGGGCTTCCTTTTCACCAAAGTTTATAAATAATACTTTAGTATTAGCTGTAACCGTATCTGGAAAAAGATCGAGTTCTTCCAAAACAAGATAAATTCTATCCAATCCGAATGAGATCCCAACTCCGCTCATGTCTTTTAAGCCGAAAATGCCCGTAAGATCGTCATATCTTCCACCGCCGCCAATAGAACCCATCTTAACAGTGGTTGGTGGAGCAACTTCAAAAATAGCTCCTGTGTAGTAATTTAAGCCTCGCGCTAAGGTCACATCCAGATCTAAAACCGCCGATTTCAATGGCATTTCAGAAATCACATTCTGAATAAATTCCAATTCTTCAACACCTTTCATACCTATTTCTGAATTAGAAAGGATTTGCTTCAGCACTTCCACTTTCTCTCCAAAATTGCCTTTCAGCCCAAAAATTGGTTGAATATTCTGTAATGCTTCCATGGAGATCCCTTTTTCAAGCATCTCTTTTTTCACACCATCTTCTCCAATCTTATCTAACTTATCTAATGCAACAGTAAAATCTATCAATCTATCTTGCTCTCCAATCACTTCAGCAAAACCGGATAAAACCTTTCTATTGTTAAGTTTTATAGTAACACCTTCAAGACGAAGATTAGTAAACACTTTATCATATAACTGAATGAATTCTACTTCTTGCCAAAGGCTGTTACTCCCAACCACATCTGCATCACATTGAAAGAACTCTCTAAACCTTCCCTTCTGTGGTCTATCTGCTCTCCACACTGGTTGGATCTGGTAGCGCTTAAACGGAAACTCTACCTCACTTTGGTGTTGTACCACATATCTAGCAAAAGGAACCGTAAGATCGTACCTCAAGGCTTTTTCGCTGATAGAAGGCGTAAGCTTAAGGCTGTCTGAATTACTATAAGCTTCTTGATCTGCTTTTTTAAGAAAATCTCCTGAATTTAGGATCTTAAAGATCAACCTATCCCCTTCTTCCCCATATTTTCCCATCAAAGTATCTGAATTTTCAAAACTTGGGGTCTCAATAGGTTGAAATCCAAATTTTTCGAATTGTGCTTTAATCGAATTCATTATATAAGTACGCTTAGAAACTTCTAAAGGAGAAAAGTCTCTGGTGCCTTTTGGGATCGATGGTTTTTGTGCCATAATTTTATTTTGTGATATACTGGTGAATGTATTTTTACTTCAACTCAAATGAGTACAAGGACATCAATATTTTCAACAGTTCTTTCAATTTTATTAATGCTGCAAATATCTTAATTTTTGAATGAACCGAAACAAATTTCAAAATTTAAGTAACATATAGGTATCTTGATAGTCTAATCTTTTTGTTAGACCCGATATATTATGTTTCAACTTTTTAAAGAAAATGTAAGAATTGCTTTTGAATCTATTAAAAGTCAGATTCTTAGAACGATACTCACCGTATTAATTATAGCTATTGGAATAACCGCCTTGGTTGGTATTCTAAGTGCTGTTAGTGCTTTAGAGAATACTATTAGCAGTGATTTTGCTTCCATGGGTTCTAATACTTTTAATTTACAACGTTACGAATTCGTTACTCAACAACGTGGAGGCGACGAAAAGGAAAAAATAAATCCAATTTTATCATACAGAGAAGTTCGAACTTTTAAAGAGAATTTTGTTTTCCCTAAAACTCAAACTTCCCTTTCCTTTAACGGAACTGGAAATGCCGAAGTAAAATATGAAAGTGAAAAAACAGATCCTGAGGTTTCTGTGATAGGAGTGAACGAAAATTTTCTCACCAACTCTGGACTAAAACTGGAGAATGGTCGTGAATTCAATTATTTTGATATTCAGAATAACAACAAAGTTGCAATTTTAGGAGCCGATTTTGCTGAAGGACTTTTCAAGAACATGAATCCAATTAACAAAACAATAAGCGTTCGCGGGGCGAAATTCCAAGTTATTGGAATTTTAGAATCTAAGGGCTCTACCTTTGGAAACAATCAAGATCTACGCGTTTTGATCCCTATAGAAACAGCGAGATCCATTTATACTCAACCGAATATCAACTACAACATAAGTGTTAAAGTTGATGATAAGGAGCTAATGGAAAGTGCACAAAGTGAAGCAATTATCACTTTCAGAAATATTCGCGGTCTTAATCCTGTGGAAGACAATAATTTTGGAATAGAAAAGAGTGACGATCTTATTAATAGAATTCTCTCGATCACCGGCTATCTAAATATTGCTGCCTGGATCATTTCTATTATTACGATCTTCGGCTCCTCAATCGCCTTAATGAATATTATGTTGGTTTCTGTAGCAGAAAGAACTAGAGAAATAGGAATTCGGAAAGCATTAGGTGCCAAGAAAAGCACTATCGCTACTCAATTCTTCATGGAAACCCTTATTATCGGTCAATTGGGAGGACTTTTGGGAATTATACTCGGAATTTTAATTGGATACGCGGTATCATCTGTAGCCGACTTTGATTTTGTAACTCCTTGGAAAGCGATGTTATGGGCAACCGGAATTACTATTTTAGTGGCGATACTTGCGGGAAGTTATCCTGCTAACAAAGCTGCCAAACAAGATCCTATAGAATCCTTGAGGTACGAATAATTAATTATTCTCTACCATATCATTAAAATACTCGAACAATTTCCCTTTAGTAATAACAGCACCTTGTTTTATCAAAGCAAAAATATCTTTATTTCTATCCTCGCTCACCGCTTTGGTAGAAGTATAAAGATTCACCGCATCATTCAATAAATTGCTTTGAAGCCATTGATAGCCTTCTCTGGTAGTAACATCTATTGCTTCATTCTCCACTTTTACGGCGACAAGTTTAATTTCTGCCATTGTAATATTGAACAAATACATTTGGTGTTTAGAAAAATGTTCCAGGTAAGTTACTTTCTCTAAAACCCCTTCCCAAATAAGATCACTAAAAACATCTAATTCATCTTCAGCAACCTCAGGCTTATCTTTTTTGATCTTTTCCCACTCATCTGCAGTGATAGATTGAGAGGCCAGAAAATTTATAAATTCCTGATGTAATTCTTCAAATTGTTCTTTGGTAAGTCTATTATATTTCATCTTTAAATCCTGAAAGGTTAAAATATACATTTCTTCATTTGTATAATTTAAGAAGAAATAACATTTTTAATATGTTCACTTTAAAATAAGTATAAAAAAAAGCTGCTCAAAAAATATCAGTGATATTCTTTAAGCAGCTCTAAATAATTTATTTGATTAAGCCTCAGCTACAACGTCAAAACTAAAGGTAGAAATCACTTCACGATGAAAACGCAAAGTAGCTTCATATTGTCCTAAACGCTTGATGTTTCCACCGGCGATCGTAATATATTTTTTCTCCAATTCTACTCCTTCTTTTGCTAATGCATCAGATAAGTCTCCATTGGTAATAGATCCAAACATCTTGTCTCCACCACCTGCTTTTGCAGTAAGTTTCATTTCCAATCCGTTTAGTTTAGCAGCTTGTTTTTTAGCTGCATCTATATTCTTTTGCTCTTTAAAAGCTTGTTGCTTAATAGTTTCAGCTAATACCTTCTTTGCTGAAGGAGTTGCCAAATCTGCAAAACCTTGAGGAATTAAAAAATTTCTACCGTAACCATGCTTCACAGTTACCATATCATTTTTAAATCCTAAATTGTCTACGTCTTTTTTAAGTATCAATTCCATAATTGCCTCTTTCTTATTTTAATAAATCGCCAACATACGGCATTAATGCTAAGTGACGAGAACGTTTAACCGCTACAGCCACTTTACGCTGATATTTTAAAGAAGTTCCTGTTAAACGACGTGGTAACAATTTACCTTGCTCGTTTACGAAGCTCAATAACCAATCTGCATCTTTATAGTCGATATATTTAATACCAGATCTCTTAAACCTACAATACTTTTTAGCTTTGTTGGTTTCTATATTTAACGGAGTTAAATACCTGATTTCTCCGTCTTTTTTTCCTTTTGCTTGTTGTTCAATAGATGACATAACTACGCTTTTTCTTTGTTTCTATTTCTTCTTTTCTCTGCCCAAGCAATAGCATGTTTATCTAAACGTACAGTTAGATAACGCATCATACGCTCTTCTCTTCTGAATTCTACTTCTAAAGGATTGATTACCTCTCCTGGAGCTTGGAATTCGAATAAGTGGTAAAATCCACTTTTTTTGTGTTGGATTGCATAAGCTAATTTTTTTAGCCCCCAATCTTCTTTGGATACCATCTTGGCGCCGTTAGAAACAAGAAAATCTTCATATTTCTTAACTGTCTCCTTTATCTGTTCATCAGATAAAACGGGATTCAAGATGAAAACAGTTTCATAATGATTCATAAACTATGATTTAAATTAATTTGGCTGCAAAAGTAACACTATTTTTATTATATGCAAAGTCTTTCTTATTGCGTCTTAAGTGTTTTATGCACTTCAAATAGAAAAATGGTGTTTCATCGAAACCTAATTTCTATTTATCTTGTATTAGTAATATTTAATGAGTAATATTGTTAATACTTAACCTTATCAAGACGTGGACGAAATTTTACTTAAATGTGCTGTTGTGGATGATTCTAACTTACAACGTTTATCGATTGTTAAGCTTATAATGGATCACCCTAACTTAAAAGTGGTTGCACAGTACAACAATGCAATAGAAACCAAGAACGGTTTATTAGATACAGAGGTAGATCTTATATTTCTAGATATTGAGATGCCAATCCTTTCAGGCTTTGACCTTCTGGATGATCTTCCAAATAAACCTCAAATTATATTTGTTACTGGGAAAACAAAGTATGCCTTCAAAGCATTTGATTATGATGCGGTAGATTATATTCATAAACCAGTTAATAAAGAGCGTTTTAATAATGCAGTTGCAAAGGCCATTAATCTTTACCAGTTAAAGACCAATGGTGTTCCTGTTGAAGATGAAAATTTCATCTTCGTAAAAAGCAACCTTAAGAATAGAAAGGTGTTTCTTAGTAAACTAAAGTATATAGAAGCTTTAGGGGATTATGTGAAATTTGTAACCGAAAAGGATACGTTTGTAGTGCTTGCAACTATGAAATCTTTTGAACAACAATTACCCTCAGATAAGTTTTTAAGAATTCATAAATCTTATATTGTAAACCTTGAAAAAGTAGAACGTTATAATAGTAAGAATATAGAGATAGATAAGCAGCAACTGCCGCTAAGTAGACATAAGAAAGCAAATCTTATAGAGGCTTTGAGCTCAATGTAATAAATTCTAAACGTTAAAAAAGAAATAGCTGCTTTTACTAAGGGATCTAATTATTATAATTAAGGATCTAAAGCTTAGGAAGGATCCACATTAGAGATTACCCTTACACTTCTCCACATTCCAACTGCTTTAAAACTAGTTAAGATTTTATGAATATACTTTTTCGTTTTTCCCAATGATTGGTTAGGCGGTATCTTTAAAAGTATGTTCTTATAGTATTCATTTCGTATTCTTGCCACTGGGGGAAATTCCGGGCCTAAAACATTTTCCTTAAAAACATTGGCCAAAGACTTAGCTATCCAATCTGCAGCATCATTGGTCTTAGAATAATCCTTACTCTTTATAGTGAATTTTATAAGCTTATAATAAGGAGGATATTGATATTGATAGCGCTCTTCCAGCTGTTCCTTATACATTTCTATATAATTATTTTCTGAAACCTGCTTTACAATTTGATGATGCGGATTATAAGTTTGAATGATCACCTTCCCTCTATTCTTAGTTCTTCCAGATCTCCCCGCAACCTGAAGCATTAACTGAAAGCTGCGCTCATGTGCTCTAAAATCTGGGAAATTCAGTAAATTATCTGCATTCATAATACCCACCAATCTCACTTTTCTAAAATCGAGGCCTTTACTTAACATTTGGGTTCCAACTAAAACATCTATACTTTCCTGTTCAAAAGCGCTTATTATTTTTTGATGCCCATGTTTTCCTCGTGTGGTATCTAAATCCATACGCCCAATCTTTGCCTCTGGAAGTAAGGATTTTAATTCTGTTTCAATTTGCTCCGTTCCAAAACCTTTAGTAGTAAGCTCTACGCTCTCACAAGCCATACATTGCTTTTGCATTGCCATGTGGTAGCCGCAATAGTGACATCTCAACTGATTGCTCTGATTGTGGTACGTAAGGCTAACATCACAGTTGGGACATTGCGGGGAATGGCCGCAGGTAAGGCATTCTAAAATAGGAGAATAGCCTCTTCTATTCTGAAACAAGATCACCTGTTCTCCTTCTTCCAATGTTAATTTGATCTCTTCTAATAATCTATCAGAAAAATGACCTGTCATTCGCTTCTTCTTGTATTTCTCTTTAAGATCTACAATCTCAATTTCAGGTGGTGATACATTTCCATATCTTCTATCTAGAGAAACAAGTGTGTATTTATTATGGGTTGCATTATAATAAGTTTCTAAAGAAGGGGTTGCAGATCCCATAAGCACTTTGGCATCATGAAATTTAGCCAAAACTACAGATGCATCTCTCGCATTGTATCTTGGTGCAGGATCAAATTGCTTAAAAGTGGTCTCATGCTCCTCATCTACCACAATAAGACCCAAATCTTGAAAAGGAAGAAATATGGCGGAGCGTGCTCCTAAAATGATCCTCGCTTTTTCATTATCGTTTAAAACATGCTTGTATACTTCCATACGTTCATTCACAGAATATTTACTGTGATAAACTAATACCTGTTCTCCAAAAAAGGACTGCAAGCGGGAAACCAATTGAGCTGTTAAGGCTATTTCAGGAAGTAAATAAAGAACTTGCTTCCCTTCCTTGATCACTTGCTCTATAAGTTTTATATAGATCTCTGTCTTCCCAGAAGAAGTAATTCCATGAAGCAAGCAAACATCTGTGTCTTTGTAAGCTTCGGTTATTTCATTAAATGCAGTTTGTTGCCATTCATTTAAAACCATTTTTTGGTCCACATCATCTATGTCGAATTGGATTCTATCCTTTTGTAAATGGTATTCTATTAAAATCTGCTTATCTATTAGACTCCTAATAACTGCAGTAGAAGTTCCACTAGCTTCAGAAAGCACTTTTAATTCGAGTGGTTTCTTGGATTTCGCTTGAAGCTGAAAAAGAGTTAATATTACTGCTTTCTGTTTAGGTGCCTTGGTAAGTTCATCTAGCAAAAGGTGCATTTCTTTTTCTGAAAGGTACTTTTCATTCAGTTTTACATAGCGTATCAACTTGGGCTTATATTGCTCGAAAATTTCCTGATTAACAACCACAATACCTTTAGAAACTAATCTATTGATAACAGGAAGTACCGTTTTCTTATCTAACAACTGCATGATCTCTTGGATCTTAAGAGAAGATTGCCTTTGCAAGGCTTCGTAAATTAGATATTCTTGATCGCCTAGATTTTCTTCTTCCCCATTCCCAGATGGTACTAGCTGAATTAAACTTTCACTTTCCAACAAGAAGCCTCCAGGGAGAGCTGCCTTAAGCACTTCTCCTTCTGCACACATATAATAAGAAGAGATCCAGTTCCAAAATTTCAACTGATTATCAGTAATAATCGCGGAATCATCAAGGATCTGTTCAATCTCCTTGGCTTCATATTTCTCTGGTGCAGTATTGTGAACGGAAGCAACAATTCCAGTATATATTTTAGATTTTCCAAAAGGCACTGCAACTCGCATTCCTGGAGTCAATACTTCAGACTCGGCTTGGGAAATTTCATAAGTAAATTGCATTTCTAATGGAAGTGGAAGAATTACATTTATATAAAAACCCATGCAGTAGCTTTAAGTTGGTTAACAAATCTTTGAGAATCTGTACTTCTCAGTGTTTTAAAAGATTGACTTTTCTAATGATTATCTATCTAAGTGTCGTTTAAGTCTTTGAAACATCCCATTTTACTCGCTGATATATTTTAAAACAATACACTCAAGAAAACTGATACTCATACAAATTTAAACTTCTTTTTACTGCAAATAAAAAATCCACTCTTTAAAAGAGTGGACTTTTTAACAATTCTAATTTTTAGAATTTTATTCTGCTCGTATCCAGGTTTGTGTTCGGTAAAAAAAAGAAATATACCCTCTCACGTTTAATCTTTTAGGATTATCTTCATCTAGCCAGACTCTGCATCTATATACCTTCCCTGTTTTAGGATCGGTTACAGTTCCTCCAGAATATTCGCCATCATCATCTTCTAAACCGGTCATAACAACCATGCCTTCAATTGGCTTATTTTTAAGTTCACCTTCGCACTCGGTACAAACCTTGTCTCGATCTTCTTCTTTCAAGATCCGCACTACTTTACCGTGAAGCTCCTCTCCCACTTCAAATATTTCTATTATGGAAGTAGATTGCCCAGTTTCTTCATTTACAGTTTTCCATTTTCCAAGCACTGTTTGTGCTTGAGCATTAAATGCAAAGCCAAGAGAAAGCAAAATAATTAAGCTTGAGGTTTTCAATTTCATAATTGGAATAAGTCTAGTCGTTTTTAATTGTTTCAATTAGCTTTTACCTAACATTGCTTCTTTAAGATCTTTATCGGCTGGTTTATCAGATAACCAGATTCCAAATAAACCTTTCTTAAATTCCTTTCCAGGAATGGTTCCAAGCAACTTATTGTTTTTGTAAACTTTTACACCCTCTTTAGGAAGATATACCATATCAAAAATGTCCCCTTTTTGGATCTCTTCTGAAAAATAACTTTTGAATTGAGCAATTTCTGAAGAAATACCTGAAGTCTTGCCACCTGTAGCATTTTCGAAACCTTCATCTACCGCATCGATCATTTTATCACTGGTAATTAAATTGGAAACCATATGAAGCTTAATTGCCATAGGCTGATTCCCATTTATAATTCCATTGGCATCAGCATTTTTTTTATCCAAATATAAAGCACCAGCATACATATCCATCCAGAACTTTTCTCTCACTCCTACTCCATTCAGCGCTAATTTTTCACCTTCAAAAGTAACAGAGTTTGGCAAAGTAACACCAGCTGCTTTTGTTTGAGCAGGTGCAGAAGTAATAGTTACCATTGCGAACAATAACAATAAAACATTTTTCATTTTAATTTGAGTTTAGTTAATTAATTAATTTAGTTTTCTTTTTCATTTTAAGTAATGAGGCATTCAATTCAAAACCGAGCAACAATATATTAGAATTTAACCATATATACACCATAAGTACTAAAAGAGCTCCTATAGATCCATATAATTCGTTGTATCTACTAAAATTTTCGATATACAGACCAAACAAATACGTGTTTAGCACTATTAATATAGTAGTAAACAATGCTCCTGCCGAGAAAAATCGTGAATGTCTTCCTTCTCTTGTACCCGAATAATATAATGTTGCAACGGCAGCATAGATCAATAAAATAAATGCAGTGTATTTCACTAATTTAGGTGACAAGCTTCTCTCTCCAAAAATCTCTAACTGGCTAATATCATCTACTGCGTAAGTGAGATAAACCGCTAATATTACAGTAATTAACAACAACAATGCCATGATTATAGAAACCCCTATAGCTACCATATATTGTCTTATAATAGACCTATTGGAGATGGTATGAAAAGAATATTCAAAACCAGTGAAAATTGAATTCACCCCATTTGTCATTAAAAAAATCGAGAGGATAAAAGTAACAGAAAGTAAACCTCCACGGGGAGTGCTCGCAATATCGTAAAATACATCATTAAAAAATTCTGAGGTAGTTGGCGGTAAAAGCGAATCCATAAATACCAGGAATTGTAACTGGAAATCGTCTATGAACTGAATGTAAGGGATAAGGTTTAATATAAATAGAAGAAACGGAAAGAGCGCCATAAAAAAGCTAAATGCAATAGCACTTGCTCTAGTAGAAAAAGTTCCTTCTATAATCCCTCTAGAATAGATCACCCAAAGATCATGCAAGGTTAAACCCTCTAAACCTGGAAGTGTGATTTTACTTGTTCTATACTCCCATGCCTCAGATATTTTAACTAACAATGATTTGGAAGATTTTTTAGCTTGCATCCACTATATCGCTTTTAAACTAAGATCCATATTATATACAGAATGCGTTAATGCTCCACTAGAGACATAATCTACTCCACATTCAGCATATTTTCTTACAGAGTCCAAGGTGATTCCCCCGCTAGATTCTGTTAGACATTTATTATTTATTAGCTGTACAGCCTTTTTGGTCTCTTCGTAATTAAAGTTATCTATTAGAATCCTATAAATTCCATCACTTTCTAAAATTTCTTGGATCTCCTTCATATCTCTCGCTTCTACTATTATTTTGAGATCAAGATCATTATTTTTAAGATAGGCCTTAGTTTTATCTATTGCCTGAGTAATTCCTCCAGCGAAATCTATATGATTATCTTTAAGCATGATCATATCATAAAGTGCAAACCTATGATTTTCGCCTCCTCCAATTTTTACTGCCCATTTCTCTAGAGCTCTTATACCTGGAGTAGTCTTTCTGGTATCTAAAATTTGTGTTTTTGTACCTTCTAAATTTTTCACAAATTCGTTTGTCTTGGTAGCAATGGCACTCATTCGTTGCATTGCATTCAAGACCAAGCGCTCTGCTTTCAAAATAGATTGTGAGGAACCTTCCACATAAAATACAATGTCTCTTTTTTGTACTCGTTGCCCATCTTCAATTAAAGTTTCCACTTTAAGGTCTGGGTCTATGGCATTGAATACCTGTTTTGCAAATTCTACTCCGGCAATAATCCCAATATCTTTTACAAGTAGCTTAGCCTTCCCTTTGGCTTCCTTTGGAATACATGCCAAAGAGCTATGGTCTCCTTCACCAACATCCTCTCTTATCGCATTAGAAATAATTAATTCAATTTCCTTTTGAAATTGTGCTTGTGAAATCATCGCAATAGTTATTTTTGTAAATGTAGCAAAGTCTTAGTAAAATGACCATAAAATTACTTGGTATAGGTAAAACAGATGATAAAACTCTTCAAAATTTAACGGATGTTTACATAAAAAGGCTTCAGTTCTATAACAAATTTGAAATTGAACTGATTCCTGATCTCAAAAAAGTTAAAAATCTAGATGAGAATCAGCAGAAACAAAAAGAAGGAGAACTTATACTTAACAAGATCTCTACTTCAGATTTCGTGGTGCTTCTGGATGAAAATGGGAAGCAACTGAGCTCTGTTGGTTTTTCTGAATTTATTCAGAAGCGATTTAACAGCGGATTGAAGCAAGTGATCTTTATAATTGGCGGGCCTTATGGGTTTTCTGAAGAGGTCTATAACCGAGCCGATACTAAGATATCACTTTCAAAAATGACATTTTCTCACCAGATGGTCAGACTTTTTTTTACAGAACAATTATACAGAGCCTTTACTATATTAAAGAACGAACCTTATCATCACCGCTAATTAAACAAATATGAAACTTGTATTCGCCACTCACAATAAAAACAAATTTCAGGAAGTACAGGCATTATTCCCAAAGGATATTACGCTGCTTTCCTTAGGTGATATAGGATGTTTTGATGAAATTCCTGAAACAGCAGATACTTTAGATGGAAACGCCATTTTAAAGGCAAATTTCGTGAAAGAGCATTACCAGATGGATTGTTTTGCAGATGATACAGGGCTGGAAGTAAAATCACTCAATGGAGAGCCTGGAGTTTATTCTGCTCGATATGCGGGAGAAAATAAAGATAATGAGGCCAATATTCAGAAATTACTAGCCAACTTAGAATCTAAAGATGATCGTTCTGCTAGGTTTAAAACTGTAATAGCGCTAAATCTTAATGATCATCAACATTTATTCATGGGTATTTGCAAAGGCCACATTTTAAAGGAGAAAAAAGGAGAACACGGTTTTGGATACGATGCTGTTTTTCAGCCAAATAATTCCAAAAAATCTTTCGCTGAAATGGAATTAATTGAAAAATCTAAGCTAAGTCATCGTGCAAAAGCACTCCAATATCTTATAGATTATCTAGTTAAGTAGTTGTTTGTGATTCATTTAAGAATTTTTGTGTAAGCTGTAAAGGAAATCGTACCTTTGCAACTTATTAAAATTTTATATGAATAAATTTGAACAATTAGGATTAAATCCTGCCATACTTAAAGCTGTTGAGGAAATGGGCTTTACAGAGCCGAGTGAGGTACAGGAAAAAGCGATTCCAATTTTATTGCAAGAAGACACCGATATGGTAGCACTTGCCCAAACAGGTACAGGAAAAACCGCCGCTTTTGGTTTTCCACTCATCCACAAGATCAACGCAGAAAGTAAGCATACACAAGGATTGATTCTTTCCCCTACCAGGGAATTGTGTTTACAAATTACCAATGAGCTTAAAAATTATGCGAAGTTTACTCCAGGATTAAATACGGTAGCTATTTATGGTGGAGCAAGCATTACAGATCAAGCTCAGCAAATTCGTCGTGGTGCACAAGTAATTGTTGCAACTCCGGGAAGAATGCAGGATATGATCAAGCGTAAGTTGGTTGATATTTCTAAAATTGAATACTGCATCCTTGATGAAGCAGATGAAATGTTGAATATGGGATTCTTTGAAGATATTACAAATATCTTATCCTATACTCCAATTGAAAAGAACACATGGTTGTTTTCTGCTACAATGCCTAGAGAGGTAGCAACGATCGCTAAAAAATTCATGCGTAACCCAGTAGAGATTACTGTTGGAAACAAGAATGAAAGTACTTCTACTGTTTCTCATGAGTATTATTTAGTGAATACCCGTGATAGGTATGCCGCTTTGAGGAGATTAGCAGATGCTAATCCAGAAATTTTCTCTGTGATCTTTTGTAGAACAAAGAGAGACACTCAAAAAGTTGCTGAAAATTTAGTTGAAGATGGTTATAACGCTGCAGCAATACACGGGGATCTAAGTCAGAACCAACGTGATATGGTAATGAAGAGTTTTAGAAATCGCCAGATTCAAATGTTGGTTGCAACAGATGTTGCCGCTCGAGGAATTGATGTAGATGATATTACTCACGTGATCAATTACCAACTACCTGATGAACCAGAAATATACACTCATAGAAGTGGTAGAACTGGAAGAGCAGGGAAGACTGGTATCTCTATGGTTATTGTTTCTAAAAGTGAACTTAGAAAGATCAAGAGTATAGAGCGTATTATAAAGAAAAAATTCGAACAAAAAGAAATTCCAGATGGAATGAAAATTTGTGAAGTTCAGCTTTTTCACCTTGCTAACGACATCAAGAATACTACGATAAATCATGATATAGACCCTTATCTACCAAGTATAGAAGAGGTTTTGGAAGGTCTAACGAAGGAAGAGATCATTAAAAAGGTGTTTTCTGTTGAATTTACCAGATTCTTCAACCATTACAAGAACGCATCAGATCTAAATTCAAAAGTTTCCAACTCTAGAGATAGAGATGGCGCATCTGGCGGATCTTATGGTGGAGATAGCACACGTTATTTCATTAACGTTGGAACTAAAGATGATTTCGATTGGATGTCTTTGAAAGATTATCTAAAAGAGACTTTAGATCTAGGTAGAGATGATGTTTCTAGAGTAGATGTTAAAGAGAGCTTCTCTTTCTTCAACACTAGCACCGAAATGGCTGAAAAGGTAATCGCTACTTTCGAAAATGTACAGCATCAAGGAAGAAGTGTAAATGTAGAAGTTTCTCAAGACACTGGTCGAGGTGGCGGAAGAAGATCTTCTGGTGGTGGAGATCGTAACAGAAGTCGCGGTAAAGGCAGCGGAGATTTTAAATCTAGAAGAAGCGATAGTTCGTCTGAATCTAGAGGAAGAAGATCTGACAAACCTTCTGAAGGATCTAGCAGAAGAAGATCTGGTGATTCTGGAAGTTCTAGTGAATCTTCTGGAAGAAGCGGTAGCAGAAAAAAGAATATATCTAGTTCTGTAAATCGCAGAAAATCTAATAGATCATAATTAAATAATCATTGGGAGGAGTTTGGTATAGTTATTAGTGTACCTTCCTCCCATTGTATTTTACTTTTATGAGGTTACTACCAATTCTTTCATTTTTCATAATCCTTTGTTCTATAAGTGCTGTACAAGCACAGGACATGGTTAGTGGTAAAGTTTTAAATGCTTCCAATGATCTTCCGTTGGAAAATGTAAATATCGTTAACCTTAATCAGGTCAAAGGAACTACAACAACATCAGAAGGAGATTTTGAGGTACAGGCAACCGTTAATGATACCCTTTATTTTTCCTATTTGGGATTTAGAACAATTCAAGTTCGGGTAACAAACGACTGGTTAAAATATGGAAGCGTAAAAGTAAAAATGACAGAGCTGGGAATTGCTTTAGAAGAAGTAGTTGTTAGCCCTATCACACTTACTGGTTATCTTGAAATAGACGTCAAGAATATTCCTATCTACGAAAACAGCAGGTATAGTATTTCTGGATTAAATTCTGGATACGAAGGAGGAAGTTATTCCCCAGGCGCAGCAGCGAAAGCTCTTGGCGCTATATTCAACCCTGCAGATGCGCTATATAATCTCTTCGGAAAGAAACCCAAGCAGATGAAAAAGTTGCGTAAAATGAAGGAGAACGATGAAATAAGAAGCCTGCTTCAAACCAAGTTTGACAGACAAACCTTAGCAGCTGTTCTGCAGATTACTTCTGTAGAGATCGAAGAAATTCTTGCTAGATGTAATTACTCTAAAGATTTTATGAATTCTGCAAACGATCTACAAATCTTAGATGCCATAAGTGGATGTTACGAAGAGTACAAGGTTTTAAAGAGATAAATTCTATTAGTAATCAAGAACCTCGGGGAATTAAACCCTCAATGAGGGATTAAAAAATTATAACCGAAGTTGAAACTTAATTGACTTCGGTTTTTTCATGCTTATATTCCAGCATCTTTTTAAGGTTTTTAAGTCCCAATTCTAGATCATCACCGTATATTTTATCTACTGGTTGAAAAAGAGCAATTACTGAAAAAGGGAAATTAAGACCTCCACGAACACCCCAAACTATTTTTGTTTTATTTTCATCTAACTCTTTCAATCCTTTGTATTCAAGACAAATTAATTTTGCTGGTCTTAACACAAGCACTCTGGTCTCCATAATTCGACCTTGATTGAGTTTTACAATCTTTTGGGTACCTTCAATAAGCCTATTGTTTTTTTTCCAATATAAGAGCGCCCCAGGCTTTCCATCATCCCCATTAAATTTTAAGACTCCTTTGTATTCTTTTGAAAACCAAGGCATCCAATGATGTTGCTTTTTTAATTGTCTCACCAAATTATACACATCCTCTTTAGAACGATTAATTACCAGTGTTCTACTAATATCAAACTCCTTTTTTGCCATAGCATGCAGGAATGCTATAAAAGTGATAATGGCAATAAGAATATAAAAAAATAGGGTCATGTAGGTTTTCTGTTATAATCTTTAAAATTAAAAAATACTAACTATTTTCAAATCTTGTAACCAAATGGTCAAAGTTTTTAAAACTTTTTCTCAACCATTCAAATTTAACTTCATTTTTATCATAATCGCTCAATTCCCAAGAAATTTTACTTTTTCTTAATCGGGATGTAAGTTCCTGTAGGATAATTGCTGCTGAAACCGATATATTTAAACTCTCTGTAAATCCAACCATTGGGATCCTTATACACTGGTCTGCAATGGACAATACTTCATTGGAAAGGCCATCTTTTTCGGTTCCTAAAAAAAGAGCGGAGGGTTTTGTAATATCAAAATCTGAGAGTTCAATGGCTTCAGCATTTGGAGAAGTAGCAATAATCTGGTAGCCATCCTCTCGTAGCTTGCTTATACATTTCAAGCTATCATCATGCCTGTTTAGTGTCACCCATTTTTGGGCTCCCATCGCGATCTCACGGTCAATCTTTTTCACTTTCTGCTCCTCGATCACATGGACATTCTGAATGCCAAACACATCGCAACTTCTAATTACTGCACTTGTGTTATGTAATTGATAAACATCTTCTGTAACCACGGTAAAATGATTAGTGCGCTGCTCTATCACTTTATTGAATAAAGCTTTTCGCTCTGGAGTAAGCAATTCTTCTAAAAATGCCAAAAATTCTATACTGGCCATTCAATTAAGTGTTTGATATGTTTTTATTTAAAGTAATCACAAACCTCGGGACGAGCCTAAGCAAAATATACCCCAAATGAAGGATTAAAAAAGACCGATCCAAAAACTTAATTTCAGATCGGTCAATATAATTAAGAACCATGGGGCAAGCCCAAGAGGTATGTCCGATGGTTCGGGAGGAAAATACTTTTAAAAATTCGAGGAAAGCCCGCCTGAATGAAATTCTTTTCGGGCAGGCCTCGGGGAATTAAACCCTCAATGAGGGATTTAAAAAAGTATAGTCTTCTTATTTTTCAAACTGTTTTAAAGTTTTAACAATAATAGCCACACAGTCTAATAATTCATCTTCCGTCATTACCAATGGTGGTGCAAAACGAATGATATTTCCGTGGGTTGGTTTTGCTAAAAGGCCATTATCTCTAAGTGCCATACAAATATCCCAAGCAGTAGAACTTTCTTCAGAATCATTTATAACAATTGCGTTTAGCAAACCCCTTCCTCTTACCAAACTCACAAGATCAGTTTGCTCTATATATTTATTCAATTCACTTCTAAAAAGATCACCAAGTTTTCTTGCATTCTGAATAAGATGTTCATCTTTCACAACATCTAAAGCAGCAATAGCTACCGCTCCTGCAACAGGATTACCTCCAAAAGTAGAACCGTGTTGTCCCGGTTTGATAACATTCATCACCTCATTATCTGCAAGTACAGCAGAAACAGGATAATTCCCTCCAGAAAGTGCTTTCCCTAAGATCAAGAGATCAGGTCTAGTATAAGTATCTTGTCTTTCACAATGAGCTTGACAGTCACAATTACCACAAACAGCTAGCAAACCACCGGTACGTGCAATTCCAGTCTGTATCTCATCTGCTATAAAAAGTGCATTGTGTTTATTACACAAGTCTTTCGCCTGCTTCATATAATCATCTGCCGGAGTAAACACTCCTGCTTCCCCTTGAATTGGCTCCACTAAGAAACCTGCAATATTATCGCTGCTTTGTAAAGCTTCTTTTAATGCATCAATGTCATTATATGGAATCTTAATAAAACCTGGTGTATAAGGTCCAAAATTCTTACGTGCATTCTCATCATTAGAAAAGGAGATCACGGTAGTTGTTCTTCCGTGGAAATTATTTTCACAAACAATTATCTGTGCTTTCTTCTCTTCTACTCCTTTCTTTTCGTATGCCCATTTTCTGGCGATCTTGATAGCAGTTTCCACCGCTTCAGCTCCCGTATTCATAGGAAGTACTTTGTCGAATTTAAAATATTCGGTAATATATTTCTCGTAAGGACCTAAAATATCGTTATGAAATGCTCTTGAAGTAAGAGACAAGGTAGAAGCTTGATCGTGCATTGCTTTAACGATCTTTGGATGACAATGCCCTTGGTTTACTGCAGAATATGCCGAAAGGAAATCATAATATTTTTTCCCTTCTACATCCCAGACGTGAACTCCCTTTCCTTTACTCAATACTACCGGTAATGGATGGTAGTTATGAGCTCCGTGTTTGTCTTCCATTTCAATCGCCTGTTTTGAAGCTGTTACTTTTTCTAAATGCATATTCTGTGTTTTTAAATAATTTATTATAACAATTCCTTCTTTTCTTAAGTCATTTGTTGAAAAATGGAGAGAAATCAACCAAAAATTCAACAAGCGCAATTTACTAAATGTTATCTGAATTTTATAATGGGAGCACTATAAAATCTTCACAATTATCCTATTTTTGCGCTATGGGAAGAAAGAAAAAAAATCTGGTATTTGATGAATTAGAAATTTTAGATGCCGGTGCTAAAGGAAAAAGCATTGCAAAAGCTCCAGATGGAAAAGTGGTGTTTATAAACAACGCTGTTCCGGGAGATATTGCGGATATACGAACTACCAAAAAGAAAAAGTCATTTTACGAAGGCACTGCCACAAAGTTCCATAAACTTTCAGATAAGCGTGTAGAGCCAGTTTGTCAACATTTTGGAACCTGCGGAGGTTGTAAGTGGCAACACATGGGCTATGAGCACCAGTTATTCTACAAGCAACAAGAGATTACCAATAATTTACAACGTCTAGGTAAAATAGAATTACCAGAAATAGAACCAATTTTAGGAAGTAAAGAGATCTATTTTTATAGAAATAAAATGGAGTTCTCCTTTAGTGATAGCAGGTGGTTAACTCTAGACGAGATAAATAGTGAAAAGGATTTTGAAGACAAGAATGCTTTAGGATTTCATATTCCGGGCATGTGGGACAAGATCTTAGATATTAAAAAGTGTCATTTACAGGAAGATCCAAGTAATGCTATAAGGAATCATGTAAAAGAATTTGCCATTGCAAATGATATCCCATTTTTCAATACTAGAAATCAATATGGATTGTTAAGAACACTTATGATTCGTACCTCTTCTACAGGTGAGATCATGGTGGTGTTGCAATTATTTGCTGAAGACAAAGAAAAAAGAACTTTGTTATTAGATAGTGTAGCCGAAAAATTCCCTGAGATCACTTCCCTTCAATACATAATTAATGGTAAAGGAAACGATACCATTTACGATCAGGAAGTGATTTGTTATAAAGGGGAAGATCATATTTTTGAAGAAATGGAAGGTCTTAAATTTAAGATCAACGCCAAATCTTTCTATCAAACCAACTCTGCTCAAGCTTACGAATTATATAAAATAACAAGAGATTTCGCAGGACTTACAGGAAATGAACTGGTTTACGATCTTTATACAGGAACAGGAACCATCGCGCAATTTGTAGCTCAAAACGCGAAAAAAGTAATAGGTATAGAAGCAGTACCGGTTGCAATTGAAGATGCAAAAGAGAATGCCAAGCGAAATAATATAGAGAATACCGAATACTACGCAGGAGATATGCGTAAGGTATTTACACAAAACTTTATTAATGAACACGGGCATCCAGATGTTATCATTACAGATCCACCCAGAGATGGAATGCACAAGGATGTTGTTGCTCAAATAATTGGTATCTTGCCTCAAAGAATTGTGTACGTTAGTTGTAATTCGGCTACACAGGCACGGGATCTGGCACTTTTAGACGAACATTATAAAGTAACCAGAGTACGCCCTGTAGATATGTTTCCACAAACCTTTCATGTAGAAAACGTAGTATGTTTGGAAAAAAGATAAAATTTCAAAATAGCAGCAGGTTGATCTTTGGATTGATTTTGCTGTTATTACTGAATCTGGGATGTCAGCGAGATGACATTTGTGCGGAATCTACCGTGATCACTCCGCTCCTGAAGATTTCCTTTTTTGATAATGAATCAGTGGGTGACACTATACCTAAACCCGTTACCAATTTGAGTGTTATAGCTGAAGGGGATACTGTAAATTTTATAAATAGGATAAATACTTCAGAAATAAGTATTCCTTTGAAAACTGATGTAGATTTCACGACTTACGAATTTATCCTAAACGCCCGTGCTACTGGCGATACCACTTCCGTAGAAAATAGTGATATTGTTGATTTCACCTATGCACGAAATCAGGAATATATTAATAGAGCCTGTAGCTTTAGAGTAACCTATATTAACCTGGAAGCTAGAGTTGAACCGGAAACTCCGGTTTCTAATAAATGGATAAAAAGAATCGTAGTAGATCAATCAACTATAATAGATGAAACCACAACACATATTTCTATTTTTCATTAGCATTTTTTGCCTCTTGGGAATAGAAACTTCCAATGCGCAAACTGCTACAGATACCCTTAATTATAAGGAACGCTATGGGCTGCGCGTAGGTATAGACCTCAGCAAACCCTTACGAACCTTATTGCAGGATGAATACAGCGGATTAGAACTTTTAGGGGATTACAGGATCTATAAAGATTATTATATGGCTGCTGAAATTGGAAATGAGCAAATGGATCTTTTCGAAGAAAATCTAAATGTTAGTGCCAAAGGAAGCTATATAAAACTGGGTGCAGATTATAACGCGTATGAAAATTGGGCAGGAATGGAAAATGCTATTATTATAGGTCTGCGTTACGGATTTTCTACTTTTTCTCAGACCTTGGAGAGTTACGCTATCTCCACTCAAACCCCTTACTTCGGAACAGATGTCATATTAACTCCGCAAGAGAGCAAAGGACTTACTGCTAGTTGGGTAGAGCTTTTAGTGGGTATTAAAGTAGAATTATTTCAGAATTTATATCTAGGAGCTAATGTGCAACTTAAAAGACAAGTAACCGAAACGACTCCTTCTAATATGGACAATTTATATATTCCGGGATTTGGAGTAACCAATGATTTCAGTCAGTTTGGTGTGGGTTACAGTTATAATATTTCTTACCTCATCCCGCTTTATAAAAAAGCGAAGGATTAGTTTTCGATTTTTTTATCTCATTATAAGTCATCCTGAATTTATTTCAGAATCTAATTTCCTTAGCAAATAAAAGATTTCTCGACTACGCTCGAAAAGACATTGTGGAACGAAAGGACAATAGAGTAGCATCGTCATCCTGAATTTATTTCAGGATCTCAAGTGAAACGTATTGAAGAGTCTCAATAATAGAGATCCCTCCTAGCGTCGGGATGACATCGCAATGTGTTTATTCATTCTGAAGGAAACCAATGTACTGAAGAATCTCTCGTTAATAATAGAGATCCCTCCTATCGTCGGGATGACATCATAGTACGTCAAGCTGAACTTGTTTCAGCTTCTAACATGTTTATTACAACTTTTTTTAGATCCTTCAACAGGCTCAGGGTGACACCGAATTGTCACATTGAGCCTGTCGAAATGGGCTTTAAAACAATCCTTTTAAATAATAAGATTTCTCGACTCCGCTCGAAAAGACATTGTGGAACGAAAGGATAATAGAGTAGCATCGTCATCCTGAATTTATTTCAGGATCTTAAGTGAAACGGTTTGAAGAATCTCAATAATAATGTGAATCATCTCAACTAGAGATCCCTCCTAGCGTCGGGATGACAACATAGTACGTCAAGCTGAACTTGTTTCAGCTTCTAACACGTTTAACGTTACAACTTTTTTAGACCCTTCGACAGGCTCAGGGTGACACCTAATTGTCACATTGAGCCTGTCGAAATGTGTTTAAAAACTATCTTTTCGAGTGAAAAGATTTCTCGACTCCGCTCGAAAAGACATTGTGGAACGAAAGGACAATAGAATAGCATCGTCATCCTGAATTTATTTCAGGATCTCAAGTGAAACATATTGAAGAATCTCAATAGAACTGAATCATCTCAACTAGAGATCCCTCCTAGCGTCGGGATGACAACATAATACGTCAATGGTAACTTATTCCAGCTTCTGAAACATCTTGATTAATGATCCCTCCTAGCGTCGGGATGACAATACGTTATATTTGTCATTCTGAAGGAAACGAAGTGTACTGAAGAATCTCTCGTTAATAAAAGAGATCCCTCCTAGCGTCGGGATGACAATCTCAATGTCACATTGAGCCTGTCGAAATGGGCTTAAATAACTATCTTTTCAAGTGATAAGATTTCTCGACTCCGCTCGAAAGGACAATTGCGTCATCCTGAATTTATTTCAGGATCTCAAGTGAAACGTATTGAAGAGTCTCAATAGAACTGAATCATCTTTATCAGAGATCCCTCCTAGCGTCGGGATGACAACATAATACGTCAATGGTAACTTATTTCAGCTTCTGAAATATCTTGATTAAAGATCCCTCCTAGCGTCGGGATGACATCGCAATGTGTTAAAAAAAATAAAATTTCAATTTATGAGACCCTTCGAGAGGCTCAGGGTGACACCGAATTGTCACATTGAGCCTATCGAAATGAGTTTAAAAAACTATCTTTTCAAGTGATAAGATTTCTCGACTACGCTCGAAAAGACATTTTGTACTTAGAAAATTATTCCTCTTCCTGATCTCTCAACTTATGCAGCTTCTTAGTACCCGCATAAATATCATATTTCAGCAATTTAGATTCTAATGCTCCATTGAACATTTTGATCTTTCTTGAAGGTCTTAATCCCACATGTTTGATAGCTTCCAGGTTAGAGGTGATAAACCAGGCTGCGGTATCTGGATAGCTTTGTTTCAAGGTATCCCCTATTTCTTTATAAAAAACAGGCATATCTATGTCCAAGCGTTCTCCGTATGGCGGATTGAAAACCATATGTAAATGTCTTTCGCTAGTTTTTGTGCTCTCAAAGAAATTTTGTTGCTTCACCTGAATGAATTCAGCAAGATTAGCATTTTCAACATTATCTATGGCTTTGGTAACTGCAGAGGGTGCTTTATCGTAACCAATAATTGTAAAATGGAATTCCCTTACTTTCTTAAGTACAGATTCTTCTACCTTTTCAAAAAGGTCTACATCCCAATCTTTCCATTTTTCAAAAGCAAATTCTTTTCTATTTAGGTTCGGTGGAATATTACAAGCGATCATAGCAGCTTCTATCAAAATAGTACCACTACCACACATAGGATCCATAAAATCACTTTGTCCATCCCAACCAGAAAATAACAACATTCCGGCAGCCAGAACTTCATTTATTGGAGCGATGTTGGTTGCTGTTTTATAGCCACGCTTATGTAAGGATTGTCCGGAGCTATCCAGAGATACATTACAGAAATTATGCTCTATATGTATGTTTATTCTTAAGGTTGGAAAATCCAGATCTACATCTGGTCTTGAGCCAAATTTCTCTCTAAATCTATCTACCACAGCATCTTTAGTTTTCTGCGCGATATATTTGGAATGGGTAAATTGTTCAGAATGAACGGTTGCATCTATAGCCAAGGTGTCCTTTACATCCATAAAATCTTCCCAAGCAATTTTCTTGATCTCATTATAAAGATCTTCTTCTGAAGCGATCTTGAAAGACTTAAAAGGTTTTAAGATCTTAATGGCTGTACGCAAACAAAGATTTGCTTTATACATAAAACCCTTATCTCCAGTAAACTGAACGTTCCTTACGCCCTCTCTAATATTCATTGCGCCAAGATTACGCAATTCCTTTGCTAATATAGGTTCAAAGCCAAAAAGTGTTTTGGCAACCATTTCAAAATTATTATCCATTCCCATCATTTCTTAAACGGCAAAAATACATTATTTTTGTGCGATATGACAATTACATGTTGGTCAGAATACCCGTTTTTAAAGGAAGATTCAGAAAACATAATAATCAACTTGTAAATACCAATCTAGAGAACTTACTTTATTAAATGATCTATATTCTGCCACTCTTATCGGTTCTAATTGGGTTTTTTATAGCCTTATTCTTAAAACCGAATTCCTCTTTAGCATTTAAATTATTGCTTTCTTTTAGTGGAGCTTATCTATTATCTGTTACCGTTTTTGAATTACTCCCGGAAGTTTATAATTCTGGAGAAGCTCAAATTGGCGTGTTCATTATGCTGGGATTATTGCTTCAGATTGTTCTGGAATTTTTGTCTAAAGGAGCTGAACATGGCCATATTCATCATGATGGGAATGCGGCTCATTTCCCAATTTTACTCTTAATAAGTTTAGGAATTCATTCTTTGTTGGAAGGTTTTCCGCTGAATACTTCAGAGCATTTGTTGTATGGGGTTGCAATACATAAGATCCCAGTAGCGGCAATTCTATCTGCTTTCTTACTTCAATCTAATATCGGGAAATTTAAGGTCGCTTTGTTTTTAATACTCTTCGCATTCATGACTCCTTTAGGAAGCTGGATGTCGGCTAATTTTGAAATACTTAATGAGTATACCACTTATATAAGTGCTGTGGTGATTGGGATATTTCTACACGTTTCTACCACTATTATTTTTGAAGCTTCAAAAACACACACTTTTAATGCATCTAAGCTAGGAGTGATCGTCGCCGGAATACTATTGGCTTATTTATTATAAATGTTCAGTAAGGAAGAATCTAAAAAAATACGCGAAGAATTCTGGACCAGCTTCGGAAAAAATTATCCTCATAAATGGGTGTTGTATAATACAGGGATTAAGGAAGTGCAATTAAAATTTACTTTTAATAATGATTTCGCACAAGTTTCTATAGATGTTTATAGTGCAGATGAAGTGATCCAGGAATATTATTTTGAAAAGATCTATGCCTTAAGAACTATTTTAAAAGAAGAATATTTAACAGATCTAGAGATAGAAAATCATTATCTACTGCCTGAAGGAAAAGAAGTTTCTAAATTTTACCTACAATTAGATTCGGTGAATATCCATAACAAAAAACATTGGCCGAAGGTTTTTGAATTCTTTAATATACACATGCGGCCGTTAGAAGATTTTTTCCTGGAATACAAGGATTATATAGAAGCTTAATCAGAATTATCTTACAACTTTTGATCATATTCTAATTTTTATTGAAATATTTATCAATAACAGTTCATTAATTTCATATTTATATGATTTTTTATAAAAAAAGTGTAAATTCACCTATCATTTTCAAAATTAACTATGAGATATCTTGTTCTTGCATTTGTTTCAGCATTCCTTTTTTTTAGTTGTGATACTTCGGAACCAGAGGTAGACGAAACGATCGTGGAAGTGGTAGATGAAACCGCCACCTATGAAGAGTCAGAAGAAGAAGCTGAAGAGGAATCAGAAGAAGGAGAAGAAGAAGAAGCTGAAGAGGAATCAGAAGAAGGAGAAACAAATGAAGAAACTGACACAGAAAGCGAGGGAGATACAGATGAAGATGATCGTTGGGCAAGTTTTGTCCATCCCTCTATAACAATTAAACCTTACTATTACCCAAAGTCAGAAATTGTTTATAGTACAGATGAAAATGAATTTATAAGGGCAGAGATCGTTGAAGGAGACAAACTTGTCTTTTATTATTACGAGGCTGCAGGTGATAAAATAGATACCATAACCGGACAAAGACTAGCAGATAGCGGATATAAAATAGGACTTATATTTGCAATTGATAAGGACAAAACTGAGTTTAAATTAGAAAAAGAAAATTTTAGCACAGCTTTAGCCAAATACGATTCTCAATCGAATACTCCAGAACAAGGATATTTCAATGTTACCGATGGAACTATAGAAGGCATCAAAATCAGCGAGACGGAATGGGAAATAACTACTGATATTATATGGACCATCCCAGCGAATGAAGATCATGGAGATATCCATCATGAATTTGAACTTTCAGCTAACTTCATTCCAGAGCCAGAAGAGTAGATTTTTTAAATCGCCATTCTCCTTATAAAACTCCCTATTTAACTCTTAAATTCGAGTATCTTTGCGGCCATTAAAAAGCCTATGAGTTTTACCTTACTTTCATCTCCTCTACAAGGATTTACAGATTTCCGATTTCGGAATGCTTTCCATCACTATTTTGGCGGAATAGATACTTTCTACGCGCCATACATTCGCCTAGATGGGAAAATGGTTGTGAAAAACTCCTATCAACGGGATCTTTTACCCGAGCATAATAATACGCTAGAAGTAATTCCGCAGGTGATCACTAATGATGCAGACGAATTCTTATTTGTAGCTAAGTACGTTCAGGAATTAGGATATAAAGAACTCAACTGGAATTTAGGTTGCCCTTATCCTATGGTCACCAAACGAGGAATGGGTTCTGGGCTGATCTGTGATCCTGCAAAAATTGACAATATATTAGATCGAGCACATTCTGAAACCGATATTCTGGTTTCTATGAAAATGAGAATGGGTTATGAAAACAGCAATGAGATATTGGATGCATTTCCTATTCTTGATAAATATCCGCTGAAGAATATTGCCATTCACGCCCGCATTGGAAAGCAACTTTATAAAGGTGGCGTAGATCTGGATGCCTTTGAGCGCTGTGTTACTAGCACGAAACATAAATTATACTACAATGGTGATATTACCAGTGTTGAAGCCTTTAAGAACATGCAGGAGCGTTTTCCTAGTATCGATCATTTTATGATTGGGAGAGGTCTTATTGCGGATCCTTTTTTACCAAGTATGATAAAGAAAGACACAACAGAATACCCAAAAGACAGATGGAAGATCTTCAGTGAATTTCATGATACCATTTATGAGCAGTATGATGCAGCATTGTCTGGCCCTACTCCTATCAAGATGAAAATGCAAGGATTTTGGAGCTACTTTTCAGAATCCTTCAGCAATCCGCAGAAGACCTTTAAAAAAATAAAAAAAGCAAATAACCCCAAAGCGTACAAACTAGCTGTTTCAGAAATATTAAAAAGCGCACAATAAGCTATCTTTGTAGGCATCTATTTAATATGCTATTTTGAAAGACCTTTTACTTCTTACTCCACCATTTACTCAATTAAATACACCATACCCAGCTACGGCATACCTTAAAGGTTTTCTGAACACCAAAAATATTTCTGCCTTTCAAATGGATCTTGGAATTGAAGTGATCCTCGAGCTATTTTCAGAAGACACTTTTAGGGAATTATTTGAGATCGCTTTTCAAAATGACAGTATTCAATCTGAAAATTGTGAACGCATCTATGCTTTAAAAGACGCTTATTTACAGCCTTTAAATGAAGTTGTCCGTTTTCTACAAGGCAAGAATAATACCTTAGCCAGACAAATTTGCACCGATAATTTCTTGCCTCGTGCTTCCAGATTCGATCAGTTAGACGATATGGATTGGGCATTTGGATCTATGGGAATGCAAGATAAAGCGAAGCATTTAGCCACCTTATATCTGGAGGATCTTTCAGATTTTATTGTGGAATGCATCGACGATAATTTTGGATTTAGCAGGTATGCCGAACGTTTAGGGCAAAGTGCCAATTCGTTTGATGAATTATATGAGGAACTGCAAGAAGAAACCACATTAATAGATCTTATTACGCTAGAGATCCTTAATGATCAACTAAAAATCACACAACCTAAATTAGTGTGTATCTCTGTTCCTTTTCCCGGGAACCTTTACAGTGCCTTAAGATGTGGTCAATTTATAAAACAGAATTATCCCCATATCAAGATCGCGATGGGTGGCGGATTTCCAAATACCGAATTAAGATCTGTTTCTGATACCCGCGTATTTGAGTTTCTAGATTATATAACCTTAGATGATGGCGAATTGCCCATTGAGCTTTTAGCTGAAGCTGTTTGTTCTAATAATAATTCCGAAGCAACCACTTTTAAAAGAACTTTTATTCTTGAAGATGATAAAGTGGTTTATAAAAATGACACGATTAAAGCAGATTATAAACAAAGTGCATTAGGTACTCCAGATTATTCAGATCTATTATTAGAAGATTATATCTCTGTAATAGAGATTGCGAATCCTATGCACAGTTTATGGAGCGATGGCCGTTGGAACAAGCTTACCATGGCACACGGCTGTTATTGGGGGAAGTGTACTTTTTGTGATATCTCTCTGGATTATATTAAAATTTACGAGCCTATTGCTGCCAAGATATTGGTAGATAGAATGGAGCAACTCATTGAGCAAACTGGAGAAAACGGATTCCACTTTGTAGATGAAGCTGCACCACCTGCTTTAATGAAGGCTTTGGCTTTAGAAATCATCAAGCGAAAACTCACGGTAACCTGGTGGACCAATATTCGGTTTGAAAAGAACTTCACTAAAGATCTTTGCTTACTGCTGAAGGCATCTGGGTGTATTGCAATTTCCGGCGGACTTGAAGTAGCATCAGACAGGTTATTGAAATTGATAGATAAAGGTGTTACGGTATCTCAGGTAGCACAAGTAACCCAAAATCTTACCGATGCCAATATCATGGTGCATTCCTACTTAATGTATGGGTATCCAACACAGACTGTTCAGGAAACAGTAGACAGTTTGGAGATGGTAAGACAATTGTTTGAAATGGGAATTATCCAATCTGGTTTCTGGCATCAGTTTGCCTTGACAGCTCATAGTCCGGTGGGCTTAAATCCTTCAGATTATGGAATTACTCCGAATTATAAGAACATCACTTTTGCAAACAACGATGTAGATTTTAAGGATCATACAGGAATAGAGCATTCAAAATTTAGCTTCGGACTTAAAAAATCGCTTTTCAATTTTATGCACGGAATCGGATTCGAACTTTCGCTTCAGGAATGGTTCGATTTTAAAATTCCGAAGACACAGATCACTACTAATTTTATTGAAAAATGTTTAGAAACGGCTCCTAACTTCAACGTAAAGCCTTCAGCAAAAATAGTTTGGTTAGGTGCGATGCCGATAGTTAAGGAACAAATAAAAACGAAACGAGGGATTACCAGGCATCAGCTGGCATTTACTTTTCATAGCAATCTAAACAGCTTTCAGATTGTTCTAGAAAAAGAAACCGGCGATTGGCTATTAAGAAACTTGCCATTATTACAGCCACAAAATGAAAAGCTACGTTCTTTTTCAGATCTAAAAAAAGATTTTGAAATGGATCTGGAGGATTTTGAGCTCTTCTGGTTCTCTAAACCTATTTTGCTTTTAAAAGAAAACGGATTGCTGGTTTTGTAATTAAAAATAATCTTTTTATTCTGTAATACATTTCGACATAAACCTCTTTAAATCATTTATTTATAGTATTTTAACTCTATATATAAATGACTATGGAGCAGGTTAGACTTTTCCCATTACAGCATAAGGATGTCTTACAAATTGGCATCGCATTTAAGTTCAATGCTGAATTAAAATTCCATTTAAAAAAACTAGAAATAATTAAATGGACTCAAACTCATTCATGCTTCTATGTAGAGTTCACTCAGAAGAACAAAGGGAAGCTCTATCGTCATCTTCAGAAATTCGACTGCAGCATCGATTATTCGGAGCTACAATCTTATACTATTAGTCCTAGAATTGATGAGGACTTAAAGGAATTCAGTTCTTATCTGGAAGGGAAACGCTATAGTAAAAGTACCATTGGTACTTATTGCAGCTTTATCCTCAAGCTTTTAAAATTTCAGAAAAAACCAATTTCAGAATATAAAAATAGAGATCTGGAACTTTTTATTGAAAAGGAAATTGCACAGCAAGGTTATTCTATAAGTACGCATAGGCAATGTATT
Organism: Gillisia hiemivivida; assembly: GCF_007997295.1. Taxonomy (GTDB): domain Bacteria; phylum Bacteroidota; class Bacteroidia; order Flavobacteriales; family Flavobacteriaceae; genus Gillisia; species Gillisia hiemivivida. Next base: position 3,788 of record NZ_VORY01000028.1, on the reverse strand, counting down.
AGCGCGCTAAAGCAATTCGAAAAGTTGCATAAATTGGATGCTTTGAATGTGGATGATATAGATAGGCCCAATAAAAGTAAATATTTGCCGGTGGTGCTTTCTAAGGAAGAAGTGATAGACATTTTTAGAGCTACCCGAAATTTGAAGCATCGCACCCTGCTGATTCTAATTTATTCTTCGGGATTGCGTATTGGGGAAGCTTTAAGTTTAAAATTGCAAGATATAGATGTAGACCGCAGGCAGATCTATGTGCGAAATGGAAAAGGAAGAAAAGACAGACATGTGGTGATGGCTGAAGCTTTTGTGCCTTTACTTTATAATTATCTTACCAGCTATAAGCCAGAGAAATTATTTGTTGAGGGAAAGGATGGTAATGAATATAGTGCATCTTCTGTAAGAAGTGTTTTAAAACTGGCATGTAACCGGGCAAAAATCAAGAAACATGTAACTCCACACACGTTGCGTCATTCTTATGCGACACATATGTTGGAGAATGGGATTGATCTAAGGCATATCCAGGCATTATTGGGGCATTCCCGTCCAGAAACCACGATGATCTATACGCATGTCACTCAGCATGATCTACTTAAGATCAAGAGTCCGTTGGACGTGGCTTTAAAGCAATTATCAGAATCTGATAAAAATACTGAAAACCTACGTTTATCCCGGAATATTTTCGATTAAAGGTGTATATTCGATTCGATATAACACGTTACAAAAAATTGCGCAAACAAGAAAAGAACTTTAAACATCTAATATTAATGGAGAAAGTTTATTTTAGTAAAAATTTTTAATAATAACAGTTAGTCAAAAACAATTAAGTTCAAAGTTCAAGTTCTAGATTGTTAATTCTATAAAACGATAAAAAACAATGAAAGATAAGATATTCAAATATGGCATTCCTTTAGGATTAATAATTAGTTGTATCGGTTTTATACTTTTAAAAACAGATTTAATAGACTTAAAAGTTTACGGTCCTTTTTATAACATTTATCAACTAACATTGTTTATTTCTGTAATTTTTGTTTTCATAAATAGTACTTTTATAAATCAAAAATTCAATCAATTTCTCAAAATTATTGGAACTACATTTTTTATAATTCTTGGGTTAAATCTTTTAAAAGAGTTTAATGTTTATGAAGTAAAAGGAATCGAAATAATCAGCTCAATTACAATTGCTAGCTTGCTAGTATTATATTTCTTCCATTTTTATAGAAAACCAAACAGAAATACCTTAGATATTTTAAAATTAGGATTTGTATTGTTTGCAGTTATGGGTGCTTTTTTTAAAATTTTTGAAATTACACCTGAAAACTTTAAATATTTCACTGGAGGACTTTTTTGGTTTTCGATCTCAGGAATGATCTTATTTAATTACAGTGATCGAATAAAAGAGAGAATTAGTAATTAGAGATTTCTTAAGATGTTTTGTGGTAGCGCAACTTTATGTAACATCGGTTAAGCGCAAATAGCTGGCATTTTAGTGAAAAGTATTATTTTAGAGACCAAAAAATAAACAACTAAGCCGACAAGAACGTGGCCCTACTCCACGCCACTTGCCTTAACCAAGACCGTTGTAACTCATGGCTCAGAATGAAAAACTTAAAAAAAAAACCTGAAATTCTGATTATAAAAACCAATCTCTCGCAACTGCTGCGCTGACTTTTTCAAGATTCTAGTAAAAAACAAAAACCACTCAACTCTGACTTTATTGACAATAGATTTTTAAAAGATGAAAAATGTGATAAATGAATTCCCTTCCGATCAGTACGCTGACCTTTACTCGGATGTGAAAAAAGATAATTTGAATGATTTTAGTTTTGAAGATTGACTTTTACTCGGACGTGAAAAATGACAAAAATGAATAAGAACCAAAAAATTAAAAACTGACTCTTACTCTGACGTTAAAAATTAAACCCAAATTCAGAAAAGAACAAATAATATAAAAGGGTGACAACAAAAAAACATAATTGAGTATCGCCACGAGGTACAACATCGGTTAAGCGCAAATAGCGGGTATTTGTACAAAAAGTTATATTTTAGAGACCAAGAAACAAACAACTAAGCCGACAAGAACGTGTCCCTAATCCACGCCACTTGCCTTAACCAAGACCGTTAGCAAATATTATCGTTAGAAAATGAATTTTATTCCATTTGAAAATATTGAATTAAAAAGTTCTTTAGAGAGGGACGAAATAATTAATGTAATAAAAAATAATATTAAGGAGAATACTAAGGTAGGAATAAGTACATCTAGAGATTCTATTTTAGATTTTGAAGGATATGTAAAGGATTATAAATTTAAACTGAAACGAATATTGAGGTTTGGATACAATGCTTTTATTCCAATTATATCAGGGGAAGTTTACGGAAAAAAAAACAATTCTATAATCAAATTAAAACTGAAATTTCATAAGTTGGTTTCCTTATTTCTAATTATAATCACGTTGTTTATCGGATTATTAATATTAATTCCATTATTTGAAAGTAGTAATACTAAAATAAAACTTGATAAATTAGATAAAATAACACAAGAATCATTCGAAAAAGGCTTTATTAGTAAAGAAAAATATGAAAGTCTGACTTTTAAAGAAGAAAAGGAGAATTGGAATAATTATGTATTCCTCATTACTCCATATATTTTATGTCTAATAATATTTAACTATGAATCTAGAATTGCGAAGGATAAGTTTAAAACAATGCTTAGAATAAACGATAACATTAGCTAACATCGGTTAAGCGCAAATAGCGGGCAATTGAGTGAAAAGTGTTATTTTAGAGACCAAGAAACAAACAACAAAGCCGACAAGAACGGGTCCCTACTCCACGCTACTTGCCTTAACCAAGACCGTTGCCAACAATAACTCTTAGAAACATTTAAGTAAACCATTATGAAAAATCTATACCTTAAGATCTTATTTGTATCTCTATTATTTTCAATAATTGGGTGTAATGTGGATGATGATGACGGAACGAATTCTGTTTTGCCAGAAATCACATCTGAAGGAGCGCAAACTTTCGGATGTAAAATTAACGGACAAATATTTGTACCAAGAAATGGAAGATCGTGTATAGATTGTTCACCTACTACTAAATTGAGATTAAGCTATTCAAGAAAGGGTGATGATCAATATAAACTGAGCATAACCGCTAATAATAATATAAATGGAGATGTTAGCATAAGTTTAGATCTATATCTAGACGAACCATTGGAAGAACGTCTTTATGAATTATCTGAAAGCTACATCATTTCAATTGATAAAGAATTGCCAAATGCATCGAGTTGTATTTATCGAGAAATAAACGGTGAAGAATTTAATTCTTGTTTTGTAACTAATTCGGATATTACTGGTACTTTAGAAATAATAGAAATTAATGAAAGTGAAAAGTTCATATCAGGTATTTTTGATTTTAAAGGTGTAAATCAACAAGGACAAGTTGTAGATATTACTAGTGGTCGTTTCGATGTAATTATTTACTATTCAAATGTATTCTGACAAAGAGTTAAAGTAGGCAACAACGGTTATCACAAATAACGGGTTTTATCGAAAAAGTGTAATTTAGTATCCTAAGTATGAAAATACTTAAACCGACAAGTCCGCCTCCCTACTCCCGCAACTTGTGTTAACCGAGACCGTTGTAAATCATTTAGAGAAAAATTGTTCCATTCAATAACTTAACGCAACAAATCTAAAATAATAGATTTGTAAAATGGAAGTAAAAAAACACAGGCGACTAACCTATAAAGAAAGAGTCATTATCCAGACCCTTTTAAATGAAGAAAGAAC
>NZ_VORY01000027.1 GCF_007997295.1 Gillisia hiemivivida | reverse complement strand
TCAATGAAATAAAAATTATCTTAAACTAGAGATTCCTCAATTCTTCGGAATGACAAACTAAAACACCTTGTATTCCTAAGCAAAGCGAAGGATCTCAATGAAATAAAGAATATCTTAACTCGAGATTCCTCAATTCTTCGGAATGACAATAAAAACAACCTTGTCATCCTGAGACCTGTGATAAAAAAATTTATCTAGCGGAGGAAATTGACGTATGAAAGATGCTGAAACTCCCGATGCTTCGGGACAGCATGACGGCAGTTAAAACAGTATCGTCACCCTGAACTTGTTTCAGGGTCTCTTATTCGGATTAACTTTGAAAATACGTCAATGATAGCAAAGCGAAGGATCTCAATGAAATAAAGAATATCTTAACTCGAGATTCCTCAATTCTTCGGAATGACAAACTAAAACACCTTGTCATCCTGAGACCTGTGATAAAAAAATTTATCTAGCGGAGGAAATTGACGTATGAAAGATGCTGAAACTCCCGATGCTTCGGGACAGCATGACGGCAGTTAAAACAGTATCGTCACCCTGAACTTGTTTCAGGGTCTCTTATTCGGATTAACTTTGAAAATACGTCAATGATAGCAAAGCGAAGGATCTCAATGAAATAAAGAATATCTTAACTCGAGATTCCTCAATTCTTCGGAATGACAAACTAAAACACCTTGTCATCCTGAGACCTGTGATAAAAAAATTTATCTAGCGGAGGAAATTGACGTATGAAAGATGCTGAAACTCCCGATGCTTCGGGACAGCATGACGGCAGTTAAAACAGTATCGTCACCCTGAACTTGTTTCAGGGTCTCTTATTGGGAGTAACTTTGAAAATACGTCAATGGTAGCAAAGCGAAAGATCTCAATGAAACAAAAAATATCTTAACTAGAGATTCCTCAATTCTTTGGAATGACAAACTAAAACACCTTGTCATCCTGAGCGTAGCGAAGGATCTCAATGAAGCAAAAATTATCTTAACTCGAGATTCCTCAATTCTTCGGAATGACAAATTAAAACACCTTGTATTCCTGAGCGTAGCGAAGGATCTCAATGAAATAAAAATTATCTCAAACTAGAGATTCCTCAATTCTTCGGAATGACAAATTAAAAACCTTAGTCATTCACAGTTTCCAAAGCTTCTTTCTTCTTAAGATCCATTCTTCGGAAATAATCTTTAGCTGCTTTTAAAACTTTTGGAGCAAGGATCAATGTTGAGATCATTGTTGGAATTGCCATCAAAGCAAAGAAACCATCAATTAAATTGATCATCATACTTAAAGTAGTGGTTGCACCCATCAGAATACTTAAAATATAAAAGTAATTGTAGTAATGCTTCTTATCTGCTCCCATTAAAAATGAAAGACATTTTGTTCCATAGTAAGAATAAGAGAACAAAGAGGAAATACTAAAAAATACAATACAGATCAACAATATATAATTTCCGTAAAAGGGCATGGCATCATTAAAAGCAGCAGCGGTTAAGCTTACTCCGTTCTGATCTGAAGTTTGCCAAACTCCGGTTACTAAAATAGCTAAGGCGGTTAACGTACAAACCACCAAAGTATCTATGGCTGGGCCTAACATAGCAACCAAACCTTCTCTAATTGGTTCGTTCGTCTTAGCAGCTCCATGAGCCATAGGTGCTGTTCCGATACCGGCTTCATTGGAAAATGCTCCTCTTCGGATTCCTAGAATTATTAGTCCGCCTAAAACTCCGCCTAAAAACGAATCTCCTGTGAAGTTATCTGCAGCAAAAGCATCGGTAAATATCAAACCAAAATAATAAGGCACCTGATCTGAATTCACGAATAAAATAATAAGTACCGAAATAAAATACATCACCACCATCAGAGGCACTAATTTGGAAACCGTTTTACTTATCCTGGAAAGACCACCAAAGATCACTACAGAAGTTATTGTTACTAAAATTAAACCAATTATTAAATTAGAACCAAGCCCTACTTCTACTCCATTTGGTTCCAGCAGAATAAAATTGATAGCCTGAGTTAACTGATTCACATTAAAAACGGGAAGCGCTCCTACCAATCCAGCAACACTAAACATCACAGCCAAAGCTTTCCATTTCTTACCTAATCCTTCCATAATAAAATACATAGGACCTCCTTGGATATTGCCATCAGAATCTTTCCCACGATACATGACCGCTAAACTATTAGTAAAGAATTTTGTAGCCATCCCAATAATAGCACTAACCCACATCCAGAAAATAGCGCCAGGTCCACCAATTGCTATAGCCACCGCAACTCCGGCGATATTACCCATTCCCACGGTAGCAGATAAGGCAGTAGATAATGCCTGAAAGTGACTTATTTCTCCAGGATCATCTGGATTATCATATTTCCCTCGCAATACTTGCAGCGCATGACCCAAATATCTAAAAGGGAGAAATTTTGAAATAATAAGGAGATAGAAACCACCACCAATTAGCAAAATTAAAAGAGGAAGTCCCCATACAAAAGAGGCAAAATCGGCAATGAATTGATCTATTTGAGTCATAAATAAATAGGGCTACAGATTGGTGTTGCAGTTTTAAAAATTGAAAATAATATATTTTCGATGAAGGTAAAAAGATAATCCATTTTACCAGATCATTTTTTTAAATTCGTTCAATAAAATAATTAAAGACAAACACACGAATGCCTCGCAATTAACAGAATGGAGTTACGTTCAATATTTTAGAAATCTAACAATTAGAAAAGTGAATTATAAAAGAGAAAAATCAAAAGTGATGATTGTAGGATATTTTTAACATTTCTTGAAGAAATAAAATTTTAACAAATGTTAAGAATATATTTTCTCCATTCCAATATTAAACATTTTCTAGTGAAATTGAAATTTTCATGTAAGAGATCCATAAATACATGAAATTCTTTTAATAATAGTTATATTCATGTTTCATAAAATTTCGTGAAAATGGCACATTGTTATCAACAAACTACTTAGACTTTTCTTAAATTCATCCAAAATATATTCTTATATGAGTTCCTTAGAAAAGATTTCCGCACTACAAAGAAACAATGTCAAGGTACTTGGCAGCGGAATTCAGCCTATGCTATTTGCTCATGGGTACGGTTGCGACCAGCATATGTGGCGCTATGTGTACCCTGAATTTGAAAAAGACTATAAGGTCATTCTCTTTGATCACGTAGGTGCAGGTAATTCTGACAATAATTCTTATTCCAAAGAAAAATACGATGAGCTTTTGGGGTATTCAGAAGACATCTTAGAGATTTGCGAAGAGCTGGACTTAAAAGATGTGATTTTTGTAGCTCATTCGGTAAGTTGTATGATAGCTGCACTTGCAGCAAATCTGGAGCCTTCACGATTTTCAAAATTAATTATGATAGGACCTTCTGCAAGATATATTAATGATGATGGTTATGTGGGTGGTTTTTATAAAGAAGACATAGACGATCTTATGGAGGCCTTAGACAGTAACTACTTGGGTTGGTCTGCTAATATGGCTCCTGTTATAATGGGTAATCCAGATAAACCGGAGTTGGGTGAAGAGCTTACCAATAGTTTTTGCCGAACCAATCCGGAGATCGCAAAACATTTTGCCAAAGTTACTTTTTTATCTGATAATCGTAAAGACTTGACATCTGTAGTTGTACCCACTTTGGTATTACAGTGTTCTCAAGATATTATAGCTCCCGTAGAAGTGGGCCAATATGTACACGATAATCTTCAGAATTCTGAATTTCAGATCTTAAATGCAACCGGACATTGCCCTAATCTTAGTGCTCCGGAGGAAACTACCCTTGCTATAAAGAATTATCTTGCAAGTACGACTCAATGAGTATAACAAATAAGCATAGTATCCCTAAAGGGAAAGTTACTGAAACTGCAGAGGAATTATATGAAAATTCCCCGTGCGGCTATGTTTCATTCTTAACAGACGGGACTATATATAATATTAACCGCACCCTACTCTCTTGGCTTAATTCTACCAAAGAGGAGATAATCTATGTTAAGAAATTCCCCGATCTTTTTAAGATAGGAGGGCAAATTTTTTTCGAAACTCATTTTTTTCCATTAATACGCATGCAAGGCTTTATTCAGGAAATCAATTTTGATATTGTTAAAAAAGACCGTTCTTCTTTTCCCGGACTTATAAATGTGAATGAGATCCCCGCCAAAGGAAAGAATCCGCTTACCTATCGAGCTACCATATTTGACATTACCGACCGTAAGAAATATGAAAAGGAACTAATGGCAGCCAAAAAGAAGGCTGAAGAAGATTCTCATGCTAAGGCAGAGTTTTTATCTACTATTAGTCATGAAATAAGAACTCCGCTACATGCTATTTTAGGAATTGGAAATCTCTTAAGTAAAACCCACCTCAACGAGGATCAAAAGGAATATGCAAGAATCTTACTGCTCTCATCTGAAAATCTTCTAGGGCTGGTAAATAATTTGCTAGATCTGAGTAAAATTGAAGCTGAAAAGGTGGAACTGGAAAAACGAGATTTCAATATTAAAAATATGGTTAAAATGCTGCAGCAAACTTTTAGGGTAAAGGCTGCAGAAAAGAATATAGACTTGTTGGTAGAAATGGACGAAAATGTACCACAAGAACTAAGTGGAGATCCGATAAAGCTCTCGCAGATACTTACCAATCTTATTGGAAACGCCATTAAGTTCACCAAAAAGGGATCTGTATCAATTATTATTGAACATCTGGAAACAGGAAGTAATGAGTCCCTGTTTGGATTTAAGGTATGTGATACGGGAATGGGAATCCCACAAGACAAATTGGAAGCTATATTTCAGGAATTTTCTCAGGCTAGTTACGATGTGAATCTGGAATATGGCGGCACTGGGCTTGGTCTTACAATTAGTCAAAAACTACTCCACCTGCATAAATCAGAAATGAAAGTGCAAAGTATAGAGGGTCAAGGCTCCGAATTCAGCTTCGAGATCTGGTACGAGGTTAATGAAAATTATTCTTGCCCTAAGGATAAAAAAATTAGCACAGAAGATCGAAAAATCTTAGAATCGTCCCGAGTGCTGGTAGTAGATGACAATCCTGCCAATATTTATATAACTGCTCAGTTTTTAAATGATTGGAAACTCGAAAACGAATCGGCAAAAAGCGGTTTTGAAGCGATAGAAATGTTAAGGAAAAAGGACTTTGATCTTATCTTGCTGGATTTACACATGCCCAAGTTGAATGGATATAAAACTGCTAAGGAAATTCGTGCTCTGAAACTGAAAAAACAACCTATTCTAATAGCTTTATCTGCTTCAGAAAGAGGAGAGATCAACTACAAACTTAAAAAGGCAGGGTTCCAAGATCACGTACCTAAACCCTTCCAGCCAGAAAAACTACTGGAAATGTTAGTACATTACTTACATAATCCAGACCACCAAGAGATGAAAAAATATCCTCTGACCAATCTAGAGTCGGTTGAGGAAATGGTAGATGAGAAAGAGATTCAAGCCGTAAAAAACACGTCACAACCTCAACTAGGGCAGAGTCCATCTTTTAATGTCTCAAAATTTGTAAAGATGTCTAACCACAATGCACTTTATCTAGATAAATTCATCAAAAGCACCTTAGATGCACTAGTAACTTATGAGCAAGAATTTCTGGATGCTGTAAAAGCCAACAGTACCGAAATGCTTGGAGATCTTATACATAAAAGCACTATGTCTATGTTCTATATTCAAGCAGACAATCTCAGTAAATTGATGGAGGAAGTAAGGATCTTGATAGAAAAAGATGTTACGGCTACAGAAATACTTCAGAAGAAATCTAAGGCATGTACCGCAGAATTCAAGAAGATCATTGAAGGCCTAAAGAAGTTGAAAGCAGGTGAAATTCTAGCTATTTTAGATTAGGGATTTTTTTAATTAGAATAACATCTAAATCAAAAAAGCGCACCTAAAGCTGTGCTTTTTATTTATAAGCAACTCGGTATAACAAGTCCATTTATTAAACTTTCTCACAAAACTCCAATCAAAAAGCATAAACAAACTTATACCCCAAAATTTAAAAAGGGAGTAGGTATGTTAAAAACATTCCGGCTAAGTGGTCATACTTCTGAAAAGGTATTCTACAACTACATTGAAGCTTGTCTTATCAAACACTTAGAAAACATTTCTAAGCAAGTTTTATTTAATTAGTGATCTTATAACATAGTAGTTTCAACCATCGGTACAATTAAGTTTAAAAAAGTTCAAGAGATGCCAGAAACATTTCACAGGCTAATGATTAATAGATCCATTTCCTAAATGGAGTTGATAACAATATTTTCATAAAAAGCTTTAAACTACTTCTGTACCGATAATTATCTTTACAAAAAGCTATATTACTTTGTATAATAGATGTTGTAAACAATTTAAGACAGGGTGCAAAAAAAGTAAAATAGATGAGTCTCGAAGAACTAACATTGCTCAGAAAAGAATTACACATATATCCTGAGCTGTCGGGGCAAGAGACAGAAACGGCTGGACGGATTAAGAAATTCATAGAAAAATATCATAATGCCAAAATAATTGAAAATATTGGAGGGAATGGGTTAGCAGTTATAACTGAGTTTTCAAATAGCGGTCCCACTATTGTAATTCGCTGCGAATTGGATGCTCTTCCTATTGTAGAAGAAAATAACTTTCTGCACCGTTCTATCAATAAAGGCATATCCCACAAATGTGGCCACGATGGTCATATGGCCATTGTAGCCGGACTGTTCTTTTGGCTAAAAGAACAGAATTTTAAGAATGGAAAAGTGATATTGCTTTTTCAACCGGCTGAAGAAACAGGTGCCGGTGCGCCAAATGTTTTAAACGATAATAGGTTTAGTGAGTTAAAACCGGATTATATATTTGCATTGCATAATGTTCCCGGTCATCCAATTCATTCTATTATAACCATTAACGGCAATTTTTCTTCTACTGTGCAGAGTGTTGCTATCCAACTGAAAGGTAAAGAGTCGCATTCTGCTGAACCTGAATATGGAGTGAATCCGGCATTGTGTATTGCTGAGCTTATACAAAAATTTAATAGGTTAAATAATAATGACCCTGCGAAAGAAGATTTCAGGTTATGTGTACCCATTTATTCCAGCATGGGAGTGAAATCTTATGGCATTTCTGCCGGGTATGGCGAGATACATTATACGTTAAGAACCAAAAGCATAGAGAAAATGGAAGGGCTAAAGCAGGATGTTGACAGGATTCTTTTAGAAGTTTGCTCAAAACATAAATTGCCTTACACAGCAAAATGGTTTGATTTTTTCCCCGCAGTTTTTAATGACGAGTTCTGTACCCAAGTCATTACAGAGACAGCAAAAATGCACAATTATGATATCATTAATAAAATTACCCCTTTTAAATTTGGAGAAGATTTTGGCTGGTTTTCTAAAAAACACAAGGCTGCCATGTTTGGCATTGGAGCCGGGCTAGAATCCCCTGCCCTACATCAAGCCAACTATGATTTCCCTGATGAAATCATAGAAACGGGAATGAACATGTTTAAGGGAATAATTAAAAGAATATTAACGCATCCAAAATGAAACTATGAAAAGCGACAAAATGAACAGTAAGAAACAAGGAACAAAAGCGGTATGGGGAGGGCAGAGCGAATTGTTCTATCAGGGAGCTACTCAGGTACCTATCGTAAATAGTGTAACATTTGGATATGACAACGTGGATGACTGGTTTGATGTGGCCATTGGGAAGAAAGAAGGGCATATCTATAGTAGAAACACCAATCCAACGGTAGCAGTTTTTGAAGAAAAAGTAAGAGTTCTTGAAAATGCCGAAGCAGCTACTAGCTTTTCAACAGGTATGGCCGCAATAAGCAACACTTTGTCAACTTTTTTATCCCAGGGCGATCGCGTTGTTTCTATCAAAGATACTTATGGTGGTACGAGTATTGTGTTTTTAGAATTTCTTCCTAAGAATGGAATTGAGGTAAGCCTCTGTGATACCACAAATCATGAGGAAATTGAAGCAGAAGTAAAAAAAGGCTGTAAGATGCTATATCTGGAAACTCCTACAAATCCCACCTTAAAAATACTGGATTTAAAAAGGCTCATTAAGGCTGCCCACGAAGTTGGGGCATTAGTTGTTGTAGACAATACATTTGCTTCGCCAATCAATCAACAGCCTCTGGAGCTTGGCGCCGATATTGTTTTGCATAGCGCTACAAAATATCTGGGAGGTCATTCCGATGCAATGGGAGGAGTAGCTTGCGGTAAAAAAGATTTAATACAACAAATATTTCATTATCGGGAAATCAACGGTGCCAGTTTGCATGCAAATACTGCTTACATGTTATTGAGGGGAATCCAAACGCTGGAATTGAGGGTTTTGAGACAAAATGAAAATGCCATGAAGTTGGCTGAACATCTGGAAAGACATAAAAAAATTGAACAGGTTTTTTATCCAGGACTGGAATCACACCCCGGACACAAAATTGCATCAAGCCAAATGACAGGATTTGGAGGAGTATTATCCTTCTCTGTTAAAGGAAATTTCGGCAAAGTGAAAGTGTTTTTGAATAGTTTGGAGCTGGCTCATTTGGCAGCAAGTTTAGGTTCAGTAAGTACACTTATAGGCCCACCAAAAGTAACAAGTCATGTTGAAGCCACAGAAGAAGAGCGAAAACAGTTGGGTATTCCTGAAACCTTAATACGATGTGCGGTGGGAATAGAAAATATAGAAGATATTATTGCTGATTTTGATCAAGCGCTTTCAAAAATCTAATTAGCAACCCATTGAACGCAACAATTCCATAATTTAGTTAATCCAAGTTGAAGTAAGCCGCTTCTAAATCGGCTAATTTTTTGAGTAGCATCCTATATGTGAATGTGCTACAAAAAAACTTTTAAACCAAATAGCAGCATTTTTATAGATACAGGATAAACCTACTGCCTCATTTTTCAAACCTTTTTGATTAGATTTCAGTTGCTTTTTACTAATGGGCTATTGCGGAAATATGAGTCACCTTGTTTACCTGCCTTAATCCCAATGTGTTCATTTTGTTCAGCCCTATAGAACTATTGCGTTATCTATATTCAAACAGAGAATAAAATCAAGAGCCTCGGGGCAAGCCCGCCCGAACGGTACGGGCGGGCCCACTAGGTATGTCCCGATGGTTCGGGAGGAAAATACTTTTAAAAATTCGAGGCAAGCCCGCCTGAATATTTCGGGCAGGCCTCGGGGAACCTGCCCAGCCGGTCAGGCGGGTTAATCCCTCAATGAGGGATTAAAATGACATGCTCAAAATCAGCTTTCAATCCTTAAAAATTGTCTACAACTATATTAAAATTTCTCTGGAAAGATTAGAACAATTTTCTAAGCATCCTTTCTTTAATTATTGATCTAATGACATAGTATTTTCAACCATCGATAAAATTAAGTTTAAAAAAGCTCAAGAACTGCTAGAAACATTTTATAGGGTGATGACTAATCGGTACATAAACTAAATTGAGCTGCTCTCAATACTTTTAAATACAATGTCCAACTGCTGTTATCTCGATAATAATCTTTATAAAATGCTATATTCGTTTTTATAATATGAGTTAGCTGCAAGCTGAAAAAAAATCCAGATGCCAATAGAAAACATACCTGAAATCTATATTGAGGACAAGGAAGAAAGTCCTGATTTATTCGTCTATGATTTTAAAATGACCAATGATATTGTTAAAAGCAAGGTCAATTTAGGCATGAATATGTTTAGCTTTTTACAAGTTGGAAAAAAACAAGTTCATTTTGCTGGAACAGCAGTTGCAGTAAATAAAGACCAATCTTTATTGCTTAAAAAAGGAAATTGGCTTTGGACCGAATTGTTGGATACAAATGCGACTTATTATTGTAAACTCTTCTTTTTTTCGGATAAAAAGCTTAAGAATTTTTTAGATAAATATTCTGAATTTCAATCCATCGCAAAAGATGGATCACCTTATTTCATTATCAGAAATGATGCATATATCACTTCATATTTAAATTCTTTATCCACAATTAGTGAGGTACCAACAGTTTTTATGGAGAATTTACTTGCTGTAAAATTTGAAGAATTGATGCTTTATCTTCTACAGAAATATGGAAGAAAGTTTGAAATCTATTTACATTCGTTAATAGTTAAGGAAAAGTCACAATTTAAAAAGATTGTTGAAAGTCAAATAGATTCAAACTTAAAGCTAGAGGAAATTGCATTCCTATGCCATATGAGCCTATCAACCTTTAAGCGCTATTTCATTAAAGAATATAATGTGTCTCCAGGAAAATGGCTGCAGGATAAACGGCTTCAAAAATCGAAAGAAATTTTGGAACAAGGAGATTTAAAACCATCAGACATTTATTTAGATTTTGGGTATAACAACCTTTCAAATTTTAGTACTGCATTTAAAAATAAATTTGGTTTCAGCCCAAAAGAAGCTTGATTATAGCTTTTATTTTCCGTATTTAATTCATTTTCAGTCAAATAAGATTAACTTCACTCTTAAAGCTCCCTAAATATTTGTTGCTTGACCTTATTTACAAATTATTGACCTGTTTTCATAAGCGTTAACCAGCAAAAGTAACTTAAATTGAAAACTAAATTCGATTGAAAATATTTATTAGTTTAATTAAAATCAGAACATTATGTGCAAAAATCATGGAATCGCCTATAAAGGAACAGGAGAAGTAGAATTAATGGAAATAGACTATCCCAAACTGGCTTTGGGAGATCGAAAATGTGAACACGGTGTTATCTTAAAAATAGTGGCCAGTAATATTTGTGGTTCAGATCAACACATGGTAAGGGGAAGAACCACTGCCGAAAAAGGCTTAATTCTAGGGCATGAAATCACAGGAGAAGTCATAGAATGTGGACGAGATGTTGAATTTATCAAAAAAGGAGACATGGTTTCAGTTCCCTTTAATGTTGCTTGTGGTCGTTGTGTAAATTGTAAAAAAGGACTAACGAATATCTGTTTAAATGTAAACGGAGATCGCCCAGGAGGCGCTTATGGATATGTAGATATGGGTGGATGGATTGGAGGCCAAGCCGAATATGTAATGATACCTTATGCGGATTTTAACTTATTAAAATTTCCAGATAAGGATCAAGCCATGGAAAAAATATTGGACCTGACCATGCTTACTGATATTTTCCCGACAGGGTTTCATGGAGCGGTTATGGCAGGTGTAACTGCTGGTTCAGTTGTGTATATTGCAGGTGCAGGACCAGTAGGTCTCGCTTGTGCCTCAAGCTGCCAATTATTAGGTGCAGCTGTAGTGATCGTGGGCGATATGAATAAAGCCCGTCTTGCCCATGCCAGAAGTTTTGGTTGTGAAACCATTGATTTAACCAACGGGATTCCTGTAGAAGAGCAAATCGCTATGATTGTCGGGATCCCCGAAGTCGATTGCTTCGTTGACTGTGTAGGTTTCGAAGCTAATGGACACGGCGCCTCCGCAGGGGAAGAAATGCCTGCCATTGTATTAAACCAAGCTATGGCGATTACTAAAGCTGGTGGATCTATCGGAATTCCAGGTCTATATGTGACCGAAGATCCAGGAGCCAAAGAAGAGGCCGCAAAACAAGGAAGTCTGAAAATTCGTTTTGGATTGGGATGGGCTAAATCCCATTCATTCCATACCGGACAAACTCCTACAATGAAATATAACAGACAATTAATGAATGCCATATTGCACGATAAAGTAGATATCGCCAAAGCCGTAAATGCGGAAGTAATAAGCCTGCAAGATGCACCTAGAGGGTATGAAGAATTTGACACCGGAGTTGCTAAAAAGTTTGTTATCGACCCACACGGCATGATAGCTTCGTAGTTTGACCCTTTTTCATAAGTTACTAAACTATTTTGGTAATTGAATTAATAGATTCTCAGTTTAAATTTGCATTGAAATAATAATAATATTAAAACATAAATTATGAACATTACATTAGCACAAGCAGAAAAAGCAATCGCAGCAGCCAAAGAGAAAGCTATCGCAATAGATACCAAAATGAATATTGCAGTAGTAGATTCCGGAGCAAATTTAGTTGCTTTCGGGCGTATGGATGGCGCTTGGTTAGGTTCGACAGATATCGCTATCAAAAAAGCTGAAACAGCGCGCTACTTTGATATGAATTCAGGAAGTATCGGTGAATTATCTCAACCTGGAGGTTCTTTATTTAATATCGAACATTCTAACAACGGATTAATTACATTTCCTGGTGGAATTCCAATTAAAAATAAACAAGACGAAATTATTGGAGCTATTGGAGTAAGTGGAAGTTCTGTTGAAAATGATCACACCGTTGCAGAAGCTGGAGCATCAGCAATCTAATAATATACTAATTAATTTAAAGAGGATAATTAAAACTAATTATCCTCTTTTTTATTTCAAATTATTATGAAAAAGATTTAGCTGAATTTATTGGCACATTTGCATTGGTTTTTTTGTGGCACAGGAGCTATTATCGTAATTGAGCAAAGGAACTTTAAGATAAATAGGAATTTCATTAGCTTTTGGAATAATAGTAAGTGCAATGATTTATGTTTTCGGAGATATTTCTGGCTCACACGTTAATCCATCCGTCACCATTGCACCGTTAAAGGAAAATTTACATCAAAAAAAGAAGCTCTATTCTATATTTCTAAACAAATCATTGGAGCTTTTGCGGCAAGTGGGTTGCTGAAATTTATGTTCCCTGAAAACCTGAGTGGGGTATAATCGAGCGTTAAACTTAACCAAAAGTCTCAGTTTTAAAGCTATTCCAATAGGCTCTTGGTATATTTTTTGGTTCATCCCTAGTCATGGAACAAACGAATGAAAATAAGACGCAAAAAGAAGGCTTCGTTGCTGTATGTGGAGCCCGGCAAAATAATCTTAAAAATGTATCTCTGGAAATTCCTCGCGATGCTTTGGTAGTATTTACCGGGGTTTCTGGGTCGGGCAAATCATCACTTGCTTTTGGCACCTTGTATGCCGAAGCTCAGCGAAGATATCTCGAATCTGTGTCGCCCTATGCAAGGCGACTTTTTCATCAAATGCCAATACCTGAAGTAGACAAGATCGAAGGTCTGCCTCCGGCGGTTGCTTTACAGCAGCAGCGAGGTTCAGGAACTACCCGATCCTCGGTCGGCTCAGTGACCACATTGTCTAACTTGTTGCGCATGTTGTATTCCCGCGCGGGCGATTATCCAGAGGGACAAGCTCTTTTATATGCTGATTCATTTTCAACAAACACACCAGAAGGAGCCTGCCCTCAGTGCCATGGACTTGGTAGAGTATATCAGGTAACAGAAAAAAGTATGGTACCCGATGATAGCCTTAGCATTCGGGAAAAAGCCATAGCTGCCTGGCCCACTGGTTGGCAGGGACAAAATCTTCGTAACATTTTAATCACTCTAGGTTACGATATTGATGTTCCGTGGAAAGATCTCCCTAAAAAAGAACGCGACTGGATCTTATTTACAAACGAACAACCACAGGTGCCGGTATACCCAGGCTTAGAACGGGACGCGGTACAAGTTGCCATTAAAAGTAAGAATGAACCAAGCTACATGGGTACTTTTACGGGTGCAAAAAGAAATGTACTACGCACCTTTGCAAATACGCAAAGTGCATTGATGAAAAAACGCGTGTCGCAATACATGCTGAGCAGCGAATGTCCTACCTGCAATGGTAAACGCTTAGGTCGCGAATCTCTTTCGGTGACTTTTGCTGGTTATGATATTGCCGACATTTCTAGGCTGCCTATTAAGAAGTTGCTTACTATTTTCTCTCCTTATAGCGATGGTTCGGCGCCGGGTTTGGCTAAATTCAAACAACAGCAGGAGAAAGCAATGGTGGCACATCGGATCGCCGAAGATCTTGTTGCGAGAGTAAGTGTTTTATTGGAATTAGGACTTGGCTACTTATCCTTGGAGCGCAGCACACCTACTCTTTCTCCTGGTGAACATCAGCGTTTAAGACTTGCCACTCAGGTACGGAGTAATTTATTTGGGGTGGTATATGTATTGGACGAGCCTTCTGCAGGATTGCATCCCGCTGATACAGAAGCTTTACTCAAAACTTTGGATAGATTAAAAGCTACCGGTAATTCACTTTTTGTAGTTGAGCATGAGTTGGATGTGATTCGCCATGCCGACTGGATAGTAGATGTAGGTCCGGATGCTGGCGAAGGTGGCGGAGAAATTTTGTACAGTGGTCCACCGGAAGATTTAAAAAATATTCCACGGTCTAAAACCAGAGAACATCTTTTTAATGATCTGCCTTTTAAAAAGTCACCACCCCGGACGCCCACTGGATGGCTGAAATTGAGCGGAGTTACCAGAAACAATTTAATTAATCTTGAGGTATCCTTACCTTTGGGTGTGTTAACCAGTGTTACAGGTGTGTCTGGTTCGGGTAAAAGCAGTTTGGTCAGCCAGGTATTGGTAGAATTAATGTCCACCCAATTAGGAAACGGAGATTCTCCAGAAGAAGAATCAGAAGATGCCTTGCAACAAGACGTTGTAGCTACGCTAGGTGGTAAAATTACCGCAGGTTCAGAAGACATAAAGCGTATGGTCGTGGTCAATCAGAAACCAATTGGAAGAACACCACGCTCCAACCTTGCGACCTACACAGGCTTGTTTGATGTGGTGCGAAAATTATTTGCCTCAACAAAATTAGCTAAATCGCGTCATTATAATGCCGGTCGATTTTCATTTAATGTCGGAAAGGGTCGTTGTCCTAATTGCGAAGGCGAAGGCTTTGTAATGGTTGAACTCTTATTTCTACCAAGTGTCTATGCTCCCTGCTCTGTTTGTGGCGGTACTCGATATAATGACGAAACTTTGGAAGTAACTTATCATGATAAAAATATTGCCCAGGTTCTTGACATGACCGTAAATGAAGCAACGGAATTTTTTGAGAAAGAAGACCGAGTAAGTCGCCCCCTTAAAGTATTGCAGGAAGTAGGTTTGGGCTATTTACGTTTAGGTCAGCCGGCAACTGAGCTCTCCGGTGGAGAAGCGCAGCGCATAAAGCTTGCTAAAGAACTCCAGCGTCCAAGTCGTGGAAATATACTTTATATTTTAGACGAGCCAACTACGGGCTTGCATCCAGCTGATGTAGAAAAATTACAACTTCAGCTTGCAAGATTAGTTGATGCCGGCAACACTGTAATTGTGGTAGAACATGATATGCAAGTTGTGGCTGGAAGTGATTGGATTATTGACATAGGCCCCGGAGCTGGAGAAGAAGGTGGAAAAGTAGTAGCAGCAGGAACGCCAGAAAAAGTCGCAAAAAATATACAAAGTAAAACAGCAATTTATTTAATGAGAACATTAAATGGTCACCCTTAATTAGTAAAATCTTTTTATGATATTAGAATGTATTTCTATTCAACGAAGATAGAACAAGACAAAAATTATGAACTCAAAAGTTACATCTAGAAACTAAAAAACAGTTCCTAGTTTAGCTACTTGAGTTTACTAAGCCCCTTGACAATCAATCAAGAACCTCGGGGGCAAGCCCGTCCGAACAGTACGGGCGGGCTCACTAGATATGTCCCGATGGTTCGGGAGGAAAATACTTTTAAAAATTCGAGGCAAGCCCGCCTGAATGAAATTCTTTTCGGGCAGGCCTCGCGGAACCTGCCCAGCCGGTCAGGCGGGTTAAACCCTTAATGAGGGATTAAATATGAAGAAATGTTAGAACCAAAAGAACACGAGAAAGAAAGAGAGAGATTAAAGGATTTAGAATCATATTCTATACTTGACACCCTTTCAGAAACTGATTATGATGATATAACTGCTATTGCAGCAGGTATATGTGGAACTGAAATTTCTTTAATTAGCTTAATTGATGATAAGCGTCAATGGTTTAAATCTCATCATGGCTTAGACGTAACAGAAACACCAAAAGAATATGCCTTTTGTGCTCATGCTATAAATGATCCAAAAAATGTATTCACTGTTCAAGATGCCAGAATAGACGAACGATTTCATGATAATCCCTTGGTAACCAGCGATCCATCCTTAGTGTTTTATGCAGGTGTTCCTTTAATCAGCGACAATGGCCTTCCTCTTGGGACTTTGTGCGTGATTGACCACAAACCAAGATTATTGAGTCAAAGTCAACTCCAATCTTTAAGAGCCTTAGGACGTCAAGTGATGAATATATTAAATCTCAGAAAAATTAAATTAACCTTAGAAAAAGCTTCTGCAAATTTAGAAGAAAAAAATTTAGAGTTAGAGCGGTTTGCATTTGTCGCTGCGCATGACCTTAAATCTCCATTAAATGGCATTATCGGGTTGTCACAACTACTTTCTGAAAATTATAATTCTCAGGTTGATAATGAAGGAAAGGAAATGCTCAGTTTAATTTCAAAATCAAGTGAAAACTTAAAAAAACTTATTGACGGATTACTAGAATACAGTAGAAGTGAGAATGTATTAAAAGAAAATAAATCACAGATAAATCTCAATAGTTTGATAGATGAGCTTACTGGTCTTTTTGTTTATGAGCACAATTTGACACTTAAATTAGAGTCTTCAATTACTAATATAGAAATGAATAGAGCTGCTCTGGAGCAAGTTTTGATAAATCTTATTACTAATTCGATCAAATATAATGATAAGAAAAATGTAGAAATTGAAATTGGGGTGTCAGAATCAGTCACTCATTACGAGTTTTATGTTCAAGATAATGGATTAGGAATAGCTTTAGAAAATCAGGAAAAGATTTTTGAAATTTTTGAAGTTCTTGGAAATGAAGATAGGTTTGGTATAAAAGGTAACGGAATAGGTTTAGCAACAGTAAAAAAAGTAATAGAAAATAGTGGTGGCTCAATAAAAGTAGAGTCAGAACCAACAAAGGGAGCCAGGTTCATATTTACATTTGAAAAGTAACCTGTGCCAATAGCGGTTATTACAAATAGCGGGCATATTACTAAAATTTCTGTTTTAAACATCAAAATCAAGAACCTTGGGGCAAGCCCACGAGGCATGACTTGGAAAATACTTTTAAAAATTCGAGGCAAGCCTCGGGAATTAAACCCTCAATGAGGGATTAAAAAAACAACTAAGACGACAAGATTGAGTCCCCAATCCAAGCTTTCTTGCGTAAATTAAGTCCGATATAAAACATTTGAATGTTGTCTAGAGCATTAGAATACTTGTAGTTTGAAAAATCTTATAAAACGTAGTTACTATAACTCCTTTACAATCATTTAAAACAACAGACAATAACCGTTTTTCTTCTTTTACCTTTAAATTAAATGGAGGAGCTAATAAGTTTATACCACTTCGTTTTTTTAGTCTAATTCCTTGTCCAGATATTAACTCTTTATTGGGTACAAAGTCTCCTTCCGGTAAATGTTCAGTTAAAATAACATATTTATAATCAGTCAACTTACTCACTAGGCTTTGTACTTCAGCATTTGATAAATGTTGCAGTACTTGTCTTAGAATTACACAATCCCCAGAAGGCAGATCATCTACTGCTATATCCAAACAATGGAATTCTAAATTTTCTGCTTTAAATTTTTCTCTATTATATTCTATAAGGTTTGTCACTATATCTACCGCAACATATTTCTTAGTATGCTTAACCAATTCTTTTCCTACATTAAAATCCCCACAACCTAGATCACATACCCTTAGAGGATTTTTAAAAGATGTTAAAAATGATATTAAAACCTCTAAATATGGATTTATTATCTCCGGATCATGAGACCCTAAACCTGAATAAAAATCAGATTTGTTGTCACCCCAAAGTTTCATTTCATAAACCTGCTCCATAGCATCTTTGGTGGGCCAGGGCTTTTTTATTATTTTAGTTCCATTTTCTTTTTTCTTCATGAACACGCTATTGGTCAATACAATCTATAAAAGCATAATTATATGTATTAATATAAACGCACAAGTTATACCTAAAAAACTATAGTAAAACTCACGAAACATTCGATCCTTGAGCTAGCTCAAATTTCATTCAAAAAAAAAGCCCACCTTTCGATGAACTTTTATTGTGCCAGCGAAGGATTACCCGTGGTGATCCCTCAAAGCTCCGCTTTGAAAATAGGAAAGGATAAAAATTATTTACGAGCAAGCTCGACAAATTTTTATCCTTTCCTATTTATTCGTGACCGCGAAGGGATTCAAACCCCCAACCCTCAGAGCCGAAATCTGATGCGCTATTCAGTTGCGCCACGCGGCCAATTCAATTATCAATAAACAATTACCAATGATCATTGCTTATTGTTAATTGTTTATTGTTAATTGCTTACTGTAATTCTCTCTTAACGATCATCGAAATAGTCTTGCCATCAGCTTTTCCAGCCAATTCTCCAGAAGCCATTCCCATTACTTTTCCCATATCCTTCATTCCTGAAGCACCAGTTTTAGTAATAATGTCTTTTATTTTCTGCTCTATTTCTGCTTCGCTTAACTGAGCTGGTAAAAATTGCTCGATCACTGCAGCTTGATCCAATTCTGGTTGTGCCAGATCTTTTCTGTTCTGTTCCTTATAAATTGCAGCGCTGTCCTTGCGTTGTTTTACTAATTTCTGAAGCAACTTCAACTCCTCTTCTTCAGATATTTCTTCCTTAGTACCGGTTTCTGTTTGCGCCAATAATATTCCACTTTTAATGGCACGCAGAGCCTCTAATTTAACCGCGTCTTTAGCACGCATAGCAGCTTTCAATTCGGTCATTACCTGGTCCTGTAAACTCATATTAAGTGTATTAATTAAGACTGCGAATATAAAAATAAAACCTGAAATTCTTTGGGGAATTTCAGGTTAATTGTTGGGGTAAATTTAAGCTTAGTCTACGTTATCGTGTAAAAACGAATTGTTACTTCTAAACTTAAGATCGTCATTATCACCTCCCAAAGTTGTTCTGGAAAGCTTCTCTTCTTCCTTTCGGGAATTTTCAAGATCTATGCCTGCACGTTTATATGCTGGTTGCTTTTCAATTTCATCTATTTGAGCGGCGTTACTTCTAAACTTATAGTTGAATTCCTTCATTTTTGCTCTTCTTTCTGCAGCTCTTTCTATTAAGCCTTCAGAAATAGGATTGTCAAAAGGATCGTTCTCATGGTCTGATATTTTTTTCTTTTCAGGTTCGGGAGCCACCGTCTTCTTCTCGAAAACTACATGCTCTTCCTCTTTTACTTTTTGCTGAACAGGTTTCGACTTTTTAAGCATTTGCTCCACTTCCATATAATCATCCAGACTATAACGCTTTTCTCCAGTTGAAGAATTTTCAGTTACAGGAATGATCTCAATTGGCTCGTTCACTTCCATATCCTTGGTCTCATCATTAAGATCATGGATAATTCGCTGGTTTTTTGGCTTTTCTGCTTCAAAAGACCCCTGAGACTTTTCTCCAGTCTTAGGTTCTTCTTTAGACTGTTTCTGTTCTGGATTAATAGGGAAATCAAAAGTGAACATGAACTGATCTTCAGATTCATCTTCTAATTTTTCTTTTTCCTGCTTCTCCAGTTTATTTATTTTCGCTGAAGTGTCTGTAATTATAAAATCATCTTCCTTATAAGACACTTCCTCGTAATCCACATTCATATTTCTGGCACTTGGAGGGGTGCGAAGATCTTCTTTTACTTCTTGAGTCTTAGAGTTATCTTCTTCTCCTAACGTATGAACGATCTTTTGCTCTTTTTCTTCTCCTGGTTCTTCTTCATTAAAAGCAGGTCTTTGAAATTTATTCTGATCAAAATTGTGAACAGCTTTTTGCTCATCCTCTAAAGTGTGGATGATTCTCTTTGTTTCGGTATTAACAATTTCATTTTGCTGCTCTACATTAAAACCCGTGGCAATAATTGTTACTGCGATTGCATCTTCTAAACTTTCATCTTCACCAACTCCCATAATGATATTGGCACTATGTCCAGCTTCATTTTGAATGTGATCGTTGATCTCTCCTATTTCATCAATAGTGATCTCTTCAGAACCAGAAACGATCAATAACAACACATTTTGAGCTCCTTTAATTTTGTTGTCATTTAACAACGGAGAATCTAAAGCTTTGATGATCGCATCATTTGCTCTACTTGCCCCAGATGCAAATGCCGACCCCATAATAGCAGTACCACTATTACTAAGAACCGTTTTAGCATCACGTAAATCGATGTTTTGTGTATAGTGATGAGTAATAACTTCTGCAATTCCTCTGGAAGCAGTTGCTAATACTTCATCGGCTTTTGAGAATCCAGCTTTAAAACCAAGGTTCCCATAAACCTCTCTTAATTTATTATTATTGATAACAATTAGAGAATCTACGTGTTTTCTTAGGTTTTCTACTCCAAGTTGAGCCTGTTCATTTCGCATCTTTCCCTCAAACTGAAAAGGGATAGTTACGATCCCCACAGTAAGAATATCCATTTCTTTGGCTTGTTTGGCAATCACAGGGGCAGCTCCTGTTCCGGTTCCTCCACCCATACCAGCGGTAATAAACACCATTTTTGTATTGGTGCCAAGCATGCGTTTGATTTCCTCACTACTTTCTATAGCGGCGTTTTCACCCACTTTTGGGTCTGCGCCAGCTCCTAAACCTTCTGTTAAGTGAACACCTAACTGAATTTTATTGGGAACCGTGCTATTTTCCAAGGCCTGGGAATCTGTATTACAAATAATAAAATCAACTCCCTTGATTCCTTGTTGAAACATGTGATTGATGGCATTGCTACCACCCCCTCCTACTCCAATAACCTTGATCACGTTGGATTGGTTTTTGGGTAAATCGAATGAAATATTTCCGAATTCTGTACTGCTCATAAATCCTTTTTTACTGGTTCTATATTCTTATTCTGCGTTGTCTAAAAAATCTTTGAACTTTTCAGCCCATTTATCAAAAACACTCTTTTTAGTTGTTTTTGAATTTGCTGAAGTAGGTTCATCCTCTTCATCTGTATTAAAGGAATGTGTTCCTTCTTCTACCATTACTTCTTGTTCTACCGTACCCGCCTGGTTTTGAAACTTAGCATTCTTTTGCTCTAAGCTATTCAATACCAAACCTACTGCAGTTGCGTAAAGCGGACTCGTAGTTTCTGTATCACTATCTCCTGCCAAATGCTCATTAGGATACCCAATTCTGGTATCCATTCCGGTAATATATTCTGCCAGTTGCTTTAAATGCTTCAACTGTGCACCACCACCGGTAATTACCATTCCGGCAATTAATTTTTTCTTCTGCTCCCCGTGTCCGTAGTTCTTAATTTCAAGATAAACTTGCTCTATAATTTCTACTACACGCGCATGGATGATCTTAGAAAGGTTTTTAAGGGTGATCTCTTTTGGTTCTCTTCCGCGTAATCCCGGAATAGAAACGATCTCGTTATCCTTATTTTCTCCTGGCCAAGCCGATCCAAACTTGATCTTTAATAATTCTGCCTGCTTTTCTATAATAGAACAGCCTTCTTTAATATCCTCTGTAATTACATTTCCACCAAATGGGATCACCGCTGTATGACGAATAATTCCATCTTTAAAAATAGCAAGATCTGTTGTTCCACCTCCTATATCGATAAGTGCTACTCCAGCTTCTTTTTCTTCCTGACTCAACACTGCATTTGCAGATGCCAAGGGCTCTAAGGTTACTGCTGAAAGTTCTAAACCAGCGCTTTTCACACAACGCCCAATATTTCTAATAGAAGAAACCTGACCAACCACTACATGAAAATTAGCCTCTAATCTTCCTCCATACATTCCTATTGGCTCCTTGATCTCTGCCTGCCCGTCTACTTTAAATTCCTGTGGCAAGACATGGATAATCTCTTCTCCCGGTAACATTACCAGTTTATGAACCTGATTGCAAAGTGTATAAATATCGTCGCTATCTATTACCTCATCCGGATTAGGACGGGTGATATAATCACTATGTTGTAAACTGCGGATATGTTGTCCTGCAATTCCAACTACTACTTCTTCTATTTTTAATCCTGAATCTGCTTCTGCTTCTTGTATCGCTTGTTGAATTGATTGAATAGTTTGGGTTATATTATTCACAACCCCACGGTGGACACCTAAACTCTTAGATTTTCCAATCCCTATAATTTCCATTTTCCCGTACTCATTCTTCCGCCCAATCATGGCCACGATCTTCGTGGTTCCAATATCCAGCCCTACTGCAATTTCGTTGTGTTCCATCCCTTATTTTTTAGTGCAAACAACCTGATTTCCAAATTGTAGATCCACCATTTTGTAAGTATTTAATAAATCGTCTTTAAGACCTTTTTTATAGAAGGCTTTAAAATTGTTGAATTTCTCATCTATTCGCTCCACTTTTCCGAAGAAAATATTGAAATTTGTTTGTCTTAATTCTATTTGATAATATCCACCATTCAACAGAGTGATAGACGTAATATGCTTAGTCAAAAATTGGTCATTGTTAATATAATCTACTATCGGAAAGGCATCTACAATATCCTTTTCCTTCATATTAACAAGAACCGGAACTCTGGCAGAATAACTTTTAGAAAGCGGCATCTTTTTGCCTAATCTATCTAAATAAAACCCATTATTCCCCAAAACTCTACCGATAGGGCGGCGTTGACTTATTTTGGTTTTTAAAATTCCATCTAAGCTTAGAAACACTTCTGCATTTTCTATCATCTCGTGTTTGTTCAACAGAACTTCTACCCTATTCAAATCTAAAGTTTCTTTACCTATACTTGAGACCTCTATGTTATTTTGTATTAACAATTTATTAACCGATTCTTCGGACACATATAGGTTTTCAGATTGGGTAAATTGTACTTCAATTTTTTCCAATTTCCTATCATTATTTCTCTTTTCGGCAAAACCATAAAAGAAGACAATCAAGCCCAATAATAAAATGCCTTTTATGTAGTTGAAGTTAATTTTCATTCTTAAAATATTTTTCAACTTTAATGATTTCTTCTCCAATATCTCCTGCGCCCATCATTACAATTACAGGGCTTTCCGAAAGATTTAACTCGTTTATAATCTGATCTTTATCTATTAACTTTTTGTTCTGATTCTTAATTTTATGCAATAACCATTCAGAAGTAACCCCTTCCATTGGGAGTTCCCTCGCAGGATAAATATCTAATAATCTTACCTCATCGAACTTACTTAAGCTTTCCGCAAAATCATCGGCGAAATCTTTAGTTCGGCTAAATAAGTGCGGCTGAAAAACTGCTATCACCTTTTTACCGGGATGCATTTCTCTAACAGCTTGATGCACGGCGGCAATTTCTGCCGGATGATGTGCATAATCGTCTATTAAAACACGATCTGGAGTTTTCAATCTGTACGTAAATCGACGGTTTACACCTTTAAAACTATATAATGCTCTGGCGAGTTCATTGGTTGGGGATCCATAATGAATGGCAATCGCCAGAGCAGTTATAGCATTTAATAAATTGTGTTTGCCCGGGAGGCTAAACCTTAAACCTTCTATAATTTGTGTTGGGGTGATCAGATCGAAATGATAAGTTCCGTTCTTTACTGTAATATTTTGAGCAGAATAATCTGCGTTATCTTCAATTCCAATAGTGCCACCTTTAAGTGGCAGTCCATTCTTTACAAAAAGAGTACCGTTCTCCGGTATTAAAGCTGCGAAATAATTAAAAGATTCAATTAATTTTTCTGGAGATCCGTAAATATCTAAGTGATCGGCATCCATGGAAGTGATCGCGGCAATATTTGGAGATAAATTCAAAAATGATCTGTCAAATTCATCTGCCTCCACAACCATCACTTCATTCCCCTTAAGAATAAGGTTACTCTGGATATCTTCACTTATCCCGCCAAGAAAAGCAGTGACTTTAGCGCCAGTTTCCTTTAATAAATGTCCTAAAATAGCAGTTGTAGTAGTTTTACCATGTGTTCCTGCCACTGCCAAGGTGAATACCCCTTGAGTGACCATTCCCAAAACCACTGCTCGCTTTTTAAGCTGAAATTCTTTCTGAATAAAATAATTATGTTGCTTGCTATCCTTAGGAATTGCGGGAGTATAAACAATTAAAGTGTTTTCAGTATTTCTGAAGTTATCTGGAATCACCTCAATTTCATCTTTATAAAAAACCTGAATCCCTTCTTCTTCTAATGCTCTTGTTAGAACAGTAGAAGTTTTATCGTAGCCGGCAACTTGCTTGCCAAGAGAATTGAAATATCGCGCTAACGCGCTCATTCCTATTCCGCCAATGCCGATAAAATAAAGATTTTCTATGTTTTTAAAATGATCCATTAATTTATACTTCCTGGGTATTTATAATTTTTTCCATGGCATCTACTATAGCAACTGTTGCTCCTGGTAAAGCCAATTTTTTAATATTTTCTGAAAGATTTTTCTGCACTTTTTCAGATTCTAAGATCAACATAATAGTTTCAGAAAAATCCTTCGCCAAATCCTTTTCATCCAACACATAGGCTGCTCCTTCATTTGCCACCGTCAAAGCATTTTTCGCCTGATGGTTTTCAGCAACATTGGGAGACGGGATAAATAATACCGGTTTTCCAACGATACATAATTCTGAAACACTAATTGCCCCCGCACGAGAAACAATTACATCGGCAGCAGCATAAGCGAGATCCATTCTACTTAAATAAGCATGGGTTTGCACATACTCGCTATCGTATTTCTTATACTCCTCGTAATACAAAGAACCAGTTTGCCAGATCAGTTGGATCTTCTTTTTTTCAAAAAAAGCTACAAAGGCTTCCATTAACTGGTTTATTCTTCTTGCTCCTAAACTGCCTCCTAAAACCAATAATGTTTTCCGGTCCTTTTTCAACTTAAAGAACAACTGTGCTTCTTCTCTCTTATCTTTAATATTCAGAATATCCTGTCTTACAGGATTCCCTGTTTTAATTGTTTTTTCTAATGGAAAATAACCTTCCAGATTATCATACGCAGTACAAATAGCATCTGCTTTTTTACCTAGCAATCTATTCGTGATTCCCGGATAGGAATTCTGCTCCTGAATTAAAGTGGGAATATTCATGATATTTGCCACTTTAAGTAAAGGCCCACTTGCAAAACCACCAGTCCCAATAACCACATCTGGTTTAAATTTTTTGAGGATCTTTCTAGACGCCCAAAGGCTACTAATTACCTTAAACGGAAAGCTTAAATTCCTTTTGGTTAAACTTCTATCGATTCCAGAAATCCAAAGTCCTTCAATTTTATAACCAGCTTGCGGTACTTTATCCATTTCCATTCTATCTTTTGCTCCCACGAAAAGGATCTCAGCAGATGGATAACGTCTTTTAATTTCATCTGCAATAGAGATCGCAGGATAAATATGTCCTCCTGTTCCTCCTCCAGATATTATTACTTTTAATTGCTTCTTCATATCGCTTCGCTTAAAATGTCCAAAGGATTTTCTTCTTCTCTTTCTCTATCAGATTCTTCAGATAATTTTATCTCTTCTTCCCTTTTAGCACTTACGCTCAACACAATCCCCAATGCAAGGCAAGTCATCCAAATAGATGTCCCTCCACTACTTACAAGAGGCAATGTTTGTCCTGTTACTGGGAATAATTCTACCGCAACCGCCATGTTTACCATGGCTTGGAAGACAATAGGCAATCCAACCCCAATAACCAATAGCATCCCGAAAATTGTATTGGCCTTTGTTGCCACAATCACTATTCTGAACAACAGCAATAAATAAGCCGCCATCACTCCAAAGCCGCCAATTAATCCCATTTCTTCAACTATAATGGCATAGATAAAATCTGAAGAGGACTGAGGTAAAAAGTTCCTTTGGATACTTTTCCCAATTCCCTCACCTGCAATGCCCCCTGTGGCAATTGCAATCTTTGCTCTCTCTATTTGATAATCTGCCTCTGTATCCTCATCATTAGTAAAATTCTCTATTCTACTTGCCCAGGTATCTACCCTGTTTGGTAATAATCCTGGAAATGCTTTTGCTGTTAATATGAACATAGTAAGCAATAATAAACCTGCTCCTACTATGATTCCTAAATATTTTAAGGGATAACCACCAAGGTAAACCAACATGATCACCATTGTAAAAATGATTGCTGTGGTAGAAAAGTTAGCTGGTAAAATAAGAGCTAGAACCACAAACACCGGCATCCATAACGGAAGAATAGTCTCCTTAAAAGTCACGTCCTTTTCAGTGATTCTAGAAAGATATCTTGCAACATAGATCATTAGAACCACCGCCGCTAGTGTAGAGGATTGAAAAGTAACTCCCACCACCGGAATCTGAATCCATCTACTGGCATATGCCCCATCTATTGTTGTTCCCTGAAAAATTGTGTATACTAATAATACCACCACAACCGGTAACATTAGTATTGAAAGCCCTTTAAAATAATGATAAGGTATTTTATGTATAGCAAACAACACACAAAATCCTAAAACAAGATGAAAAAAATGAACCACCAGATAGCTACTTGTACTTCCATCTCCATATAAATAGGCTAGGTTACTACTCGCGCTATACACCGGCAAAAACGAAAATATCGCCAGCAAAGCGGTGGTAGCCCAAATAACTTTATCACCTTTTATATTTGAAAACAAGTTGTTCATTCAGATTTATCTCTTATTATTTATTATAAATTTCTTACAGAATCCTTGAACTGTCTCCCTCTATCCTCATAGTTTTCGAATAGATCGAAACTTGCGCAGGCAGGAGAAAGCAAAACCGTATTTCCTCTTTCAGCAAACTTATACGCCATTCCAACAGCTTCTTTCATGGAATTTGTTTCTACAATGGTGTCTACACAATTTCCAAAAGCTTCAAATATCTTAGAATTATCCACTCCTAAACAAATAATTGCTTTTACCTTTTCATTTACCAAAGGCAACAATTCTGAATACACATTTCCCTTGTCTACTCCTCCAACGATCCAAACCGTTTCACTTTCCATGCTTTCTAAAGCATAGTAAGTAGCATTGGTATTTGTAGCCTTAGAATCGTTCACGTACATTACATTATTGATCTTAAGTACTTTTTCCAATCGGTGTTCTACTCCTTGAAAATTCTCCATACTTGCGCGAATGGTCTCTTTTCTAATTCTTAATAATTGAGAAACCGTGGAGGCAGCCATGGCATTCTTAATATTGTGTTTACCTTCTAGTGCTAATGCGGAATTTGGCATAATAAATTGGGTGTTGTTGAGGTTTATTTTAATGTTGTTATCTTCTAAATATGCTCCCATTTCTAATTTCTTCTGAAGTGAAAAAGGAATCATTTGAGCTTTTACTGAATTGGCTTTAAGCCATTTTGAAATTATTTCGTCATCAGCGTCATAAATAAAGAAATCATCTTCAGTCTGATTTTTGGTGATTCGAAATTTTGATGCTACATATTCATCTAAATTGTAATTATATCTATCCAAATGATCTGGAGTGATATTAGCAAGAACTGCGATATCTGGTCTAAAATCTACTATTCCGTCCAACTGAAAACTACTCAGCTCCAATACGAAATAATCTACAGGATTACCCGCGACTTGTTTTGCAAAGCTGTCACCTACATTGCCAGCCATAGATACATTCAATCCTGAATTCTTCAGAATATGATAGATCCATTTTGTAATGGTGGTTTTCCCATTACTACCAGTTATACCTATTATTTTTGCTGAAGTATATTCAGCAGCAAATTCAATTTCAGAAATCACAGGTATTCCCTGCTCCTTGATCTTTATAACCAAAGCTGCGTTATCTGGAATACCCGGGCTTTTCATAACTACTGAAGCATCCATGATCTTAGCTTCGGTATGCCCGGCTTCTTCCCAAGAAACTCCTAGTTTTTCAAGTTCAGCTTTATACTTATCTTTTATTTTTCCAAAGTCTGAAACAAAAACATCATAGCCCTGCTTAAGTGCAAGAATCGCAGTACCTACACCGCTTTCTCCACCTCCAAGAATTGCTATTTTTTTGTTTTTGCTCATATTGTATTTAATATCTATTTATCTAACTTTTAAAGTAATAATGGTTACGATCGCAAGGAAAATTCCAACGATCCAAAACCGAACTACGATCTTGCTTTCATGTAATCCTTTTTTCTGATAATGGTGATGAAGGGGAGACATTAGAAATATCCTTCGACCTACTCCATATTTTCTTTTAGTGATCTTAAACCAGCCAACTTGCAGCACTACGGAAAGGTTTTCTAAAAGAAATATTCCGCATAAAATCGGGATCAACAACTCTTTTCTGGTTGCAATGGCAATTACAGCGATAATCCCTCCAATTGTTAAACTTCCTGTATCTCCCATAAAAACCTGAGCTGGGTAGGTGTTGTACCATAAGAATCCTACTAAGGAACCTGCAAAAGCGGTTATAAATATGGTCATCTCCCCAGATCGTGGGATGTACATAATATTGAGATAGTCTGAAAATATAATGTTACCAGAAACCCAAGCAAAAATTCCCAGAGTAAGTACAATAATTGCTGAAGAACCCGCTGCAAGACCATCTATTCCGTCTGTTAAATTGGCTCCATTGGAAACGGCCGTCACTATGAAAATCACAATCGGAATAAAAATTAACCAAGCATAGTTCACTAATGATGGATTGATCCAACTGATTAAACTTGCATAATCGAATTCATTATTCTTTACAAACGGAATAGTCGTGGTGGTAGATTTCTCTTCAACCCCAGAAGTGATTTCCTGCTCGTTGGTTTCAACTTGTTCAATATTAAAGGCAGGGACATTAACATCTTCCTTAATTGTAATTGCTGGATGTAGATACATAGTCCCTCCAACAATAAGCCCAAGGCCAACTTGCCCTAGTACCTTGAAAACCCCTTTTAAGCCTTCTTTATCTTTTTTAAATGTTTTTATATAATCGTCTATAAAACCAATAGTCCCCATCCAAAGAGTTGTCACAATCAGTAAAATAACGTAGATGTTATTTAACTTTGCAAATAACAATACCGGAATAAGCGTGGAGATAATTATAATTAATCCTCCCATAGTTGGAGTACCCGCTTTTTCGCTCTGCCCTTTTAAACCAAGATCCCGAACACTTTCTCCTACTTGTTTTTTCAAAAGATAATTGATGATCTTTTTCCCATAGATGGTAGATATCGCTAATGACAAAATAATAGCCATTGCCGACCGGAATGAAATAAATTCAAACAGACCTGCACCAGGAATCTGGTACTGCTTATCTAAAAAATCAAACAAATAGTATAACATATCTTTTCTTCTAATCCCTTGCTAATAACAGAGAATTACTATTTTTCTAGTTGGCTCAAATATTCGTTTACAATTTTATAATCATCAAAATCAGATCGTACGCCATTTACTTCTTGATAAGTTTCATGACCCTTTCCTGCAATTAGAATAATGTCATTTGGATTTGCTAATTGACAAGCGGTCTTAATTGCCTGATTTCTATTTACCACCGTCATTGTTTTCTTAAAATCCAACGCGTCTACGCCTGCTTCTACATCTTTCAATATTTCTTCAGGATCTTCGGTTCTTGGATTATCACTGGTGAAAATAACTTTGCTACTTAACGCCGCAGCGATATTTCCCATTTTTGGCCTTTTTGTTTTGTCACGATCTCCTCCGCAGCCAACAACTGTGATCAACTCTTCGTTCTTTGTGCGAATAGCATTAATCGTTTCCAATACATTTTTTAATGCATCTGGAGTATGTGCATAATCCACAATGGCGGTAATCTTTTTATCGGAAACTACATACTGAAATCTACCACTCACAGAATTCAATTCACTTATAAGTCTTAAGTTTTCCAGCTTTTCTAATCCTAATAAACTTCCAGCTGCATAGATTGCAAGAATGTTGTAAGCATTAAAATTTCCAATCAACTTGGACCAAACTTCATCTCCATTTATCTTCAACAACAATCCGCTAAATTGATTTTCTAAGATCTTTGCATTAAAATCTGCATAGGTTTTTAATGCATAGGTTTGCTTTTCAGCTTTTGTATTCTGAAGCATTACAGCTCCATTTTTATCATCTGCATTTATCAAAGCAAAAGCTGATGCAGGTAACTGATCGAAAAACAGTTTTTTTACATCTCGATATTCTGCGAATGTTTTATGATAATCTAAATGATCATGTGACAGATTTGTGAAAATTCCGCCAGCAAACTTTAGACCGGTAGTTCTATCCTGCGCAATCCCGTGAGAACTCACTTCCATAAAGCAATATTCTACCCCTTCGTCATTCATTAATTTCAAATATGAATTAATAGTTAATGAATCTGGAGTTGTATGAGACGCAGCATAGGTTTTTTCTCCCACCATGATATTCACAGTAGAAAGCAATCCAACTTTAAAGCCTGCTTTGCTGAACAAATGATATAATAAGGTAGCAACTGTTGTTTTACCGTTAGTACCTGTAACTCCTACTAATTTTAAATTTTCTGAAGGCGAATCGTAATAATTAGCCGCCATAATAGCCAAGGCTCTTTGAGAATTTGCAACCTGCACATAAGTAACTCCATTTACAATTTGCTTCGGCATTTCCTGACATATCACAGCTAATGCTCCTTGATTAACTGCGGTAGTTATAAATTGATGCCCATCTGAAACAGTTCCCTTTACAGCAACAAACACATCATTAAATTCTACTTTTCTAGAATCAAAATGAATGGAACTAACAGTTAACCCAGTGTTGCCAATTACGGCTTCCATAGGAACTTTATATAATATGTCTTTTAATATCTTCAACTTAAACTAAGTGCTACTTGTTGATTATTTTTAATTTTTTGTCCTGCAGGGATGGATTGATTTTTAACCTTTCCCTCTCCATTTATTCTAACTGATAAGCCCAAATTCTCTAATAGTGAAAGAGCATCCATTGCAGGCATTCCAACAACATTTGGCATTAATTTGTTAGTGCTTTGCGCTGCTGCATAATATTTTTCAAAGTCTACTGAGATCTTATCATTTTCGATATTCAATGATTCCAATTCATCTTCAATAGGAGTATCAGTATATATTTTTTGAGCAATTCTTTTAAATACAGGACCGCTAACATCTGCACCGTAAATACCAATTTTACTATTAGGCTTATGTATTACAACTATGCTTGTGTATTTTGGATTATCAGCAGGAAAATAGCCTACAAAAGAAGAAATATATCTAGGATTGGAATTCCAGCCGTCCATCCAGTATTCGGTTTGTGCAGTCCCTGTTTTACCGGCCATAGAGAAATTAGGAGAGTATAAACTTTTAGCGGTACCTCGCACCACTACATTCTCCATCATTGCTTTTACCTTATTTACCGTTTCTTGAGAACAGATCGAAGGATCTAATATTGTTAATTCATTTTTCTCGATCACCTTATCCCATTCTCGTATTTCCTTTATAAAACGAGGCTTTACCAAAACACCATTATTAGCAATCGCATTATAAAAAGCTAAGGTTTGCAGAGGCGTTATTTGAATACTCCCATATCCATACGCCATCCAAGGCAAAGAAAGACCAGACCATTTTTTATCACCTGGTTTCGGAATATATGGCTCTCCTTCTCCTTTTATAGAAATCCCTAATTTTTCATTTAAGTGCATTCTATTTAATCCATCAATAAATTTTTGTGGATTGTCCTTGTAGTTTTCGTAAATAAGTTTTACCACACCAACATTCGAAGAAACCTCAAAAGCTTTAGCCGCAGATATTTTACCATATCCTCCACGATGAGAATCTCTTACCTTATAACCACGCACACTCATAACCCCATTTTCGGTGTCTACAATCGTACTGGTATCTATCACCTTATCTTCTAAAGCAACAACCAATGCCATTAATTTAAATGTAGAACCCGGCTCATGTGTTTCTCCAACAGCATAGTTCAACTTTTCAAAATAGGTGCCTGCAGATGTTCTTCCAAGATTCGAGATCGCTTTGATCTCACCTGTTTTGGTTTCCATAACCACCACGGTTCCATGATCTGCTTCGTATTTCTCTAACTGAGCCAATAACGCATGATGCGCTATATCCTGAATATTTACATCTATAGTAGAAATTACATCATACCCGTCTTTTGGCTCTACTTCATTATTATCACTTATAGGTTTCCATTGCCCTTTAGCGATTTTTTGTTTTAATCTATGCCCATCGGTTCCTTCTAGAAATGGCCCAAAAGCTCCTTCCAAACCTACTCTTGTATAATATCCATCCTTGTCCTTTCGTTCGTAGCCAACCGTTCTCGCAGCCATTTCTCCTAGAGGATGCTCCCGTACAGTTCTTTGCTCTACAATCATTCCGCCTTTATAAGTGCCAAGATTAAAAAGAGGGAAACTTTTTACTTTCATATAATCTGAATAGCCTAAGTTTCTTGCGATCAAAAAATAACGCTGCTTATTAACTCTTGCTGTTCGCAATTTTAGTGACCAATAGGCAGCACTTTTACCAAACATTTTATAGAGCTCTTTAGAAAGAGGCGCTATATTTTCTTCAAAATTTTTATCGGAAACCGTAACCGCATCAAATCGTATATCGTAGTTAGGTATGGAAGTAGCCAATAAATTCCCATTAGCATCGTATAAATTTCCACGATTTGCTGGAATGGTGAAATTCTTTAAAGTTCTCTCTTCAGATAGCTGCTTATATTTATCTCCTTCTACAAACTGAATATTAAGTAACTGCACAGCTACCGCCACCGCAAATAGGAACATACATCCCGCTACAAAGTACAATCGGTTTAATATGTGCTTTTCGTTAGTTGCCAAAGGTTTACTTAGTCTGTTATATTAATTTTTATTTTATAAGGTGGCGTTTCCGAAGGTTTTACTCCTCTTGCAGCCATTTTATTGGTAATGGTAGATTCCATTTTAAGTTTCATTAAGGCAGAACGCATATCAACAAATTCGCTACGCATCTCCCGCACTTCTGTATTTAGCCTAGCTATAGTATGAACCTTGCGTTCGGCACTATGTGAACTGGCGATCATAATAATTGCAAGTAGTGTACAGAACACAATAAATCGCCAGTTCTTAACAGCATCATTGCTAATTAAGAAATTTGCTTTCAATATGTTATACATCCCCTTGTTCATCCCTGTCTTGCTATAAATTTCTTCTGAAATTAATCAGCATTATAACTTTACTGCTATTCTTAATTTTGCGCTTCGAGCCCTATTGTTTTTATAGATCTCATCTGCAGAAGGAACTATTAATCCTTTTACTTTTTTGAACGGAACAGATATATTCCCGTAAAAATCTTTTTCAGGCTCCCCTTCAAAAAGCCCACTTCTTATATATCGTTTTACCAATCTATCTTCTAAAGAGTGATAGGAAATAAGACTTACTCTCCCACCTTTATCTAACAACTCCTCGGTTTGTAATAAAAATTCCTTAAGAACTTCTATCTCTTGATTTACCTCTATGCGAATTGCCTGATAGATCTGAGCTAATATTTTATGCTCCTTTTCCTTAAACAGGAAAGGTTTCAATACTTCTTTTAATTGATCGCCGCTCTCAATTGGAGCAACTTCTCTAGCTTTAATTATTTCTGCAGCTATTTTTGAAGCATTTCTTAGATCGGCATATTCAAAGAATAATTTTTTAAGCTGTCCATGATCGTAATCGTTGATCACTTCAAAAGCGCTCAAACTGCTTTTCTGACTCATCCTCATATCCAGCTTTGCCTCGAATCTGGTTGAAAAACCACGCTCTGCAACATTGAACTGATGAGATGAAACGCCAAAATCTCCAAGAATTCCATCTACTTTTTTAATTCCGTGGAATCTCAAAAAGCGCTTTATGAATCTAAAATTCTCATTTATCAACGTAAAGCGAGGATCATCTATAGCATTCTCTAAAGCATCTTCATCTTGATCAAAACCAAATAATTTTCCTTTTTCCCCAAGCCTACTCAATATCTCCTGGGAATGACCGCCACCACCAAAAGTCACATCTACATATACTCCGTCTGGCTTAATATTTAAACCATCCACAGATTCTTTTAGTAAGACAGGATTATGATATTCCATTAAATTCATCGTTACCCATAACTTCTTCAGCCAGATCTGCAAAATCTTCGGCATCAGCACCTATGGTGTTTTCATATTTATCTTTATCCCAGATCTCAATAATGTTAATTGCAGAAGAAAGAACGATCTCTTTATCCATTTCGGCAAAACCAAAAAGATCTTTAGGGATCAATAAACGTCCATTTGCATCTACTTCCACAGTTTTAACACCAGCTGTAAATCTTCGTATAAAGTCATTATTCTTCTTCTTGAATCGGTTTAAACCATTGATCTTTTTCATCATTTCATTCCATTCCTCCATCGGATATAATTCCAAACAAGGTTGGAAAACAGATCTTTTAAGAACAAAACCTTCCTGCAAAACCGGTGTCAGCTGCTTTTTTAAAGCTGCCGGAACCATAAGACGCCCTTTAGCGTCTACTTTACATTCATATGTTCCAATTAGATTTACCACTCAATAACTTTATAGAGTCAAATATATTGAAATTATTACCACATTTTACCACTTTCTACCACTTTGTTGATAAGTTTTTCCACCTATTATGCTGAAACACTTCTAAATAGAGCTAGTTCATTATGTTTCAGACTCTTGGTTTTTTCATCAGATTTTAGGCAAATTTTAGTAGGAAAAATTTGTGTTTTATAGCACAAAAGCATTGTGCAATAAAGCTGTGTATTAAGTAAAAATGATTATACTTGTACTGAAATCGCTATATTTGCGATTGCTAATTGCAAATGGCATTCATGGAACACGATTTACAGCAAGAAG
This sequence comes from Gillisia hiemivivida, assembly GCF_007997295.1. GTDB lineage: Bacteria > Bacteroidota > Bacteroidia > Flavobacteriales > Flavobacteriaceae > Gillisia > Gillisia hiemivivida. Next base: position 2,154 of record NZ_VORY01000027.1, on the reverse strand, counting down.
GAAAATTTACTTACCTAGAAAAAGGGGAAGGAACACCAATAGTAATTTTACACGGACTCATGGGTGGCCTTAGTAATTTTGGTGGCGTTGTGAATTATTTTCCGGAAAGAGGCTATAAGATTCTAATTCCTGAATTACCTCTTTACAATATGTCTCTATTAAAGACAAGTGTAGGAACCTTTGCTAAATATCTTAAAGATTTTATTGAATTCAAGGGGTATTCTGAAGTAATCCTTCTTGGGAATTCTCTAGGTGGTCATATCGCCCTTCTTTGCACAAAGATGTATCCTGAATTAGTAAAAGGTTTAGTTATTACTGGAAGTTCTGGTCTTTATGAAAATGCAATGGGTGAAAGTTATCCTAGACGTGGGGATTATGAATTTATCAAAAAGAAAGCGCAAAACGTTTTCTATGATCCTGAAGTTGCCACTAAAGAAATTGTAGACGAAGTATATTATACTGTTGGCGACAGAAACAAACTGGTAAAAACATTAGCAATTGCTAAAAGCGCGATTCGCCATAATATGGCCAAGGATCTTCCAAAAATGCAAACGCCAACCTGTATTATTTGGGGTAGAAATGACAACGTAACTCCTCCAGATGTTGCAATAGACTTTAACAAGTTGCTTCCAGATTCTGACCTTTATTGGATAGATGAATGTGGGCATGCAGCGATGATGGAACATCCAGACACTTTTAATGAGCTATTGTTTGAATGGCTTCAAAAGAGATCTTTCTAAGATTTAAATAATGATAATAAAATCTTCTGAATTTGTAGTAAGCAACAGTGATGTTGCAAAATGTCCAAACAGTAAATTGCCGGAATATGCATTTATTGGTAGGAGTAATGTGGGGAAATCTTCGCTCATTAATATGCTTACTGCCAGAAAAAGTCTTGCAAAAACATCTGGAAGACCAGGAAAAACTCAGCTAATCAACCATTTTTTAATCAATAAAGACTGGCATTTAGTAGATCTACCTGGTTATGGATATGCACGAGTTTCTAAATCCATCAAAAAGACCTTCCAGAAATTTATTACTCAATATTTTGAGCAAAGAGAACAAATGCTTTGTGCTTTTGTTCTTATTGATAGCAGGCACAATCCTCAACCTATAGATCTTGAATTTATGCAATGGCTAGGAGAACACGGAATTCCTTTCTGTATTATCTTCACCAAAGCCGACAAGCTTAAGCCAAATGCCTTAACAAGAAACGTAGAAACTTATAAGGAAAAGATGTTGGAAATCTGGGAAGAGATGCCTGTGCATTTTATCACTAGCTCTACAAGTGATCTTGGAAGAGAAGAAGTGCTGAAATATATTGAAGACCTAAATACTCAGTTTATTTCCAATTAAGTCGAAAAGGTATTTTTATCTTCAGGATCTATCTTCTGATTGGTTTTTTTTGCTGTAATGAGATTTGTAGCACCTCGGTTTATTGTTATTAGTCTAATTCTCGAGTTTTAATATTCACAAAGGTAGATTGATCATTTTCAAAAGCCTTCTTTCTCACTTGTTTAATTCTTTTTCCAATTCTGATTTTAAAATTTCCTACGACTACAACTAAGTTGAATTGACACCAACCCTGCAAGGGTTCCAAACCCTTGCAGGGCTTATTCAATAAAGACAGTTGATTATTAACAATAAAATTCTAAAACTTTTAGAGCACAGTTTAAAGGAGTTTGGAATGTGGATTTTTCCTATTTAGGATTAGTATTGTCCGGTAAAAAAATTCAGGATTTCGGTGAGGCTAGAATTAACCTGGATTAGGACTGTTTTCAAAGTTTAGGAGCTTGCTATTGGAACACAGAATTATTTTTTCTTTTTTGAAAATTTATACATATTAAAATAGTGATTTTCAATTAGTTGGAATAAAGTATTACGTCTTGAATCTAGCAGCGCAGCGATCTTATATCTTTTGTCGGACGACAATGATTTAGGATAATAATTTTTGCCTAATCCGGAAATCCAACAAGTTTTGAATTTGATCCTATAAAATTCTTTGGATATAAACTCACTAAATTATAGGCTCAACACAAAAAGTTGTGGAGTAACTAAAAATAGGAGAACTTTGCTTTAAAATTTCTATGTCCTCAGACAAGTTATTAGCGATAGCTAATTTATTACTTCCTGAAGTGCTTGTAACCTATTTTG
>NZ_VORY01000026.1 GCF_007997295.1 Gillisia hiemivivida | reverse complement strand
TATTTTTTCTTTTTTGAAAAATTTATACATATTAAAATAGTGATTTTCAATTAGTTGGAATAAAGTCTTACGTCTTGAATCTAGCAGCGCAGCGATCTTATATCTTTTGTCGGACGACAATGATTTATTAGTTCTTTTTCAAGAATGATACTTAGTATGAATTTTATTTGAGAAAACTCTCCTATTTTGGAGCTTAGAGAAAAATCAATTAAAGTACCAAAAACTCGAAGAAGTGAAGTAAAGAGAGTTTTAAATTTGCAAAGACATCAGGATAAATGAAAGCGCCGAGGAGAGAATAGAAAAATTTCGGCTAAATTTACAAGAAATTTAGAGCTAAAAAATCAAATTTTTAACCAAAACCAACCTATGAGTGATTCCAAAATAAGTATTTCCGGCAATTATTTGATAAAAATGTTCCTTATTGTTGGAAGTATTTTGACTATTTTTTATATTGGATCCGGCATTATATTGCCCCTGATCGTTGCTGCAATTATTGCTATTCTTTTAGACAAACCCAACAAAAAACTAAAGCAGTGGGGATTGCCAAACTGGTTGTCTATAACATTGTCTATTATTTTAATGATAGTGATTTTTGTATTGCTTACATGGCTAATAAGCTCACAGATAAATACGATGGCAGGCGATTGGCCTACAATAAAGGAAAAAGCTACTGAAAAACTGAATGGCTTTTCTCAATGGGCTAGCAAAAATTTGAATTGGAATTACAAGGATTATATCGCAAATAACAAAAGGTTGATTGAAAAAGCGGAAAGTCTGGCAGGTTTCTTTTTGTCTTCTATAATGGGTTTGCTGTCACAAGCACTTTTAATTTTTGTGTATATAGTCCTCTTATTGATGCAGAAGAAAATGTTTATCAATTTCTTTAAAAAACTTAGTTCGAACCCTTCTGCAATGACATCCCTTTTAAGAAACTCAGCACAAATAATTAGTGATTATCTTTTTGGGAAAGCTAAGATTATGGTTTTTTTATTCGGTATCTATTATCTTGGTTTTAGCCTAGGTTCTGTTCCTTATGCACTGTTTTTGGCTGTATTTGCAGCGCTTTTTTCAATAATACCTTATGTTGGTAATATTATAGGCGGCGGTATTGCAGTAATCTTGTCGTTTTTGTACTCAGGCGCAACCCCTGCACTTATTGTAATTGGTGTGATTTCCGTAACGCAATTAGTGGAAAATTATATTCTTACTCCTTGGATTATAGGTAACGAAACAAACTTGAATCCGTTTATCACGGTGTTTGGTATTATTCTTTTTTCGGCGCTTTGGGGAATTGTAGGTGCCATTATTGCACTGCCCATAATCGGTGTTCTGAACGTCATATTCGAGCATACTAAAGGAATGGAGGCCTATGCATATTTAATTGAAAAAAAGGAACAATAGCTGTGTTTTCAACTTTATATTTTCTACTTAAATAGAGCGAGGTGCGCGATAACATTCCATTTATATCAATTGAGGAGATGGGCATGATAAGCGGAAATGGCTTTCAATCAGGGTATTATTTTAAGTATTAAGAAATGCTGTGATCGAGCCATGCAAATATCTTAGAGTATACCTTTTCTCTCACTGCCTTTTTTGAAAGAACCAAATCGTGCATTCCGTTTTCAATTTCCAGAATACTTACTCCACCGTTCAATTTGTGGGCATTTTCTTTAATATGATCCACATTCAAAACAGCATCTCCTTCTTTAAATTTCTCAGACCAATATTTTTCGTAGACAGAATTATCGCTGTGCATCACAAGTGTGGGTACATTGACAATGGATTTGTTTCGAATATTTAATTGTGCTCTTCGAATAGTTCTAATGAAACCAAGATTCACTTTCGGAATATTATGTGGTTTCCAAAGAAGAGAATAGTTCCATTCCCCATATTTTTCTATATGAAGACTATATCCATAGAGTTCTGAAAACCCTCCTGATATAGGAATATTAGGCAAATATTTACCAATAAATGAAAGTATTGGGATACCAACTGTCCTCTCTAAGTAGTTTAAATTAAATTCATAAAAAGGACTGTTACAAATCAACCCATGAAATAACTTGCTATTTAAATGAGTAACAGCGTAATTGGTGGTTATAAGCCCTCCGGTTGAATGCCCCATTAAAATTACTTGATGGTTGTTTTCAGATTTAATGATTTGCAAGGCAAGGTCTAATTCTTCATCATATTCTAAAATGGAACGGACGTTATTAAATTTTTGATGACTCAGGTAAGATCTCCCATACTTTCTTAAATCCAGTGCATAAAAATTATATCCTTGTTGGTTAAATCTTATAGCCAATTCCTTCTGAAAGAAATAATCGTTGAAACCATGGACATAGAGGATTGCCTTCTCTAATTTATTATCGGAAATTCGACGTATTAATGTAGCAATCACTTCACCTTCATAATCATTGGAAAGCTTTAGTTTCAGTTTTTTAAATCCATCACCCAGAACATCAGGATGATATTCCTGGGGTGTATTGTCCATAGATTTATTTTCTTGCATTTTAATTAGTCTTGTACTGTCGTTAGTGAGTTTTTTGGATTTTTACGATACCTATATATTTTAAGTTGAAGCAATAATAGCATAGCAATAAAGGTGATAAAAATAATGATTAGTAAAATATTGATTTCTGGAGCAATGGAGGATATGTCCCCGCCGTAAAAAGCTATTTTTCTAAAAGCACTTAAGAACTGTGTCAACGGAATAAATTGCGCTACACTAGATATAGCATCAGGAAAAGCTAAGCTTGGCCATGTGAATCCACTAAGAACAAAAGCAGGAGTAGAAATAACCATTAAAAGTTCTGTCGCTTTTAATTGACTTGGAATAGCAATTGAAAACAACATTCCTATAAACATAGAGGCTAATGATAAGAGCGATACTAAAATTAGCATGGGAAAGTTAAATACATCTGCATCAATTTGAAAGTAGGGGATGAACATGCTTATTATGGCCCACATTATTGGTATCATCAATAGGAATGGAAAAGATTTAACTGCAATATGATATATAGAAAACTTGCTTTCCTGAATTAGATTTCCAAAATAGCCGTCTTCAAAATCCCGGGAAAAAACCAAAGCCATGGCCAAAAAGATAATTTGCTGCATAATAGCTGCGAGCATTCCGGGCAACATAAATGTTACATAGTTGCCCGTAGAATTATATAGTTTATTAAAATTGATCTTAAAACTTTCATATGCCGCAGCAGCTTGAGTAGGATGAAGCCCGGTTTTTTTTAGACCTTCTATTTCAATACCTGCATTTAGTGTCATTAAAACAGATTGTATGCTTTTGCTGGCAGTGTTGGCATTTACCATATTTGCCATATTCAAATCAACTCGTATTTCAGGATGTCTTTTTTGAAATATATCGGCTTCAAAATTAGTTGGCAGCGTAATAACCGCAGCATATTGTTCCGTTGGCATTTCAGCTAAAATATTTCCGGGAGTATAGCGAACATCGCTAACCAATAAAACTTCATTATCTGAAAAAGCATCAATTATCTTATCTGAAGTAGGGCTGTTGTCCTGATCTACTATGACTATAGGTAAGTCTACTACTTTCCCTTGTTGATAAACATAACCAAATATAAATCCATAGAATATAGGTGCTCCAATAAAAATGGCAAGCAACACGTTATTTGAAAAAATACGTGAGAACTCTACTCTTACCAGTCTAAAAAAATCTTTCATAGCTTTTATTTCTTAATAAGAATGGTTGCATTTAGAAAAAATGATTGATCAGCTCCATTTGAAGTAGGAACAACTTTCAATTCATATATGGATTCGGATAGCTGATATAAAGGCGCAGTGCTTGTAATATCAGCATAATTAGCCAATTGTTTTATAGTAGCAATTTCACCTTCCGTTTCTTGATCTGTAAATGGGTTGACTAACGTTATTTTTTCACCAACTTTAAAATCATATATTTTTGATTCTGGCACTGTAAATCTAAAATACAAGCTACTTTTTTGATAACCGTTGAACAATGTAAAACCAGGGGTTAACAATTCACCTTCTTGAAGACTTATAGTCTCAATGGTCATATCTGTAGGTGCAATTAAAAATTTTTCGTTTGCTGCAGAAAGTACTTCTTCTTTAGCACCTACAGCCCGATCTAACTGACCTTTAGCTTGATCAATTTGCTCAACTCGTGCACTGTTGTTTACTTCCTTGCGTTTAGCATTTAATGATGCAACTTGTGCCTTTGCCATTTCGAGCTTCATTTTTACTTCATCAAATTGCTGCAAACTTACCAGAGAGTCTTTGTACATGGCTTGCAGTCTATTATAAGATTCCTGAGCAAAGTTTAATTGTGCTTTTCCTGCATCAATTTGACCATCAATTTGATTTAATTGATCTGCAGTTGCACCATTATAAGCCATATTTAATTGACCTTTTGCGGAAGTTATAGCGCCTTCGGCCTGCATCATTTTTGCATTCACCTCCGGAATATCCATATATGCCAGCGTATCTCCTTTTTTTACTGTTTGGCCTTCTTCAACGTAAATTTCGCTAATCCTTGCGGCAAGTTTACTACTTACTGATATAGTTTCAAACTTCACCTGTCCTCTGTAATCTGTAATTGTATCATCATTTCCGCAGGAAATTAACGACATCATTAAGATGGAAAGAATACTTATGTTTGTAATTGAATTCATTTTTAAAATTTTATCAGGTTATTTTAGTAATTAAGTGTTCCTTTAGCATTAAGAAGATTTGTAACAGCTCTTCGTTGATCATAATATGATTGTTGTAATTTAAAATTTGCTTTTTCCACATCATTCAAAGCATCTAGTACCTCTTTTATCGAAGCGAGATCATTTCTATATTGCTTATCAATCATTTCATAAGTGTCATTTGCCAGTTCAATTTCTTTCTGGATCATTTCAGTATTTTGTAAGGAAGCTTCATAGGATAATTCCGCTTTAATGATGCTTAAGGCGATCATTTCATCGGCTTCTTCTAATTGCTGTCTATATTTCTTAGCTTCTATTAATGATTTTTCACTTTTTAAATGAGATTGGTTACCGTCAAATACATTCCATTTTACACCAACACCTAAATACCAAACTGGATCTAACAAGGATAGATCTTCTTCTAAAAATTCATAATGACCTTTTAAAGCAAGCTTAGGTATAAAATTGCTTTTTTCCATTTTAGCTTTATAAAGTGTTGCTTTTTCGGCCTCTTCAAGAGCTTTAATTTCGTTTCGCTTTTCAGTCTTTGATAATGAGTCTGCAGTAAAAGGTTGTAACTGGGGATTAAGCAGCGTTAATTTCTCCTTGCTTTCATTAGTGAGTTGGTGAAGTACTTCTATTAATAACTTTTTATTCTGATTAAATTCCAACATTTTTCCGGCCAATTGTTGCTGTGCTAGTTCAATTTTCTTTCGGCCAATGGGTGTTGCCAAACCATATTCTATGGCCTTTCTCACGTAATGTTCTTGTTCGTCCAAGAAATTTTCAGAAGTAGTTAGTACACGTTTAGATGCATAAACCAATGCGAGTTTATCATAAGTCTCTATTATTTGTAAAGCTATTTTATCCTTTTCGGCCATAGCCAAATAATTTATAGATGCTTCTTTGTGCTTACTTGCCTTAAGTGCATTGCTGGCTTCAAATCCGCTAAATAATACCCAATCTACATCCATAGAAGATTTCAGGATATTCTTGTTTTGCAAATCTGGAACAGGAGCTAGGGGAATGCCAGCAGGGAATGGACTATTAAATGCTATACCGGCAGCCTCTTTAATTAGCAGCTTTTGTGTTGAGATTAAAAGATTTTGAGTGTCTTCATCAAAGGAAATATTATCATCTAATCTGGTATAACTTCCATTAAATGTAACTTTAGGCAGGAAAACAGACTTAGCCAATTTTTGATCTACTTGAGCTTGCTCTGCATTAAAATATTGGATTTTAACACCGTGACTTTTATTAAGGCCTTTATTTATAAGATCCTTAAGTTCAGGGTCTAGTTGTTGAGCTATAGAAATTGATGAAAAAAAACATGCAAAAGCAAGAAGAATTATGCTTAGTCGTGATTGGTTGTTTTTCATAATAGATAATTTTATTATTAATAGTACAAAGGTATTAGAGATGCTATTAATTTCTTTTGACCTATATCAAAAAGTGAAAATCATCCGTCTTAGGGTGAACCGTTACTTCTTATGCGGCTAAGTGTTTCTTGGGACATGCCCAGATATGAAGATATATAGCCTAAAGGAACACGATGCGAAATTTCAGGATATTCAGTAAGCATATAATTATAGCGCTCTTTTGCTGTTTGGAACTGAAGTGCATTAAGTTTTTGGACAAATTTGGCAAGCGTTTCTATGGTTAAAAGTCTGACAAATTTTTCCATATGGTGATATTTAGCTAGCAAGAAGTCCATTCTTTCTTTAGTAATACTGTATAAAACTGAATCTTCTATAATGTCTATAGAATAAAAACTTGGGCTTTGCTGGAAGAAGCTGTCTACACTAGACATAAAGCTTCCATTTCCAAAAAACCATTGAGTCACTTCTTTCCCATCATTTTTTAGGTAGAAACTTCTTCCAATACCCTTATCTACAAAATATAATTTATTGCAAACCTTACCCTTATTCAGTAGCACCTCATTTTTTTTGACATTTTCTTTTTCAAATTGAGCTAGAATTTCATTGAGTTCGTCGTGAGAAAAAGGCACGGACTTTAGAAGGGAATCAGTAATCATAAATACTATTTTGTGAATTTTCGCCCTGATATATGGCTACAGGTTAAAATCGTTTTTTAAGCTGCTAAATCTCTTTTGGAGTGCTTAGACCCGTGTTAGATAATCTTTTGTTTCTACCATAACCCTTGTGTTCATTATGCCTTTAGGTTTATATTTACTGACCCATTCTTTAATGGTCGAGGGTGCAATCCCATAGAGTTCTCCTAATTCATACTTAGTATGTTTTCCAGCACTTAGTCTAGATGAGATTTTTAATTTGAATGGTTCGCTGTAACATCTAGTTAATCTGTCATTTTTATATATAACTGTTTAGAATTATGTAGCCTTTATTCCGCACGAGTCAAATGAAACTATATTAAATCCATGAATTTCCGTAATCGCACTTTTCAACCACTTTTGGGTAAGTATTGTTACGGTCTGGTTTTATTTGTCTTTTTTAATATGTGCAGTTATGGCATAAGCAAACGCAAATCCAAACAATAAGGTAACTATTCCTGCAAAATATGGTATAAATTCAATCATTTTTCTTTATTTATTAGATGTAAGTATATTCCAAAAGACAGTAATGAAGGAACCCAGAGACCAATAAAAATAGCTTGGTTTTGGTGGCCACTAAAAAATAAAATCTCAGAATAAATAAGCGAAAGTATTGCTGCTAGAAAAAGCAACTTGTCGGTTAAGTTAAATTTTTTAAACATTTTTTTACTTATGATAATTTCCTAATCATTTGGCTTTTCGGTTTCGCCCCGTTTTTTAAGTGATTTCTAGTCTCCACTTTTATGAATTTAAAGATACATGTTTTTGCCACATAGATTATTGGTCCACGCTTTTTTTGACCATTAAATTTGTTTCAACTTATCGAAGTGTTTTATATGCTTTAATGACTATTGGCATTTTTACTCAATTTATGTTTTTGACATGAAAAGCATAAATATAATAGTCCATATTAAACAGGTAACTAATTTTGTTTATTCGTGTTTCTTTTCAGCTTGTTGCCAATGGTCTTGCCAAGCGCAAGAGGCATGGAGCAGGGGTGAGTACCAATAGCTAGCTTAGGTTTGAATTATTATTTTTAAAGTGAAAAAAGGTACATAATTATATACCTGCTATTTGAAAGTAACTGATGTTGGCAATCCCTATTTTTAAAATGTGAATATGAACTTGGCTCCCTTTGTTTGTTCTGACTCTGCTTTTAGTGAGCCACCACTATTTTCTATTAGTTTCTTTACTGTTGCCAAACCTATTCCGTTGCCTTTCATACCAAACCTATCTTCATTTCCAAGAACTTCAAAAATATCAAAAATATTTTCCTGATGTTCTAAAGCTATTCCTAATCCATTATCCTGAACATAAAACTCGTAATGTGTTGTTGAAGCTGCCAGCCCAATTACAATTTCAACATTTTTCTTATCATTATATTTGATCGCGTTAGTAATAAGATTTATCAAAACTTGCTCAAGAGCAGCTCTATTTATTACAATATCAGTAATTGAAGAATTTAATTTAAGTTTCAAATTTCGCTCTTAAACAAAAAGTCCAGAAAAGTCATCTATTAAACTGTTAATATTTATCTGGGATTTATTTTCTTTTAATACATTCTCGCTTCTACTGTATTCTAGTAATCTGTCAATAAGTTTTCCTAGTTTATCTCTGGATTTTGCAATTAAGATGATGATTTCCTTGCCCTCATTATCAACCTGAGACCTATAATTTTCAGAAAGTAATTGTGACAGCCTGTTAATGCCATTTAGTGGAGATTTAAGGTCATGCGCAGCGACATATGCAAAACGCTCTAATTCTAGATTTTTTTCTTCTAAATTTAGTAAGGTTTTTTCTAGGGTCAATTTAGTTTTTCTGAGATTTAATATATTCATCACCTGACGTCCTAAGGCTCTCAAGGATTTTATCTGACTTTGACTTAATAATTTTGGTTCGTGGTCAATCACGCACAAATTGCCAAGAGGAAGCCTATTATGGCTGATTAAAGGAACACCGTCATAGAATATCACGTTAGGGTCGCTGGTTACTAATGGATTATCATAAAATCGGTCATCTCTCCTGGCATCTGGAACAATGAATACATTTTCTTGATCATTTATAGCATGAACACAAAAGGCATAATCTTTTGGTGTTTCTGTTACGTCTATGCCATGATGAGATTTAAACCATTGACGCTTATCGTCAATTAAACTAATTAAAGAAATTTCAGTACCACATATTTCTGCTGCAATAGCAGTTATATCATCATAATCAGTTTCTGAAAGAGTATCGAGTATAGAATATGATTCTAAGTCTTTTAATCTCTCTCGTTCTCGTGTACTTCTGGTTTTAACATTATATATGTTTAATGATTACCAAAGGTCTTGGTTAATCCAAGATGCGTGCAGTAGGGACACTTAACGATAGTTCTCGCGATTTTAGACTTAGTGTTTTGATATTTGGACTAGAATATATCACTTTTCACTGAAATGCCAGCTTTTTGATATAACCGATCTTGTGCTGAGTTTTTATAATTCTTTTGTTACCAGATAAACAGTATATATCAAATAAAATGCTAATAATATTAATGCTTCCCATCTGTCAAGTTTTTTTCTTTTTCCTGTAAACATTGCAATTATTAGGAAAACTGTTCCTCCAATCAGTATAGCAAAATCTTGATTGAAAATCTGATTATATTTTATGGGATTTATTAAAGAGCTAATTGAAAGTATAAGCAAAATATTAAATATGTTTGAACCAACAACATTACCAATTGCTATGTCACTATTCTTTTTAAGGGCAGCAACTATTGAGGTTATTAATTCTGGCAATGATGTGCCAGCAGCAATTATGGTTAATCCAATTATTTTTTGACTAATTCCAAAATCTGTGGCTAAACCTATGCTATTATCAACAACTAATTTTCCTCCAATGATTAGTCCGCTAAAACCAATTAGAATTAAACTCCAAATCTTAATATTTGACTTTTGAGTATATGGAACTACTTCAGTTTTTTCCGTTTTCATTTGTTTAAATATATAGTACAGAAAACTTATAAAAGATAGGAGTAAAATAATTCCGTCAAGTCTTGATATTTCCGAGTTTTGATTGATAAAAAAATCGTTTGCAAGTCCAAATAAAACTACTGTAATTATCAGGGATATTGGGATTTCTCTCCAAGCGGTTGAAGATTGTACAGTAATTGGATAAACTAAACCAGCGATTCCTAAAATTATAAATAAGTTGAAATTATTACTTCCAATTACATTTGCCAAAACTATATCTGAAAGTCCGTCTAATGAAGCTACTGAATTAACAACTAATTCGGGTGCGGAAGTACCAAATGCGACAATGGTCAAACCGATTACCAAATCAGGAATATTGTACTTTTTTGCCAAGCCTGATGCTCCATCAACAAGCCAATTCGCTCCAAAAATTAAACCTGCAAATCCAACTACAATCAATACTAATGAAATAACCATATTATTGATTATTTATTTTTGTTGCTTTCTGTAGAAACACATTGTTGGGAATCATAATCTTTTCATTTGTATCTGTCTTCAAAATTACATAGAATAGTCCTATGTCGGACACTTGTCCTTTAATATCAAATTCCTTATCAATAATTGTAATTGATTCTCCCAATTTAACAGGATGGCTTATAAAAATGATTAGAGCAGAAGATATGTTAGAAAGTATAGACCATTGGGCAAATAATGCTATACCAACAACGGCGAGGACAGAAGTAATGAAAGTCAAAAGCTTTGCCTGCTCAACTCCCCAAATTGCTATTATTACAATTATAAGTGTTATAAGAATGAATATATTAATAAACTTTAAAATAGGTCTTACCCTGTATTTCGAATAATTATATGTATTCTGAATTTTTGCAAAAAATTTTATAGTTAAAATTCTGAAAATCAAGAAGGAGACAATTGCAATTATGGTTTCTATTATTCTAATTTCCATATAGATGACTTTTTAATTGGCTATTGCTTATAGAATATGCCTTGACGTTTCTCGGCAGTAACCTCTCTAAATTATTGATGGTTCTGGAAAATCTGTATAATTTTCTTAGAGTAGACAGAGCAAACCATAATTTATAAACCTTGTTTTCTCTTGGCTTAATAGTTTTTTAATGCTCCTCTTTATCTGATTTTAAAAATTTTAATCCAAGTGCAAATAGGAGAACAGAGATTGGAATTATCAAAAATTCCCATTTCAAATCGTTAATATTTTCGATTATGATCTCAAGAAAAATAACAAATAGAATAATAATAATGACTCTTGCAAGTACGGTTTTTAAATGTTCAATATTTGGTATACTAATCCATTTTAATACTCCCTTGTCTTCAATATCATTTTTATTAGAAATAAATAATGCAAAAATACCATAAGCAAAGATGAAAAATGCCAAAGCTATTAGGAATGTATCCAATGATTTCATTATATATATAGTTGCAATATCTGTGTAATGCAAATGTTCGCTCCCTTTCGGGATATAGTCAAAAAAAAGTATTTTAATTGCGTTATAGGTTTTCCAAGCACCAATAAAAAAAAGGAGTAAAGAACCTAATAAAGAACAAATAATTGCTATAAAACTAAAATAGCGAAACATATAAAATGGTTTTTTCATAATGTTAAATTTGGCAATGATGTATATGTTAAATTACCAATTTTAGTTGATGAGGCATAATTTTATTTGAAAGCTTGATTCTTGCTCTTGCGGCTAATAATGACTTTTTAGGTTTTGTATTGTTTTTTTTAAATTTCCAAGGCAACTTTATTTCAGTATTTGAACTCGTCAAATTTCGTATTTTAAGAAGGATATTTCTTTGGTGCAAAAATTTACTGCTTCAGTAATTCATGAGGAATCTGGCTTATATAGTGTTAGTAACAAGTATTTTTTCAAATCCATTTTTTAAATAGAAATTGTAAAAGTTTGAAGCTGCCATTTGATGAGGTCTTAGAATATTTTCTGCTCCATATTTGGTCATTTTCTGATAGTCTTTTTCGGTCAATGCTGTTATAAAGAGTTTCCCTCCATATTGGTTTGTTTTTAATGTATTCATCAAAATTAGTGAATGATCAATATCGGATATTGTACTTATAATATAACTACTACTTTGATAGGGAATTTGCTCAAGCAGTTCAGGGTCTTCTATATCACCATATTTTACATTTCTTCCTTTTTGCCTCCATTCTTTAATAGTTCTAGGGTCAAAATCAATACCTAAATAAGAAATATTAGGATGCTCGTCTAATTTTTCTGCAAGGCGGTAGCCAAATCTACCTAAACCGAAAATAATTACATCATACTTTTCTAAGCCTAAGTACAAACTATCATTTTCAGAAATCTTACTTCGTTCAAAAACAGAAAGAACAGGTGAAATAAAATTATATATCTGATGAGAATATAAAATAAGGTAGGTGGAAAGCCCGATTGTGATTAGACCTACCAAAGTGATCAGACCAACAATTTCATCTGTGATGTGCCCAACGGTTAATGCGAGGCTAGCAAAAATCAGTGAGAACTCACTAATCTGGGCAACGGTTAGTCCTGCGAGAAAAGATGTACGCTTTCTATACCCCATGATTCCCATTATAATTAATACGATAATAGGATTACCGATAAGCACAAATGTGGAAAATACAAGGGCAGAAGATACCTGACCCCCAATTAGGGAGAGATCCAGGTTGGCTCCCAGATTCACAAAGAAGAATAAAAGCAAGAAATCCCTCAGACTCACAAGACGACTGCTGAGTGCATCTTTAAAGTCTGCCGATGCCAGGCTTAAACCAGCAAGGAAAGCGCCTACTTCCCGGCTAAATCCAATAAGTTCACCGACTGAAGCAAGTGAAACTGCCCAAGCAATGGCAAAAAGTACAAGCAATTCTTGCGACTTTGCCAGTAGGTGACTTATCTTTGGAATGACCCATTTCGATGCCAAAAAAGTGAAGCCCAATAAGCCGATTCCGGCAATTAAAGTTTTGATAACATCCTGTGTGAGGGAGGTTTCATCGCCTTTTTGCATGGCAGACAAGATAATCATTGCCAGAATGACCACTATGTCCTGCACAATCAGAAATCCTATGGCGATCTGCCCATGAAGAGAATCAATTTCCTTTTTGTCTGATAATAATTTAACGATGATGATGGTGCTGGAAAAGGTTAGTGCAACTGCAATATAGAAGCTATGTAAACTTGAAAATCCTAATAATATTCCTATAAAATAACCAATAAGCGAGGTAAATATTACTTGACCCAATCCTGTGAGTAAGGCTATTTTTCCTACCGATTTTATTATTCTTAAATCAAGTTTGAGCCCAACAATAAAAAGGAGTAAAGCAATGCCTATTTCAGCGAGTAAGTGTACTTGGTCATGAGATTGAACAATGTCGAAGAAAGAGGGGCCTACAATAATACCCAAAGCAATAAACATCACGATTAACGGCTGTTTTAACAATTGTCCTAAAGCACCCAAAACAGCAGCTAGAGCCAATATGACCGTGAATTCAAAAAACGGATTACCTATAATGGAGTAGAGCCAATTCATTTTGAAATAACAATTAATGGAGTTTGCCCGCTATATACCAGTTCATTGATCATAAATTTTCTGAAAAGCTTGTCTTGAAGGGAGCGAGATCCTTGTTGAAGCACCAGAAAGGAATCGGGAGTCTTCTCTAGATAAGCTTTCAATCCATTAAATGCATCTTCTCCTTTGAATAAAGAAATGCTTGAATTATACGCATCATATTCTTTACGTAATCTGTTGAGTTGATCTTTAGCCTTATCTTCATTTTCACCATCTTTAACAATAGAAAAAAATTCCACCTCTTGAACTTTCCCGGCAAGTGTCCTTAGCATGTTGCTAAACTGGTGTTGATTTAACGGGAATAGGGGGTTGACTCCTACTAAAAGTTTTCTTGGTATAGATATGGGCATGTTTATCGGAACAGCTATGGTTAAATGATCAGAATTATCAATAATTGAAACGGTAGTGCTGCCAATGAATAGGCGTTTTAATGCACCAGTGCCCTTTAGCCCAGCCAATACCCAGTCAAAATAGCGATCGGCTTTAAGTTCATTCAGTATTGTAAGAATCGGTTTAGGGCTTACATGGATGGAATCTTCGCTAAAGACCCTGTTTTTAACCAACTTCCATAACTTGGCATGGGCTTCCTCCTTGTTAGTGCGCATTATCTCATCTCGGGTATCCTGATCGGTCATTCCTGGTACCATAGAGGTATATTTATGTATAAATAAGACCTTGGCTTTAATGCTTTCAGAAAGGCCAAATGCAAAATTGACTAGATTCTTGGAATGCTCTGAAAAGTCAACTAAAACTGTGATTCTGTTCATTTTGTCCATGTCTCTTGTTTTTGAACGGTTATTCAATATTACGGTTCCGACTAGGGGTCAATGCATGAAGCCTTAAGTAGGGGAAGCAATCCGATAGCTATAGAGATTGTCGGTTTAGTTGTTTTTTATATGGTCTCTTAATTATCACTTTATACTAAATTGCCTGGTATTTGCAATTAACCGGTGGTATCTGCAGGTATAATAGACTACAATGCTAAAAGTTCACGAATGTTATAATATTAATTTGATCGCGACTACTTGTTTCAAAAAACTGGTTCATATAACCCAGCTCTAGTCTTATATTCTTATTTAAGTGATAGCCAATACCACCATAAAGCCTATTTCTATCAAATATCGAAGATTCTGTGTTTAGAAATATTTCATTATAGGCTGACAGATATAAATGTTTGCTATCATTATCCGCTTTCACTAAGGGGATGTTCAGGCTTAAAAAATATCTGAATCGCATTTTATAATCCTCTTCAACGAAGCGCTGTTCAAAACGATAGCGATGATTTATTTTTATAATTCCTACGTTTTGTTTTGAAGTGAATTGTTGAAAAATGCGATGCTCATTTATCGATGTTTTATTGTCACTATTATCTACGTAGTTTTCAGATAAAATATAGCCATAGCCAATTAAGAAATTGTTGTTACCCTCATTGAAAGTATAACCTAATCCTGTTCTTAGTAATAATTGCTCCAAATCTCCAATGGCATTATAGTTTCTATATTGAACTTCATTGTGGATATTCCAGTTTTGATTTATCTTTTTATTTCCAATATAAATTAGCCAATTCCCAAGATTACTATCTTGGCCACTCGCTAAAAAAGGTAAAAGAAAGGCTAATAAAAAAAAGTATTTCTTCATTTTATTTTGTTTATGAACCTAAAAAGAAGGTCTATTTGTTAATTAAATAAAGGCAAAAAAGAAAGAGTGGTCATTTACGCTAAAAAGGCTAATTCAAAGCAATTAAATTATTTTGACCACTCTTAAATCAATTTATTCAAGGAATGTCACTTTCCCAGTGGAAAGGTCATAGGTTGCTGCCACAACTTCTATTTCACCATTTTCCTTCATCTCTACCAGCACAGGGCTTTGAGCTAGTGTTTTTTCAATGTTCAACAGCACGTTTTTGTCGGAAACTGCGTCTACAAAATCATCGTTTTGTGAATTTCTAAGGGATTCGTCCTTTGGTTCTACCACCGCATCTACAGCGGGTTGTATGTTTTTGAGCATAGCCGTCAAGTTTCCAAGTTCGGCCTTATCAATAGCGCCTTTAATAGCACCACAATTTTTGTGACCCATAATAACAACAAGTTTGGCGCCAGCTACTTTGGTGGCAAATTCCATACTTCCAAGTAAATCTTCGTTAACGAAGTTTCCCGCCACACGGCCAACAAAAACATCGCCAATACCTTGGTCAAATAAATCTTCAACTGGAATGCGGCTGTCCACACAACTAAGTACAATAGCTTTTGGATACTGCGATAATGCCGTTTTACGAATTTGCTCTCCGTGGTTACGGGTAGTTGTTTGTTGATTCACGAAACGTTCGTTACCGGCTTTAAAATCATCAATCACCATTTGTGGCGTCAATCTTTCCTGAACTTCCTTCGTCATTACATGAGTTACCGTTACAGGTTCTTCAATTTTTTCTTGGGTGCTTACAATTTCTTTCTCATTCTTATTTTCTTCTTTACAAGAAAACAGCACTGCGATGCTTAATACCATCATTACAGCAAATGCTAATTTGGTTTTTATTCTTTTCATTTTTAGTGTTTTAGAGATTCACTATTATAAGTGAACTGATCAAATATAATAATTACTATTAATAATGATAGTAAACCTATCATAAATAATTATTAAACTTTCAAAGTATAGCCATTACTATGAATTTCAATTGCTAATTTTGTGTCTGAATAGAGTAATTATGGGTATCGAAATCAAAATAGCACTGAACGAAGGTCTATACTTAAAGGATCCACAAGATTCAGTCTTGGGCAGAAATATTATCAAGCATAGTATTTTGTTGTTGAGCGATCTAGGTTTCGAAGCCTTTAATTTTAAAAAGCTTTCCCTGGAAATTGGAAGTACAGAGTCCTCTGTTTACAGATATTTTGAAAACAAACACCTAGTGCTTATCTATCTGGTTTCGTGGTATTGGGAATGGGTAGCCTATTTAATTAGGATAAACACATTAAATATCAATGACCCAAAGAGAAAACTTGAAATAATTATCAACTGCTTTGTTTCTGCATCCTTTGAAAACCCCAGCATTGACTATTTGGACAAAAGCAAACTGCACAGCGTGATTATAGCAGAAGGTATAAAAGTCTATCGCACAAAAGACGTGGATGAGGAATACGGAAAAGGTTATTTTAGAAATTACAAGCAACTTATAACGACGGTTGCTGGGGTAATTTCAGAAATCAATCCCACATTCCAGTATCCCTATGCTTTGGCCAGCAACCTATTTGAAATGTCCAACAATCATATTTATTTCGCAAAACATCTTCCAAGACTTACAGATATATCTGTTTATGGAAATACCGTGGATGAAGTAGAAATAATGTTGAATTATTTTACAGATAAATTATTGTCCTAATAATTTATTCCGACAGGTGAGCAGCTTACGAGAATCAATAGATTTTTTATATTTTTTATTGTCCATCTCATTTTTGTATTTGAAGGTCTAATTAGATCTCAAAAGTTCATTTTGAAAAGCTTGTAAACTGTTTCCAGAAACTATGTTCTGCCCCAATTCTAATAAAGCACGTTCTATGGCACCTAATACTGCAAGTAGATCATTTGATGATACCGAGCCCATATGACCTATTCTAAAATAGGAGGTTTTTATTTCTGAAAGTAATCCACCAGCAACTATAACATCACTACTAGCTATTTTTGAAAGTAATGCCGCGCCATCAATTCCTTTTGGATAGTAAACTGCTGTAAGAGTATTAGCTGCTATTTGTTTTGTTTTTGGTAATATTTCAAGGTCTAGTGCAGTTATTCCAGCTCTAAAGGCTTTTGCTAAAAGTTGATGTCTTTTCACCCTTTTGTCCATACCCTCTTTACATATAATTTTCAAGCTAGTTTCTAATGCAACAATTAAATTAACTGCGGGTGTTCCGAAATAAGAAGGTCTTCTTTCTTCGTAAGCGGTCATTATAGGCAACCAATTATTCCAATCTGCGTAATAATTGCATACAGGCGTTTTTCTTTTTTTCCAAACTTCCATCGCTTTTTC
Organism: Gillisia hiemivivida; assembly: GCF_007997295.1. GTDB lineage: Bacteria > Bacteroidota > Bacteroidia > Flavobacteriales > Flavobacteriaceae > Gillisia > Gillisia hiemivivida. The sequence goes on along the minus strand of NZ_VORY01000026.1, from coordinate 22,176 downwards.
CGATGCCATTAAAAGCGCGAGTCCTGGAGGCACACCAATGGCCTTTTGAGAACCGGTTAAAACAACATCAAGCCCCCATTCGTCTTGGTTTATTTCTTCGCCTGCAACCGAGCAGACGCCATCTAAAATACTTAAGGTGTTATATTTCTGGGCTAATTTCGCAATAGGTTTCGGATCCACCAATATTCCAGTTGAGGTATCTACATGTGTAATAGTCAGCGCTTTAAAACTCCCGGTTTTAAGCTCTTTTTCAATTGCTTCTAGGGGTACAACTTCGCCTAAAGGAGCTTCTAAAATAGTTGTATTCGCACCATAACGATCCAAAATATCTTTAAAGCGTTTACCAAAATATCCTGTGGAAATAACCAATACACGATCCCCTTGTTCTATAAGATTGGCTGCTGCCATATCCATAGCTAGTGTACCGGTTCCTGAAACTATAAATGCTTGTCCTTTTGGCGACTTCCATACTTTTCTCATCAGTTCAAGGCTATTACCAAAAACCTCAATAAAATCTGGGGCTACATGACTAGTAGTAGACATGCCCAATGCTTGTAATACCTCTGGTTCAAACTCAATAGGACCAGGAATCATAAGTAATTTTCTACCTTTCATTTATCCTTTAATTTATTTCTTCAAATTAAGTTTGCTAACAAGTATCCCATCTGTATCTACATAAATATAGTCATCTGAATTAAAATAAACACCTCCAATTTTAACTGGAATATCTATTTCTCCAATATTGCGTTTAATACTTTTAATCCCTCATTGAGGGTTTAATTCCCCGAGACTTGCCTCGAATTTTTAAAAGTATTTTCCAATTCATACCTCGTGGGCTTGCCCCGAGGTTCTTGATTTGGAGAAGTATTTAGAGCTCTTATACCTGTTTACATGGAATTAATTAGTTGACTATCACGAATACACCCATTTACAATAATGCCATTCCAATTATTATGTATTGCCAGTGCAGCTAGCTGATCACCTATTAATGCACAACGCAATGAACCACCCCCGTCTATGACAAGTACTTTGCCTTTCCCGTTAGATTCTAATTGTTTTCGCACTAAGGAGTTGTCTTCAAACAACTTTAGAGTTGTGATTTTTCCAAAAAACGCTTTTTTCTTTCCAAAATGATTAAAAATTGAGTCAACACATCTTAGAAGTTCTTCATACTCATCCCAAAGGTCTGCTGTTGTAAACATACTACAAGTAGTGTTTAATTTACTAATATTGACTAAGGCAACACTTTTATATGTTGCCTTGATCAATTAGTAAAATAATTATTTATCTAGAACAAGTTCTGGCTTTGCTTCAGTTTCTTTGATTTCAAACTGATTACTTGTATTCTTTTGTCCTCCTGCTTTTATAGCTTTATCTCCTGCAAAGAAGCTTTTGTGATCATCTCCTAGGTCTGAACCTGCCATTCGTTGATGTTTTACACAAGAAACGCCTTTGCGAATTTCTTGTCTTTGAACACCTTTTACATAAGCTAACATGCCTTCTTCTGCAAAATACCCCTTTGTTAAATCGTTCATATGAAGAGCAGTAGTATGATAGGTTGGTAACGTAATTAAGTGATGGAAAATCCCTGCATCTCTTGCACCATCAATTTGGAACGTTTTAATTTTCTCGTCTGCACGATGACATAATTCACTACCATCATATTCTAAATCCATTAAATTATTTCTATCATAAGCGGTCATATTTTCGCCTTCAGAAAGCATTTCTTCATATGCTTGATTACGGAAGTTTAATGTCCAGTTGAAAGATGGGGAGTTATTGTAAACCAATTTCGCATTAGGTACTACTTCTTTAACTCTGTTTACCATATAAGCGATTTGCTTAACATTTGGGGTTGGTGTTTCAATCCATAAAAGATCTGCTCCATTTTGAAGACTTGTAATACAATCTAATACCACTCTATCTATATTGGAGCCATCTTTAAATTTATACAAACCATTGGATAATCTTACAGGACGTACTAATTTCCCATCTCTTTTTAGAAGAACATCATCTTCTTTAGCATCTTTTACGTCAATTTCTTCAGCTTCTACAAAAGCTAAATATTGAGAAGCTAAATCTCCAGGTTCTTGACTAACAGGTAATTTTTGAGTTAAGCTAGCTCCTTCAGAATCTGTTCTTGCAACTATAACTCCGTCATCTACTCCTAATTCTAAAAACGCATATCTAATTGCATTTAATTTTGCAATAAAATCTTCATGAGGTACCGTAACTTTTCCATCTTGATGCCCACATTGTTTAGCATCAGAAACTTGATTTTCAATCTGAATAGCACAAGCTCCAGCTTCAATCATTTTTTTGGTTAACAAATAGGTCGCTTCTTCATTTCCAAAACCAGCGTCAATATCTGCTATAATAGGCACTATATGGGTTTCAAAATTATCTATTTGATCTTGCACATCTTCTCCTTTTTCAAGTCTATTAAATAGATCATTTAACTCAATAGCATCTGCTTGACGTAAGAAATCATAAATTTCTTTTATTAATAAAGGTACAGCAGTTTTCTCGTGCATAGATTGATCTGGCAATGGTCCAAATTCTGAACGTAATGCGGCTACCATCCAACCAGAAAGATACAAGTACTTTTTACTGGTCGTTTTATGATGCTTTTTGACAGCTATCATTTTTTGCTGCGCCACAAAACCATGCCAGCAACCGAGTGATTGAGTGTATTTAGATGAATCTGCATCGTAATCTGACATATCTTTTCTCATAATGCCAGCTGTATATTTAGCGATATCCAAACCTGTTTTAAAACGATTTTGAGCAATCATCCTTGCCGCGCTTTCAGAATTGATTGCATTCCAGGTTTCTCCGTATTTTTCTTTAAGGTTTCTAACCGTGTCTAGTGCAGATTGATAATTACTGTGAGCTAAATTTTTCATAATTTTGTAATATGTTATTTATTATTAATAATTAGATCCTGTTGATTGTTGCCGCAATCGCAGGATTGTTTTTTATAGGTATTGATAGGCGGGAAGCGTTAAAAATTCTTCAAACTTTTCTGATAACACTAATTTGTCAAAAAGCGCTATAGCGAGTTTAAACTTGGTATTTTTAATAGTGTCAACTCCAAACTCTTTTAATATTTTTTCGACTTCATCGTTGAATAAATCGATGTACAATTCTATATTAAATTTTCGTCCATCTTCCAGTACAACTTCGTTTTTTAACCATTGCCAAAGTTGGGTTCGGGATATTTCTGCAGTGGCAGCATCTTCCATTAAGTTGTAAAGCGCTACAGCACCTTGACCTCTCAACCAAGCTTCGGTATATAAAATACCTACGTTGATGTTTTTTCTAATTCCGGCTTCGGTTACAGTTCCTTTTGGTATTTCTACTAAATCTTGTTCTGTAATATTGATATCTTCACGAGTAACGTGTAACTGGTTTGGTGATGGCATGTGTTTGTTGAATTCTTCCATAGCTACTTCAATTAAAGCTGGATGCGCAACCCAAGTACCATCGTGACCATTTTTAGCCTCTCTTTCTTTGTCTTTTCTTACTTTTTCTAAAGCAACAATATTTGCATATTCATCATTTTTAATGGGAATTTGAGCTGCCATTCCACCAATGGCGAGGATACCACGTTTATGACAACGTTGAATCACAAGCTTAGAATACGCATCCATAAAAGGAGTTGTCATAGTAACCTGATCACGGTTTGGCACCACAAAGTTTGGATGGTTTCTAAATTTTTTGATGTATGAAAATATATAATCCCAGCGACCACAATTTAAACCCACAATATGATCTTTAAGTTCAAAAATGATCTCGTCTAGCTGAAAACTTGCAGTAATAGTTTCTATAAGAACAGTTGCCTTAAAAGTTGCTTTAGGAACCTCTAAATAGTCTTGAGCAAAAGTAAATACATCATTCCACCAACGTGCTTCTAAATAATGCTCTAGCTTTGGCAGGTAGAAGTAAGGTGCCGTATTGTTGGAAAGTAAGGTTTGAGTATTGTGAAATACGTAAAGGCCAAAGTCTACCAAACTTCCAGAAGTTTCTTCTTCGTTTACTAGAATGTGTCTTTCGTTTAAGTGTAAACCTCTGGGTCTAACCATTAAAACTGCAGTTTCTTGATTCAGTATGTAGGATTTACCTCGTTTTGAATCTACCAATGAAATGGTTTTATTGTTGGCATCAATTAGATTTTGTTGACCTTCAATAACATTTTCCCAGGTAGGAGCAGTGCTATCTTCCAGATCTGCCATAAATGTTCGTGCTCCGGAGTTCAATGCATTAATGATCATTTTTCTATCTACAGGACCTGTAATTTCTACACGTCTATCTTTTAAATCTTCAGGAATGTTACCCGCAGTCCAATCACTTTCCCTTATAGATTGAGTCTCTTGAGGGAATTCAGGTAAGTTACCTTCATCAAAAACCTTTTGCTGTAACAATCTCTTTTCCAAAAGTGAAAGTCGTCTCGCATTAAATTTTTCATGAAGTGCGGCTATAAAGTTTAAAGCATCTTCTGTAAGAATTTCTGGATAGTAATTACTTACATCTTTTGAAAAGTTTAGTTTAGGTAGTTTTAAAGTTTTGTGTTCCATGGTCTTATTGTTTTACAGGACAATATTAGAACAAAGTTTTCTAAAAAACAAGCGAACGTTCGCTAAAAGTATATATTCGCAAAATAAGCATGTTCGCAAAATAGCGTATATTTGTGATTATGAAGGAAGATTATATCAAACTAATATTTGGGTTAAAGTTAAAGCAGATAAGGACTGACAACAAATTATCCTTATTTGGATTGTCTAAACTTTCGGGTTTATCTAAGTCTTATTTAAATGAGATTGAGAATGGTAAAAAATATCCGAAACCAGATAAAATAGCGATACTTTCCGAAAAATTGGATGTGCCGTACGACCAAATGGTGTCTTTAAAATTAGATAAAAATTTAGCACCTATTGGAGACCTGTTGCAATCTAAAATACTAAAGGAAATTCCTTTGGAACTCTTTGGAATTAAGGAAAATACTTTAATAGATATTGTCGCTAACGCTCCTGCAAAAGTAAATGCATTTATAAGTACTATTATTGAAATTGCACAACATTATAGTTTTAGCAGAGAAAGTTTTTTTCTTGCTTCATTAAGGTCCTTTCAAGAAGCAAATAATAATTATTTTGATGATTTAGAACAAAGTGTTTTGAAATTTGTGAAAGCCTACCAATTAGATTTACGCCAAACGGTTTCCTCAAAAGATTTGGAAGAAATTTTAATAGAGGAATATGGATATTCTATTATTGAAAATGAATTAAGTAAATATGAAGCTTTAGGGAATTTACGTTCAGTTTTTGTTCCTAAAACTCATACTCTCTTATTGGCAAATGGGATTGATGAAGCTCAGCGCACCTTTATATATGCAAAAGAACTTGCATATAATTTTTTAGAAATCAAAGATCGTTTGTATACATTTCCTTGGATAAAGTTTGAAAGTTTTGACCAAGTTCTCAATAATTTTTATGCCTCATATTTTGCTGGAGCGCTTGTTATTCCTAAAGATGAATTAACATTACAATTAGAGACAGTTTTTGAAAAAGAAACTTTTGACAAAGCGCTATTTCTTCAAATTTTGAAAGCTTTCAATACTTCACCAGAATCATTCTATCAACGTTTAACCAATATCTTGCCTAAAGCATTTAATATTAAGAATTTATTCTTTTTAAGGATTACACATAAAGCAGATTCCGAAAAATTTTACTTAAACAAGGAACTTCATTTATCACATCAGCATTCACCTCGGGCCAATGAAACCAATGAGCATTATTGCAGACGTTGGGTGTCCTTGAAAGTTTTAAAAGATATTAGTATAAGTAAAAATTCTCATGAATTTGATATTCAAATTTCGAATTATCCAAGCCATGATACAAAGTATTTAGTACTCTCATCTGCTACGAAAGATCCTTTTAGAAACAATCAATATAGAAGTATAAGTATTGGGTTACTAATTAATAAGCAATTGGAGCGCAAGTTGAAATTTTTAGGCGATAAGACTATTAAAAAACAAGAGGTTGGTGTAACCTGCGAACGTTGCGCTATTAAAGACTGTGAGGTAAGGCAAACATCGGCAATTTATTTAGAGAAAAAAGCTAAGAATAAAAAGATAGAAATTATTGTTGAAGAATTAAACGCTAAGTTTTAGACTTGGCTGTCTTGTCCTGAAATATGGTTATAGGTTAAATATTGATTTAACTTTTTATCTGCAATATAAATTAGCAATTCCCAAGATTATTGTCTTGAGCTTGAGCAAAAAAAGGTAGCAATCACCCTAGAGTTAATGCTACCATCTTTATTTTAAAACTTAATTTAACTTTCTTATTATTTTTATTTATTCATAAAAATCAACTGTACCTGTATTAATATCGTACATCGCACCTATAATTTTTATCTCACCATTGCTTTGCATTTCTGAAAGAACATCACTCTCTTTCATAATTCTATCTATTGAAAGCTGAACATTTTTTGCTGAAACATTATCTACAAATTCTGAATTTGAAGAGTTACGTAAACTAGCATCTTTTGGTTCTTTTACGGCTTCTACTGCTGGTTTAATTTTAGCCAGCATACTTGTTAAATTTCCAAGTTTTGCATCGTCACAAGCACCTTTTACCGCCCCACAAGCTGTATGGCCTAAAACAACAATTAATTTAGTTCCAGCAAGTTTGCAAGCGAATTCCATACTTCCAAGGATGTCCTGGTTTACAAAATTACCTGCTATACGCACACTAAAAACATCCCCTAATCCTTGATCAAAAACTAACTCGGCTGATACTCTTGAGTCTATGCAGCTTAAAATGGTAGCAAAAGGAAATTGCCCCTCGCTGGTATCATTTACCTGCTCCAAAAGATTTCTATTCGCTTTTAAATTGTTTTGGAATCGAACATTACCTTCTCTTAAAAAGTTTAATGCTTTCTCCGGGGTCATTGTAGCTTGTGTCTCTTTTGTATGTGCTTTCATAATTTATGTATTTTAATTAACAAGTTGTTTTATGCTGATTTAGGTCTTAGTTTAAAAAATTCAATATAGCTTGGTGGGTTTTCAACGATACCTCGCTCTGAAATTAATTTTATGTTTATGTTTCGTTCCTTAGCCTTAAATGCGAAGTCCTCCAAAATTTCTATAATGTCATTGTCTAAGTACCTGGTTTTTCTAACGTCCAACTCTAAATAGGAGTTCTCAGGTAAGCTTTCTAATTCCTTAAGAATTGCACCTTTGTTAAAAAATGTTACCTCTTCTGCTAAGGTCATTTTAATGGTTCCGTCGTTTAACTCTTCACCTTCCTTATGCAAGAAATGAGAGTTTTGATAACTCTTTATTAGTATAACAACAATTCCCACTGCCAATCCTAATCCTATTCCGTAAAGCAGATCGATAAATACAATACCTAGAACCGTTACTGTAAAAGGTATAGATTGTTTCCAGCCTAAATCGTACATTTTTTTAAATAAAGCTGGTTTCGCTAACTTATATCCTACAATCAATAATATAGCAGCAAGTACAGATAGTGGTATCATATTTAATAAATTTGGAATCACCACTACAGAAATTAACAACAGAAACCCGTGGATAATTGCCGACATCTTGGTTCTTCCTCCCGATTGAATATTGGCAGAACTTCTTACAATTACCTGAGTAATTGGTAATCCACCTATCATTCCAGAGATGATGTTACCTGTGCCTTGGGCTAACAATTCTCTATTTGTTGGAGTTACATTTTTGTGTGGATCTAGTTTATCTGTAGCTTCAACACAAAGTAAGGTTTCTAAACTTGCAACCAAAGCAATAGTAAATGCAACAACCCATATTTCTGGATTCGTAATAGCTCCAAAATTCGGAAAACTGAATTGACCTAAGAATGAGGAAAAATCTTCTGGTACAGGTACGCTAACTAAATGAGATTGAGTAATAGCAATTGTATCGTTGGATTTTGTTACTAAAAAGAAGATAATTCCTGCAGCCACAGCTACTAACGGACCTTGTATTACTTGGAATACTTTAGATTTTTTGGATAATACTTTATCCCATAATAATAAAATGGATAAACCTATAATACCGATTAATGCAGATCCAGGCCGAATATAATTCACCGTTTTAAATATTTCGGAAATAGTGTTTTCTCCATCTATTTGAAAGAACGCAAAATCACCTTGAGGATCGGCATCGTATCCAAAAAAATGAGGAATTTGTTTAAGAATAATTATAATTCCTATTCCAGTAAGCATCCCTTTAATAACAGATGAAGGAAAATAATATCCTATGATACCAGCTTTTAGAATCCCAAAGAGTAGTTGTATAGCACCACCTAAAACAACTGCTAACAGAAAATTCTCAAATCCCCCTAAAGAACCTATAGCTGTTAAAACAATTGCTGCTAATCCTGCTGCAGGTCCGCTTACTCCAATATTTGATCCGCTTAAGGCACCAACGATTATACCTCCAATAATTCCAGCTATTAAACCTGAAAAAAGTGGTGCTCCACTGGCTAAGGCGATACCTAAACATAGAGGTAATGCCACAAAAAATACCACAATACTTGATGGTATATCACTTTTTAAGTGTGAAAAAATATTAATCTTCATAGTCCCATTTTTCTTAAATTATTAAAATTTTAGCTGTAAATATAATAAGACTTTTTAAAACAATAGTAATACTATCATAAAAAATTGTTTTGCTTTTGTATATTTGAATTTTAATTACAACTTTGTTCGATTTTCGAATCTGGTTTTGGATACATTTAACAATGAGTTTACAAATAAGATTTTCTTTAAACGACGGTTTATACCTTAAGGATCCACAAGATTCAAAACTTGGAAAAAATATTATTCAGCATAGTATTCTCTTAATAGATGAATATGGTTTCGAATCCTTTACTTTTAAAAAGTTAGCAGAGAGAATAGGTTCAACAGAAGCTTCCATCTATCGGTACTTTGAGAACAAACATTTGTTATTAATATTCTTAGTTAATTGGTATTGGGAATGGGTAAGCTATCTTATAAAAGTAAATACCATGAATGTTAGCGATCCAAGGATAAAACTGAAGATCATTATACATTCTTTTGTTTTTGCACCTAAAGATAATCCCGGTGTAGAATATGTTAATGAAAGTAAACTCCATAATATTTTTATATCAGAAGGGGTCAAAGCATATCATACAAAAGATGTAGATAAGGATAATTCAAAAGGATTTTTTAAAAGTTATAAAAGTTTAGCCAATTCAGTTTCCAATATTATTTCGGAGATCAATCCGCAATTTAAATACCCCTACGCGTTAGCCACTAATCTTTTTGAAATGTCTAATAACCATATTTATTTTGCAAAGCATCTTCCAAGGCTTACAGATATATCGGTTAATGGGAATAATGTAGATGAAGTGGAAACAATGTTGAATTATTTTGCTGATAAATTATTGTCCTGATCATTTATGTATTATTCAGGACGATAAATCTTTATTTCTTGCAAGTAGCGGTTTTAGTAAACCCAAGCAGAGTGGAGTAGGGGAATGTCCTAAAAGTTGCCCGGATTGTCGCTTTTGTTAGTTTCATAATTAATCTATAAAACATCGCTTATCATTCAATTGCCTGCTATTTGTGATAGCAGTTGTTAGCTCCTGTAGCTTTTTATTCCAATCATTTCGTTTTAGCTTTTCTTATTTTTTATTTCTCAAAGCTTATTTCATAATTGAACTATAAGAACTTTATCTTTTTGTATTAAAGATGAAAATTAGAAATAATCTTTTAAAATTTTGTTTAATAAAAAGTTAATAACGTTAGACAAAACGAAACTTTAGTATATATTTGTAAAACAATTTAATATCTAAAACTAGAAATGATGAAAAAATTAGTCCTTATTTTAACAATTCTAATGACTGTAGCCTTATCTAAAAATGTTGCTGCACAAGAAACAATAGTAGATGTTGCCGTTGGCAATGAAGATTTTTCAACTTTAGTTACAGCATTAACTGCTGCCGATTTAGTTGGTGCTTTACAAGGAGATGGACCATTCACCGTTTTCGCTCCAACAAATAGTGCTTTCGCTAAAATTGATTCTAATGCATTGAACTCTCTATTAGAAGAAAAAAATCAAAAAGCATTAGCTAATATCTTAACTTATCATGTAGTATCTGGAAATTTAACTGCAACAGATGTAGTAGCTGCTTTAAAGAAAGGAAATGGTATGGTAGAATTGGAAGCATTAAATGGTCAAGTCTTAACTGTAATGCAAAAAGATGGTAAAATTTGGTTGAAAGATGTAAATGGTAATTATAGTGAAATTGTAGCTACAGATGTAATGGGCAGCAATGGTGTAATTCACGTAATAGACACTGTAGTAATGCCTAAGTAATGAATGTTTTGTAAATAAAAATGAAAGCCTCGATAATTCGGGGCTTTTTTATTATGACACTATTTTTTTAAATATTTCAATTAGTATTGTCCGGTAAAAAATTCAGGATTTCGATGAGGCTAGAAGAAACGTGGATTAAGAATGTTTTCAATGTTTAGGAGCTTGCTATTAGAACACAGAATTATTTTTTCCTTTTTGAAAAATTTATACAGATTAAAATAATGATTTTCAATTAGTTGGAAAAAAGTCTTACGTCTTGAATCTAGTAGCGCAGCGATCTTATATCTTTTGTCAGACGACAATATATTTCAATATCTGATTTTCCGATAGCACCCGATGTTCTGTATTTTGATAGTTTCAAGTTTTGTTCTTTATTTTTTGCTTTTTTGATAGTCAGTTTTGAGTAAAGAGTAAATTTCACTATCTAAGTAATCCCCGTTATAGTAATAATTCTCTCTAAAATAGGCTTCTTTTTGAAATCCCATTTTCGTCAATATTGCTCGAGAATTGTCATTTTGGGGATTAATGTTTGCTTCTAAACTATGAAGTTTTAAATCACTGAAGCCAAAATTGAAAACATTCAGCATTGCCTCTTTCATAAATCCATTTCCCCAAAATTCTGGTTTCAACGTATATCCGATCTCTGCTCTAGAATTTTTATTATCTATTTTGAAAAACGCAAAATCACCCATAAACTTATTGGTTGATTTTTCAATAATAGCCCAAAAGATTCCAGTTCTTTCTTCGTACATTTTTAATTTGTTAGAAATAAAGTTTTCAGAATGTTGAATGGTCATTTGTCTTTCTGAATCCATATAAATCATAACTTTTTCATCCGAACGAATTAATTGCACTTCAGCTGCATCTGTCAATTCCAACTTTCTCAGAATTAGCCTTTCACTTTCTAAACTTGGAAAATTATTAAAGTATATTTCATTAATCATATGCCTTGTAGCTTATCTGATGAAAATGCATAGTAAAAAAGATCTTGGTTAACGCAATTAGCGTGGATTGGGGACACGACCCAGTAGCTATTGGAATTGTTGGCTTACTTTTTTGTTACTGGGTCTCTAAAATATCACTTTTCATTGGAAGATCCACTATTTGCCCTAATCGATGTTACCTGCTTTGGCAACAGCTTTGAGCAAGATTGAGCGATTTTGTATTGCTTTGCTTCTTAGTTAATATTTTTAGCAATTCATTGGAGTGGAGTAGGAGATAGCTTGGTGGTCTTTGAGCATAAGCACAAATCTTTCTATTTAGTCTTTATTAGTTATGTCTTATAAACAGTGAGGTGCGTTTTTTTTTATTTCAAAGATATTCAACCGATATGCAATAGTAATCAGTCTGCTAGACAATAGTTCACATGAATATGTTACCAAATTGCCAGTAATTTGGTTCATTCTATAATTTCGTAGTCAATACTTAATTTTCGCAAAGCTCTTAAAGCAGAACCAGTATTTTTATCTTCCATCTCAATATCTACAGCGTCTCCTTCTAGGAGGAGATCTGTAAGTTCATTTGACAATGATTCATCGATGTTAGTTGAAATTTCTGCAATACAATTCGCTATCGCTCTTCTATCTGGTCTCTGAGCATGACAGGACAATAAGTTTAATTTCATATGTTGATATTTATTGTTTTATAATGGTCTCTCGAAAGCTATCTTTAGCAATTCGCATATCTTCATCGGTGTTTTTATCCTATTGGCGTTATGCTCATTTCATAATAATACTTTATTAATGCAATATACTAGAGTTAAGTTAAGTCTGGATTATACTTATACTATTATTCTTTTTTTGTTTCTAATTTTCACTTACACGAAACTTTCATTTTTAAAATAGTCCAAAATTAATCCCGCTTATTTTAAAGATTAATAAAGTTATATATAAGGAATTGCACATAATGTAATTGGATGTCAACTGTTTAAATTGGTGATATCTGCAGTCAAAAGAAGTTTGTTTTTTGGATTCTACAGTAATTACAAAATGACACTATCTTTTGTTTAACATATAATAAAATCAAATAAACAAATAAAAATAAATATTTAGATTTAATGATTCTATAACCTTATTTTTGCTATGCCATGAAACTAACGATCAAAGAGGTTTTCTTTTTATCTAGACCGAGATTCTGGATGTACGTCCTCGGAACTTTTCTTGTTGGTGTTATTTCTTCAGGAAATCTGTTCTTGTATGATGATAGCACTACGCTTCTTTTAATAGCGTTTGGTGTATTTTTTTCCTTGCCAGCAAATGTTTTTATCTACGGTGTTAACGATATCTATGATTATCAAACCGATATCTATAACGACAAGAAGATAAAATACGAATCTGTATTAAAACTGGAAAAACATAAAAGCTTGTGGATCATCATAGTCCTTTTATTAATTCCTTTTGTGCCATTATTTTTTATGGTTAATGTACCCACAAAACTCGCCTTATTGTTGTTTTTATTTACGGGGCTATTTTATTCCGCAAGGCCTGTAAGAGCAAAAAGTAAACCCCCTTTAGATGTCCTTTTTTCGGCAATTATATATGTTTCCCCGGCACTAGTTGGATTTTTCATCACAGGAAACACCAATATACAATGGTTAGCTGTACTTGGCGGTCTTATTTGGGCCTTTGGTATGCAAACCTATTCTGCTATTCCAGATATTGAAGCAGATAGAAAAGCCGGAGTGAATACACTAGCAATTATGCTTGGTGAGAAAAAAGCCTTATGGTTTTGCCTAATAGCCTATTTCATCTCTGCATCTATTGGATTTTACTATGTAGGTTTTATTGCAATTGTCTTCGGTATTGTTTATATCTCTATCGTACTACTAAGTATTAATAATATTTCAAAACTATTTAAATACTATACCTACTTTCCACTTATCAATGTGCTTACAGGAGCAATATTGTTTTTCTATATGTTTTTTAATGAAATAATGTAGTTGAGGCTACAAGGATTCTAAGGGTTTAGAGGTTTTAATCTTTTGAATACGTTTATAGACGAGTTCAGCCGAAATCAAACAGATAGGCATACCAATTCCCGGACTTGTACCAGCACCAACATAATAGAGGTTTTTAACCTTTTTACTATAGTTTAATGGTCGTTTTAGTGTTTGTTTTAATGTATGCGCTAATCCTAATGCGGTGCCTTTATAGGCATTATAATCCCTTCGGAAATCATCACTCCAGTAAGACCTTTCATAAACGATATATTCTTCAATTGCTGGTAGATTTAAGTCCGTTTTCATCAGATTTAAAATTTTTTGACGGTAACTTTCCATATCAGTTTTGGAAAGCCTTAAACCAGGAGGAATTGGCACCAGAACAAATAAATTATCAGTTCCTGGTGGCGATAAGTCTGGATCGGTTTCCGTGGGCTTACAGATATAATAACTAGGATCTTCCGGAAGTTTAGGCGTATCAAACAGCTCTTTGAAATTTTGTTTCCAATCTCCACCAAAGCGTAGGTTGTGATGACTTAAAATCTCTAATTCTCTATCCAAACCAAGGTACATAATAAACGCACTCGGACTCAAAACTGCCTTTTCCCAATATCGTTCAGGATAGGTTTGCTGACGCTTCTCAAGTAAATGGGTTTCCGTAAACCATAAATCGGCATTGGAGATGATCAAATCTGCTTCTAAAATAGTCCCATTTTCGAGTTGAACACCTGTAGCTTTTTTGTTTTCAACTATAATTTTTGATACAGGCATATTTGTCATAAACTGTGTACCATGTTTTTTATTTATAGTTACTAATGCCTTTACAATCTCATAAATCCCGCCTTTAGGGTAGTAAACACCCATATTGAAATCTATGGCATTCATGATATTATACATCGCAGGTGTTTTTGCAGGATCAGAACCTAAAAACACCAATGTATATTCTAATATTTTTTTAACACGCTCGCTTTTAAACCATTTATTTAAGTAGGATTGCATGGTTTGAAAAGGATTGAGTTCTATCCCTTTTTTAATCACATCCCATTTTAAAAAATCTAATGAGAACCCTAGATTTCTATACATAAAAGTATCTTTAGCCATCTCATATTGCTCACCAGAACGTTTAAGGTACTCTTTGATCTTAGGCGTGATGCCTGGCTCTAACTGCTCAAAAAGAGGTAAATCTTTATCCAGATCAGAATGGATATCGACTATAGGTAATTCTTTATCATTAGAAAAAAACACACGGTAAGAAGGAGAGAGCTTTACCAGATCTAAATGTTTAGTAATGTCTTCATCGAGCAATTTGAAATAATGCTCAAATACATCTGGCATTAGATACCAGGAAGGTCCCATGTCAAAAGTATAACCCTCGGCTTCAAAAATATTAGCACGACCACCAAGATTGGCATTCTTTTCAATGACAGTGACGTCATAACCAGATTTAGCTAACAACGCAGCAGAACCTAAGCCTCCAATTCCAGAACCGATAATAATGATTTTCTTTTTCAATTATATAAAAATAATGAAGCCTTAAGTGGTGTGAAATTATTTAAGAAGGAATTATGAAAGTTGTTCAAATTTGCTGTGAAATAAAAATCCTGATAATTTGATAATTAGGATTTTTAATCTCCATATTAATAATTATTCTAGACTTAATACCAATATGTTTTAGTTTAATTCTTAATACCTAATTAAAGACCATAAGCCTTTAGTTTTAAAGGTTTTGCTCACTTGTTTTTTACAGTTTTATTTTCTCCTCTCGAGATTGATTTTAATTAACATTTTAATTTATAAATTTAGATTTCCAGTTATTTGAGTCGTTAATGTTTTACGTAAATCTGCTAAATTCCGTTTGAGTGAGAAATTTCGCAACCGAATTAATTGAGCTTAACAATCAATCTATCTTTATATTTTCTTGAATTCAGTTAGTTTGAGTTTATTCAATTACGAACTTTAAAATTAATAATATGAACAGTATAATCGCTAAGGTAATTCCAGTTATTTTCTTAGTGATTTTGTTATAAAATGATCTCATATTTCTTAGTTTTAAATATAGTTTCCAGTTTTACAAATAAAACCACGTTCTAATTTCATTAGAAAAGAAAATCTAATTGGAAAAATGCTGTCCATAATGTTGTCCCCAATGCATAATTCTCGCATCAATTTGTTCCAATGTTGGACGTGAATAAATTCCGTAAGCACATACTATTAGTAGAATTAAACATAGTATTAATAGAATTGTGTTCAGGTTTAAATTTTTCATATGTCATTTATTTTGAATTCGTTCTGCAATGAAAGACAACGGTCTTGATCCGTATGTCAGCCGTATTTTTTTAATTCTATTAAGTTTTTTAAACTAAAACATTTTATTTGTATAAAAACTTAAACCATTGACCAAAATTTTTACTTATTAGGAATGATCTTGAAGGCTTTAATTTCTGATAATCTAGATTGCGAGATATTTCAGTAATGGATTTACCTTCTACATAATTTAATTTTTTCCATAATTCAGGTTTGAGATAAAATAGATTTTCAAACTTACTATAATTGGATTGGTTTATTTTTCGCCATTTATTTAAAAATTTATCAATATCTACTTGATGTGAATGTCCCCAATTGGTAAATTTCGTCCGAATTTCTTCTTCACTACGCGATAAACATTCATGTATCACTAGACTTGGAATATAGATTACTTGTTTTTTGGTGTTTCTGCCAGTTACATAACTCGGATAATTAGTAGCAAATTTTTGATTTCGTGGTTTGGATACATATAAAATCCCATCTTCTGTATATTTATATAAGTTTACATAATATCCAGCTATCTGAATTTGATTTTTTTCTGGATTATTTAAATATTTATTTCTGAGCTTAAGTTCTTCCGTAAATTTCTTGAAGTCTACGAAATATTCATCACTATCTATTTGAATTAACCAATTGCCTATTCCCATTTTCGAGGCTAACATTTTTCTTTCTTTTACCTCGTTTTCCATCGCATTCAGATTGGAATCAAAAAAATCATCTCTATAAATTGTTATCTTTTTTTCAATATCAAAAGATTTGAGCCAAAGAAAAAAGCTGTCATCAATTTCAAAATTTCCACCTGACCATGTTCTTAAGTTCTCGTCAAGGGCAATTGTGATCGAGTCGGCTTCTTTATAAACTAATGGTATTGAATTTTTTAATAACTTATGATCATAAGACATTAAAAAACCAACTCGAATTTCTTTCATTTAATTTACTTCGTTTGTTTTCAATTTTCTGTTCAAAAATAACATCTCTCGGTTTTGCTTTCCACAAGTGGCCTAGAGTTGGAACACATAGCGCTATCTATTGGGATTGTTGGCTTAGCTGTTTGTTAATTTAGATCTAAAACATCACTTTTAAATCAAACGCTGCTATTTGGGATATTTGATATTGTTGCTAGTGTTTATAAGAATTTTATAATTGGTACTTCAATTTCACCTTTCCTTGAGTCGCTTTATACGGATCAAAAGATATATATTTATTCGACTCACCATAATAATCAAGTCTGACTTCCTCTTCAAAATCTCCGATGAAATAGTAATAGCTTTCTGGATTTTCGATTTTGACGGGGCTTATACTCAATCTAATTTTATCATTTGAGTAACCTTTAATTTTAGCATAAAAAACTGAATAGTTTTCATCAGGATTTGGGATTAAACTATCGATGAATTTTTTATCGAAATTATCAATTGTAACTTCTTTTTTATCAGTTGAATCCCTCATTGAGGGTTTAATTCCTCGAGACTTGCCTCGAATTTTTAAAAGTAATTTCCAGTTGATACCTCGTGGACTTGCCCCGAGGTTCTTGATTTTTCACACGAACTCAACAATATTAAAATCGTAAATAATCTGACATAATTCTTAATCATTTTTTGCATCTTAGAAATTGTATGTTTCTGCAAATAAAGTCTACGAGTTTGTATTTGGCAAGTAGCGGAGAAAAAAGCGAGTGCCTTCATTCCATGTTAAAGCCAGATTTTTGTTTTTGAGTTCTATCTTTTTTTGTTTTAAATGACTAATACAAAGATTGACAGTTTTCTAAATAAACCGAAATTTTTGGCTTATAAAAGAACACTACTATTTGTTATATCAGGTGTTCTCTACTGTACCGACATGTGCTACCTGTAAACACCAAAATGAAAGCAGTTCTCAACTTAATCACGCCTTGGTTTCCCTTAGAGTTGCTTATGAATGAACTTTAAAATCACAATCCCGAAACAAGAGGGAGCCTCTTTTCTTTCCGTGCGTTTATAGCTCGCTTAAGCCCTGAAATAGCACCATGATGAATCCCTTCGTGAAAATTGTTGAAAATAATGGCTTCCTCAATGTTTTTCAATGTTGAACCAGAGTTTGCCGTGTAGGGCTGGTAGTTTTTGAAAAGCCCATTGTGCAAATCAATCCTGGTCTGGTTTATCGCAGGTATAAGCTTTGATTTTAGGTATTCCACATCCATTTTGTCTATGTTTTTGGTGGGTTTTGTTCCTTTTTTGTAGTTGGTGATCCATTCCTCTGAAATCAAGGGAGTCTGACCAGAAAAAACATAGACATACATTTGCTGGTTTGCGAGCGTATGCGCGATATTCCAAAATATATTGTTGTTGAAATCTTCAGGAATGGCATTAAGCTCTTCCAAAGAAAGGTCTTCCAGATAGCTTGTTAGTATCTCATGATTTTTCAACGTGATACCTAAAGTGTAATTCATACTATGAAATTAATACAAAAGTAGGCTTTTCAGTTGGGCCAAGTTGACAGATTAAAAAAGAAATGATATTACCGCCAATTTTACTCATTTATGTTGAGAATCAATGGAGCAAATATTTAAGTCAATTTTTTACACACATTTTATTGATTGTGTTTCTGATGGAATAGTTGTGGTTGTCTAATATATGCTGCAAAAATTGTAGCCAATACAATAATAGCTACAACTTCAAATGGCTTCTCTTTAGATATATGAATAAAAACTATAAATGTCATATATAATGCTAAAAGAGTCGTTCTCAAAATTATAGTTTTAATCAAGAACCTTGTGGCAAGCCCGCCCGAACGGTACGGGCGGGCCCACGAGGTATGTCCCGATGGTTCGGGAGGAAAATACTTTTAAAAAATCGAGGCAAGCCCGCCTGAATGTTTCGGGCAGGCCTCGGGGAATTAAACCCTCAATGAGGGATTAAATAAGAACAAAGCAGTTGCTATAAGTAGAATAATTCCAACGATAATTATTATCGTATTATTTGTAATAATTTTATCCATTTGATTGGAGTGAAATATTTTTCCTAATCCGTTTTGGATAAAAATCATAGATATCATTATAGAAGGTAGTCAAATTAAAACCGCCCGAATTATTTTTTTAATTCTCATGTTTTGTGGATGTTAGCAAATGTTTTTAAATTCTGTCTGGCCAGATGTTAGGTAATTCTCCACTGAAACCCATTTCTTGAAGCTTATTAATGAGTTCCATTTCTGCTGTTATCAATTCAAAATCGAACAGATTCATGTTTTCTTGGATTCTTCTGGGTGATGTAGATTTAGGGATAACAATTACATCGTGTTGAATAATCCATCTCAAACAAACCTGTGGAACAGATTTGTTGTGTTTGTTAGCGATTGCCTTTAACACTTCATTTCCAAACACTTTTCCTCTTGCCAAAGGCGACCATGATTCAACTACTATGTTTTGTCTTTTACAGAATTCTACTAATTCCTGTTGCCAATAACCTGGATGAAATTCTATTTGATTAATGGACGGAATCACATTAGCTGTTTGAAATAAAGCTTCTAAATGTTCTTGAAAAAAATTACTTACACCAATAGATTTTATTTTGCCTTCAGCTTGTAATTCTTCCATTGCCCGCCAAGTATCGGCATTGGTTTTTTGCCAATTGTCATAATTTTTAGCATTAGCAGGCCAGTGTATTAAGTACAAATCAATGTAGTCTAGATTAAGTCTTTTTAGGGATTTTTCAAATTCTATTTTAGTTGATTTATAACCTAAACTCTCACGCCATAATTTGGTGGTTATGAAAATATCTTTTCTTAAAACTCCACTAGCTTTGATTCCTTTACCAACAGCTTCTTCATTCCCATAAATTGCTGCTGTATCGATTAGAGAATAACCATTAGAGATAGCAGATATGACCGATTCTATTCCCTCTTGATTCTGAGATTTGTAGGTTCCAAATCCTACTATCGGTATTATATTTCCATCATTTAAGATTAAGTTCCGCATAATTTTTCAGTCAATTTCTTAAATTAAGTTTGTTTTTTTGAATTTACTAACTTGTTTAAAATGACAGCCATTGGGGCTTGGATAATCTAAGTATCTTAGCGTAGGGCCGAGTACCGGTAACTATCGGGATAGTAGGCTTAGTTGTGTTTTACTTGAGGACTAAAATATCACTTTTCACTGGAATACCTACTATTTGCTGGTAACTGATGCTGGCACTGGTTGTTATAAGTCATAAGCGATGTAAGCTTGATTGATTACTCTAAATTCTGCAGCTTCATCTAATACATTTTCAAATGCTTTGTAATCAATCCAAACAAATCCATCATTTCCCCATTCATTTCCCCATGAGTTTACAACTTTGAAGGCACTATAGTCATCAGAATACCCAATCACCAGCATTGCATGACATCTTTCTAAGCTGTAATTAACAAGATGTTCTCTGTATGCCGCTAAGCCAAAGTTATCTATTTTGCCAAATTCAGAAGATAAATATGCTCCAATTATTACAGGTGTCTTTTCATTAATTAAAGCTTTCATTTCTAGCACCATATTTTGTCCACTTAAACTTTTATAGTCACTAATTTTATATGTAGATGCTAAATCATTTTGTTCTTCATTTGGCTGTAAACTACAACTGGTGTCGTTATAAGGAAAAGAAGCTAATGAGCAAACACCTTTATCTTTTAATAATTCCAGTGTTTCAGTAATTTGAGTTCCTAAACAATTGCCTTGAGCTAACTGATTGTACGTGTATGCCGGACTCATTGTACTTGTTGTTGTGAAAGGCTGATTATTGGATTCTATCCCTTCTTGAAGTGATTTCATATAATAACTAATCGCCCAAGAAACACAGGAGCCTTGCTGACCTTGATTTCCTATTGGCGGCAATAAATGGGACAAGTCGTAACTATCAGGTAAATTATTAGGAATCACATAATTTACAAGCAAGTTATTATTATCAATTTTATATTCTCCATTTCCATTGCATATACTACCAGTAGCAAATTCGAGTTCTTCAATTTCAGAAGGTAATCCTACGGGTTCATTTTGACATGAACATAAGCATGCAACTATAAAGAAAAGAATTAGTCTGTTCTTTCTCATTTTTTTTAGTTTTATTTATTTCCAACGGTCTAGGTTAACACAAGTGGCGTGGAGTAGAGACACGTCCCAGTTGTTATCGGGATTGTCGGCTTAGTTGTTTGAAACCTGAAGTTTAAAATATCACTTTACATGGGAATGCCCGCTATTTGCTTAACGATGTTACGTACTGGCATTATTACGATTTATAGTTTCTACAACTATTTTTTCTATTTCTTTTTGTTTAAACCCAAACCAACTTTCTCGGTACTCTGAATTGTCTATTAAATATTTAAAATTCTGAAATGGTTTCCTATTTGTCAAAGCTTCATTTAACTTTTCTTTAAAATGATTGTCTGTAAGCTCATCTTTGAAATTCTCCATTATTTAAAATGATTCGAAACTTTTTAAAACCTCAATTTTTATCAAATTCTTTTTCTGCTTTTTTATTTTTTCAAAATCATCTTTAAAAACCTCTTCAAAATAATCTTCATCCCCCATTCTTAAGTCGGCGCTGGGAATGCAAATTAATAATTTTGTTTCTGGATTATAGTAGCAATCATTTCCGCAATCTAATTCTTGCGCTATATTGTTTATAATATTTTGTTCAGATTTATCCATAAAAGCATCCGTATTTATCTTCTTGAATGATTTCTAAAATTTTATTTAAGTGCGAAGAATTAGGAAATGGCTCGTATGATTCCCATTTTAAATTTCCGCGCATCCAATATAAGTTCCAACTATTTTTGGATTTATAATATCGAATTTTCACAAATGGGATATGTTGAATTTCTTTTGGTTTATCCCATTCTGGTCTGATTTCGAAAATCTCGATAATTTTACCATCATAGGAATATCCGAAATCAAGTTTTTCCCTAATTTCAGGATCTTCTGGTCTTAAGGATTCAACGAATTTTTTTATAGTCGATTCGTTTATGTCGATAATATCTTTTTTCATAGATTTTTCTGTAAACCGCTTGCAAATAAGGTTTATGTATAAGATTAGTTGCGTGTTTAAGCAACTAATTTAGCAAAAAAATAGAGCGAACCAGAGGAAATTCCGAAGGGATTTCCAAGTAGGCTAGAACCAAGCAATTAATTTTGCAGGGTGTTACCACACGTTATTATTCAATTTGTATTCAACTGTCGCTTTTATTTTTCCACTTTCATTTAAAGGAATTATTGTAATTCCACTTTCTTAATCCCTCATTGAGGGTTTAACCCGCCTGACCGGCTGGGCAGGTTCCCCGAGGTCTGCCCGAAAAGAATTTCATTCAGGCGGGCTTGCCTCGAATTTTTAAAAGTATTTTCCTCCCGAACCATCCTATCGTGTGGACATATCTTTATGAATGGTCCACCCTTCCATTGCGGCTTTAAAATATTTCAATCCTATCCATAGGGTTGTTATCCCTGGATGTCTTTTGCTTTCATACCCTTTCCAACCACCAAGTCTAGCTATCGCCCAAACATATCTTTTCAGCTCTTTTTTCTTATAGTGGTTTTTTTGTTTCTCTGTTTTACCTTCCAGACTTTTTA
>NZ_VORY01000025.1 GCF_007997295.1 Gillisia hiemivivida | reverse complement strand
TCAACAAAAAAGGACACTAGATGCAAATGCAGAAAGTATCCTTTTACAGACTAGCTTATAGCCGTCTTGAGTAACAAAAATAATAAAATAAAAGAGAAAACCTTTTGTTAGTTAACACAGAATCTATCGGGACCGGGAATTAAACCCTCAATAAGGGATTAACTAAAAATCTCATAGATCAAATACCGAAGAGCGCTTAGTATAAACCAAGTCCTTCAATTTAAGCCAAAAAGCAAATGTTAGATAAAAAGCAAAACCCAGTCCTAGGGTTGCGAAAGAAAGGTAAATAAAAAATAGCCTGATCGTTTTAGCGCGAATACCAAGTTTATCTGCTAATCGCGAAGAAACATAAAAGCCGTTTCTCTCAAAATAATGCCTTATGGAATATACAAGTTTTAACACTTTTCAAATATAACTATTATTCTAAACCAATCCATGAATAAGTTTTACACCAAGCCCACATTGTAAACACGCATTTTTATCGCAGTATTCAGTTTTGAGCTCAACTAAAGCTTGAGAATGATACGAGTTAGTCGCGGTTTTTGATCTTAAAGTATTAAAATTTTCTACCATCGAATTCTTCTCGGGCTTTATTTGTTCAACAATATTAAGCGTCTCTGAAGTCTCCATATCTCCAGTTTCCTTTAAGTAGCAGTACTTAAAAGGAACTATAGTATTTATAATTAAAAGATCAATAAAACTTTGGGTGAGCTTCTTTTTTCTGCATTTATGTTCCTTTTTAAAAGTATAATGGGTTTCCCAAAATTCTGTAGTGCTAGAACTAAAAAGACGATAAAATTCTTCTTTGCTGTTACTCTTAATAATCTCTGAAAATAAATGCGGAATATTACTATAAAGTTCTGCTAATTGTGACAGCCTGATAGTCGGAAAATTATCTGGTCTTAATCTAAAATATTGCGGCAGGAGCACTGAAGAATTATCCAAATTGAATTTTTGTTGTAAAAATTGATATTCAGATTTTAGAGATGCGAAATAGGATTGATCTATGTTTTCATTTAACAAACCAGCTTGACCAAAGATCAGGGCTTCCATTTTAAAAGAAGAGTCTCCGAGTTTTTGGATCACTTTAAAATCTATACTGTTGGCAATACTTTCAAAAGCATCAGTATTTACTTTTAGTCCGAAATTTCTAAAAAGCAATTTAAAAAGAACTTCTTCCCAATTGTTCTCTGTAGATTTCAGCATTTCCATAATCTTGATGGACTTTTTCTCCAACCTTTCAAAATAAACCCGCTCCAACCAGTTATTCATTGAGAAATCATCAAAAAGATGAAAATCTTTTTCGCAGTTGATCCATTTTTTTGACCCGTTCAATAGTAAAGATCTATACTTATCTAGAGAGTCCGGATGCACTAGCTCCTTTAATTCCAAAGTAGGAATTGCAGAATTGTCTTTTCTAAAAACCTCACTATCATCTTCCCAAACTACATGCAGTATCACATTGTCATAATTAGGATCTGTTTCATGCCGATGGAGATACCAGTCTGAAGATTTTAAATGAATTTCTACATTTCCAGCCCATAGCTGATGATCAATTTCAATTTTAGCATTGAAAAAATCGGGGCCAGAAAGATGATTGTGAGTCCCTATATCAAGAATCGTAATGTTAGAATTCGATGTAGTAATAGCTTTACTAAAATCGAACTTTTTAAATTTCCATAGATAATGTAGAAAGTCTTCTTGCATCAAATAAATGTAAAGCTTTTACAATTAACTATTTGATGCTTAATGTGTTAAAAATATTGAAGAAATTGTTATTGCAACTTTTCAAGAACCTCATCAAAAAATAGATCCACCCAAAGTGTATACATCTTCCCACTTGGAAGCAAACCGTCCTTGACTACCAGAGATGTATCAAATTTTGCCATTTTAGATATTGGCGTAATATTAAAGAAAGAAAGATCAAATTGATTGGCCACTTTTTTTAGAACATCATTAAATTCGGCAATTTCTTTCCCTATTTCTTCAGCATTGGAAGCGCCAAATGGAGTAGCTCCATAATCTGGAATACTAACTACAAATACACCTTCTTTCCCTGTTTTAGAAGCTTGTATGGCTTCAGTAAAGATGGTTTTGAGATCTGCTTCATAATCTATAATAGATTTATTCTGATATTGATTATTCACTCCAATTAAAACAGAAACAAGATCATATCTCTCATTGCCAAGATTGGCATCTATTGCGTTTAATAAATTATCTGTGGTCCAACCTGTTTTAGCAATTATCCGTGGCGCATTAATTTCTAATCCTTTATTCCGTAATTGATTAACAAGTTGAACAGGCCATCGCAAATCCTCAGCTATGCTTTCTCCAATGGTATATGAATCCCCAAGTGCCAAATAACTCAAGTTATCCGGGCTATCTGAAATCTCACTTTCATCAGGCTTCAAAGCTTCTGAAGAGCTACTGCAACTCATCATAAATAATAGTAAACCAAAGACAACTAAAACTAATCTCATAAGATTTTAATTTATGGTGAAATGTAATTTATATAAGAATGCCTACAATCCATTTTAATAAACATATAAGAGTTTGAAATAGTATATTTAGAAAAAATTTAATTTATGAAGTATTTGTTTTTATTGTTCGTATTTATTTTTGCCGACAACAGTCTCGCTCAAGATAAAAATCAAGCTCAAATTTTCTGGAATAACTTAAAAGAACACTGCGGAAAAGCATATGAAGGAAAGCTAGATGAATCTATAAAAAATGACAGTTTTTCTGGAAAAAAATTAGTGATGTATGTTTTGGCTTGCGATGAAAATACTATTAAAATCCCTTTCTATGTGGGAGCTGATAAATCCCGTACTTGGGTTTTAACTTTAGAAGGAGATCGAATAAAATTAAAACACGATCATCGTCACGAAGATGGTAGTGAGGACGCCATTACACAATATGGCGGAATCAGCACTAATACAGGGTCTGACAAGCTTCAGTTTTTTCCGGCAGATCAGGAAACCAGAGATCTCATAGGTTATGCTGCTACAAACGTATGGTGGATAACACTTGATGAATCTATTTTTTCTTATAACCTAAAAAGAATTGGAACAGATAATCCTGCTTTCAACGTTTACTTTAATCTCTCTAATCCTGTAGAGGCTCCGGAAGCTCCTTGGGGTTGGGAATAAAACCTTTTTAAACCAAGAATCTCGTGGAAAGCCCACGAGAAATGTCCCGATAATTATTGGGCCTAGAATTGGACCCTCAATGAGCGATTAAAAAAGCATTTTCACCTTACTGTGGGGTCTTCTTATTTGGTGTCGAATGCTAATTCTTAGTTAACCCGGGACTAAAATTGCTTTAGTTTTTTTTGCTGAAGTGCTGTTTTTATTTATCTTATATTTAATTAAATAAACTTTATGAGCCCAAACAATTCAGCCAATTCAGGAGACCAAAATAAAAAGTCGGTGCCAGATAATGGAAAGGGTTCTGTAAAACCCCCGAATGATACTCCTAACACAAAAAAAGGGAGCACGTCTTTACGCGAACATCCCAATAAGTTTATTCGGTTCTTTGCCAGGGCTGGTTTCACCGTTTGGATCATTGTAATGGCAATAGGAATGGCTATCGCTTTTGTAGTCTCCGTGTTTTTATTATGAAAATTCTTCGCTACGTTATTTTCTTTTTCCTTCTCATATTTATTGGCATTCAGTTATCCTACTATTTTGAGATAGCTCTTCCAAATTGGGCGAGATTTTATGTAAATGACTTTTTATGTATGCCCATAGTTCTTACTATATGTCTGCACGCAGTTCATTTTATAAAACGAGATTCTACAATTAGACTCTCCCTCTTCACCACACTTTCATTAACCGTACTTTATGCCGTCTACTTTGAAATTTACCTTCCTCCGGTAGAACCCAGATATACTGCAGATATTCTGGATGTTATCATGTATCTAAGCGGAAGTTTGATCTTTTATTTTTTGCAATTCCGTAAATAAAAAAGACGCCCATCGGGCGTCTCCTAAAATCTATTTTTGTGATAATTATTCTATATAACCCATTTTCTTCATCCATTCATCATTGAACATTTTTCCCACATATCTACTTCCATGATCATGGAACAAGACTACAACTACATCATCTTTTGTGAAATGTTCTTTTAATTGAAGTAGTCCCTTTACAGCAGCTCCCGCACTATTTCCAAGAAACATTCCTTCTTCTTTTGCAAGTCTCCGAGTATAAACTGCAGCATCTTTATCGGTTACTTTCGTGAAACCATCTATTAATGAAAAATCTACATTTTTAGGAAGAATATCTTCTCCAATTCCTTCGGTTACATAAGAATAAATTTCATTTTCATCGAAGATCCCAGTTTCATGATATTTCTTGAATACCGATCCATAAGTATCTATTCCCCAAATTTTTATATTCGGATTTTGCTCTTTCAAATATTTAGCAACCCCAGAAATAGTTCCACCTGTCCCTACTCCTACTACGAAATGTGTGACCTTACCATCTGTTTGTTTCCAAATTTCCGGACCTGTACTTTCGTAATGCGCTTGTGTATTCGCCGGATTATCATACTGATTTACATACCAAGAATTAGGCGTTTCTTCAGCTAAACGTTTAGAAGTAGAATAATAAGATCTTGGGTCTTCTGGAGCCACATCTGTAGGGCAAACTACTACTTCACTTCCAACAGCTCTAAGAATATCCATCTTTTCCTTGCTTTGCTTATCGCTAAGCACACAAATCATTTTGTATCCTTTAATGATTGCTACAAGTGCCAATCCCATTCCAGTATTCCCTGAAGTTCCTTCTATAATGGTACCTCCTGGCTGTAGTAATCCACTAGCTTCAGCTTCTTCGATCATTTTAACTGCCATTCTATCCTTTGCAGAATTCCCCGGATTAAAAGTTTCGTATTTCGCTAATACTAATGCATCAATCTCTGCGGTAAGTTTATTCATTTTCACCAATGGCGTATTCCCAATGGTTCCTAATATATTTTCAGCGTATTCCATATTTTATTTTTGAAAGTGCAAAGATACTCTTCAGAATATCACTTTGCAAGGTTTTGAGTGAATCTGTAAATACAGTACCTCAGAAGTTAGTCGAATTTCATTGCTTTTACTGGTGAGATCTTGGTGATTATTATGGAAGGGATCAATAGCATGAGAAGACATAAGACCAAAGTTCCAATATTCACACCTAGAATATACTCCCAACCAATATAAACTGGAATTTCAGTAACATAATAGGTTTCTGGATTTAATGGGAAAAGTTTGAAATACTTCTGAATAAAAAGCAAACCTAATCCTATAAGGTTTCCCCAGAATAAACCTAAGAGAATTAAATAGGAAGCATTATATAAAAAGATCTTTCTAATACTCCAGTCACTACCACCAAGTGCCTTTAAGATCCCGATCATCTGTGTGCGTTCTAAAATTAGAACTAGCAGCGCGGTAATCATATTGATTCCTGCAACCAGGATCATGATTCCTATAATGAGTGCGATATTAAAATCGAATAAAGATACCCACTCAAAAATAGAAGCGTATTTCTGTTTGATAGTCTGGGTATCTAAAAATGAATTGGTGTTATCATAGACCTCTGCACCTTTGAGGTCTAATTCATCAAAATCTTCAATAAATACCTCAAATCCTCCAACCTGATTATTATCCCAACCATTTATTCGCTGAATATGTCGGATATCTGAGAGCATATAAAGCTTATCAAATTCCTGAAAACCAGAATTGTAGATCCCTTTAACCATAAAAGCTCTTAACAATGGTGGTCTACTAGCATCTTCCCTAAGAAAATAGGTGATAATCTTATCCCCCACTTTAAAACCTAATCTATTAGCGATGTATTGAGAAATAAGAACATCTTCATTTAGGTTATCAGTATAATCTGGCAATTCGCCATCTACTAAAAAGTCGGTAAAGTTCTCCCATTTAAAATCTGCGCCAACGCCTTTTACAATAAGCCCTTCAAAATCGGTTTCTGTTCTAATTATACCGGCCTTTGTAGCAACGGCCTGAATATGCGTAATTCCTTCTACCGATTTAAATTCTGGATAAAAATCCTGTTCAAGAGAAACAGGCATTAAGGAGACTTGGGAACTGTTATTATCGTAACTCTGGATAGTGATATGCCCATTAAAAGCTGCGATCTTTTCACGTATCTTAACCTGAAGCCCCATCCCGGTTGCAAAAGAAACTAGCATCATAATCACCCCAATAGCGATTGCTGCAATTGCAATTTTTATAATCGGTGCCGAAATACTACTTTTATACTTCTTTGCCCGGATAAGCCGTTTGGCTATAAAAAATTCTAAATTCAAGATAGATTCATGGTTTATAGATTCTTCAAAAATACATTTTTATTCGTTCTTATGCTTAGTGTTTCCTGCGGGAGAGGAACTGGACAAATCAACTCAGAAGCTACGGATGTATCCAAGGAAAAAGATTCCATTATTTCTTCTGAAAAAATCTCACCAAAATTAGTTTTGGGCGCTAATAGAACTGAAGCTTACCTTCCTCTTCTGAAGAACAAGAAAATAGGAATTGTAGGTAATCAAAGTAGTTTGATCTTGAATAGTTCTCCAGAAAATAAAACTCCAACCTATACCCACTTGGTAGATTCTTTAGTGTCCTTAAATATAGACATCGTAAATATTTTTTCACCAGAACATGGCTTTCGTGGTACTGCCGATGCCGGAGAAACCATAAAGGATGGAAAAGATTTAAAAACAGGAATCCCCATTATTTCGCTTTACGGAGATAATAAAAAGCCCAAACCGGAGCAATTAAAAGGCATTGAGGTAATGATATTTGATCTTCAAGATGTAGGCGCCAGATTCTATACCTATATTTCGTCCTTACATTATGTGATGGAAGCATGTGCGGAAAATAGTATTCAGCTTATTATTCTGGATAGACCTAATCCTAATGGCCATTATATTGATGGTCCTGTTTTAAAGCCAGCACATAGCAGTTTTGTGGGAATGCATCCTATTCCAGTGGTGCATGGATTAACTATGGGAGAATATGCACAGATGATCAATGGAGAAAAATGGGTGAAAAATGGGATTCAGTGTGACCTGCAGATTATTGAAATGGAGAATTATACTCATGATCTTAAATATGAACTTCCTGTAAAACCCTCACCAAATTTACCCAATTCGAAGGCCATTAATTTGTATCCTAGTTTGTGCTTTTTTGAAGGTACTAATGTGAACGCGGGAAGAGGGACCAACAAGCAATTTCAAGTTTATGGCTCTCCTTTTTTGAATCAAGAAATTTACAATTTTTCATATACACCAGAATCTTTAGAAGGCGCTAAAAGTCCTAAACATTTAGGACAGCTATGTAATGGAAAAGATCTTAGTGAAACTCCATTCCTGGAAGGGATAAATTTGAAATGGCTTATAGATGCATATGAGAATACTGAAAATCAGAACGGTTTTTTCAATTCATTTTTCACAAAACTTGCAGGTGGCCCAGAACTTCAAAAACAAATTGAAGCAGGAATGACTTCAGAAGAAATTAAAGCTACTTGGCAAGAAGATCTTTCAGCATTTGAACAAATGAGGGCAGAGTATCTAATTTATAAGTAATAAACAAAATTGCCCCTAATACACGAATACTTTTTTAAATACTTACTCATTCAAAAATTGAAACTGCTAACTACTTCAATTTAATTCTCTTTTTCATTTCCTCCACAATATTATAAGCTGCCGGGCAAATAGCGGTATTGTTTAAGGTAATGTTTGAGATCTTATGAAAATCCTTTCTATCGGTATGTGGATATTCCCTGCAAGCTTTTGGACGAACCTCATAAATAGAACAATAATTATCTTCCCCTAAAAAGGTACATGGAACTTGCTTCAACACATGATCATTATCCTCATCTACCCTTAAGTAAGTCTCAATAAATTGAGCGGGTTTCTGCCGGAAATGCTTCGAAATTCGTTCTATATCTTTATTGGTAAATAAAGGTCCTGTTGTTTTACAACAATTGGCGCAAGTAAGACAATCTGTGCGCTTAAATTCTTCTTCATGCAATTCTTGCATTTGTAAGTCCAAATGCTTGGGTGGCTTTTTACGTAGCTTAGCAAAGAACTTTTTATTCTCCTTATGCTTATCTTTGGCCTTTTTCGGGAGATTTTTCAGAATTTCTTCCATAAGCGCAAAGATATGAAGAAGCAAGTAAGCAGCAAGGCTACAATAGATGTGTTTGGTAAAGCTATTTCAGCATATTATCTTGAGAAAGATGAAACCCCAATATTGGTGCATTCTCCAGATTTTGATGATGATGAGATCTTGGTTCCTTATCTGTTTAGAGATTTTAAAGATATGCCGCCATTAGAACAAGCTGCCTTAGAAAAGGCCTCAGGAAGAATTCTAGATGTTGGATGCGGCGCAGGAAGTCATTCATTATTTCTTCAGAATGTAAAAAAATTAGAGGTTACGGCTATAGATATTTCTGAAGGGGCTTTGGAAATTTGTAAAGCGAGAGGAATTAAAAATGCAAGGAACATTGATTATTTCGATCTAAAAGATGAAAAATTTGACACTATTCTTTTATTGATGAATGGTACAGGAATTATTGAAAAGTTGGAAAATTTAGATCGATTTTTTCAGCATTCAAAAACGTTATTATCTAAAAATGGACAAATTTTAATAGACTCCTCAGACCTAAGTTATTTATTTGATCCAGATGAAGATGGCGGAATTTGGATAGATCCTGATGCACCCTATTACGGTGAATTAGAATTTAGTATTAGTTATAAAGGAGAACGATCTAGTGAGTTTAACTGGTTATATCTGGACTATAATAGTTTAGCACTTGCTGCAGAAGGGAATGATTTTAGCTGTGAACTGGTTGAGAAAGGCGAGCATTTCGATTATTTGGCGGTGTTAAAACCTTTATAGCTTAGAGTTCGTAAGTATTACTGCTTATATTTATCTATATTCATTAATAATTTTAATTTTTAGTCACCCTATTTTTAAACCATCCTATGAAGATTCCAAAAATAATCCTGCCTTTTTTATTACTCCTTTTAATAATTGGTTGTTCTAAAGATTCGACCGATTCAGGTAATGGAACTCCACGGGTAGATAAAAGTGCAAATTTAAAAGCTCTAGGAGCTTCTGCAAATGAACTTTTAAGCGATGCTAAATTCACTTCTTTAACTATTGAGGTGGTTTATGTAACTGGGTTTAAACCAACAGATGTAGCCCTAAATAATTTATCAGAATTCTTATTAGAACACATATTTAAACCAGATGGGGTAAAAATTACCACTCGCGCAGTAGCCAGTTCTAATAAAGCACCTTTTTCTATTGAAGAAATTGCACAGGTTGAAGCAGATGAGCGCAGTGTTTATAACGCAGGAGATGAGATAGCTGTTTTTCTTTATGTGGCTGATGGAAGCAATGAAAATGATGAAGATAATAAATTGGTTTTGGGCTCCGCTTTTAGAAATACTTCGATAGTGCTTTATGGTAAGACCATAGAAAAAATCGCCAATAATTCGCCTTCTACAGCTAAGAGTGATGTAGAATCTGCTGTTCTTAATCATGAATTTGGTCACTTATTTGGTCTGGTAGACGTAGGATCACCAATGCAGGTAGATCATGAGGATCCAGAAAGTCAGGCCCATTGTAATGTAAGTGGTTGTTTGATGACTGCCAATATTGAGTTTGGAGGGAGTATTATTGATATGATAGATAATAATATCCCAGAATTAGAGGATCTTTGTATCAACGATCTAGTTGCCAATGGCGGAAGATAATTTGACCTCTTCCCCAGCTAAATCTTCATCCCCTCCTAAATCCTCCCCAGAGGGGAGGACTTTTACATAAGTAAGCTTTAGAATTTCAGAATTGATAATTTTAATATACTTTCTCTCCGTTCACATATGTTTGTAAGACTTTAATGTTTGGGATTTCATTTTTATCCACTTCCATAATATTCTTATCAAGAATTATGAAATCGGCGAATTTACCTGTTTCTATACTTCCCTTTTCCTCTTCTTCAAAATTAGCGTACGCTGCCCAAATGGTCATTCCCTTTAAGGTTTCTTCTCTGGATAATGCCTGCTCCATTCTATAACCACCCTCTGGATAGTTCTTAAGATCTTTTCTAGCTGTTGAAGCATAAAAAGTATAGAACGGGCTCACTTCTTCCACCGGAAAATCTGTCCCCAAAGCTACAATTCCTGCCTGATCTAGTAATTTTTTAAAGGCATACGCCCCTTTTATCCGGTCGGCGCCAAGCCGATCTTCTGCCCAATACATATCGCTTGTTGCATGTGTAGGTTGTACAGACGGAATAATGTTTTTGCTGAAATATTTAAAGTCTGCTGGATCTATTACTTGTGCATGTTCTACTCGCCATCTGCGATCTTCCTTTCCCTTTAATAATTCATCATAGGTTTTAAGCACCAATCTATTTGCAGAATCACCAATGGCATGTGTATTCATTTGAAACCTTGAATTAGCTACTCTTTGAGCTGTTTTCTTAAAATCTGCTACCGGAGATAACAAAGCGCCATAGTGACCTTCAAGATCTGAATAGGGTTCCATTAAGGCTGCTCCTCTCGATCCTAAGGCACCATCTCCATAGAACTTCACAGAGCGCACATTTAATCTTTCTGTTTTAATAGGCTCTTTCCCTAAGTAAAAATCGAGGTTTTCCTTCGTGTTACTTATCATCGCATAGATGCGGGTCTTTAAACTTCCAGCTTTTTGTAAACTATCTATCAGCTGAATTGTTTTCTTATCTATTCCAGCGTCAACCACAGTAGTTAATCCATAACTAAAAGAGATTTTTTGAGCCTCCATCAACGCCTGAATTTGCTCCTTCTTTGAAGGTTCTTCTACGGCATTGTAAACAAGACTCATAGGGTTATCTATTAGAATTCCTGTAAGTTGTCCATTCTTAACTTCAATAGCACCACCTTCTGCTTTAGTATCTAAAGTAATCCCTGCTTTATCCAAGGCAGCTTGATTTACCAATAAAGCATGCCCATCTATTCTGGTAATTGCTACCGGAGTATTTGGGAATAAACTATCCAATTTCTCTTTGGATGGAAATTCTTTGACTTCCCAATCATTCTGATCCCAACCTCTACCTGTTATAAAGTTTACATTTCGCTCTTTCTGAAAAACAACTATTCGGTCCAAAACCTCTTTAAAACTATTGGTGCCCGTTAAATCTACTTTTTGTTGTTGCAAGCCCATTCTATAAAAATGTGCATGTGCATCTATAAAGCCTGGGAGAATAGTTTTTCCTTCTGCATCCAGTTTTTCTTTGAAATCATATTTTTCCTGGAGTGCTTCAACAGTTCCTGTTTCTAAAAATTTTCCCTCCTTAACTACGAAAGCTTCAGTAGTGGAAAAAGTGGAATCTACTGTATAAATTTGTGCATTAAACACTAAAAGATCTGCTGATTGTTTTTCTTCAGAATTACAAGAGATTAATAGAACGAGTAGTATTCCTAAAAAAGATAATTTATTAAGCATATTTAATATTTTTCATAAAAATAACTAATGTGATCTAATTAGGATGGTTTTATTGAGAATGTTTCAGTATTAATAGCTTCTACAGTTTTTATAAAATTCAATCTCTAGAAATTCAATTGCAAAAAAAAAGATCGAGATTTTAATCTCGATCTTTTTTAATATAAACTTGAATATCTAGCCTAATCCCATAGCTTCTAAAAGTGCTTCCCTAATACTAGGATTTGCAGCTGCCGCTAGAGCCACAGAAATTATAAGACCAATAGCCGCATAAGAGAAATCTTTAAAGATCATTCTTCCCGCTTTCTTACGGTGTTTTTTACCTTTCTTAGTTCGCGCGAGGCTTATTGCAATCTCCCGACCCCCAATAATACCAAGGAATAACCAGGTTGTGCTCATTGGAACGGTACTAATAAATAACTTGTAGATAAGTAAGATCACATACGTTAAATCAACTAAGGTTGCTGCCCGAATATCTGAAATTCTAGATTTTTCGCTTACTACCTTCTGAATTTTATCTCCTCGTAAGTAAAATAACAATCCGAGACCTGCAAATATAGTAGTTGCAAAAATTATAAATTGAGTAAGTGTTTGTTGTCGTGGTAGATATACAGCGATATTCGCACCATCCTGCATTACCCAGACAGCCCACAAGGACCCACTTACTACCCATTGGAGGACACTCCATCCCTGATGAAATTTTCTACTTTTGAAGAATTTTTTAATCAGGTTATAAGAGAAATACCACACTGCAAAAGACAAAATAAATGCCATTGCATAGCCCGATAAACTCTTAATCACTACTGATGTTATTCCAGATGTATCTGCACTAAACACCGATAAAATAAGGAACGTAGTAGAAACTGGCATTCTTAATCTTGTTAAGATCAATAACACCAAAGGAGCAATTATCTGGAAAAAGCTGAAGTTTTCCGGATGAGGATATTTGGTAGTCCCATCGGGTTTTAAAAGTCTTTGGAAGGTAACATCTCCATCAAAATAAACCCAACTAAAAATAACTGTGGCAAGAAAGATACCTCCAATATAAAGCCATAACACCCACCAACGACGGGTTTTATTACTTTCAATAAATGTTCCTAAAGACTGGATACTATCATTTGAAACTGTCGCATAAGCAGCAAAAAAGAAACCAAGCCACATTGCCGCTTGACTATTTCCTGTGAAGATTCCGGCTAAAACGATTCCAATAATTATTAAAGCCAAGAATGCCTTTTCCTGAATCATGAAATCTAAAACATTCAGGTATGGCCGTGATCTATCGCTTCTTTTAAACTTACTCATCTAGTTAGGGTATTTGTGTTCAATAGGAAATAAGTATTATTGAATGTTTGATTTATTTTTTGCTTTACCGGGTTCAAAAATAAACTTTTTAAATCAATAAGGAATTAATAAATCGACCAAAGGTCTCAATTGAAATTTCAAACTGGCTATGCTCTGCACTTTAACATAATACAAAAAACAAAAAGGGCTGTTCCAGAAGAACAGCCCTTTTATATTTATTAATTATCTGCTATTTGTAATCGAATTTATAGGTTGCACCAGCCATTACTTGAATCCCTTGAACCGGGAAATTAGACCAGCGTTCGTAGTTATCTCCTAATAAGTTATTTCCTTTTGCAAAAATGGAAAGTTGATCATTAAATCTATACCCAAGATTTGCATTTAGATCTGTAAAACCATCTAAAGTAATTGTTCTGCTTCCCAATGCACCACCCCCGTCTATTGTTTCTTCTCTATCTTTTCTTTCTCCTGTATAAAATAAGTTAGCTCCAGCAAACCATTTTTCAGTTATCTGATAGTCCATAAATAAAGAGGCTTTCATTTCTGGTAAATTCCATGCTTCAGCTTCGAATTCAGAATTATAACTAAAGAAAGATCCATTCAGTCCTAATTTAAAATCTCTATTCACATCTACATTGATCTCTCCTGAAAATGATAGCGTGTTTATATCATCATAAACAACCCCAAATGAATTTCCGTAGGCATAATCCTCTGTACTAGAAGGGTTACTAAAATTAGCTAGAAACAATGCCTTATTGATCTCTGAAGCATATCCTCCTTTAAGATTATAGCCAATGCTATTAGTAAGTTTTCCTTTTGCTCCCACATAAGCATCATAGGTTTTATCTGTAGGTGCAATATTCAAGGTTGGAGATACGTATGGGTTTTCCTGAGCAAAGTTATAGTAGGTATTCTGGCTTAAACTTCCTTCTAACCCAGCATACGGGATAAAGTAGTCTCCAGCCAACCTATAACTAGCAGTTACCTGAGGATAAATATAAAAACTGCTATCGCTATTTTCTGTATCCAATCCATACACAAAAGACGCTCCTAAATTCAAAGTAAGATCATCTCTTAAAATCAGCAAACTAGGTGTTATCCCAAAAATCATTTGAGAATAATTCAGCTCATTTGGATCGTTGTATCCTTTATCGAACTTCCCACTTAATACATCTGCAAAAACTTTTGTGCTTATTAATTCGTCTGCAATGTTGACTTCAAAAGCTCCATCGGCTTTAAAATTATGTTCAGCAGAATCATAAGAATCTCCGAAATATCTATAGTTCGCTGACGCCTTATTCAGGAAAGAATCATATAATTCCAATTTCCCTCCAAGGATTCCAGAAATGTAATTCTGCTGAGGATCTATAGCAGTAACTAATTCATTAGTCAATCTTGTTTGCTCTGGTAATCCATACCAGTTGAATAATTGATGCTGTAATCCTAATTCGGTATTCCAAGAACTTTTCTTATTTCTGGAACTGTAATTCAAATTAAGTTCTGTGTCATAAAATTTATCGTCCAATCTCACATCTTCTATTCCGCCTTGAGACGAATTATGGGTGAGATACACGCCAAAATTATCACTTTTACTAATTTCCAAATTACTATAAAACTCAGCTAGAACATTGGAATAGGTTCCAAATCCAAGCGTTATATAATTATCATATAATTTGATTCTTTTATCTTTTTCAACTTTCGTTGCTCGCCCTTTGGAAGGTGTAAATGTGGAAGCGACGGGCACAGAAAAAATACTATATTTAATAGGTTTCTTTTCTAAACTTACAGAATCCCCTAAAACAGGAGTTTCCTTAATTTTAAAAGCATCGTTCACTGAAGGTGTATAAGGCTTCACAACAATCACTGTTTCGTTACCCAAAGGTTTATCCTGAGCCACCAAAACACCGGTAAATAAAAATGACAATAAAAACAGACTTCTTTTAATTGAAGGGGTTTGCATATTGAGGTACTTAAATGTTAGTTTGATAATATTAGTTTCTTGTGTCTACAGAAGCGTTGGTCTTAGCTTCCATCGCCTTGATTTTATTCAATTCGATTTGTGCTTCTTTAACCACATCTGGATAATCCTTAAAATTCTTGATCACATTATCCAAAATATAGGTGGCTTGGTAAGCATCTTTTAAAGCATAGAAATTCTTGGCCATAACAACCAATCCTTTTGCTCCATAGAATTTATAACCAGAATAATCTTTAGCTAATTTTTGAACAGATTCATTAGAAGCTTTAAAATTTGAGGCTTTATTTTTAAAATAAGCATCGTAATAAAGTGCTTCTGCAGCTAATTCTCCAGTTGCTATTTTAAGTACTTCAGCATAGGCATTCTTAGCCTTGTTCTCATCGCCAGTGCTAAATGCAGATCTGGCAATAATCACTTGTGCATCAGATTTCACGTTGTTTTCTATGGAAGAATTTTTAAGCACTTTTTCAGCATAAGAAACCGCTTTGCCAAAATCTTTAAGTTCATAGTAAGATTTCATGAGGTTAGACTGTGCGTAGATCACATTCTGATCGAAATCTGCTTCGTTTTCTAATCTTTGTAACAATGGTAAGGCATCTTGATAGCTTCTTTTCTCTAAATAGATCTGAGATAATCTTGCCAGGGCTTGTTCAGAAAACTCACTTCTTGGTTTGTTTACCACAAACTTGTAATTAGAAATAGATTTATCCTTTTGATCGTCTCTAAAATAAAGCTGGGCTAAATAGAAGTTACTCTTCAAAGAATTTAATCCATTAGGAAAAGTTTGAAGATATTTCTCGAATCCGGTTTTTGCAGCAGCTGTATTGTTATTCAAATATTGTTTTTCTGCAGCTTCAAAAGTGGTATTATCAAGATCTGCATCAGTAACTTCCACAAAATCTACATTTCTCACCCAAGCAGCATATTCATCGGTTTTTCCAAGATCTATATAGATCAACCTTGCAGTGGTAACCGCTTGCAAAGACTCTGGAGTATTTGGATAATCTGCAACTACTTTCTTGAAACGCTCCAAGGCTTTGTTAGCCTGATCTCCATTATAATAAATAAGTCCTTGCTTTAACATAGCCTGAGGTACAAAAGCACTTCCTGGCACATCACGAATCAATTTATTATAGGATTCTATACCTTTTGCAGTATTATTCATAGCTACATAAGTGTTTCCTAATTCATACATCGCATCATCTCTATAAGAAGAGCGCGGATATTTATTAGTAAAACTACTTAACTCTTCGATCTTGCTTTCGTTTCTATCTACAAAACCATAACTAATAGCTTTTTGATAGGCTGCATAATCTGTATTTCCAAGATTCATATCGATAGCTTTGGTATAAGCTTCCATTGCCGGCCAATATTTACTCGTTACAAAATAAGTGTCTCCTAATCTAGTATAAGCATCATTCCTCCTAGCATTATCTTTTTCAGAATTATTAGCGTATCTATTAAAGAAATCGATCGCTTTTCCATATTCCTTTTGTTTGAAGTAACTATATGCAATATTGTAATCTAGGTTTTCTTTTTCAGCTAAACCTGCACTCCCGCTCATGGAATTAAACTCCTGATATCCTCTTAAGGCTTCCTGCATTCTATTCAAATTGAAATCGCTTTCTGCTTTCCAAAAAACTGCTTTTGCAGAGATCTCCGGATTCACTCTATTCTTTAAGGCTTTTTCGAAATTGATACTCGCATTTCTATAATCGTCATTCTCATATAATTCCAATCCGTAGAAATAAGCCACTTTTTGATAAGCTCCCTTATCGCTGAAGTTCTTATTGGTTTCCAACAATTCCATCGCTTTTTCATAATTCTTGGAAGTGATAAAAGAATCTATAAGCAAAGTTTCCATTTCAGCTTTTACTGAAGTGTTTGGGTACTTATTCAAATAATTAATGATCACTTCAGAAGGACTCATATAACTATTCCCAACCTCGTAACTCAATTTTGCATAATTCAAAAATGCATCTTCTTGCAATTTGGCATCAAAATCCATTTCGCTTGCATTTTTAAAAGCATTAAGTGCTTCCTGCTTTTTATCTGAATTTAAATAAGACTGCGCTAGATGGTAATACGCATTTTGAGCAATGCTGTTATTCCCGTCTATGATCTTATTAAATTCTGAAATAGCACTTTCGTAGTCTCCCTGTTTGTAATAAGCATATCCCAATTGGTAATAATCGGTATTCGTCCATTTTCCTCGTAAACCTTTATATTCTTTTAAATAAGGAATGGCTTCTTCATATTTACCAAGATTGAAATAGCTCTCACCAATAATTTTATTAAGCTGAGAGATCTCACCTCTATTTGCTTTTGGTAGTTGTTCTAATCCTAAAGCGATCGCTTTTTCAAAATTTCCAAGCTTAAAACTCATATCACTTTGGAAATAAGAAAGGTTTTCAGAATATCTGTCTTCCCCTTTTACTTCTTCAAAAAGTTCATTTGCCTGCTCATAATCATCGCCTTCATAAGCCATATATCCTAAATAATACTTGGCCTGAGAACCATATTCCTTAGAATCGCGCACTTTATCCAAATAAGTTGCAGCCTGTTCAAAATCATTAGAAGAATAATAAGCATACCCATTATTAAAATAATAACGCTCCTTGTCTTTCCGGCTCATTCCCTTTTCATCTACCTTATCATACCACTTCCTGGCATAAGAATATTTTCCGGTCTGGAAATAATAATCGGCTACATCTATTAATGCGGTATTTCTTTTAGTTGAAGTTGGGTAACGCTCTACGAAATCTTCCATTAACTTATCTGCACCAGGCTGTCCTAGTCTTACGGCAGCATTTGCAATATAATAAGCACAGTCTGAAACTATTTTTTCATCTTCGGCTTTATCCTTCACTTCATCAAACAAGGTTTGAGCCGGTAAAAATTGCTCATTATTATAAAGCGCTAAGGCTTTATTAAACTTTACCAGATCGTTTGTATTGATAGCAGATTGCTGTGCAAAAAGGGAAGAAAAAAATAAGAAGAAACCAACAAAAAGGGATGCGGAATATCGTGTCATTAATTTTTTTTTAGGTTGATGAATCAAAGATACTTAAACACTTATTTCATAACGCAACATCGCTGTGATAATTATGTTAATATAGAAAAAAGTGTTTTGGGGCTTTATAAAATTAGCCAGTAGTATATGTTTTCTATAAATAAAATGCTTTGTAGAGAATCTCATATGTCATCTAAAAAGAAATATAAGAAACAGATGAAAAATGTATATTTACCAATAATTTTAACCTATTTAATCACAATCCTATTTTATGTCTAACATTGTCCTAGAATTAAAAAATGCAGCAATCTATCAACGAGAGAGTTTAATCTTATCTGAAGTAGATGTAACCATCAATAAGGGGGATTTTGTTTATTTAATTGGAAAGACCGGAACCGGAAAAAGTAGTTTTATGAAAACGCTTTACGGAGATCTTCCGCTTACTGAAGGAGAAGGTAGTATAGTAGATTATAATCTTA
The DNA here is from genome assembly GCF_007997295.1 of Gillisia hiemivivida. Classification (GTDB taxonomy): domain Bacteria; phylum Bacteroidota; class Bacteroidia; order Flavobacteriales; family Flavobacteriaceae; genus Gillisia; species Gillisia hiemivivida. The sequence goes on along the minus strand of NZ_VORY01000025.1, from coordinate 21,530 downwards.
GAACTCTAAAGGAGAAAGACATTCCGTTTCTTAGAAGAAAACTAGGAGTGATTTTTCAGGATTTTAAATTGTTGAATGATAGAAATGTTCGTGAAAACCTAATTTTTGTATTAAAGGCAACCGGTTGGAAAGAAAAACCATCTATGGAGCGCAGAATAGATGAAGTTTTGGATAAAGTAGGAATGAAATCCAAAGGTTTCAAATTCCCATATCAACTTTCGGGAGGAGAACAACAGCGAATCGCTATTGCCCGTGCCCTTTTAAATGACCCAGAGTTAATACTAGCCGATGAACCTACCGGAAATCTGGATCCACAGACCTCTGTAGAAGTAATGGAGGTGTTACAAGAAATAAGCAAGAACGGAAACACCATTCTAATGGCAACTCATGATTATGCCTTACTACTGAAGTATCCTTCTAAAACATTAAAGTGTGATGGTGAGCGTGTTTTTGAGGTGGTGCAAAAATCTTTATAATACATTATTCTGAAAAAAAAGACCCTTCGACAAGCTCAGTGTGACAATAGAATTTCTTTGTCATTCTGAAAGAAGCGTAGCGGATTGAAGAATCTCAGAGATCTGCTTTTTTCTGAAAGAGATTCCTCCTTTGTCGGAATGACAAATTTAACAATCACACTTCGACAAACTCTGTGTGACCAATAAAATTTCTTTGTCTTTCTGATAGCAGCGTAGCGGATTGAAGAATCTCAGAGAATCTGCTCATTTCTGAAAGAGATTCCTCCTTCGTCGGAATGACAAAACTCATAAATGTCATTCTGAAAGCAGTGAAACGGATTGAAGAATCTCAGAGATCTGCTTTTTTCTGAAAGAGATTCCTCCTTCGTCGGAATGACAAAACTTTGAAAAAACAAAAAATCCCGGACCTTGCAGTCCGGGATTTTTTTATAAATACTTTTCAGTACTAGTTTATTTTATTTCTCTTACGTTCACTTTCGGTAAGATAGATCTTACGCAAACGAATATGTTTTGGAGTTACCTCTACATACTCATCTTTCTGAATGTATTCTAAAGCTTCTTCTAAAGAGAATTTTATTGCCGGAACAATCTTCGCTTTATCATCTGCTCCAGAAGAACGTACGTTAGACATTTTCTTTGTCTTAGTAATATTCACAGCCATATCATCCTGACGAGAATTCTCACCAATAACCTGACCTTCATAAATATCTTCACCCGGATCTACAAAGAATTTACCTCTATCTTGTAATTTATCTATAGAATAAGGAATTGCTTTTCCTCTTTCCATAGAAACTAAAGATCCATTCTGACGTTCTGGAATACCACCTTTTAAGGGTTGGTACTCTTTAAAACGGTGAGACATAATTGCTTCACCTGCAGTTGCAGTAAGCAAGTTATTTCTTAAACCTATAATTCCTCGAGATGGGATTAAGAATTGAATAGTCATACGGTCACCTCTAGCTTCCATACTGGTCATTTCTCCTTTTCTCATAGAAACCATTTCCACAGCTTTTCCTGAAACAACTTCTGGAAGATCTATCGTCATTTCTTCAACTGGCTCACATTTAACACCATCAATTTCTTTGATGATAACTTGTGGCTGACCAATTTGAAGTTCGTAACCTTCTCTTCTCATTGTTTCAATAAGAACAGACAAGTGAAGTACTCCACGACCAAATACCATAAATTTATCGGCACTATCTGTAGCTTCAACTTTTAAAGCAAGGTTCTTTTCAAGTTCCTTAGCCAAACGCTCTCTAATATGTCTAGATGTTACAAATTTACCGTCTTTTCCAAAGAATGGAGAATCGTTAATTGTAAAAAGCATACTCATGGTAGGCTCATCTATGGCGATCGTTTTTAATCCTTCTGGATTTTCAAGATCGGCAACAGTATCACCAATTTCAAATCCTTCTAGACCAACAATAGCACAAATATCTCCTGCCTCAACTTCATCTATCTTTCTTCTTCCTAAACCTTCAAAAGTATGAAGCTCTTTAATCTTGGTTTTCTTGATGCTTCCATCCCGCTTAACCAAAGATACAGCCATACCTTCTTTTAATTTTCCTCTTTGTAATCTTCCAATTGCAATTCGTCCTGTAAAGGATGAAAAGTCTAAAGAAGTGATCAACATTTGTGTTGTTCCTTCTTGAATTTTCGGAGATTCAATATGCTCTAAAACCATATCTAACAATGGCTCAATATTATCTGTTTCATTTCTCCAATCGTCACTCATCCAGTTATTCTTAGCTGAACCATAAACCGTTGGGAAATCTAGTTGCCATTCTTCAGCACCTAATTCGAACATCAAGTCGAAAACTTTCTCATGAACTTCATCTGGAGTACAGTTTTCTTTATCAACTTTATTAATAACGACACAAGGCTTAAGACCAAGGTCAATCGCTTTCTGAAGTACAAATCTCGTTTGTGGCATTGGTCCTTCAAAAGCATCTACTAATAGAAGAACTCCGTCTGCCATATTTAATACTCGCTCTACCTCTCCACCAAAATCGGCGTGACCAGGAGTATCAATAATATTAATTTTTGTGTCTTTGTATACTACAGAAACGTTTTTAGAAGTAATTGTAATACCACGTTCTCTTTCGAGATCATTGTTATCTAGGATAAGATCGCCAGTATTTTCGTTATCACGAAAAAGTTGACAATGGTACATGATTTTATCAACCAAGGTAGTTTTACCGTGATCAACGTGTGCGATAATCGCAATATTTTTAGTAGCTTTCATAATAAACGCCTCATTTTTAAGGCTGCAAAGGTACTCCTAATTTTCTCGATATCATCATACTTGCCAATTAATCTCAAATTAAAAAGCATAGAACTACTATTCTAATCTTCTGCTTTTTATAATTCTGAACTCTCTTATTCAAAGAATCTCAAAAATCTGTGCAGCGTAGCTATATGGTAAAATGATTATTCCATACCTGAATTCCTGTATTTTTAGAATGCCAATAACTTTCTATATCATTATCTTTGTGGCATAACTGAACATAATGAAACTAGATAGAATTCCTCAAATACAACATATCAATTCAAATAACTTCTTTTTACTTGCTGGCCCATGTGCTATAGAGAGTGAAGAAATGGCTTTAAGAATTGCCGAAAAAGTTATGGAGATCACTAATAAATTAGAGATTCCTTATATTTTTAAAGGCTCCTTTAAAAAGGCAAATAGAAGTAGAATAGATAGTTTTACAGGAATTGGTGATGAAAAAGCATTAAAGATCTTGAGAAAGGTTTCTGAAACTTTTAAAATTCCAACAGTTACAGATATTCATGAGGTTTCAGATGCCTCCATGGCAGCAGAATATGTAGATGTTTTACAGATCCCGGCTTTCCTTGTTAGGCAAACAGATCTTGTTGTTGCAGCAGCAAACACAGGAAAAGTGGTGAATTTAAAAAAAGGACAGTTTATGAGTCCCGAAAGCATGAAACATGCGGTAACTAAGGTTACCGATTGTAATAATGAACAAGTGATGATCACCGATAGAGGGACCATGTTTGGATACCAAGATATGATAGTAGATTTTAGAGGCATCCCAACTATGAGGGAATATGCGCCCACTGTTCTAGATGTTACACATTCTTTGCAACAACCTAATCAAAGCAGCGGAGTTACAGGAGGAAGACCAGATATGATAGAAACCATTGCAAGAGCAGGAATTGTAAATAACGTGGATGGATTATTTATAGAAACACATTTTGATCCTGCCAATGCAAAAAGCGATGGTGCAAATATGCTAGATCTAAAATATTTAGAGAAGTTATTAACCAATCTGGTAGCCATTAGAAAGACAGTTAATTTATTATAACCAAGCAAATTCTTTAAACAGAAAACTCCTGCTATACGTAGGAGTTTTCTGGTTTATACAATTAAATCTCAACTAGAGAATTAGCAATATTTCGTATATTTTAAAATATTAATTTGTTATAGCTTTCCTAAATACAGCTAAAAACTTTTATTGAAGTCGTAAATTACGAAAATTGGGATTTCCCCCCTTACAATCCAAAAAAATTAGCTAACCTCATAATTCCCTACATGATAGATAAGAATACTCATTTAAATTTTTCAAGGAAACTTTTTCTAGTTCTATTAACACTGTGCTTTGTATTGCCAACATTTGCGCAGGATACTCCACAATTAAAGTTGGGAGGGGCGCTGCGTTTTAATTACAACCTATCATCTTGGAAAGATGGACAGAAAAAACGCGGAGGTGATTTTGGCTATGATATGTTTAGAGTGAATGCCGAAGCTGCTTATAAAGGAATATTCCTCAACGCTGAATATCGTTTATATTCAGAAGGCTTTGGAGGAGGTTTCCTAAAACAAGGCTGGGTAGGTTATAAATTCAATGAATTAGATCAAATTCATGTTGGTCTTACACAAGTCCCTTTCGGAATTCAGCAATACAACTCAAATAACTGGTTCTTTAATCTTACATATTATGTTGGGATGGAAGATGACCACGATATGGGTGTAAAATACATGCATTCTGGAGAAAAATTTGAATACCAACTGGCATTCTTCAAAAATGCGGAGGAATTAAGATTTGGTAACAATACAGAAAGTTCTCCTAATAGATATTCCTATGATATTGTTGGGAGAAATAAAGAAATAAATCAGTTCAATGGAAAGTTCATTTATAAATTTGGAAAAGATGCTGCACATAGGCTGGGCTTTTCAGCTGAATATGGTAAGCTCTACAATCTAGACACTGAAGAGCTAGGAGATCATGGTGCACTCGCGGCCCATTACGAGCTAACCAAGGGAAAGTGGAATGCAAGGGCTCAATTTATTACAGCTTCTAATGATCCAGCAAATGCTGAAGGAGAGTCTAGAGATGTGGTAATCATGGCTGCTTATGGAGCTCCTTACGAAGTTGCTGCTCATTTTAATATGTATTCTTTAACAATTTCCAGAAATGTTCCTGTAGAATGGGGGCCAATTTCCAATTTGCAATTTTATAATGATTTTGGTTATATGCAGAAGAAAACTCAGGGTTTTGAAGACTCTTATATGAACGTTACCGGAGTCCTGGTAAGTGCCGGAAATGTATATACCTATGTAGATTATGCTGCCGGATACAATCATTCCTGGTTAGGCGGAAATTTTGTAGACGATTTCTCTACTGGAAACCCAGATGCTAAATGGGAAGCGAGATTTAACATCAATATTGGTTATTATTTTTAATAATAATCTAGTAACTTATAGCATTTGCTATTCTAAAAAAACTAATTCCCTATCAAATAAAAAAGCTGTTTTATGACTAAGAAAATTATAAGAAGTGATGAAAAAAAATCCATTTTTGGATTAGAAGTGAATGGCCCTGTATTTTTCACCTCGGCTATTACCATCATCATCATCATAACATTAACCCTGATGTTTAAAGAGCAGGCAGAGGGATATTTTACCGCAACTCAGGATTTTGTTGCAAATAAGGCGGGTTGGTTTTTTATATTAAGCGTAAATGTTTTTCTGATATTTATGATTTATCTGGCCTTCAGCAAATTTGGGCAGTTAAGGATTGGAGGACAAAGTGCGAAACCCGAATTTAAAACCCTTTCTTGGTTCGCGATGCTATTTAGTGCGGGAATGGGAATTGGGTTGTTGTTTTGGAGTATTTCAGAACCAATTTATCATTTCTTAAGTCCGCCAATGGCAGAAGGCGGAACTGCCGAAGCAGCTAAGGAAGCTATGAAATTTACCTTTTTACACTGGGGTTTTCATGCCTGGGCAGTTTATGCATTGGTAGGATTATCCTTGGCGTATTTCACCTATTCTCGTGGACTTCCACTAACTATTCGCTCTGTATTCTATCCTTTTTTAGGAGATAAAATTTACGGAAAAATTGGAGATGCTATAGATATCTTTGCTGTACTAGCCACTTTATTTGGTCTTGCTACTTCTTTAGGATTGGGGGTTCAACAAATTGCAGCAGGATTAAACCACCTCTTTGGAATAGATAGCGGTGTACAAACTCAAATTTTTCTAATTGCAGGAATAACGGCAATTGCTACTGTTTCAGTTGTTTTGGGAGTAGATAAGGGAGTGAGAGTTTTGAGTGAATGGAATATGAGAATAGCTGTGCTATTTCTTCTAATAGTATTGGTATTAGGACCAACGATCTTTATTTTTAAATCCTTCGTGCAAAATACAGGAAATTATTTTTCAGGTTTTCTTGAGGCTGCAACCTGGACAGAAAGTTATACCGGTTCTAATTGGCAAAATGCCTGGACCGTGTTTTACTGGGGATGGTGGATTGCCTGGTCTCCTTTTGTAGGAATGTTTATTGCTCGTATTTCCAAAGGGCGTACCGTGCGTGAGTTTATTTTGGGAGTTTTATTAGTGCCTTCTATTGTAACTTTTTTCTGGATCTCAGCATTTGGAAGCACAGCCATACATCAAGCGCTTCTTGGAGATGAGACTATTACAAATGCGGTAAATGATAATGTTGCCACTGCCCTTTTTGTGTTTTTGGAAGATTATCCTTTCGCATTTATTCTTAACATTATTGCAATAATATTAATTGCAGGGTTCTTTGTTACCTCTTCAGATTCTGGATCTTTGGTGGTAGATAATTTAACCTCTGGAGGTAAATTAGATGCACCTGTAGGACAAAGAATCTTTTGGGCCATTGCGGAAGGTAGTATTGCTGCAGTTCTTTTAATAGGAGGTGGATTACAAGCACTTCAAACGGCCACTATAGTAACAGGATTGCCCTTTGCCATGATATTAATAGTCATGTGCTTCTCACTTTACAAAGGTTTAAGTGAGGACTTTGAAAAACTTAAAAAACAGGAATCACAGAAAGAGCTCGAGAATTATGAAGAAATAGTTTCCGACATAGTAAAGAAAAGAAATACAAATCAGCAAAACACTTTAAAATAGTTCGCTATGTACAATATTAATAACATTCTAGTTGCGCTCGACTTATCTGATATAGATGATACTTTAATTAACTACGCTTCATTTATTGCTGAAACACTTAAAGTAGATAAGGTATATTTTGTGCATAATATAAAGAAATATGAAATTTCAGCATTGTTCGAAGAACAGTTAAAAAATCTAAATCTTGATGAAATAATTGGGGATGAGTTAAATGAAAAGGTAGAGGAGAAATTCAAGGCCCCTGTAGAATGGGAAGTACTTATTTCAGAAGACCCATATTCAGAATCTCTTATAAATTATATCGTAAATAAATACGAGATCCAACTAGCCATTATTGGTAACAAGAACAAAGTAAAAGGATCAGGAGTGGTAAGTATGAAATTGCTTCGTATGCTTAAATGCAATATCCTGTCTATTCCAAAAAACGCAAAACCAGAAATCACTAATATTTGGGCAGGAGCAGATTTTTCTACCGCTTCCAAAAAAGTATTTGAGCTGACTGATCTATTACAGAACAGCACTAACGCAAATGCAAAAGCAGTGCACGTTTATAATATGCCGGTTCAATTCTCTCCTTATATACCTAAGGAAAACCTCGATCTTAAAATTGAAAAACATTTAAAAGAACGCTATGAGAAGTTTGTAAAAAAACTCCATTTAACAAGAGAATTAGAACTTGAGATCATTCCAGGAAGAGAAACCGGAGTCGCTGAAAAATTGCAAATAAAGGCAAAGAACTCAAAAGTGGATTTAATTGTTTTAGGAGATAAAGGTGGAAACACTTTTTCTTCGCTACTTATAGGTAGTGTAACCGAAGAACTTTTTAATCAGGATTTGGATGTACCACTATGGATCACTAAGTAATAGTAGATCCTTTTATAAAAAAAGCTTGTAATTTATAATTGCAAGCTTTTTTGTTTGTGTATTTCTTAAAACTTATTCTTTACCGTCTACATAATTTTGGAGATAGCTAAATCGTTCTGCTAGCTTACCGTTTTCAGTCATTTTTGCTCGTTCTAAAATGCCATCTATATCTAGATTAAAAAATGCAGGAATTACATGTTTCATAAACATATCCCCAAATCCTTTACTAGCATCTTTTGGTAGCTCACATGGTAAATTATCTACTGCCATTACAGTTATAGCACTTTTTTCTCTAAAATCTACCTCTTCTCCTGTTTTTGGATCATATCCGTAAATTGGATCTGCAATTGTTGAGGATCTTATGGTACTTGCAATAGGAATTCCTATATCGCAAGACACATCTGCTACTAATTTTATTTTGAATTTTGGGGAATTAGCTTGCTCCTGAGTAAAGAAGATCGGGGCACCATCCCCATAGAAGTGTCCAGCTATAAACACATGACTCACCTCAGCAAATCTCATAAAGTTGGAGTTGTATTCTTCTGGGTGGCTATAAAAATGTTTGTTAGTGATATTAGTTCCACTTTTATGAACATTGTAATCTAAAACATCTATTAAACAATATACTGGCTCGTTGAAGTCATTATTCAAGTATTCCTCTACCCCTACTTGTTTTATTTTAAGATGGTCTAATATTTCTTTGGCTCCATGGGCCACTTTCCCGGAACCAGTAAGTACTATTTTAATGTTAGGTAATTTGATCTTATCTAATTCTAACAAGACACTTTTTAGATCTGGAAGTATATCTACTTTAGGCATCTCAAAAATTCCATCCCTCAAGCCTAAGGCCCGAAAGCAATTGTAGGCTCCCACGAGTCCTGCATATCTTCCAAAACCTATCAGTCTTCGGCCATTTGTCTTTACTATGACTTCATAATCGTACAGGTCTATATTGTTTTTTAAAATGGCTTCTAACAACTCTCGATTATAAGGTTGTTTTTTAATAGTATGCGAAAAGAAAAAATATTTTTTATTAGGAATTAGGCTTGCGATTGGTACTTCTTTTACCCCTAGCAACACCTCACAATCTGAAATATCTTGAGACACTTCAAATCCTGCTTCTTCGTATTCTGAATCTTTAAAGATCCTAATATCTGATGCTTCAATTTTAAAACTTGCCTCTGGAAATTTTTGAACGATCTCTTGTAATTTTTTAGGAGAGAAAACAACTCTTCTATCTGGTGGAGTTTTACGCTCTTTAATTAGGGCAAATTTTATCATATGTTGGTATATCTTTTGAATATTGTTATGCGTGTTCCAAAGATATAAATTTTAATCTGTATCTTTGCAGCCGCGTTAGGGATAGAAGTAAAAATCCCACTTTAATTTATTTGAAATTAGAGTGGATTGAAACGGATAGCCCGGCCCTCGCTTTTGCGGGGGAACGCACAAAAGTTCATTATTTTATGGGGTCGACTTGGATTTGACAGCGAGTCTAATTGGATGGTAAGCACGTCGAGCGCTGAGATATAGCTCGTAAATCTCATATTTCACACTTTTTTAAACGGCGAGAATAACTACGCCTTGGCTGCATAATCCGAATTACAGTAGGATTATCTTTATCCCTACCAGGTAGGGAGCCGAGATGCCTCGTGAAAGCCTTGATTTACGGCGTTCACACCAGAGGTATCGATAAAGTAAATATAGGAATTGCAGGGTCTTGATGTAATTCCGAAACTCAATTGAGAATACGTGTAAGATTGGTGGTTTTCGGCCGGTCTTGCATCGACAATTAAGTGAAGACTAAGCGTGAAGAAAGCTATGTTAATTACTTGTTTGGACGAGGGTTCGAAACCCTCCGACTCCACTATGAAGCGGCAAACCCGCAACAGATTAAAACTAATGAATTCCCGTCAAGCTCGCTTGAACGGGAATTTGTTGTTTTAGGATGTAGCTTGTTTTTACAAGCTGGGATTGACATTTCCTAATAGGGAAAACCAGGGTTCTATCTACCCTGCGACTCCACAATCAAGCGCTGCTATGCTGCGGATTAAAAAACAAAAATCTGCCGGGCTTTTTAGCCTGAGCAGATTTTTTTATTTTGAGACGCCCGGACTGAAAGGACGGAGGAGTATTCCTGCTTTCCTATTGGGAAGCATTCCTGACCATTTCTATTAGAAAATACGACTGCCCGAAAGTGCGGTTCGGTATGGGCTGTATAGGGGCATTATTAGATTAATTCAGCCTTAATCTTCCTTGTAGATTGCATGTTTTGGGATTGGTATCTTAATACCTTCTTTGTCCAGTTCTTTTTTAACCGCTTCCAGTTGTTCCCAGTAAGCAGGCCAGTATTCTACAGATTCAACCCAACTTCTGGCTTTAATTTTCATTTGATATTCCCCAATCTCGTCTAACCACACATCTACCGGCAGGTGTCTGGCTAGTTTTGGATGTTTACCCATCCCATTAATAATAACCCGGCGCAACTCATCTATATCTGAATCAAAAGAAAATTTTAAATCAAGGTCAATTCGGCGGAATTTTTCCATGGTACGGTTGTCCACATCGCTATTGGAGACATTTCCATTGGGCATAGTAATGATTCTACCATCAAATGTTTTAATACGGGTATATAATATGTCAATTTTCTCGACAAATCCCAAGTTATTATTTACATGAATCAAATCACCTACCTGAAACGGTTTAAATACAAGAATAAGTATTCCTCCCGCAAAATTGGATAAACTCCCCTGCAAAGCAAGACCAATAGCTATACCGGCTGCGCCAAAAATGGCTATAAAAGACGTCGTTTCAATTCCTAAAATAGATCCGATGATAAAGAACAAAAAACCATAAAACAAGAAGACACTAAAACTCTCCACAAAGGTTTTCAGAGAAAGTTCAGTATTAGATTTTTTTAATGCGCTTTTCAGCATCCGCATTAAAACCTTAATTAAAAAGATTCCCAGAATGAAGACTACTATGGCAAAAATAAATGCAGGTCCTATTTCTAGTAAGAAATCTAAAAGTTGTGATTTTAGTTTTATCCAAAAGTCTTTATCCATAGTATATACTGGGTTCAGAATGAGTTCTCAAATGTAAATATGCATTATATGAAAAATTTCTTGAATCCAACTATCCTCCAGGAAAATACCCACCCTAATGTGCCGTATGGTTTGGGCGGGAGTCGGGGAATTATTAAGAATCAAGAACCTCGGCGCAAGTCCGCCTGAATATTTCGGGCAGGCCTCGGGGAATTAAACCCTCAATGAGGGATTAAAATCTTTTTTTAAGAAATGATTGTAAATGCTGTCTAATGAAGCGAAATTAAAAAATCTGATGCTTTTTTATTTATATAAACGCCTTAAATTTCAAATCCGGCAGTTTAACCACCTAATACTCCTCAGTTACAATTTTCTTTTTATCTACATTTAAATTATTTAGTTGTTTTTCCATTGCCTCCACCATAGGAGGAGGACCACATACATAAAAATTAGAGTCTAAAGAGTTTGCATTCTTTTTTATAAAATCTTCAGAAATATGACCATGGGCATGTCCTTCTGTCTCTTCTTCCGAAAGGATATTAATGAAATTTTCGCCTAACATCTCCTGGAATTCTTTTTCAAGGATGATGTCTTTCTTGGATTTATTGGCAAAAATAAGCTTGTTATTGCCCAATTTCCCGGTATCCCGCAAATGCCTAATGATGGATATAAATGGCGTGACCCCCGCTCCACCTGCAATAAAGGTGCCTTCTCCTTGATAGGCAATTGCGCCAAAGACATCGTTTAAAATAAGTTTGTCCCCAGTCTTTAAATCGAGCAATTTATTGGTAACGCCCTCATGGGAAGGATAGGTTTTTATCATAAATTCCAAATAATCCTCCTTTGGCAAACAGATAAAGGTGAATGGCCTGCCTTCGTTTTTCCAGCCTTCTTTATCGATAAAAATTTCGGTGGCCTGGCCTGGGTTGAAGTCGATCCCGTTTGGCTTTTCGGTTACAATGTGAAGCACATCATGGGTGTTGTGCGATATTGATTTTATTTTAACGGGTTGTTTTTCCATATCGATCCATTTTTAAATGATTATTAGGCTTTACACCGATTTCTCCTTATTGGCCTGATGCAAGACTCAGGTTAAGATACAAAATTTTGTTTTCCAGTTTCTTTACCTTATCATTAAAAACCTGAACTTTATCTTGTTTTTTTACTCCCTGTTTTGGTTAGATGAGATTTATCTTTCAGCAATAGTTCCAAAGGCGGCCATTTGCGGATCATATACGTTGAAATACTCCGCATTTTCAAGATCCTCTTTTTAGCTTCCGATTGTGTAAGTAAAATTTCTTCATCTTGGATTAGCCTTTTAGATTCCAAAAGATTCATTGGTGAAGAAAAAAATTCTTTGGCAATTCTGGCATCGCTTATGGAAGCTGCAGGTCCTAATAACAAAAATAAGCATCAGAAAACTAGGGTTAGGAGGAAGATTATACGCATCCTGATTTTTATATATAGTTCACAATGTAAATCAGTATCACTAAACAAAAACTGAGGTTATCAAATTTGTAGATTTTAAGGTACTTCGGGAATCTATTGTGTACAATACAGCGGTGCTTGTAGATTTTGAATTCTCGAGTAATCGGGAGAAAGAATATTTGTGAGCAGATTCTGTTACAATTACCTAATTGCCAGAATCGATTTTTAATTCTTTAGAACTGAAATACATTGTAACAATTATAAGGACAGTATAGCTCTAAAAATGAATCAAAAATGAGTTTTCTTTCAATGTTAAATATTATTGATAATCACTAATCAACTAATACCTTTTAAATTAATTTTCGATTTTCTTTTATTGATCATCCTTATTTGCTTTACCATTCAATTTATCATTTAAATAACCAAAAATCAGATTTATAAGAATCACAAAAATAGTAAAAGCAAGCAAGGGGAAATAAAGACCGAAGCCTGCAAGACAGCCAGCTGCTGCGCTACACCAGATGGTAGCAGATGTTGCTAGTCCCTTCACTATAGAGCTATTCTTATCATGTAAAATCACACCGGCGCCCAAAAAACCTACTCCTACAACAACCTGGCCTACTATCCTTGTCATATCAGTACTATCTGAGGACTCAAATAATAGAGATATAATAATAAAAGTAGCGGCACCAAGTGCAACTAAAGAATAAGTTTTTAAACCCGCAGGCTTTCCTTTAAATTCTCTTTCTAATCCCATAAGAGCCCCACTAAAAGCTGCAGCGCTAATTTTAATTATAAATTCCCAGATATCTAATTCCATTTTTACTATTATTTCTAGGTTAGTGTAAAATGCTCTATTTCAATTTAATTACTTGCTAAATTTCCAATTTTTAAATCTGATGGGACTTTCATTCAACAACCTTTGAAATTCTTTGTTATTTGAAAAGGAATTATTCTCTAATAATTTATATTCTGCGTTTACAGTGAAATTATCTTTTTCAAAAATCCAAGGTTTTACTTGAATATTAGAAGATTCCGCCTGCTTGATCCAAAAAGTTTTATCGCTAATACTTTTATTTATTTCGAGTAATCTATTTTTAGCTGGTATCGCATTTTGGCACAAAATCAATGAACATCTATCAGCAAACACTAAAATTTGATAAACTTCATCAACTTCTTTCTCTGTGAGATTCTGGCTTTTAATATAATGGGACTCCGCTTTCTCTAATTCCCTTAGAAAATCTGCAATAGTCTTTTTTTTCTTAGCAATATCATTATAAATAAACCTGAGGTGATGTGCAATTAGCATAGAGATCCATGAAGACTTTTCTTCGGATTGATGGAGTAATCTTTTGGAACGTTTGACTATTTCCGTAACATTCCTATTTTCAAGTAGGAAGTCTCTTGGTGTTCCTATCTTGGTTAAATAATTTTTCTCATCAAAATCTAATTGTCTATCATCATGTTCAATTATAGCCGCAAGGGTAGCCACCCAATTTTTACTTTTGTATTTATCCTGAATTTCATTGGCAATTTTTCCTGCTAATAAACCATGTGTGGAATGAGAAAATATTTCCCAACCATCGTTTTTTGGATTTACTATCATAGCTTACACGATGAAGGAGAAACTTTTAAAAAGCACTCTCCGTTTTGCTCCTTGCAAGTTGTATTGAAATCTTCTGATAAACTTGGCAGAGCATCATTAGCAATGATTTCACTAATTGAGATTGTTTCCATGATTAAGTAATTGATTTACAATTAACTAATTTATTAAATCAATGGGATAACTTTTTGTGTATTTCAGTTAAACCTTTCATAATAAGAGCAATACCATTAAGGCTCTTTATTAAAGGTTCTGAATTAATTTCATACGACTGAACTCTTCCGTGGGGATGTTTATAAGTAGTTCCTACCTGTCTGGGTATCCCTTTTCTTAACGAAAGCCTAGATAGCTTTCAAGTAGCGCTTAAAATATTCAAACAGTAAGCTACCAATGGCCGGATTTGGTTTAAACACTCGCGCATTAAATTTTAAATCTTTTAAATGTCGAATCGTAGATAAAATTTAGAAAGAATCAAGAACCTCGGGGCAAGCCCGCCCGAACGGTACGGGCGGGCCCACAAGGTATGTCCCGATGGTTCGGGAGAAAAAAAATTTTAAAAATTCGAGGCAGGCCTCGGGGAATTAAACTCTCAATGAGGGATTAAAAAGGAGAAACCAAATAGAACTCTCTCTTATCTAATTAAATTAATGGATAGGGATAAGGCCTAAAATTGAAGAGGATTAATAGTAAGTTATTATTTCACTAAAACTTCTGAAATGACTTTATTATATTTATCAAAAAAATTGCAAAAATCTATAATTTATAAAGTCTGCGGAGTTGTTGGTATCATTGGTTGTATCGCAGTAATAGCTAGTGATATAATAGGAATAGCGGTTCACGAGAAGCACGATCCTATAAGTGATACGATTAGCATGTTGGCAATAGGAAAGTATGGCTGGATACAGGATTGGGGTCTGGATATACTGGCATTGGGGTATTTTGCGCTCGCCATTGGACTTTATACCTGGAAGCGTAAAGATGCAAAATGGCTTATTAGCCTAATAATTTTAGTGTTGATAAGTATAGTCCTTGTATTTATAGCCGAACACAATCAATATGCTGGAAGACCTGGCCATAATATACACCGGAAACTGGTTTATGCATTAGCTGGCTTGTTTCTGATTTTGAATTTCTTAATTAGTTCTGATCTAAAGTTATTAGCGCCATTTCTGAAAAAATTCTCACTCTGGATTGCTGCACTGTGGTTGATTTCTGCTCCACTATTACCCTTAATTCCAGATTCATGGGATGGTGCTTATGAACGACTTGTCTGTACTTTATTAGTTGTTTGGCCAGTGGTTGTATCCTATCATTTGTTTAAATTATCTAGTTCAGAATCCTAAATAAAAGCTTTGAATAATATATATCGTCCTTTTGTTTAATTGGAATTTCATCTATCACTTTTGTCAGAAGACTCTACAGCAATTCTGGTTTTTGATAGTCCCAGGCCTGCTTCTAATTCGCAGATATAATGAATAAGTTTTTCCCTCAACTCGCACTGTAAATCCCAAGCCAAAAAAGGGTCTTTAGCACTGCACAATGCTCTAATCTTAATAGCTTTTTCAGTGGATTCTACAACTTGAACGGACGGTGAAACTTGTTCATCCCAATCTGAGGATTCCCTAAGGAGTTCTTCAAATTTTTCCCGAACTTTTTGGATATTAATTCTGTAATCGGTATAAATATCGATGGAACGAATTTGCTTTGAACCTCGCATTGACCAATTTTCGAATGAATTTGAAATGACAGTTTTAAGAGGTGTAACTATTCTTCTTTCATCCCAAGTTTTAACGATCATAAAAACAAACCCAATGTCTTCTACGTGGCCCCATTGGCCATCGAATAATACCAGATCACCAATCTGAGCTGGTTTAGTAATTGCTATTTGAATTCCAGCAATAATATTACCCAAAGTACTTTGAGCACCAATACCAATAATTATGGTGGCCACTCCTGCAGATGCAAAGAGTGATGTCCCCAAGTTTTCGAAACCTTCAAATTGAGATAAAATGATACCGGCTCCTATCAAAAAAATTATAAACGTAACAATCCTTCTAGCTACCGATAAATGGGTAAGGACTCTACGTGCCTCTATATTTTCTTCAGCATAGATATCATCTGTTTCATTTTCAGCCATATAAGAAAAAAAGGCGTCTAAAAAACGCATGACGAACCAGGTACCAAAAGCTACTGTAGCAATTAAAAGCGTTGTGTAAAATCCATTAGCAAAATCCCCGGTAAATACAACTAAGTTGTTTAAAAGCAAATAAAGAGTAAGCATACCAACGAAAAAAGCTGCGGGTAGCGCTAAGCGAAATGAGAAAGAAGAAATCCACTCCAACTTTGAGTTGCCAAATATTCGTTTTAAGATAAACATTGTGAACCAGCCTAATACGTAGGCTATCACAAAAGAAATTAATAATCCAATAATTTTCCAAAGGGGTATTTGTAAAAACTCAATCTCCAAACCCCAGTCATCTGGTATTAGTTGAACCATTTTAGTCGGTCCGTATTCTGCATAAAGAGCATCAATATGTTCCACTGTGTTAGCAGATATAACCCAGTATGGCGGTTCGGTTTTGTATTTTATCCGTTGTAGCCTGAAAGTTACATCTCTTTCCTTGAGATTCAATTTTCCGAAAACTATGCTCTTTCTTGGTTTTCCGGAAGCGGCTTTATTTTTATTAAATATCTCATCTATTTGTCCATCGGGCCTCTCAGATAATTTATCCCAGTCAATACTGATGTTTTTATTAATTATAATATAAAGTTTCTGGGCTAATTGCGCTATTTGCCTTTCCGAAACATTTTCAGGCATCAAATTTAAATTAAGGGAATAGGAAGCCTTGAGATAATCACCGTTCCTAGCGCTCAAAATAAAATTTTCAAGAGAAGCTTGGGGAGTTTCTCTGTTAACATTCATTTCCGATTGATCAAAGAATTGATTTCTGTGATGAACAACATAATAATTCTCTGCATAACCTTGAATTGATTTTGTTTTCAAATTAGACTTTGCTATTGTGCTGTCTTTTGATGGAATATTGGAATTGATAGAGTCTTGAGCTTGAGCTTGAGAAGTGTAAACTCCTATCCCGCCCATATTGCTCAAAAGAACAAATAGAAGTGCGTTTAAAACTGTCTTAATTGATAAAAGCATTTCATAATTTGGGACTATAGATATTTTTTTCAAGCGATATTTTTTTTAAGAATTGTTTCCAATGACGGCAAAGTTTTTCTGTTGATTCGAGAGCTTAGGAAAGAGGGAACTTTTTTATTCTAATTTTAAATTGAAATACTTTTTTGTGAGCTTCCCTTACCGAAGTTCTTTAGTTAATAATCCAAATTAAACTATCCACAATTAGCAAAAGAGTGAATTAGTGCATTTTTTACAAAAAAAAATTCCTGCTCTTTACTACATCAATATATTACATACTATCCTTAATGCAAATGGTATAATCTAAACTATATTGATAAATTGCTTGGAACAGAAAATATACTCTACGATGTACGAGGGAGGAAGAGAGTTCTATAAAGTTAAGTAAAAAATATAAAATGAGGTTTAGACCACGTATTTGTAACCAAATAATTTGGATTGAAAAATTGGAACGCTTACCAAAAATCGGTTTCAGAACATTTTATGATATATGCTGAATTGTTACATTGTAATAAAGGTTGCTCAGGAATAGTAATATTTATTTAAATATCGGCTCTAAAGGAATTTGTTATTAGAAGGTGAGGTAAACTATATTGTAATTTTTTACGGATGAGACATATCCTCCATTACTCCAGAAATCAATATTTTATCGATCATTATTTTTGTCACCTTTATTGCTATGGTATTTCTACTGCAACTTAAAATACAGGCACCGTGAAAATCTAAAAAAACAATAACAGCAGTACAGCACTAATTAAAACGAAAGAAACTAAATATATGGACAGTACACCAAAGAATTACGAACCTGATATTTTAAGGGATGGATCCGAAAAATAAAGCCTGCAGCTTTCCAATGATTATGAAGAAAGAAAACAATCTTTGAACGCTAAAAATTAGAACGAGAAATTATTTTTCAACGAAACCTTTGCGCAGATTAAAAAAGTCATCGATAAGGAAAACGAACTTAAAAAGAAAGATTACCGCATAATTGCATTATATCGGAACCAAAAACTATAAATAACAGAAATATGAAAACAATGATAAACGGTTTAGGAATGCTAGCCCTTGCTACTGCAACGATGTTGACCGTATCGTGCAAAGATGCAGACAAAAATGAAGCTCCTGTGCCTATGGTTAATGAAATGCATCAGGAAACAATTACTGATAGCGATGATTTGACGTTGAACGGCAGTCAGAATGCAAATCTTGAAGCAGTTCTAAAGGATTACTTTAATCTCAAGGATGCTTTAGTAGCAGATGACAATACAAAAGCCAAAGATTTGGGAATGACATTGACAAAATCATTAGGGTCATTTTTTGCATCAAGCTATACTGATAGTCAACAATCAGAATTGAAGGATATTATCTTTCGTGCCAAAGAGCACGCAGAGCATATAGGCAAAAGCGACATCAAACACCAACGTGAACACTTCAAAATGTTAAGCAAAGACCTTACTGATTTGGTCGCTATTACAGGAACTAACATGAAATTATACGAGCAATTTTGCCCTATGTACGATGGCGGCAGTGCGTGGTTGAGTATGAATGAGGAAGTGCGCAATCCATATTACGGAACCTCCATGTTGACATGCGGAAAAGTACAACGAGTGATCAACTAAAACGATCAGGATTTTTTTAATTGACTAAAATTGAAATTAGTTTCACTCGGCTATAAATTTAATGCTCGGAAATGATTAAAACATCCTTACTTCTGAAAAGAAAAATCAAGAACCTCGGGGCAAGCCCATGAGGTATGTCCCGATGGTTCGGGAGGAAAATCCTTTTAAAAGTTCGAGGCAAGCCCGCCTGAATGAAATTCTTTTCGGGCAGGCCTCGGGGAATTAAACCCTCAATGAGGGATTAAAAGGTAAAAGTTATACTTTTTATTTTGCCGCTTTAAAAGAAGTATTGTAAAAAATCCATGGTACAAGCCTATCAGGAATTTAAAATTTCAACAACTAGAACTCATAAATCTGTCTTAGAATTATACGGTTATCGATTTACCTACTTCCAAAAGTACAAGTTCTTTTCCAGCTTTATCAAATGTTTGCTTGGCGACATCATGGTCGATCTTGGTAAAGGGCAGCGCGTCGTAGTGAACGCCGAGCACCCTGTTGCACTCCACAAAATCGCTCGCTATGACCGCATCTTCAGCACCCATAGTGGCCACATCGCCGATGGGTAATACCGCCAAGTCTATTTTTGCCCATTTTGGAATGAGCTTCATATCCATGGTAAGGGCTGTGTCGCCCGCGATGTAAACGTTTTTTTCTTTTCCCATAAAGATAAAACCACTGGGGTTGCCACCATAACTCCCGTCTGGAAAGCTACTTGTGTGTACAGCACTTACACACTTCACCTTTCCAAAATTAAAACTTCGGGTACCGCCCTGATTCAATGGCATGGCTTCAATATCTTTCTCGACATAGTGCTGATAGATTTCAAAGTTACCCACTATGGTCGCTCCTGTATTTTTTGCGATTGCCTCTGCATCGAGCACATGGTCAAAATGCGCATGGGTCAGGAATATATAGTCGGCCTTGAGATCCATGATATCTATCTTATCCTTTGAAAGTTCGTTTTCAGTGATAAATGGGTCTATAATAATAGTTGACCCTCCCATTTCGAGGGTCAGACTGTTCTGTCCGTAATAGGTGATTTTCATTTTTTATACTTTTTTCGTTTTCATTAAATTTACAAAATAAAGTAGTTCTAGCAGAGCGCATGAGGTATAAGAATTTCTTAAAAATAAATCAAAATTCGAAATTCTAAAAAAAAAGATGCACGCATCTGGGAATTAAATTTTCAACTCACAAAATCCAATTTCTCCCAATTATTACGCTGACTTTAAAAATTTAATCCAATTATATTAAACAATACCATTAGCAGCAAGTTTAAAAAAATAAGTAGAATCAAAATGTAATTTGTAAATTTGAAAAAAGTAAAAAAAATGAAAAAATTAATTTTAGGATTAGTATTAGGATGTGCCTTTTTGCTAACCTCTTGTGGTGAAAACAAAAATACTGACGTTTTAGACTCTGGAACCTACCAAGGCGTAGCAGAAAAAGTTGAAGCAGACGAAAAAGAAATTTATGTTAGAACGTCTGATGACAAACTAGTTGAATTGTATTTCACAGATGAAACTACAGTTATGACAAGTGACGGACAAGCTTCCTCTTTTGATGAACTAAAAGAAAACACTAAAGTTGAGATAACAGTTGAGAAAAAAGGAAATAAAAACGTACCTGTTTCTGTAAAAATACTTGAGTAATACAAATTGATGATTGCAGAAATACCTTCATTATGGAGAGAAGAAGTATGGCATCCACTTTCTGTTCATTTACCAATAGTCACCTTGCTTTTATCTTCTTTGGCAGCTATCGTAAATTTAGCTGTTAATAATAAGATTTATCATCTCTTTCTCAAACAGATGGTTTTTGTAATGTTGACTATTGGAGTGCTGAGTGGTTGGATTGCCATTTATACAGGGGATTTGGCTTACTCAATTGAAGTAAGAAAAATTTGTGACCCTAAAATTCTGCAAGAGCATCAATGGTGGTCTTATACTACTATGATTGTTTATTCAGTAGTGTTTTTTCTGAAAGTGATACCCAACTTCATCGTTCTCAAGTTTTCTAAGATAAAAAAGATAGTTAGCCTTATTTTATTAATTGCAGCTCTTTTTGGTTTGCTTTATACAGGGCATTTAGGTGCTTCTTTAGTATATCAGCAAGGAGCGGGAACTTATAAACCATCTGAGGATTGTTCTGAATTTGTTAGATAGCAAAGTGTTTATTGCTACCAACAAATGAAAAATCAGCAATCAAAGCAATTTACATTAGTCTTATTGGTAGCGTGTTTTATCATCGATAAAATTAATTTCAACTGACATTTCACATATTAGCATTCATATTGAATCTGAAAACGAGGAAAAACCAGCTTTCAACATTTTTTCTATAAAAAGTGAGTAATCCACTGAAAAGTAATATTTTAGTGACCAAGTAACAACCAATTAGGGACAATTCCGATAGCTAGCTATCGGGTGATTGCTCTTGCTCTTCGATACTTCAGTTAATTAAAATCGTTACAAAACATTGCTCAAAAAGTGCTGATTAAGCTAAAAGAATGATTAAAAAAATATTGCTTTGTATTGCAACCATCTTTTTGATCTGGCAATCGTTTGTTCTATTAAGTAACCTTGATAAATTGGTGATTAATTCATGGGGATTAATAATTTTTACCGCTTGGATTATTAACTTGTTTATTACTGGGATATTTGCTTTTTCCGGTTTTGCTTTCCCAACACAAAAACTGCTTCCAAAATCATATTACCAAATACACCATCCTAAAAGCTTAAAGAAAACATATGAAGTATTAAGAGTTAATATGTTCAGGCAAATGCTGTTGGCTACTCTATGGAAAAGTAAGGGATCAATCTCAAAAGTTGTGTGTGAATTGAAAATGTAGTTCGATATTTGCCAAAAAAAGAGGTTTGGATAACTACCTAGATTTAATTAAGCTTGTATTGCCACAATTCTTAGTGGATCATTTTGAT
>NZ_VORY01000024.1 GCF_007997295.1 Gillisia hiemivivida | reverse complement strand
CCGATGGTTCGGTATCTAGTCCAATCGATTTAAGTGGATTTGGAGCTGGCACTTATGTATTTACATATACTGTAGGCCCTGAAGATCCTGATTCAGAATGCGAATCAGATAATACAACAGTTAGTATTACAATCAATCCTAACCCAGAATTCACTACTCAAATACCAAATATTGACTGTTTGGCGGAAGCTCCATCAATTGCTGTGAATAGTGATACAGCAGGATTGGAATTCAGCTTATGGAAAAAATCTGCTGGAAGTCCCGGAACCTTCGGAGATTATCTAGGAGCTTATACTGATCTTGATCAGGAAACAGAGTATGTTTTAACTGCCAGAGATAAGGTAACATTGTGTACTACAGATTATGAGTTTACAACTGGAAGAATTTTTGATTCACCTTTAAACCCTATTGTTGAAGATGTAGATCCTGATTGCGAAACTTTAAAAGGCACAATTTTGGTAACCTCCAGAACGACAGGCTTAAGGTTTGCAATCTTGCTGACTTCAGAAGTACCTGTTGTGCTTGCAGATATACCTGATGCCTCATTCATGGACTATCCTATAGGTGGGTTCACTGGCTATGGTCCTGGTGCTTATTCTGTTTTTGCAAAAAGTAATGATGGATGTCTTTCGGGCCAAACCGCAATTACTTTAATAGAACCAACATGTGTTACAGAATGTGGAACTGTGTTCGGATTTAATGAGGCAGTTAGCCAATGTTTCTTGGACATTCCTGAGATTAAAAATAACAGATGGGGATGGACTAATCTAATTGAAGAGAACAGTGGTTCTACCACCTTAACTCTTTATAGAGGAGCAGCCAAGTGTAATACAGATAAGGGAACCGAAGCCGGTACCGCTACAATTGTGTACGAAGGTGGATCCATTTCAGTAGAATATAATATGCTTCCTGGTTTTATTTTGAGCGAGGCACATGTATATATTGGATGTGAAAAATATCCTGTCAACAATGGCAAGCCTACTGTGGCTCCTGGACAATATAATTTTAATCCTAGTCTAGGAGGTAATGTTCAAAACTTTAAAGTAGGTCCAATTCCAGCGATGGGAGACGTATATGTTATTGTTCATGGAGTGGCTTGTAATGGAAATTCTGTCACCAGTAATTCAAGCTCTCAAACGTTTGGAGGCGCAGAAGTGACATGCTCTACCGCAAGTCTTAGTAACATAGTAGTTACTAAACCAGGCAAAAACAATAAAGCTGCGTTTACTGCTAGCTTCAGCGCTTATCCAGTACCATTCAGAGAAACATTGAATATCAAATATGAGTTTGATTATAAATCTGATGTGAGTATTCAATTCTTTGATATGCAAGGAAGGTTGTTAAGTACCTATAAAGCGAAAAAAGTATCTAAGGGAGATGTTACTAACTTGAATCTGGACTTTAGAACGAGAACAAGTCAAGTGTACATTGTAAAAGTGAAAACAGACAGAGATGTATTTACTAAAAACATCATTTCTGATAAATAATCAGTAACCAATCTAAAAAAGAAAAGCAGCTCGAAAGAGCTGCTTTTTGTATTTATATAATTTGGGATTATCCGTTGATGATACTTCTGGAGATCACAATTTTTTGGATTTCTGAAGTTCCTTCGTAGATCTGAGTGATCTTTGCATCACGCATCATACGTTCTACATGATAATCTTTTACAAACCCATTTCCACCGTGTACTTGTACTGCTTCAACAGAAACGTCCATAGCTACTTGAGAAGCATAGAGTTTTGCCATTGCTCCAGATAAGTCGTAATTTCCAGCATTATCTTTATCTACAGCAGCTTTCATTACTAACAATCTAGCAGCTTCAATGGAAACATGCATATCTGCTAACTTAAAAGCGATCGCTTGATGATTACAAATTTCGGTTCCAAAAGCTTTACGTTCTTTAGAATATTTTAAAGCTAACTCGTAAGCTCCACCTGCAATCCCTAAAGCTTGGGCAGCAATTCCAATTCTTCCACCTGCTAATGTTTTCATAGCGAATTTAAATCCGAAACCATCTTCCCCAATTCTGTTCTCTTTTGGAACTTTCACATCATTAAAAACTAAAGAATGGGTATCACTTCCTCTAATTCCTAATTTGTTCTCTTTGGGTCCAATTTCAAAACCTTCCCAGGTTTTTTCAACAATAAAAGCATTAATTCCTTTATGTTTCTTCTCACGGTCTGTTTGTGCAATTACTAAATAGAAATCTGCAGTTCTTCCATTGGTGATCCAGTTTTTGGTGCCGTTTAAGATATAATGATCCCCATGGTCTATTGCAGTAGTTTGTTGTGAAGTGGCATCACTCCCTGCTTCTGGTTCAGAAAGACAGAACGCACCTATAGATTCACCAGTAGTTAACTTTGTTAGGTATTTTTCTTTTTGTTCCTTGTTACCAAAGGTGTCTAGACCCCAGCAAACCAAAGAATTATTTACAGACATAACAACAGATGCAGAAGCATCTATCTTGGAGATCTCTTCCATTGCAAGTACGTAAGAAACCGTATCCATTCCGCCACCACCATATTCTGGAGAGGCCATCATTCCCATGAAACCTAGCTCCCCCATTTTTTTTATCTGCTCGGTTGGAAACTCTTGCTTATCATCTCTTTCAATTACTCCCGGTAAAAGTTCATTATTAGCGAAATCTCTGGCAGCATCACGAATCATTATATGCTCTTCTGTAAGTTTAAAATCCATCAGGTAATTTATTTTAAAATTTCATTTTTTTAAAGTGCACAAAGATACCTTTTTGACCCCTAATATTCAATTAAGAATAATTAATTTTACGAATATGGAAAGAAACGAGTATAAGGTTTTAGGCATTATGTCTGGTACTTCTTTAGATGGAGTAGATATAGCATGGGTGCATTTTACAAAAGGAGCGCATTGGGACTTCAAAATATTGAAGGCAGAGACCATCGCTTATTCCAATTCGTGGAAAGAAAAATTGAGCACCGCATTCAATTTATCACCAATTGAGTTAATGGAGTTGGATGAAAAGTATACAGATTATTTAGCCGATTTAATCACAGCATTCATTCAGAAAAATAAAATCGAAGGATTGGATGCTGTTTGCAGTCATGGGCATACCATTAAACATGAACCTGAGAATGGTTTAACTCTACAAATAGGGAACCTTCCACATCTGGCAGAACTGGTTGAAGAAACGGTGATCTGTGATTTTCGGGTTCAAGATGTGGCTTTGGGTGGCCAAGGTGCACCCTTAGTGCCAATAGGAGATGAGCTGTTATTTGCACAATATACGTATTGTTTGAATTTGGGTGGGTTTGCCAATATCTCTAACAAGAAAGAAGGAGTAAGAATAGCTTATGATATTTGCGCCGTAAATACCGTGCTTAATTATTATTCTGAAAAACTAGGGTTTGATTATGACAAAGCTGGTAAGATCGCACGCAGTGGGAAATTTAATCCTGACTTAAATAAACACTTGGAGACTCTTGCTTTTTATAAATTGGCCTCCCCTAAATCTTTAGGTATAGAATGGGTGAACACCTCGGTTTTACCAGTTTTGAAGGATTTTGAAGAAGATATTCCTTCAATATTGAATACGTATTGCCAGCATATAGCTTCAGAAATAGTAAAAAATATAAAAGACGATCCTGAAGTTGAAGTCTTAGTTACCGGCGGCGGTGCCTTTAATGATTTTTTAATGGAACTTCTTCAACAAAAGACAACTGCTAAGATCTTTATTCCAATTTCAGAAATTATAAATTTTAAAGAAGCCGTGATTTTTGGGTTCTTAGGAGTGCTAAAATTACGAGAAGAGATAAATGTATTGAGTTCTGTAACAGGAGCAGAAAATGATCATTGTGCAGGCTTAGTTTATGACCCCTAATATTTTATAATTTTCCCAATAGGGGCGGTTTTGTTTTTTATATTTGCGTTCAAACTGAATTATATGAAAGAGTTACTCGATTTATACGAAAATAAGGAACCTGAAATTGTTTTTAACTGGAAAGATGCGGAAACCGAAGCGGAAGGTTGGACAGTAATAAATTCTCTTAGAGGTGGAGCTGCCGGTGGTGGAACCAGAATGAGAAAGGGACTGGATATAAACGAGGTTCTTTCTCTTGCTAAAACTATGGAGGTGAAGTTCACCGTTTCTGGACCAGCAATTGGAGGAGCAAAATCAGGTATTAATTTCGATCCAAGTGACCCAAGAAAAAAGGGTGTTTTGGAAAGATGGTATAAAGCGGTTTCTCCATTATTGAAAAGCTATTATGGAACTGGAGGGGATTTGAATGTAGATGAAATTCATGAAGTTATTCCAATAACTGAAAATTGTGGTGTATGGCATCCTCAGGAAGGTGTTTTTAATGGGCATTTTCAACCAACTGAGGCAGATAAGATCAATAGAATTGGACAGTTACGTCAAGGAGTGATAAAGGTTCTTGAAAATTCAACTTATTCCCCAGATGTATCTAGAAAATATACTGTTGCCGATATGATCACTGGTTACGGGGTTGCTGAAGCTGTAAAGCATTACTATTCAATTTATGGTGGAGATGTAAAAGGAAAGAAAGCGATTGTTCAGGGATTTGGAAATGTAGGATCTGCAGCGGCTTATTACTTATCTCATATGGGGGTTAAAGTAATAGGAATTATAGATCGTGTTGGAGGATTGATAAATGAAGACGGGTTTTCTTTTGAAGAAATAAAAGAATTGTTCCTTAATAAGGATGGGAATACATTGAAACATCCAAACTTGATTCCTTTTGAAGAGATCAACGATAAAATTTGGGATCTGAATGCCGACATATTTGCTCCTTGTGCAGCATCTAGGTTAGTAACTAAAGACCAAGTGGAAAGACTAATTGTTGGTGGATTAGAAATGATCTCGAGTGGAGCGAATGTTCCCTTTGCAGATAAAGAAATTTTCTTTGGCCCTATTATGGAATATGCAGATGAAAAAGTAAGTGTAGTACCAGATTTTATTGCAAATTGTGGTATGGCGAGAGTGTTTGCTTATTTCATGGAAAGACGAGTATATATGACCGATGAAGCAATTTTTAACGATACTTCTATTACTATAAAAAATGCAATCCAGAACACATTTAATAATAACAGTTCTAAAACAGGAATTAGTAGCACTGCTTTTGAAATCGCGTTAAAACAATTAGTATAGTTTCAATACAACAATTAAAATTACATTCTCACGTTACACTAACAAACCTAATTTTATCTATGTTAAACTTTTTCCAAGATGCCGACGCTGCTCAAGCAGCCCTAGAGGTTGAGCCTGTCGTAGAAGAGAAAACTCTTTCGTTATTTGATTTAATGATGAGTGGTGGTTTGGGTGGCCAGATCATTATCGGGATTTTATTTATACTGCTATTTGTAGCCGTATACATTTATTTCGAAAGATTATTTGCAATTAAAGCCGCCACACAAGTAGATCCAAATTTTATGCTTCAAATTAAAGACAGCGTATTAAACGGAAATATAGAATCGGCTAAAATTAGATGTGCTCAAAATAATTCTCCTGTAGCAAGATTAACTGAAAAAGGTATCTCCAGAATAGGCAGCCCATTGGAGGACATCAACACTGCAATTGAAAACGCGGGAAGATTAGAAGTATATAAACTAGAGAAGAATGTAAGTGTTTTGGCAACCATTGCTGGGGCAGCACCAATGATAGGATTTCTTGGAACCGTTATTGGGATGGTTTTAGCCTTTCACACTTTGGCAACAAGTAGTGGTCAAGCAGAAATGGGAACACTTGCTGAAGGTATTTATACTGCAATGACAACTACAGTAGCAGGATTAATAGTAGGTATTATAGCTTACATAGGTTATAACCACTTAGTGGTTAAAACAGATAAAGTGGTTCATCAAATGGAAGCTACAGCAGTAGATTTCCTTGACCTATTAAACGAACCTGCTTAAGATGAAATTAAGAAGTAGAAATAAAGTAAGCGCAGATTTTAGCATGAGCTCTATGACAGATATTGTATTTCTGTTATTGATCTTTTTCATGTTAACTTCTCCTACAATCACTCCAGAAGCTTTGGATCTTATTTTACCAAAAGCAAAAGGGAAGACTACTAATAAATCTAATCTTTCTGTAAGTATTACGAAAGATCTACAGGTTTATATAGATAATGACAGAATAAGCAATAGTGCTTTAGAAAGCACGCTTATCACTAGATTAGCAGGGGTTGAAGATCCAACAATTATATTAAGGGCTGAAGAAGGAGTGCCAATAGAAAAAGCAGTGAACGTTATGGACATTGCTAACAGAAATAAATATAAGATTGTACTTGCTGTTAAGCCTGAAAAAGTAAATTAATAATAAGAACTCTGTGAGCTTTCTAGATACTAAACACGAAAAAAAATCTTTCACCATCACGGTAGTAATACACGTGTTGCTCATACTTATTTTACTAATTTTTGGGTTACAATATTTAGATCCACCGCCAGAAAATGGAATAGCAATTAATTTTGGTACGTCAGAAGTGGGTTCTGGAGAAAAACAGCCTACGGAAGCAATTAAATCTGCACCACAAAAATCTGCTCCTCCTGTAGTTGCTCAACCTAAAACTCAAGTTGAAGAGGTAGTAACTCAAGAATCTGAAGAAGCTCCGGTTATTCAGAAAAAAGCAGAGAAAAAACCTATAGTTCAGGAGCAAAAGGTGGAGCCTAAAAAGTTACCACCAGCTAAGAAGCCAGATCCTACTCCAGATAAGTCTACTACAGATGCTATGAGTAGTATCTTGAACGGTCCGAAAAGTGATGGGACTGCAGCCGGGGGTGAAGGGGACGACAGAGTTGCCGGAGATAAAGGAAGCAGAGATGGTGATCCCAATGCTAGTTCTTATTATGGAAATGGTTCAGGATTAGATGGTGATGGAAATTATAGATTAGGTGGGAGAAAAGCATTGAATAAGGAGAAGATTCCGCAAGATTGTAATCAGTCTGGAATTGTGGTCGTAGAGATCAAAGTGAATCAAAATGGACAAGTTATAAGCGCAAGTCCGGGACAAAAAGGAACTACCAATAGTGCTACTTGTCTAACAGAGCCAGCCAGGAAAGCTGCCTTAGCTACAAGATTTAATAGTGATTCTAATGCACCTGCTGTTCAAACAGGATACATTACCTACAATTTTAAATTATCTGAATAGTGTCTACTTATTCCCAAACTGTTGAGTGGATGTTTCAGCAGTTGCCCATGTATCAACGTGTAGGTGCAGATGCCTTTAAAAAGGATCTTTTCAATATTATAAATTTATCAGAATTCTTAGGGAATCCTCACAGGACCTTTAAGACGGTTCATGTTGCAGGCACTAATGGTAAGGGTTCTACGAGCCATATGCTGGCTTCCATTCTTCAAGAATCTGGATATAAAGTAGGACTCTATACCTCCCCACATCTTATCGATTTTAGAGAACGTATTAAAATTAATGGCCTTGAGATCCCAGAGAATGAGGTTATCTCTTTCATAGATTCCAATAAGAATTATTTGGAGCAGCATAATCTTTCCTTTTTTGAAATGACTGTTGGAATGGCCTTTAGTTATTTCAGTAAAGAAAGAGTAGATGTTGCAATTATTGAAGTTGGCTTAGGGGGAAGATTAGATTCTACAAACATTATTAATCCGGTACTTTCTGTGATCACTAACATTGGCTTAGATCATACTAATATATTGGGAAATACTCTAGAGGAGATCGCTTTAGAGAAGGCCGGAATTATAAAGCCGAATACCCCTGTGGTTATTGGTGAGTTTCAAGACGAGACCTTTCCAGTTTTCGAAAAGATAGCTAAAAATAAATCTGCAAAGATACTTTTACCTTCTTCTCAAAATGTAGTTTTCGCATCAGATCTTAAGGGAGATTATCAAGAAAGAAATTCTATAACAGCATATTCCGCAGTGAAAGAACTTCAGCTACTCGGATTCAATATTTCTTCAGAAAATATTACGGATGGTTTGCTCTCTGTAGTTAAAAACACAGGGCTTCAAGGAAGATGGCAGCAACTTCATGATAAACCCAAAGTGATATGTGATACGGCTCACAATAAGGAAGGTTTAAAATATGTCATAGCTCAGTTGAAAAAAGAAACTTATAAGCGGTTGCATATAGTTCTTGGATTTGTAAGTGACAAAAAATTGGAAGATGTATTGCCTCTATTTCCTAAAGATGCAAATTACCATTTTTGTAAACCTGATATCCCGAGAGGGCTAGATGAAAAAGTACTTCTCAAGGCAGCTTTGCAATTCCATTTAAAAGGAAGCGCATACAAAAGCGTGGAAGAAGCTTATAAAGTTGCTTTGAACAATGCAAAAGAAGATGATCTCATCTTTATTGGGGGTAGTACTTTTGTTGTTGCTGAAATTCTCACTCTTTAACACAAAATTCTTCTGTTTTGTCGACTATATCTATTTAACCGCGCAAGACTTTTCACATAACTTAGTTAGAAGATTGACTCTGAATCAATTAATTCACGGTTTATATTTTGGCTCTACTAATCAGGAATTTTACTTTTACTAAAATCTGTAAATAATTAATTTTTTTCAAATTTTAGTTTGTGATATTCAAAATCTAGTCTATATTTGCATCCGCATTCAAGCGTTTGCGGGCAATTAGCTCAGTTGGTTCAGAGCACCTCGTTTACACCGAGGGGGTCGGGGGTTCGAATCCCTCATTGCCCACTAAAAAGCTTCCTTAAAAGGTAGCTTTTTTAATGAAATATTGGAATAACATCCTATTGTGTTAATAATAGGGCAATTAGCTCAGTTGGTTCAGAGCATCTCGTTTACACCGAGAGGGTCGGGGGTTCGAATCCCTCATTGCCCACGAAAGAAAGCCTTCCATTTATGGAGGGCTTTTTTTGTGTACTTTGGTTTGATGCGATTTTATCTCTACATTCTTCATTCTAGGCAATTGAATAAATACTATGTTGGTCATACTTCCAACATTGAAGAACGGCTAAAATCTCACTTATACAATCATTTAGGGTTTACTTCCAAAGCAAAAGATGGATCAAGTCAAAAACTTGTGGGATTTCGAGATTATGCAAAAATTGTTGTTAGTCTAAACAGGAAGAAATCTACATTCCTAACCCCTCTGAATTGCGCTCTAAAAGCTTTAATTTTTGCGTTAAATGATTCTGCTGAAGCATTAGTGCTTCGGTTATCGAAGTAGTTAAGGATGTTTTTATAGTGTATGGACATTGTTCTAGCAATGGTATTGAAGCTTTTAAATGCTGCCTGCCTAACCTTTTCATCCCATTTAGCCAATCGAATCAATGCGGAGGTTTTGTCTTTTGTGTTGTTGAATATCCAAGATAGATTTTGGCATAATTTGTATGCTTTTTCTAGATCAGGGTAGTGTTGAAAGAGTATTGTTGCTCTATTTGATTGATTTTCAGTCCATTTATTGCTAGATTTATAGAGTAGGTATCTGCTTCTAGCCAGTAACTGCTTTAATGTATCTCCATTGGAGAGCAACTCTGGAGTATATTTTAGGGATTTGTTTCTGGCATATTCTATGGCATCATTCTCAATATCTAGTGCTTTCCATCTATGTTTGATCCTAATTTCCTGTAATGCATCTAATGCTAGTTTCTGGACGTGGAAACGATCTATGACTAAAGTAGCGTTTGGGAATGATTTTTTAACAATGAGCCCCATATTTCCCGCCATATCCAAGGTTATTTCCTTGACCATCTTCCTCTGTTTTAATGGAATTTTATGTAATATTTTTATAACGTTCTCGGCTTTGGTTCCTTTGACCATTGCAACTAAGGCTCCTTTCTTACCTTTTGCTTTTTTATTGGTCAAAATGGTGTATAGATCGCCATTGGAAAAAGCTGTCTCGTCAAGAGATAAATGGCTTCCTAAGTTTTGAGCAAACAGGAGCCACTGCTTTGCGTGTCCTTTTTGATCCCAAACTTTAAAATCGCTTAAATAATCTTTGTATTGCCTTTGCAGGCTTCTTGGATTGACGCCATAGAACTTGGCAACAACCGATGTACTAGAAGCATTGTTATTGATGGATCTCTTTTAAAAAAGCAGCAAACTCACTAGTGATTCTAGTTCCTTTTGCTACTAATTGCCAATCTCTTGAAACCGCTTTACCTGAGTCTTCATCAAGCCATCTTCGCCGCGTTATGTGTAGAAAAACATTCTTTCCTCGTATAGGAAAATCCTGAATTGTAGCTTCTGGAAAGAAGCCTTTTGAATGAAGCTTAGCCCCACTATACATATCAGGAATTTCGTTTAGTTCTGTAAAATAAAAGTGTAGCTCCTCATCTTTGATTTTGTGCTTTGTTAAGTCAAAGTAGGTAACGAGTATCTCGGGAAGTAATAAGTTGGCAAGGGATAATAGTGAATCTGAGGACATCAAAATTTTTATTTCAAAGTTCTCCCATTTTTAGTTACTCCACAACTTTATGTGTTGAGCCCAAAAGATTGGGTTCTTGTTTATTCTGAAGAATTTTCTAAAAAAACAGATGCACAAGCCAGAGAGCTACAAATTAAGAAATGTAAAAGTAGATTAATGATTGAAAAATTAATTGAAGAAAAAAAGGTTTAGAGCATCCCGATTTAAATCGGGAGGGTCGGGGGTTCGAATCCCTCATTGCCCACGAAAGAAAGCCTTCCATTTATGGAGGGCTTTTTTTAGTGTATTTTGGTTTGATGCGATTTTATCTCTACATTCTTCATTCTAGGCAATTGAATAAATACTATGTTGGTCATACTTCCAACATTGAAGAACGGCTAAAATCTCACTTATACAATCATTTAGGGTTTACTTCCAAAGCAAAAGATTGGGTTCTTGTTTATTCTGAAGAATTTTCTAAAAAAACAGATGCACAAGCCAGAGAGCTACAAATTAAGAAAAGGAAAAGTAGATTAATGATTGAAAAATTAATTGAAGAAAAAAAGGTTTAGAGCATCCCGATTTAAATCGGGAGGGTCGGGGGTTCGAATCCCTCATTGCCCACGAAAGAAAGCCTTCCATTTATGGAGGGCTTTTTTTGTGTACTTTATTTGCAGTTCTCCTATTTTTAATTACTCTACAACATTTTGTGTTGAGCCATTTTCAATTCCCCCACAACTTTTGAAATTGATCCTTTCCAACCCTAATAATAATAAGGTTTAAAGCAATATAAAAAGCTCTAAATTATTTTTTGACAGCGGACTTTAAAACATCTAAAACACGCTCTAGCGCCATACCTCTTGAGCCCTTAATAAGAATATAGGAATTATTGAATTCTGTGGTTTCTAAGCTAAATTGTAAATCCGAAAATGATTTTAAATTCGTGATTTTATGGCTTGAACTAGTGGTTTTATAAAAATTATCTCCCACTAAATAAGCATGTAACACATTTATACTTTCAAGATAATTCACGATGTTCTGATGCTCTTCTTCAGAAGAAATTCCCAGCTCAAACATATCCCCTAAGATCACTATTTTATTTTCTGCAGGATTAGCTTTAAAACTTTCCAATGCAGCTTTCATACTCGTTGGATTTGCGTTATACGCATCCATTAGTAAAGTGTTGCTGCCAAGTTTTACGATTTGAGAGCGGTTGTTCTTTGGGAGATAGCCGATAATGGCTTTCTGAATGCTTTCTAATGATATTTTGAAGTATAGCCCAACGCAAATAGATGCGGCAATATTTATGGCATTGTAGGCACCTGTAAGCTGACTTTTAATTTTGATTTGCTTGTATTGAACTTCAGCTAAAGTATTAGTGCTATCATAATTAATGACGACGTCGGAATCGACCGATTCTCCGAAAGTAAATATATTATTATAGGTGGTTTGCTTTTGCTGAATAGGATCATCAATGTTCAAAAACAGCTTCCCGTTATTTGACTTTAAATACTTGTATAATTCACTTTTGCCTAAAATCACCCCTTCTATACTTCCAAAGCCTTCCAAATGTGCTTTCCCGAAATTGGTGATATAGCCAAAATTAGGTCTTGCTATTTCGCATAATTTTTCGATTTCTTTTAAATGGTTAGCTCCCATTTCTACTATTCCAAATTCAGTTTTGGAATTCATAGATAGTAAGCTGAGAGGAACCCCTATATGATTGTTAAGATTGCCAACTGTAGCTACCGTTTCAAACTTTTTCTTTAATACGGCATGTATTAATTCCTTACTGGTTGTTTTTCCATTACTTCCTGTAATTGCTAGAATTGGAATGTTTAAAAATTCCCGATGAAAGGTGCTTAATTTTTGAAGTGTCTCTAGGACATTTTCAACTAAAATATAACGATCATTCGGCTTATTTAATTCTTCATCTATAATTGCATAGCCTGCGCCTTTTGAAAGTGCTTTTTCAGCAAATAAATTACCGTTAAAGTTGTCCCCCCTCAATGCGAAAAATAGCTGATTGGTTTTAATTGCGCGAGTATCTGTAGCCACGCCTTTGCTCTCAAGAAAAAGCTGATGTAATGTTTCAATATTCATTACTTAAATATATTAAATAGCAAACGGTTTAAAAAGTAGTTTTTCAAATTTTAAAATAAATTAGAAACCTAACTGTCCAATTATTATAAACGAAAAATAAACTTTTTAAACCGCTTTATTCAAAGACGCAGAGATTAATTTCTTGCTGTCTTATTTTTGTCTTTAGATTTAGAACCAACTCTAGACATTGCATTTCTAAACCCTATATAGTCTGTAGCCATATCTTGAGGGAAATATCTTCTTTGGGAAGGATCTAACCAATACGCTCTATCTCTCCATGACCCACCCTTATATACACGAACTTCATCACTAATCATCGTAGTTCTGCTAGTTTCGTCGTAGTTAGGCTTAATAGCTCCTGTGCTATCTGTATCTGTGCTGAATTGAGGAGAGTTATACATTCTCTTAGATGGATTAGAGATCTCGTTGAAGGGCTCGTAATACCTTGTGGAACTTTTATCTCCATCACGGAAGTTTCTATTGTCACTTTCGTTAAAGTTTGTTCTAAGATAAGTGTCCTTTTCATTAATTGGGACTTGTGCAATTTCTCCTGGAAGGGCACGAGCCATAATTCTACCGCTACTTAAAGTATCATATACTACACCTTCTGGCGCAACAATTTTTACTGTACCATCATCATTAATAGCATTTTTGGTATAAACATTTCCTCTATAGTAATTAAAGTCGTTAAACTCATCATCTACAATAGGTCTGTAAACATCGGCAACCCATTCTGCTACGTTTCCGGCCATATCATAAAGACCATGATCGTTTGCTGCGTAAGACTTAACTTCTGCAGTAATATCTGCACCGTCATCACTCCATCCTGCAATTCCGCCATAATCACCGTCACCTTGTTTAAAGTTAGCTAATTGGTCTCCTTGTCTTTTCACGTCTCCTGAACGAGTATATTGGCCATCCCATGGGTATTTTTTTCTACCACGGTAAACATTATAATTTCTAATGCCTACTAATCCTAAAGCTGCATATTCCCATTCCGCTTCAGTTGGCAATCTGTATTCAGGTAATAGTACACCATCCTTACGTTGGATATAAATGTTTTTAGCATTACTCGTGTCCTTCGCAGTGCCTAATTTATCGGCAT
Organism: Gillisia hiemivivida; assembly: GCF_007997295.1. GTDB lineage: Bacteria > Bacteroidota > Bacteroidia > Flavobacteriales > Flavobacteriaceae > Gillisia > Gillisia hiemivivida. The sequence continues at coordinate 30,873 of NZ_VORY01000024.1, read as the reverse complement.
TTTTACCTCCACGTGTAATACTATCGTTTCCACCGTAAGCCATGGTAGGTGCATTAAGATATGTTTCTGTATCAAAAGTAGTACCTGCTGAAACATCTGTATAACGAGCACCTTCTTTTGTATAGCCCTCTTTTTCTAATTGTAATTCGTTTACCCTATTGGTTCTCCATTTACTAAATTCAGTTGCCTGAATCCAGTTTACTCCAACTACAGGATATCTTGAATATGCCGGGTGGCGTAGGTAGTTATTTACCATGGTCTCGTTGAAACCTAGTCTATTTCTCCATACCAAAGTATCTGGTACAGCACCAGAATAAATATTTTTATAATTTTCTTCACTTGGAGGAAAAACATTTTTCAACCAATCCAGGTATTCCATATACATGATGTTGGTGACTTCAGTTTCGTCCATGTAAAAGGACTGAACGTGTTGCTGAGTAGGACTGTTATTCCAGTCATGCATAACGTCATCCTGAACTCTACCCATTGTAAAGGTTCCACCTTCAACAAAAACAAGTCCAGGGCCAGTTTCCTGCTCCTTATAATCTGTCTTGTATTGGAAACCACCTTCTTTAGAATTAATATCCCATCCAGTAGCTCGTGAGTTGTTTTTGTAATCTCTAGAATTGTTACAACTAAATAAGCTAGCGCCTATAGCGATAGCAAATAGTGTCTTAAAGGCAACATTAGTCCTCATATTTTATTCTGTTTGTGTAGTAATTTAGGCCTTGCAATATAGTGATTAACGCGAAAAATACAAGTTTATTTTATCTTAATCAAAATATGCTAAACACTTAATATTCTTAAGGCTTAGAACTTTTTTGACATATCTAATATTGTCACAAAAGTAAGATTAAAAGTTCAGGTTTGAAATATTTTTAGTTAAGCGCATTAAAACAAGTGGGTAGATACAATAAAAACCGCAAATTGTAGTTATAATAGAATCCTTGGGTTTTTACTAATTCTATTAAAATTCAATGCAAAATTGATGAGAGGAACTTCTCTTAACAAGAATAAAAATATATATTTGTTAAAGACTAATTAATGTGATGAAAAAAATTACGATACTTTTTCTTGGATTTTCCCTTTTGTCAAACGCACTTGTTTTCTCTCAGGAGGAACGCGATAGGGTTATAACTACAGCTATACCTTTCTTGTTAATTGCTGCTGATGCTAGAGCAGCTGGTATGGGAGATCAGGGAGTTGCAACTTCTGCAGATGCTTTTTCTCAACAATGGAATCCTGCTAAGTTTGCATTTATAAATAGCGAACAAGGTATTGGTGTATCCTACACGCCTTATCTAAGCAGTATAGTTAATGATATATTTTTGGGGAACCTTACCTATTTTAATAGACTTGACGATAGAAGTGCTGTTGCAGCAAGTTTAAGATATTTTAGTTTAGGATCTATTGAAACTCAGGAGAACTTTGGAGATGAAGCGTTATTATTGAGTCCGAACGAATTTACTTTAGATGTTTCTTATTCTTTACGATTAGCCGATAATTTTTCTATGGCGGTTGCAGGACGTTACTTAAGATCGGATCTTAAGTTGGCGATAAACAGTGAAGATGCAACTGCAGCTTCTACTTTTGGTGTAGATATAGCTGCATTCTACCAGAGTGAAAATATTGTATTTTCCAATTTTGACGGGAAAATTAGAGGAGGAGCAAATATCTCTAACATTGGTCCAAAAATTAAATATGATGAAGTAGGTCAGGAAAATTTTATCCCTACCAATCTTAAAGTTGGAGGAGGATTCGATTTTATTTTTGACCCATCTAATAGATTAGGGACTTATCTTGAATTCAATAAATTATTGGTTCCAACACCACAAGATTTTAATGGGGATGGACAGATTGATGTTGCAGATGAAGATGAATATAATAATATTGGTTCTATCGAAGGCATTTTCAAATCTTTTGGAGATGCACCTGACGGATTTGGTGAGGAAATGAGGGAAATTACCTGGGCCTTGGGTGCAGAGTATGTTTATCAGGATCAATTCACTCTAAGAACTGGGTATTTTAATGAAAGCGATACTAAAGGTTCAAGAAAATTTGTAGCAATAGGAGCCGGATTTAAATATGCGCCAGTTGTAATAGATGTATCTTATTTGTTTTCTACCTCCAATGTAGTAAGCCCTTTAGAGGGAACGCTAAGGTTTGGGTTAGTCTTTAATTTCGGGGAAACATTCTACGATAATTAATAATTTGTATATTTCCTAAAGTTCGTTACGTGACCTATTTTAAGCGGTTACCATACTATCACGAACAAAAATCAAATAATTTAAATGAAATTAATTACTGTTTCTACATCCATAGAAATTTACGATTCTATAGATGAACTTCCAGCGGAAGTTATAAAATTAATGAATACAGCTGTTGAAGCACGAGAAAAAGCATATGCTCCATATTCAAAATTCCAGGTTGGTGCTGCCATACTTTTAGATAATAATGAAGTGATTCCCGGTAGCAATCAGGAAAATGCCTCTTATCCCAGTGGTTTGTGTGCAGAGAGAACCGCAATCTATTATGCAGGAGCCAAGTACCCTAAAGCTATTATTAAGATAATGGCAATTTCGGCTACTTCCTTAAATCATGCTGTAACTTCTCCAATACCACCTTGCGGAGCATGTAGGCAGGCTATTGCAGAATATGAGGTCAAGCAAAATGAACCTATAGAAATTTATTTTATGGGAGAAAGTGGTGAGGTTGCAAAATCCAATTCTCTGAAAGATTTATTGCCTTTTGCATTTGATAAGTCAAATCTATAACGATTTAGTAGTTTTTAATATTAAAACTGTTTTTCATTCCTATTGAAAACAGTATTTTTGTTATCCGCTAGGCAAAAACCAGTGTCCGGTCTAAATATATTTGTAAATGAAGAAAATTACCAAAGCCACATATTTGAAGTGGTACGAGGATATGCTTTTTTGGAGAAAGTTTGAGGATAAATTAGCTCAAGTATATATTCAACAAAAAGTACGAGGTTTTTTGCACCTATATAATGGTCAAGAAGCAATTTTAGCCGGATCATTGCATGCAATGGATCTTACCAAAGATAAGATGATCACTGCTTATAGAAACCACGTTCAGCCAATCGGGATGGGTGTAGACCCAAAACGAGTGATGGCAGAACTATTTGGTAAAAAAACAGGTACTTCTCAAGGTTTGGGAGGTTCTATGCACATATTTTCCAAAGAACATCGTTTTTACGGTGGACATGGAATTGTAGGTGGACAAATCCCTTTAGGAGCTGGATTGGCTTTTGCCGATAAGTATTTCAAAAGAGATGCGGTTACCTTAACTTTTATGGGAGATGGTGCTATGCGCCAAGGTTCACTTCATGAAACTTTAACCATGGCTGTTAACTGGAATTTACCAGTTGTTTTCTGTGTAGAAAATAATGGGTATGCTATGGGAACTTCTGTAGCTAGAACCTCCAAGAATACAGAGATCTGGAAAATGGGATTAGCTTATGATATGCCTTGTGGTCCAGTAGATGCTATGAATCCTATTAAGGTTGCAGAGGCCATGGATGAAGCTATTAAGAGAGCTAGGGATGGAAAAGGACCTACTTTCTTGGAGTTAAAAACCTATAGGTATAGAGGTCATTCCATGAGTGATGCACAGAAGTATAGAACTAAAGATGAAGTTGCCGAATATCAAAAAATAGATCCTATAACCCAGATTTTAGAGGTTATAAAAGATAAAAAATACGCAACAGAAAAAGAGATCAAGGAAATAGACAAGCGTGTAAAGGATTTGGTTCTTGAATGCGAAAAATTCGCAGAAGAATCAGACTATCCAGACGCAAGCTTGATGTATGATGTTGTTTACGAGCAAGAAGACTATCCGTTTTTATCACATAAAGTAGAGTAAATTATGGCTGAAGTAATAAATATGCCACGTTTAAGTGACACCATGGAAGAAGGTGTTGTTGCTAAATGGTTGAAGAAAGTTGGAGATAAGGTTGAGGAAGGAGATATTTTGGCTGAAATCGAAACAGATAAAGCTACTATGGAATTTGAATCTTTTCACGAAGGGACATTATTGCATATTGGAATTGAAGAAGGAGAAGCCGCTCCCGTAGATAATTTACTTGCCATTATTGGTGAAGAAGGAGAGGATATTTCCAGTTTATTGAAGGATAATAAATCTTCCGATAAAAAGGAAAAAGCTAAGGAATCTAAGGATGAATCCAAAGATGCTCCAAAAGCAGATTCTAAGAAGGTTAAGGAAAAAGAGGATGATGATAATAGTGAAGAGTCTGAATCTTCAAATGAAATTCCTGAAGGAGTAGAGGTGATCAACATGCCTAGACTAAGTGATACCATGGAAGAAGGTACGGTAGCTTCCTGGCTTAAAAAAGAAGGTGATAAAGTAGAAGAAGGAGATATTTTAGCTGAAATCGAAACCGACAAAGCTACTATGGAATTTGAATCTTTTTATAATGGAACTTTATTGAAAATTGGAGTTCAAGAAGGTGAGACCGTAAAAGTTGATACTTTATTAGCTATTATTGGTCCTGAAGGAACAGATATTTCTGGAATTACTTCCGGGGAACCTAAGTCGAAATCTTCTGGTAAAAAAGAGGAAACTGCTTCTAAGGAAGAGGATTCTGCTAATGATGCTTCAGAAGAAAAATCGAATGTGAATACTACCGAGGCGAAAGATGGAAGTAGAATATTCGCTTCACCTTTAGCAAAGAAGATTGCCGAAGACAAAGGAATAGATCTGGCAGAAGTTAATGGTTCTGGCGAAAATGGACGAATTGTAAAGAAAGATATTGAGTCTTTCCAACCTTCAGCTAAACCTGCTGCGGCAAAAACAGAAAGTCCTGCGGCTTCTTCAGAAAAAACAGTTCAAACATACACACCCGCTGGCGAAGAATCTTTTGAGGATATCAAGAATTCTCAGATGCGTAAGACCATTGCAAAGCGTTTAGGAGAATCTAAATTTACTGCGCCTCACTATTATTTAACTATAGAAGTGAACATGGAAACTGCAATCGCTTCCAGAAAACAGATAAATGAAATTCCAGATGTTAAGGTATCATTTAACGATATGGTGATCAAAGCTTCTGCGATGGCATTGAGAAAACATCCTAGAGTGAATTCTCAGTGGACTGGAGATGCTACAAAAATTGCGAAACATATCCATATGGGTGTTGCCGTAGCTGTAGAAGATGGATTGGTTGTGCCTGTTGTAAAATATGCAGATCAATTATCTATGACTCAAATTGGAGCACATGTAAAAGACCTTGCAGGAAAATCGCGAAATAAAAAACTGCAACCATCAGAGATGGAAGGAAGCACTTTTACGGTTTCTAATCTTGGAATGTTCGGGATCACTGAATTTACCAGTATCATAAATCAGCCGAATTCTGCAATCCTTTCGGTAGGAGCAATTGTAGAAAAGCCGGTAGTGAAAGACGGACAGATCGTAGTAGGGAATACCATGAAAGTTACTTTGGCGTGTGACCATAGAACTGTAGATGGCGCTACTGGAGCTGCTTTCTTGCAAACTTTAAAAGTATATTTGGAGAACCCAGTAACTATGTTGGCATAATCCAAAGACTTTTTAGAATATACTATTTGAAAATCCCGCGCTATTGCGGGATTTTTTTATCTTTATAACTATGATAAAAACATATTTAAGTACAGCTGGTTTAGGACTACTATTGTTGTTTTCCGCGTGTAATCTTACACAAAAATCTACAGAAGAATCCAAAGTTATTATTCCGGCTAAAATTGAAACGCCAAAAGCATCAATTGATCAGGCTTCAGTTAAATCTGAAATAGAATTTCTAGCATCTAATGATTTACAAGGTCGGAATACGGGATCCGAAGGGATAAACAAAGCAGCAGTTTATATACAGGATATCCTCCAAAAGAATAACATTAAGCCTTATTTTACAACTTATAGAGATTCTTTTGAAGTTAAAGATGCAATTGGATATAATATTGTTGGGTTTAAGGAAGGAACAGATCCAGTTTTAAAAAATGAGTTCTTAATAATAAGTGCCCATTACGATCATATTGGGTTACTATCTCCAATTGGAAAGGATTCTATAGCAAATGGTGCTAATGATAACGCAGCGGGTTCTGTTGCAGTACTGGAATTGGCAAAATACTTTGGAGCTGCACCAATAAGTAAAAGAAGTATTCTCTTTGTTTTTCTTTCTGCGGAAGAAAAAGGACTTTTAGGTTCCAAGCATTTAGCAAAAAGATTAAAAGACGAAAATTTAGACCTCTATGTTAACTTGAATATAGAAATGATTGGAGTGCCTATGGTTGGAAAAGATCATATGGCGTATTTAACAGGATTTGAAGAATCTAATCTGGCAGCTAAATTCAATGAATATTCTAATGAAAAGGTTCTAGGGTTTCTGCCGAAAGCAAAGGAATTCAATCTATTTAAACGTAGCGATAACTATTCATTCTACAAAGAATTCAACGTGCCGGCGCAAACCATTAGTACTTTCGATTTTACGAATTATAATTATTATCATCAAGTTCAAGATGAAGCAGATAAGATGGATATTCCGTTTATGGCAGATCTAATAGAATCTATTATTCCCGGAATATATACCATGGCAAATACATCAACTAAAGAAATAAAATTAAATTAAAAATGAAGCATGTTGTAATAACAGGAACTAGTAGAGGAATTGGGTTTGAAATGGTTAAGCTTTTTTCTGAAGCCGGTCATCATATAATAGCATTGTCCAGGAAATCAGAATCTCTTCAAGCTTTAAATTTGAAGAATGTTCAGGTAATTGCTTGCGATATTACTAAGGAAGAGGAGCTTCAAAAAATAGCGGCTCATATTGCAGTGACTTGGAATAATGTTGATGTTTTAATAAATAATGCAGGAGCAATTTTAAATAAATCCTTTGCTGAAGGATCTTTGGCAGAATTTAAAGCCATTTATGATATTAATGTTTTTGGAGTGGCCGGACTTATTCAAAAATTACTTCCTGTTATGAATTCTAATTCTCATGTAGTTAATATAAGCAGTATGGGCGGAGTACAAGGCAGTATGAAATTCCCTGGTCTATCTGCATATAGCTCGAGTAAAGGAGCCTTAATAACTCTAACAGAGATGTTAGCAGAAGAATATAAAGAAAATGGTCCGTCTTTTAATGTATTGGCTTTAGGTGCTGTACAAACTGAAATGTTGGAAGAAGCATTTCCAGGTTATAAAGCACCGGTTTCTGCAAAAGAGATGGCTAAGTATATCGTTGATTTCAGTCTTACTGCTCAAAAATATTATAACGGTAAACTTTTACAGGTTTCTAATAGCACCCCTTAAAGAGGAAGAAATGAGTGATGTTCTTGAAAAATATTTGCCGAGTCATGCTGTATCTCCATTATTCAAACTTATTGAGCAAAATAACATTCATCTAAAGATTGTTAATGAAAGGGTTACTAGGCATGGAGATTACAGAAGGAAAGAAAATGGAGTTCATCAAATAACCATCAACGCCAATTTAAATAAGTTCAGATTTTTAATAACCTTAGTTCATGAAATTGCTCATCTACTAGCCTTCGATAGGTTTGGTAGAACAATTAAACCACATGGTAGGGAATGGAAATTCACCTTTCAGCAAATGATGTTGCCATTTATAAGACCTGAAATATTTCCAGTACAATTACTACCTTTAATTGCAAAACATTTCAAAAACCCGAAAGCGAGCAGTGATACCGACGCCCAATTATCTGTAGCCCTTAAAAGTTATGACCCCGAAAATGATAAAAATTATGTTTTTGAACTTCCTCTTGGAGGTGTATTTAGAATTTATAACGGTAAGGTTTTTAAAAAAGGTGCTAAGAGAAGAAAACGCTATGAGTGTGTAGAGATGGATACGGGGAGGATTTATTTATTTCAACCTAATGCCGAAGTTGAGTTAATAGCAGGCTAGATTTTAAAGAAAAGAAATAATGACAAGTTACAATCAAGATTATTATGCGGTAATTATGGCTGGTGGAGTAGGTTCCAGATTCTGGCCTTTAAGTACAGCTAAATATCCAAAGCAGTTTCACGATATGTTAGGCCTAGGTGAAACCTTATTGCAAAGCACTTTTAATAGACTTACCAGTGTAGTTCCCTATGAGAATATCCTTATTTTGAGTAATGAGGCATACAACGATATTATTAAGGAACAGCTTCCAAAAATAACTCAGGAGCAAATTATATTGGAGCCAGCAATGCTAAATACTGCGCCTTGTATCTTATTAGCGGCAATGAAGATCAAGAAAAAAAATCCAAATGCTGTAATGATTGTAGCTCCTAGTGATCATTTTATTAACGATGAAGATGCCTTTGCTGCAGATATAAATTTAGCTTTAAAAGCTGCTAGTAAAGAAGATATTCTTGTAACATTGGGAATAAAACCCACTTTCCCAAACACCGGCTACGGATACATAAAATACGAAAAAGAAGAGGGGAAAGATCTTCAGAAAGTGGAGGTTTTTACTGAAAAGCCAACATTAAGAAATGCTAAAAAGTATTTAGAAGAAGGTAATTACGTATGGAATGCCGGAATTTTTATTTGGAAAGCATCTTTTATTGCTGATTCTTTTAAAACGTATTTGCCAGAAATGTTCGATCTATTTAATGAAGGAATAGAACATCTAAACACTCCAAAAGAAGAAAAGTTTGTTAAGGAAACCTATACAGAGGCAAAAAATATTTCTATAGACTATGCAATCATGGAAAAGTCAGATTCGGTTTATATAATTCCTGCCTCCTTTAAATGGAGCGACCTGGGAACCTGGGGGTCTTTACATGAAGAATTGGCAAAGGATGAAAGTAATAATGCGGTTGTTAATGCTCAATTGATGCCTCAAGATGCATCCGGAAATATAATCTATACGCACAACGCTAAAGTGGTGATCGTAGATGGGCTGGAAGACTATATAATTGTAGACGATAAAGATGTGCTGCTAATTGTTCCTAAAGAGAAGGAACAAGGTATTAAAGAGATCAGGAATAAGGTGATGGAAAAATTTGATAAGAATCTAGGATAGAAAGGACTACTTAGGATAATCTAGGTAGCATGCCTTCAAATACTGAAACTTTTGACATGGACTTGTCCAAGACTAAAGGTCTATGAGAATATTTGATTTTTTTACTTCTGAATTAGGAGATATTCGCCAGATACAGATAGAGAGTGTACTTTAAAAGCGGTCAACAAGGATTTTTCTTTTTAAGAAATAAGTAAGGAGTTAAAAATCAACTATCCGGAAGTAGAGAATTTGACTTATGCGAACAGCATTTTCAAGCGATTTTTAATCCCTCATTGAGGGTTTAACCCGCCTGACCGGCTGGGCAGGTTCCCCGAGGCCTGCCCGAAACATTCAGGCGGGCTTGCCGCGAATTTTTAAACGTATTTTCCTCCCGAACCATCGGGACATACCTCGTGGGCTTGCCCCGAGGTTCTTGATTGTGACATGGAGTAGTAAAATAAGGAAAGCAGATAGGATTACTAAGGCAAAGAAAATTCAGCAATGGCTAACTTTGTGATAGAAATTATAGACACTTGCCGTAAAATCTCATAATTAAATTAATATCCTTTTAATTGCGCATCCCTTACTTTTTTGAAAAGATCTGAAGAGTATACGAAATCGGTCACTGTTTTGTCTTCTGTTTTAAAGATCTGGGATTTATCGCCTTTCCAAGCTAGAACACCATCCTTTAAAAACGCAATATTTTCCCCTATTTCTAGCACAGAGTTCATGTCGTGCGTTATAATTACTGTAGTTATATTATTTTCTCTGGTAAGTTCTTGAATAAGTTTATCTATAATAGTAGCTGTTGTTGGATCTAACCCTGAGTTGGGTTCATCACAAAACAAATATTTTGGTTTGTTTACAATAGCCCGCGCAATTGCTACTCGCTTTTGCATACCACCACTTATTTCAGCGGGATATTTATTTTCGTTTCCATCTAGATTCACACGTTTTAAAACTTCAGCTACTCTGGTTTTTAATTCGCGCTTTCGCTGTTTCGTGAACATTCGTAAAGGAAACATTACGTTCTCCTCCACTGTCATTGAATCAAATAAAGCACCTCCCTGAAATAACATTCCTACTTCTTTCCGCAGCTCACGTTGTTCTTCATCTGTAAAAGAAGAGTATGCTGTTCCATCATATTCTATAGTTCCTTCTTCGGGTTTAAATAAGCCGAGCATACATTTTAAAAGCACACTTTTACCCGAACCAGATTGCCCTATAACGAGGTTTGTTTTGCCAGTTTCAAAAACGTAGTCTATTCCCTTTAGAATTTCTTCGCCACCAAAACCTTTATGAAGATTCTTTATTTCGATCATTAACTAAGTAATAATTGGGTTACTATATAATTTGTAATAATAAGAACAACACTAGTCCATACGAAAGCAGTTGTACTTGCATGTCCAACTTCTAATGCTCCACCTTTCATATAGTAACCATGATATGCAGGTATCGTTGCAAGGATCATTGCAAAAATGAATGTTTTAATAAATGCGTAAACAATATGAAAACCTTCAAAACCATCCTGAAGCCCAGTAAGAAATAGGTCATTCCCTACAAAACCTCCAAATACTGCCGCTGCGTATGCTCCAATAATTCCTAAAAACATTGAAATTGCAATTACAAATGGATATGTAAGCATTGCAATGATCTTTGGAAATATAAGATAGTTCAAAGAATTTATACCCATCACTTCAAGTGCATCAATTTGCTCTGTTACCCTCATAGATCCAATACTGGAAGTTATAAAAGAGCCTACTTTACCTGCCATGATAATAGAGATAAAGGTAGGAGCAAATTCAAGAATTATAGATTGCCTTGCAGCAAAAGCTATCAAGGTCTTTGGGATCAAAGGATTGTTGAGGTTTAAAGCCGTTTGTATAGCAACAACGCCACCAATAAAAAAGGAGATAAAAGCAACTATTCCCAAGGAACCAATTATTAGCTCATCAATTTCTTTGAAAATCAATTCTTTAAGTACAGATCGTTTGGTCATTCTACCAAACACGCCTTTAATCATTAAAAAGTATTCACCAATAGAATGGACGTAGCTCATCAAGGAATTTTTGTAAAGCTAAAATACTAAAATTTAGCAGGAAACTATTTAACGTAGAATTAAAGTTTAAAAACTAATTCTTTAGTATTTTTGAAACAATTACCATCAGTTAATCTAATTTATGAAATATTCCATCACGATTCTTTTAATTTCGGTTCTCTCTTTTGCTTCTTTAGCTCAAGGAAAATTAGAAAACTCAATTAATCCCGATAAACCAAAATTGGTGGTTGGGGTTGTTGTAGACCAGATGAGGTATGACTATCTAACTAGGTTTTGGAATAAATATGGGGACGACGGATTTAAGAGATTAGTTGCTGAGGGTTTCAACCTTAAAAATAATCATTTTAATTACATACCAACATATACTGCTCCAGGGCATGCTTCAGTTTTTACAGGAACTACTCCGCAAAATCATGGAATTATCAGTAATAGCTGGTATAGTAAATTTGAGGAAAAATATATTTATTGTGTTACAGATGAAAGTGTACAGCCACTAGGAACAGTTGCTTCCGCAGGGAAAATGTCTCCTCATAGATTATTGGCTACAACTATTGCAGATGAAAACAGATTGTTTACTCAAATGCGAGGGAAAACAATTGGGATCGCCCTAAAAGATAGAGGAGCAATATTGCCAGCGGGTCATACAGCCAATGCTGCTTATTGGTTTCATGGACAAGAAGAGGGAAAATGGATAAGCAGTACTTTTTATATGGAGGATCTACCAAAATGGGTTAAGAATTTCAATATTTCTGGAACGGCACTTTCTTATATGAAGCCTTGGGACGCGATCCAAGATTTAGACACGTATTTGGAAAGCGGCATAGATGAGAACCTTTTCGAAGCTGGATTTAATGGAAAGGAAACGGCTACTTTTCCATACGATTTACAAGCTCTTGGAAAAGAAAACGGGAATTACGACCTTTTGAAAGCAACGCCTTATGGGAATTCCTTAACTACAGATTTTGCAATCGCTGCCATTAAAGGTGAGGAATTAGGTAAAGATGAATATACAGATTTTCTAACGGTAAGTTTTTCCAGTACAGATTATGTAGGCCATAATTTTGGAGTAAATTCCAAAGAAATAGAAGACACTTACCTAAGATTAGATCTCGATTTGGCAAGACTGCTTTCAGAATTAGATAAAAATGTTGGAAAAGGAAACTATACCTTATTTCTTACTTCGGATCACGGCGGGGTAGATGTGCCAACTTATTTAACTTCAGTTAAGATTCCTTCAGGATATTTTGATGATGTTAAATTTGAAGAGGATTTGAATAAGTTTATAGGTGAAAAGTATAGCAAAGGAGGAATCATAGAATCTGTTTCAAATTATCAGGTTTTCTTTAATTACAGTACTTTGGCTCAAACAAACATCGATAGAATATCCCTGGAACAAAGCATTGCTCATTTCATTTTACAATATCCTAAAGTAAATAAGGTGTTTACTAGAACTCAGTTAGAAAGTGGAAGTTTTACTGCTGGAACTGCAGCCTTGGTTCAAAATGGATACAATCAGAAACGCAGTGGAGATGTAGTTTTTGTGTTAGATCCTGCGGTGATTTCTTATACTGCCACAACCGGCTCTACACACGGAAGTGGCTTTTCTTACGACACTCACGCGCCTTTAATTTTCTTTGGAAAAGGAATAAAACATGGGAGCACGGCAGCAAGATCTGAAGTAGTAGACATTGCTCCAACGATCTCTGTGCTATTGGGAATTTCATTTCCAAATTCGTCAACAGGAGATCCTTTAGAAGAGGTTTTAGAGAAAAAGAATTAAATTATTTTTTCCAATATTTTTTTCCATCTAAGGTTTCTTGCGAAACGACCTTGTTCTTGAGATAAGAGAAATGGCAGTCTTTGTTTTGAAGCTTTAAAATAACCACTAATATAATCTTGAAATAGGCTGAAGTCTTTTTTTCTAAAAGCTAGCTTCGCAGATGCGATTAAGGTAATTAACAAACCATATCTAAGTTTGTAAAAAGCCTCACCTTGTTTATACTTAGATTCTTTATTATAGATGCTTCCTGTAGGTTTAAGATGTTTTACCAAAAGACTTTGATTTGTCTTTATTTCCCATCCATGAAATTGAGCTAAGAGCTCATCTGCAGTATCCCATCCCATGGCAGGTTTTAATCCCCCAATATCCTTAAAACAAGCTTTACGATAAGCCTTAAGTGCTCCTCTTATATGGTCTTTATTGGTTAGATTTTCTAAAACCCAATTTTTATCTTTTTGAATACTGCAAAATCCTCCTGCAATTCCAACTTCTGAAGAATTTTTAAAAAGATCAACTACTGTTTCCAGATAGTTATTAGGGAAAATAAGGTCAGCATCAAATTTACATAAGATATCATAATCGTCATCGAGTGTTTTAAGTCCTTGATTAAATGCTTTGACCACTTTGCTTCCCGGAAGGTGAGCTTCCGCTGAGGTAATAGAAACCAATGAGATAAAAGGATATTTAAGGCTAAATTCTGAAACTATATTGGGCGTGGCATCATTAGATTGATCATCTACAACCACTATTTTTTCTGGTGCGTAGGTCTGGTTTACTAAAGACTCTAATGTAGAACCGATATATTCAGCTTCATTATGCGCAGGTATTACAATGTAGATCTTCAAAATATAGCAGAATCAATTTAGTAGAATTGAAGGTGAGGATAAATTTTCAGAAAATAAAATTTATCGCTCTGCATATACAGCGTAATATCTCGGAGTAATGGTTCTAAGTAGTGGTCTAATTCCAATTTTTTGTACAGGATTCGTCCATTTAGTTCTTTTCTTGATATTCCATCCAGCTTTTTCCAAGAGCCAGTCGAATTGCCAATCTTCAAATTCATGATAATGGCGATCTCGCATATCGGTCTTGCTTCTGTAGGCATCGGCAAACCAAAGTTTTAAAGGTACTGTGGCGACAAGTTTATTTGTTTTAAGATCTTTCAATAAATTGAACGGAGATAATAAATGTTCAAATATTTCAAAAGCAGTTACTAAATCATATTCATTTTCATGATCGACTTGTGGATGAAGATCTAGATCTTCTCCAGTAGTATTAGTAACCTCATACTTTTGAGATTTCATGATAGCAGAAAATGGATTTTCTACACCCAGATCTAAAACCTTTGCAGGAGCTGGGACAGCATTTTCAAGAAATTCTAATGTTTTTTTAAATCGTTTATTCGGAAATGTATTTTCGTACATTCTAGTATTGGTAGACAAGTGCATTAATATTCATTCCTGCTCCAACGCTTGCAAGGATGATAACGTCTCCTTTCTTTAGCTCTTGATTTGGAATGTTTCCTGTAATTACCAAGTCTAAAAGAGTGGGAACGGTTGCTACGCTACTATTTCCAAGCTCATGAATACTCATTGGCATCACATTCTCTGGAGCTTTCATTTTATATTGCTTGTAAAAACGGGCTATAATAGCTTCATCCATTTTTTCATTAGCCTGATGTAAAAACACTTTTTTTACATCTTCAATAGATTTTCCGCTTTCTTCCAAACAAGCTTTCATGGCTTCAGGTACGTGTGTTAAAGCAAATTCGTAGATCTTTCTACCATTCATTTTAATATATCTCGTGTCAACTTCTTCTTCATTTCTATTAGATTTTCCGAAGTAGATATGATGCGCATCTTGATATGCATAGGTAGCAGAACTATGAGCAAGGATTCCACCTGGTTCTTCTGAAGCTTCAAAGATAGCAGCTCCAGAACCATCAGAAAAAATCATAGAATCTCTGTCGTTATTATCTACAACTCTAGAAAGTGCTTCAGCTCCAATAACCAAGCACTTCTTGGCCATCCCACTTTTAATGAAAGCTTGAGCTTGAATTACGCCTTCTATCCAGCCTGGGCAACCAAAAAGCACATCGTAACCAACGCATTTTGGATTTTTTATTCTGAGATTATGTTTTACTCTGGTGGCAAGACTAGGTACAGTATCGCTCTGGACACTTCCAAATCTAACATCCCCATAGTTATGAGCGACGATCAAATAGTCTAATGTTTCGGGATCTATACCGGCATTTTCTATAGCTTTTTGAGCCGCTACAGTTGCCATATCTGAAGTGCTTAGGTCATCTTCAAGATACCTTCTTTCTTCAATTCCGGTAATCGCTTTAAATTTTTCAATAGTTACCTCATTAGTATGAGGAAAACCTGATCCATCTAGATTGAAAAATTCATGTTTCAAAAAGTCTGAATTCTTTCTCTTTAAGTTCGGAATAAAACTTCCTAAACCTGTCATCTTTATGCTCATTGAAACCGAGTGTTTTTTAATTATATCAACTAAAATACTAAAAGCAATTTAAGAAAACCTTAAGGAATTACATAATTTGCTGCATTTTATGGTTTTAGTAAATTTTGCGCCTTTAATTATTAAATCGATAATTATAACGCATTAAAATAAAAATAGCCCAAAGTTTAAATTTAAACTTTGGGCTCAAAAATATTTATGCTTCCATATATTCTTCAATAGGAGCACAGGTACATATAAGATTTCTATCTCCATATGCATCATCTACTCTGCGAACTGTAGGCCAAAATTTATTATCTGCAACATACTCCAATGGGAATGCTGCTTGTTCTCTAGAATATGGGAAATCCCAAGTATCTGCGGTAAGCATTGCCATTGTATGTGGTGCGTTCTTTAGGATATTTACTTCATCTTCTGTAGAAGAATCGCTAATTTCTTTACGAATAGAGATCAACGCATCGCAAAATCTATCTAATTCTGCTTTGCTTTCACTTTCTGTAGGTTCAATCATTAAGGTTCCTGCAACAGGAAAAGAAACCGTTGGTGCATGGAAACCATAATCAATTAATCTTTTAGCAATATCTACTACTTCAATTCCATTGTTTTTGAAAGGTCTACAATCCACGATCATCTCGTGAGCCGCGCGGCCTCTTTCTCCAGAATATAAAGTTTGATAATGATCTTTTAAACGTGCCTTGATATAGTTAGCATTTAAAATGGCATACTCTGTAGCTTTCTGAAGTCCTTTTCCTCCAAGCATTTTGATATAACCATAGGAGATAAGACATGCTAATGCAGATCCCCAAGGAGCTGAAGAAATAGCGGTAATCGCTTGTTCTCCACCAGTTTTTATCACAGGATTACCCGGTAAAAAAGGAAGTAATTGTTTTGCAACGCATATTGGTCCCACTCCTGGGCCACCACCACCATGTGGAATTGCAAATGTTTTATGAAGGTTCAAATGGCATACATCTGCTCCAATTGCACCAGGATTGGTTAATCCAACCTGTGCATTCATATTTGCACCATCCATATAAACTTGACCTCCGTTATCATGGATCAATTGGGTGATCTCCTTAATAGCCGACTCAAAAACTCCGTGAGTAGATGGATAGGTTACCATTAAAGCAGCTAAATTATCTTTATGTTTTAATGCTTTCTCTTTAAGATCCTCTAGATCTATATTTCCTTCTTTAGTAGACTTGGTTACAACTACTTTCATGCCCGCCATCACTGCAGAAGCAGGATTGGTACCATGTGCAGAAGAAGGGATCAAGCAAATATTTCGTTTTGAATCTCCACGAGATTCATGATAAGCACGAATAACCATTAATCCTGCATATTCTCCTTGAGCTCCAGAATTTGGTTGTAAGGAAGTACCTGCAAAACCTGTAATTTCAGTTAATTGGTCTTCTAATCTTTTTAAAACTATTTGATATCCTTCAGCCTGATCTATAGGTGCGAAAGGATGAATATTTCCCCACTGCGGATTGCTTAAAGGAAGCATTTCTGAAGCTGCATTCAACTTCATTGTGCAAGAACCCAATGCGATCATGGAGTGGTTAAGAGAAAGATCTTTTCGCTCCAATTTCTTGATGTAACGCATCAATTCGGTTTCAGAATGGTAAGAATTAAAAACTTCATTCGTTAAAAATTCTGTTTTTCTATTTACTTCTGAAGTGATAGAAGTCCCATCAACTAACTCTTCGATCTTATCGAATGCTTTATTGGCAATTTCAGCAAAAACGGAAATTATTCTATTGAGATCTTTAATGGTGGTTGTTTCGTTTAATGCGATTACCACTGTTTCTGAATCTGGATAATAGAAATTGATCTTATTATTTTCAGCTAAAACTTTAATAGCTTTAGCATCTGCTTTAATTTGAATTGTGTCAAAGTAAGCATCGTTAAGTTGTTTAAAACCTAAATTTTCTAATTGCTTGTGTAGCGTATATGCTGAAGCATGAACAGTATTTGCTATATATTCCAATCCTTTTGGACCATGATACACAGCATACATTCCTGCCATCACAGCAAGTAATACTTGTGCAGTACAAATATTAGAAGTCGCTTTATCACGTTTAATATGTTGCTCTCTGGTTTGTAATGCCATTCTTAAGGCACGATTACCATTAAGATCTTTGGTTACACCAATTATTCTTCCAGGGATACTTCTTTTATATTCTTCTCTTGTGGCAAAATATGCAGCATGAGGTCCACCATAACCTAATGGGATTCCAAAACGCTGTGTGGTTCCAACAACTACATCTACTCCAAAATGACCTGGAGATTCTAATTTAATTAAACTTAAAATATCTGCAGCAACCACTACTTTAATCCCTGCATCTTTGCATTTGGCAACATAGCTAGAATAGTCAAATACTTGTCCAGATTTTCCTGGGTACTGTAATAATGCTCCGAAAAATTTTGAAGAAAAATCGAATTTTGAATGATCTCCAATAACCAATTCGATCCCTAAAGGAATAGCTCTGGTTTTTAGTAAGGAGATAGATTGTGGCAATACTTCTTCTGAAACGAAGAATTTTATAACCTTATCTTTTTTCTGATCTTTTTCTCTTACAGCAAATAACAATGCCATTGCTTCTGCAGCAGCAGTAGATTCATCTAAAAGAGAGGCATTTGCCAATTCCATTCCTGTTAGATCTGCGATCATAGTCTGGAAATTCAATAAGGCTTCTAATCTTCCTTGAGCAATTTCTGCTTGATAAGGAGTATAGGCAGTATACCATCCTGGATTTTCCAAAACGTTACGCTGTATCACTGCTGGCATAATGGCTTGGTGATATCCTAAACCAATATAAGATTTGAATACTTTATTTTTTGCAGCCAGTTCTCCAATATGTTCCGCATATTCGTTTTCGCTCAAAGCTTTATCCAGCTTTAAAGGAGATTTTAAACGAATATCATCTGGAATTGTTTCGTAGATAAGCTGGTCTAAAGAGGAGGCGCCAACGGTGGAAAGCATTTCTGAAAGCTCACTTTCCTTGGGACCGATATGTCTAAGTGCAAAAGAATCTGTTCTCATCAAAATTTAGTTGTGTTTTGTGCTGCAAAATTACATATTTTAAACGTAAATTTTTACAATTTAGCTACTTAGACTTGTTAAGATTTTATAACCTATTTTTGATGCGAAAAGCAGGCGATAAATGAACTTGAAATCTATACTCAATTTTTATATTAGTAGTAGTATTCATGTGGCTTTGGCGGTAGTGAGTCTAGTTATTATAACGATGCTTAATTTTGAGATCTCATTAGATTTTAACTTGTGTTTATTCATATTCTTTGGTGCCATTACGGGTTACAATATTGTAAAGTATGTAGGAATTGCCGGATTGCATCATTTAAGTTTGACTAAAAACCTTAGGCTCATCCAAGTTTTCTCATTCTTTATCTTCCTAGCCTTACTATATATATTGTTTCAATTATCGTGGGATGTTATTGTTTTTTCTGCTGTAATGGGATTATTTACCTTGCTTTATATTCTTCCATTTTTTGGAGGCGGAAGAAATTTAAGAGCCTTAGCCGGGGTAAAGATTTATGTAATAGCATTTGTTTGGAGTGGCGTGACAGTTTTGTTGCCCTTAATTGGGAAAATTGAACTGCTGCAATGGGATGTGCTTCTTGAATTTACTCAAAGATTTCTCTTCGTTTTTGCATTAACTCTTCCTTTTGAAATTAGAGATCTTAAGTTCGATATGGCTAATTTGAGAACAGTGGCGCAGATTTTTGGGGTTCGTAATTCTAAAATTATTGGAGTTCTAACTTTATTAACTATTCTTCTTCTGGAGTTTATAAAAGTAGAGTCCGATATAAGAAGCGTGATTTCGTTAATCCTAATTAGTGCCCTTCTGAGTAATCTAATAATTAATTCCAGAATAAGACAAACTAAATATTATTCTTCACTTTGGGTGGAGGGAGTGCCCATTTTGTGGTGTTTGTTGCTTTTAGGAATGCATCTTATATATCCGTAAGCTCTTTTTTAATTCCCTCTTGCCATACTTTTTTCTCATCTTCTGTACAGGTTTTAATATCAGATTGTTCTATCAATTCTGTAAGACGATTATTATTTGAAGAGTATTTTCTACATCTCTTGCAAAAGACAAGATGCAATAGCATTTTTAATTTTTCGGGACCAGAAGCTTCATTGTATTGCTTTTTATCACAGCAATAAGCAGCTTCGGAGCAATCTATTAAAAGTGTTTTTTTGTAATTCATATTAAAACCAGTTTTTTTCTAAACATTGAGCTAAGGTTGTTCGTGCTCTATGTATTATAACCCAGAGATTAGACGGGGTAATGTTAAACTCATTACAAATAGCTTCAGTATCAAAACCATCTATAGTTTTCATTTTAAAAATCTTAGCCTGTTTTTCGGTTAATTGCTCCATACATTCTAAGATGGCAGTTCCTAATTCTTCGTTCTCTATTAAATCCTCAGCCGTCTTATCAAATCTGTCAGGGGCATTTTCTTCTAACCAATCTCCTTCATTAGAATCATCGTTATATTGAATTTTGATCTCGGCCTTTCCTTTCTTAGAATTGTTTTTCCTATAATGATCTATAATCTTTCTTTTTAAAATAGAGATCAACCAAGTACGTTCGGTAGCCTCGCCTTTAAAATTTTTCATAGATTTTAAGCCTGCCAAAAAAGTTTCAGAAATAAGATCATGAGCTACCTCCCGATCATTCACTCTAACAATCGTGAAATTGAAGAGATAATCGGAGTATTTATCTACCCATTTATTTGGATCTATTTTGTTTTCGGACATAGGAAAATAGCATAATTTCTTCAAAATTAAGAAAAGTTTGACACCAAACTATTAATTGAAAGATAAGATATATCTAGGTTAATATAGATTTTTATTGCTTTTCTAATAATCCAGCCCTTTTAAGCAAAGCGTCTGGTTGCGGTTCTTTTCCTCTAAAACGTTTGTACAAGGTCATTGGTTCTTCTGTTCCTCCTAATGAAAGTACAGTTTCTTGAAACTTTTTGGCTACTTCTGGATCAAATATCCCTTTTTCTTTAAAATACTCAAAGGCATCGGCATCTAGTACTTCTGCCCATTTGTAGGAATAATATCCAGATGAATATCCTCCTTGAAAAATATGAGAGAATGAAGTGCTCATACAGTTTTCTTTCACATCTGGATAAAGCTTTGTCGGAGCAAATGCTCCATCTTCATGTTCCTTTATACTAGTGATTTCTGAAGGATCCACTGCATGGTAGCTCATGTCTAACATTCCAAAGCTTATTTGACGTAAAGTTGCCATTCCTTCATGGAAATTGGAGGCTTTCTTGATTTTATCTATTAATTCCTGCGGAATAATTTCTCCAGTTTCATAATGTTTGGCAAAAAGTTGAAGCGCTTCCGGTTCGTAACACCAATTCTCAAGCACCTGGCTAGGTAGTTCTACAAAATCCCAGTAAACGCTTGTTCCAGAAAGACTAGGATATGTGGTGTTAGCTAACATTCCATGTAATGCATGCCCAAATTCGTGGAAAAGGGTAGTCACCTCATTAAAGGTTAATAAGGAAGGTGTTTTTTTAGTTGGCTTGGTGAAATTGCAAACTATAGAAATATGAGGTCTGCTATTTTTGTCATCTATTATTTCTTGAGATTTATAAACAGTCATCCAGGCACCATCCCTTTTTCCTGCTCTTGGATGGAAGTCGGCATAGAATAACGCAACCTCTTTTCCTTCACTATCGGTAACTTGGTATGTCTTTACATCTTCGTGATAGACGTCTATGTTTTTTACTTCAGTAAAAGTTAAGTTGTAGAGTTTTTTAGCAACCGTAAACACTCCGTCAATCACATTATTAAGCTGAAAATATGGCTTTAATATTTCGTCATCCAGATCGAATAATTTCTGTTTCAATTTTTCCTGAAAATACGCAGCATCCCATTTTTGAAGCTGATCTATTCCTTCCAGATCTTTAGCAAAACTTTCAAGTTTGGTGAATTCTTTTTTCGCGGCTGGTCTAGCTTTTTCCAATAGCTCCTGTAAAAACGTATTCACAGTTTCTGGGTTTTTTGCCATTCGTTCTTCTAAAACGAAGTCTGCATGAGATTTATATCCTAATAATTTTGCGCGTTCAAATCTAAGTTTAACGATTTGAAGCACATTATCCTGGTTATCCAACTCATCATTGTGAAAGCCTTTTGCACCAAACGCAAGAGCCATTGTTTTCCGAAGCTCTCTATTTTTTGCATATTTCATAAAAGGGATGTAGCTAGGATATTCCAAAGTGAAGATCCAGCCGTCCTTATTTTTCGAGTTTGAAACTTCGCTCGCGGATTCTTTAACATGATCTGGGAGGCCATCAAGATCAGCTTCATTGGTTATATGAAGTTCGAACTTATTGGCTTCGGCTAGTACATTTTCTCCAAATTTAAGGCTGAGAGAAGATAGCTTCTTATCAATTTCTCTCAATTTAGTTTTGTCTTCCAAATTCAGATTTGCTCCGTTTCTGGAAAAAGCCTTATATTTTTTATCAAGCAACATCATTTGCTCACCATTTAAACCTAAGCTTTCCTTTTTGTTAAAAACTGCTTTTACTCTTCCAAAAAGTTTTTCATCTAGAATAATATCATTTTTGAATTCTGTAAGAAGAGGTGAGACTTCCTGAGCGATCTTTTGAATCTCATCATTGGTTTCGGCCGAATTCAGATTAAAAAAGATACTTGTAATCCTATCCAATTTCTTACCTGAAAACTCCAATGTCTCAACTGTATTCTTAAAAGTAGGAGTAGAAGTGGAATCTGAAATTTCTTTTATTTCACTTTTAGCTAATTCTATAGCCTCTAATATAGCCGGTTTGAAATGTTCGGTCTTTAATTTAGAAAATGGTGCAAAATCGAAATCTTGAAGAAGTGGATTATAAGTATTCATTATGTAAATTCTTTATTAAAATAGTAAGCGATTGTACTATTATGATTATTTTGTAAGGTATTTGCATTATTAAAAAAAACATGTAACTTACAAGCTTGAAATTTATGTTTTTAATTTATATAGTAAGTAGTCTTTGTAGTTTAGAATAATATATTTAGAATGGTTAATAAATGATAATTTTAACGAAAAAGCACTACAGAAAAAGCCACATTTATTGTGGCTTTTTTGCTATTTAATAGTTTTTGCTCCTTCTATCACTTTTTGTTTTAAACCTTCTTTATAGATCAATATTTTATCTAGCATGCATTTGTCGGAGCTGCCTAAAATTTGGGCGGCAAGGATTCCTGCATTTTTTGCACCATTTAGTGCCACTGTTGCTACAGGAACCCCTGCTGGCATTTGTAGTATAGATAAAACTGAATCCCATCCATCTATGGAGTTACTCGATTTTACCGGTACACCAATAACCGGAAGCGGTGATAATGAAGCGACCATTCCTGGTAAATGCGCTGCACCACCTGCACCTGCTATAATTACTTTTATCCCGCGAGTGTGTGCAGATTTGCTGAATTCAAATAATTTCTCTGGGGTTCGATGTGCAGAGACTATATCTACTTCCACCTCTATATCGAAACCTTTTAAAATGTCTATGGCTTCTTGCATTACAGGCATGTCACTAGTGCTTCCCATAATTACTGCTACTTTACTCATTAGTTATGTTTTAATAGTGTCAATCTATGATATTTAGTTTTTGCTAATTACTTTTAAGGTCTTTTTAACCTCTTCGGCAATAGTTCTAGCTTTCTCAATGTCTTTGTTTACAATGGTAACATGACCCATTTTTCTAAAAGGCCGAGTTTCTTTTTTACCATAAATATGCGGAGTTACTCCCGATATTTTGAGAATTTGCTCCATATTTTTATAAATTGGAGGGCCCGTATAATTTTCTTCCCCAGATAAATTTACCATTATTCCTGCAACTTTGCTTTCTGTATTTCCTAATGGCAGATCCAATATTGCTCTTAAATGTTGCTCGAACTGGTTTGTGTAACTAGCTTCAATACTATAATGACCGCTATTATGTGGTCTAGGTGCAACTTCATTTACAACTAATTCATCATCTTGAGTTAAGAACATTTCAACAGCTAATAAACCAACATGTTCAAATGCATCAGACACCTTTTCTGCTAGCTGTCTGGCTTTTACTGAAATTGATTCTTCTATTCTTGCAGGGCATATTACATATTCTACCTGATTAGCAACTGGGTGAAATTCCATTTCTACAACAGGGTAGGAGATTACTTCGCCTGAAGGATTACGAGCTACAATAACCGCCAACTCGTTTTTAAACGGAATTAATTTTTCAGCCAAACATTTTCCTTCAGGGATTTGATCGAGATCCTCTTGGGACTTTACAATCATTACACCTTTTCCATCATAACCGCCGGTAGCACTTTTCCAAACAAATGGCAATGAAACTCGGTTTTCATCAAAAGCTTTTAGTAATTCTAGCCTGGAATTAAAGGCCGAAAAAGCAGCAGTTGCAATATCATTATCTATATAAAATTGTTTTTGAACAACCTTGTCGCTTATTTTCGCTAAAGTACCGGAAGAAGGAAACACTTTAACACCTTCCTTTTCTAGTTGCTTTAAAGCTTCAATATTAACCGACTCTATCTCGAAAGTTACTAGGTCTGCTTTTCTGCCAAAATCAAGAACAGCATCATAATCCATTAAGTCTCCTTGGATAAAAATATTGGCTGAAATTTTGCAAGGCGCCTCTTCGCTTGGATCCATCACAATGGTTTGGATATCAAGTTTTCTGGTTTCATATAGAAGCATTTTCCCGAGTTGTCCACCACCTAAAATACCCAACTTAAAATCTGAAGAAAAATAATTGATCATAGTGATTGCAATGTTTAGGCAAAAATAATTTTTTAAGATGGAATAGTCCAAAGATTGTAACACAAATGCATTTATTTATTAAGGGGTTAGGATGATAAGAATCCCTATCTTTGCTGCTTTAAATTTTATAATAGTGATCCAGTTACACGATCTTAAGTTCGAGCCTTTTATTTCTGAAGGAAAAATTACCACTGCAATAGATGCAATGGCTCTAAAAATCAACCAAGATTTTGAGGGAAAAATGCCAGTTTTTTTGGCTGTTTTAAATGGAGCTTTTATGGTTGCTTCAGAAATCATTAAGCGTTTTGAAGGAGATTGTGAGGTTGCATTTGTGAAGCTAGAGTCCTATAAGGGTACAGAAACTACAGGAAATGTAGAAACCTTGGTTGGATTAAATCTCTCGTTAGAAAACAGACATGTTATAATAATTGAAGATATCGTCGATACAGGGATCACTTTGGCGGCCATTTATAAGATCATGGAAAAGGAAAACGTTGCAGATGTTCGCATTGCATCTTTGTTCTTTAAGCCAGAAGCATATCAGAAAAATTTCAAAATAAATTATATAGGATTAGAAATCCCCAACGATTTTATTGTGGGATACGGATTAGATTATGATGGTCTTGGCCGAAATCTAACTCAAGTCTATAAACTTAAAAAAGAGAACATGACAAATTTGGTTTTATTTGGACCTCCGGGTGCAGGGAAAGGAACCCAAGCAAACTTTTTAAAGGAAAAGTATAATTTAATACATATCTCAACTGGAGATGTGTTTAGATATAATATTAAAAATGAAACAGAGCTTGGACTTCACGCTAAATCCTTTATGGATAAAGGGCAGTTAGTTCCAGATGATGTTACCATTAAAATGTTGGGTGCAGAAGTGGATAAAAATACGGATGCTAACGGATTTATTTTTGATGGTTTTCCAAGAACTGTTGCCCAAGCAGAAGCTCTTGCAGAGTTAATGAAGGAGAAGAATACGGAAGTCTCGGCAATGATCGCTTTAGAGGTAGATGATGAGGTTCTAGTGGAACGCTTATTAGAAAGAGGAAAAACTTCTGGGCGAAAGGATGATGCAGATGAAACTATTATAAGAAATAGAATTCATATCTATTATGAAGAAACTGCTATTCTAAAACAATTTTATCTTAAAGAAGATAAATATTTTGGAGTAGATGGAGTAGGATCTATTTCAGAAATCACAGAAAGAATTAGTAAAGTAATTGATTCTTTATAAATAAAATCACAGTTAAGAATTACTACAACCGATTGTAAGATCGCAAAAAAAATAGAAGATAATGACAGAAGGGAATTTTGTAGATTACGTAAAGATCCATGTTGCTTCCGGAAAAGGAGGGCAAGGATCTGCACATTTACGTCGGGAAAAATATATTACAAAAGGTGGACCAGACGGTGGTGATGGTGGTCGTGGAGGACATATTATACTAAAAGGTAATAAGAACCTTTGGACACTTTTTCATCTTAAATTTAAAAGGCATGCACGGGCAGAGCATGGATCTCACGGATCTAAGCAGCGAAGTTCTGGTGCAGATGGAGCAGATCAATATATAGAAGTTCCATTGGGGACTGTTGTTAGAGATACAGAGACAGAAGAGATCTTATTCGAGATCACCGATGATGAGGAAGAGCGTATTGTAGCGCAGGGTGGTAAAGGAGGTTTAGGTAACTGGAACTTTAAATCTTCCACTAATCAAACTCCAAGATATGCACAGCCTGGAATAGATGGACAGGAAGTAGATGTTACTTTGGAATTGAAAATTTTGGCAGATGTAGGATTGGTTGGTTTTCCAAATGCAGGAAAATCTACTTTATTATCTGTAATTACTGCTGCGAAACCAAAAATCGCCGATTACGAATTTACTACTCTAAAGCCAAATCTGGGAATTGTAGATTATAGAGAGTTTAAAACTTTTGTGGTTGCTGATATTCCTGGAATTATTGAAGGTGCTGCGGAAGGTAAAGGAATTGGACATAGATTTTTACGACATATAGAACGTAACTCTACCTTGTTATTTTTAGTTCCTGCAGATGCGCCAGATATTGTCAAACAATATGAGATCCTTTTGGATGAGCTTAGAAGATATAATCCTGAAATGCTGGATAAGGATCGTCTAATTGCCATTTCTAAAAGTGATATGTTAGATGAAGAATTGAAAGCCGAATTGAAAGTGATTTTAGATAAAGACCTCAAGGCACCTTATCTATTTATTTCATCGGTAGCACAGCAAGGTTTAATGGAACTCAAGGATAAACTTTGGGAAATGCTGAATACCGAAGCTTCTTAAATTTTTTATCGAAACTTCTCATGGGATGATTTTTGCTTAACTTTAAGTAAAAAACATCCCATGAAAAATTTTAAATATCTTCTTTTAGTACTTATAGTCACTTCTTGTAATGCTCCCAGAGCAACCTATGACTATGATCAGAACATGGAATTTAATTACATTACTACCTATCAAATCTATCCAGATCTAAAATCCAATCTAAGTCAGTTAGACGAACAGCGAATGTTGACTGTGCTAGATTCAGAGATGAATAAAATCGGATTTTCTTCTTCAGAATCTCCAGATGTCTATTTGAATTTTTATTCAACTTCTTATGAAGAACCCAGCAGAAATAATATTGGGATCGGAGTAGGAGGTACTGGCAGAAATGTTGGAGTAGGTGTTTCTGGGGGAATTCCATTAGGAGGTTCTAATACCTATTTAAGAGTAACCTTCGATCTTATAAATGTGAAAACCGATTCTTTAATCTGGCAGGCGATTTTAGAATCTCCATTTGATAGGAATGGCTCTCCGGTGGAGCGAGAAAATCAACTAAGAGTAATGGTGCAAAAGGCATTAAAAGGGTATCCACCTAATAAATAAAACCTACTAAAATATTTAAAATCAGGAATGTCCAGTTAAAGACTTATGACCGTTTCGCTGCAAGGAACAAGAGTTGAGACTTGATATCAACTAACTGAAAAACCCTATAAATTTCAACAATATTTTATCGACAACTTATTTAAACAATAATATTTCGATCGCAGGTTCAAAAACAAAAAGTATGAGCTGAACTATTGTAAATATTGTTCTAATAAAAAATCTGAAAAGTTTTAATCAAATTTAATAAAATAAAAAAGCCCCAATTTCTTGGGGCTTTTTCTTGGTTAGTTAGTTACAACTTTTAGTTCATGATCGTGAACTCACTACGTCTGTTCTTAGCATATTGCGCATTAGTACATCCGGTTGGTTTAGTACAATCATTTAATGGCATAGATTCACCGTAACCTTTAGAGGTTAAACGATCTCTTTCAATACCATGACTTACTAAGTATTCTAAAGTAGAAGCAGCACGTCTTTCAGAAAGAGCCATGTTATAGCTATCTGTTCCTCTAGCATCTGCATGAGACCCTACTTCAATATTTAATGTTGGGTATTTCGTCATTATGCTAACAACTTTATCTAAAGTAACTTCAGATTCTTTCTTGATGGTAGCTCTATCAAAGTCGAAGTAAATGTTTCCAACATCTTTTAATTGTTGTCTTCCAGTTTCAGTATTGGTTTCTCTTTCGTCAATTTCAACAACTGGAGGCGTATAATCCTCTCTTAAGAAATTGTAAAGATTATCTGTACCTCTTCTGTTAGATGCAAACCATCCTGTGTCTTCTCCTTCTTTTACAACGTATGCAAAATCATCGAATCCACTGTTGATGGTAGCCCCTAAGTTCTTAGTCTCAGAAAAATCATCTTCAGACTTGTAGATATCTAAGTTACCAAAACCTTGATGTCCGTCTGAAGAGAAATAAAGTACACCTTCTTCACTAATAAAAGGAAACTGTTCTCTATGAGCAGTGTTCACTCCAGCTCCTAAATTTTGTGGAGTTCCAAAAGATCCATCTTCGTTAACATCTACCATGTAGATATCGAAAGATCCATTAGTTCCAGGCATATCACTTGCAAAATATAACTTCTTGCCATCTGCACTTAAGCTTGGGTGCTCTACAGAATAAGAATCGCTAGAGAAAGGCAGCACTTCAATATTTGACCATTTTCCATCTACCATTTTTGCACGGTAAAGGCTAATATGAGCAATTTTATCGTCTTCTACTTTTACTCTCTTATCGTTGGTTCTGTCAAAATACATTGTCATTCCGTCTTTGCTAAAAGTAGCAGAGCTTTCGTGAGAGTCTGTATTGATGTCTCCAGGGAAAAGTACAATCTCGCTTAATTGACCTTCATCATCTGTTTTAGCAGTGTACAAATCTAGTGTTGGTTTTTTGTTCCAAGGATACAAAGGACGTTCTGCATTTCTTGTAGAAGCAAAAGTTACTTTATCATCTCCATAAAAAGTGATTCCAAAATCTGCAGAAGCAGCATTGTTCATCACTTGGTTAGAAGTAAATACATGAGATACTGTAGTGTCTAGTTCTTTTCTGAATTTCTCAAAGTCATATTGACTTCCGTAGAATTCCGAAAAATACTTATCTGCCTCCTTATAGTTACCTACTGCCATAGAAGCATGAGCAAATCTGAATTTGTATTTAGGAGCAACTGCTTCACCAAACTTAAGGAACAAGTTCTTGTATACCTCAGATGCATTTTGCATTTGGTTGGTATAAAAGTACGAGTCTGCAAGATTTTGAAGAACTTCTTGATCTTTGTTATTTACATTCTCATATGCATCAGTAGCATCCATAAATGCTCGCTGGGCAAAAAATCTATCGGCCTTTTTGATCTCAGAACTTTGGGAAAACCCTGAGAAACTAATAACCGCTATTAATATAAAACTGTATAATTTTTTCATGTTGTTTCTGGTTTTAGAAGAATCTAGGTGATTTATCATATCCTTTAGACAATCCGAATAGGTCTAGATCGAATAGCACAAGGAATTCGTGGGTTCCGTCGTTGTAGTCTCCAAGGTTTGAAGTTGTTCTGTCGTATGCATACCCAACTTTAATTTGAGGAGTAACAGCGAAGTTCACAAGACCAGTGATAGCATCACCGAATCTGTACCCTAACCCAGCTTCTAATCTATTAAACATTAATACGTTTGCGGTAATATCTACAGATAAAGGAGCACCTTGTACACCTCTAGCCATAAATGCCGGCTTTAGTTTGAAGTCTTCATTGATATCGAAAACATATCCACCAGTTACAAAATAGTGAATGTTTTCTTCTCCAAGAGTTATTAAACCTTGTTCGTTTTCTAAATGCTTAGAAGTAAGAAGGTTTGGTGCAGAAAGACCAACATAGTATTTCTCTCCAAAAAAGTAAGCTCCCACTCCAACTACGGGAAACACTTCGTTAATGTTCTCGCGAAAAGCTGGATCATCTAATTGGTTCAGGATTAATCCTGATACGTTGGCATCAAAAGTGGTTAAACCACCTTTAATACCTAAGGACAATTTATTGGTTTCGTTTAAAGGTAACACGTATGCAAAATCTGCAGTAATGTTATTTTCCTTTACCCAGTCACCAATTTCATCGTGCACTATAGAGATACCAAGTTCTACTCGCTCACTCACTGGAGTGTGGGCAAAGAAATTGGCGGTGCTTGGAGCACCGTCAATTCCTACCCATTGAGATCTATATATACCACCCATTTTTAACATTCCCGGATCATCGGTAGCGTAAGCAGGGTTTAATACACTCATGTTATACATGTATTGAGTGTATAGGGGGTCTTGCTGAGACATTCCTTCAAATGAGATAAGGATAATGCCTGTGAAAATTAAGAATTTTGTTATATGATTTTTCATTTCTTTCTAATGTTTATCCTTTAGTTATATACTTAAGTATAATTTTCCTTGTACCGGAGTTGTTTGTCCGTCGTTGTAATTCAGGATATAGAAGTATACACCTACTGGTAAAACGTCATTTCCTAATGTCCCTGACTGATTTGAAATACCATCCCAATCTGGAGTACTCGCGTTTCCTTTGAATACAGCATTACCCCATCTATTGAAAATTTCAATAGAGTAATTAGGGAAGGTTTCAGCGATATCTGGTATCACAAATCTGTCGTTGATACCATCACCATTTGGAGAGAATCCTTCTGGGATTCCACAGAATTCAACTTTCGCAACAACCGCAAGTCTCTCTGAACTTTCACAACCTGTAGTTCCATTTACAGAAGCACCATAATAAGTAACTCCATTTTGAAGAGCAGTTGTAGCTGAAATAGCTGAACCGCCTGTAGATGAAGTATATATTAAAATTCCAGAACCAGTAAAGTTATTTACTAAATCTTGAACCGTAGGATTATCACTTCTGCAGAATTCACCACCATCCATTGTAAGTGCTGGAGCTGAAGGATCTGTGATAGTAACTGCAATAACTGTAGCTTCAGAAGCACAAATTCCTGTATCATTAGTAGATACTGCGTAGTAATTCATCCCGCTTACTAATCCAGTAGTAGCATCAACAGTAGTAGTTAAGTTGGCATCGCTATAGATAACAACATTATCTCCAGCAACTATAATATCTCCAGCCGTTGGACTATCGATAAGACAGAAAGATTGGTTTGCATCTGCTGTTGGAGCATCAAGGTCAGTCACATTAATTGTGAATGTTCCTGAAGCATTACCATCGATACAAGGATTATTATCACCATTAACATTATAAGTAATTGTGAACATACCTGCACCAGCTATTGCTGGATCAAATATTCCATTGCTAACTCCTGTTCCAGTGAATGTTCCGTTAAGAGAAG
>NZ_VORY01000023.1 GCF_007997295.1 Gillisia hiemivivida | reverse complement strand
GTGGAAATGGAACTGAATTGTTTGAAGGTGATGTGATCTCTGAATCCGCAACTATATACATCTATGCAGCTCCAACAGGAACTTGTCTTGCAGCAGAGTCTGATTTTGATGTAACTATAAATGATACGCCTGTTGCAATAGCAATGGATGATTTAGAAGCTTGTGATTCCTATTTCCTACCTGCTCTTGCAGCCGGAAACCAGTACTTTACTCAAGCTGGTGGAAATGGAACTGAATTGTTTGAAGGTGATGTGATCTCTGAATCCGCAACTATATACATCTATGCAGCTCCAACAGGAACTTGTCTTGCAGCAGAGTCTGATTTTGATGTAACTATAAATGATACGCCTGTTGCAATAGCAATGGATGATTTAGAAGCTTGTGATTCCTATTTCCTACCTGCTCTTGCAGTCGGTAACCAATACCTTACTCAAGCTGGTGGAAATGGAACTGAATTGTTTGAAGGTGATAAAATAACTTCAACGCAAATTATATTTATCTATATTGAATCTGGAAATGAAGTTATATGTGCGAATGAAAGTAGCTTTAAAGTAACTATCAATCCTACACCGGAACTACCTTTAGTTTCTTCTACTATAAACACTACATGTAATCTAAACAATGGTTCAATTTCTATTACTGAAATTGAAGGAGTTGAATTTAGTATCGACGGTGAAAATTATCAAATTAGTGGATTGTTCAGTGATCTTGCTCCAGCAACATACTCTGTAACTGCGAAATTTGTTGATGGAGATTGTATTTCTGATTCAACTGAAATTGAAATCTTAGCAATTCCTGACACAGATGATCCAGAACTTTCAGAAATGGAAGATATTGTTATAGACACAGATCCTAATGTTTGTGGTGTAGTTGTTACTTTCTCTGTTCCTATTGCTACAGATAATTGCGATGGAACAGAAGTTACACTTAACGAAGGAAGCCTGGCTTCTGGAAGTGTATTCCCTGTGGGAACTACAAGTGTTACTTACACTGCAACAGATGCTGCTGGAAATACTTCAACCGTATCCTTTGAAGTGATCGTAACAGATAACCAAGATCCAACAATATCTTGTCCAATAGCTGTGACTCAAACTACAGAGATTGGTGAAAGTTTTGGAATCGTAAATTTTGAAAATGCAAAAGCCTTAGATAATTGTGATGTAACTGTAGAACAAACTTCAGGTCTTGTATCTGGAAGCGAGTTTCCAATTGGAGTATCAACTGTAGAATTTACTGCAACTGATGCTTCTGGAAATACAACTACTTGTAACTTTACGATAACTATTACTGATGAAGAACCACCAACAATTGTGTGTCCTTCTAATATAGATATGGATGTAGATCAAGGAGTATGTGGAGCTGTGGTTTCATTTGAAACACCGATAGCAATAGATAATTCTGATCTTGATGTCACTGTAACTCAAACTGCAGGTCCTGCTTCAGGGGAAGTATTCCCGGTAGGAACTACAACTGTAACATTTACCGCAACAGATGCAGCTGGAAATCAAGCTTCATGTAGCTTCGATGTAACAATTACTGATAATGAAGATCCAATATTTGATACTGTATCAGATATCAATGTAAATACAGATGCAGACTCATGTGGTGCAGTGGTTACTTTCTCTGCTCCTACTGCTACAGATAATTGTGACGGAACAGTTGTGACACTTAATGAAGGAAGTTTAGCTTCTGGAAGTGAATTCCCTGTGGGAACTACAAGTGTTACCTATACTGCAACAGATGCAGCTGGAAATACTTCTACAGTATCCTTTGATGTGATAGTAACAGATAACCAAGATCCAACAATAGCTTGTCCTGGTAATATTATAACTACAAATGTTATAGGCCAAGATTATGCAGTTGTGAAATATACAGAGGTTACTGCAACAGATAATTGTGGAGTAACTGTAGAAAGAACAACTGGATTAGCTTCCGGAGCTCAGTTCCCAATAGGAACAACTGTAGTTACTTACATGGCAACCGATGCTTCAGGAAATCAAACAGAATGTAGCTTCACAGTTCTTGTAAAAGGAACTCCAGTTGCAGTGAATGATGTTGTTAGCACAAACGAAGATACTTCAGTAGTGATTTCAGTTCTAGATAACGACTCAGATCCAGATGGAGACCAACTTATAATAGTAAGTAATACAAATCCAACTAACGGAACTTTAGTAGACAACGAAGATGGAACATTCACTTATACTCCTAACGCGAACTATAACGGTCCAGATTCCTTTACCTACACAATTACAGATGGTAATGAAGGTTTTGATACAGCTACAGTAAGCATTACGGTGAATCCAATAAATGATGCACCAATTGCTGTGGATGATTCAGCTTCTGTAAATGAAGATACACCAGTAACTATATCAGTTCTAGATAATGACTCTGATGTAGATGGTGATGATCTTACAGTAGTAAGTACAACTTCTCCTTCAAACGGAACTGTAGTGATCAACGAAAATGGAACTATCACCTACACTCCTAACGATAATTTCATCGGAAGTGATTCTTTTGAATACACAATATCTGATGGTAACGGTGGAACAGATACTGCTACAGTAACTATTACTGTGAATCCAATCAACGATGCTCCGATAGCAAATGATGATGTTGCTGAAGTAGATGAAGATAATCCAGTAACTATATCAGTTCTAGATAATGACTCTGATGTAGATGGTGATGATCTAACAGTTATTGATACTACAAATCCAGATAATGGTACCGTAGTGATCAACGAAAATGGAACTATCACTTACACTCCTAACGATAATTTCAACGGAAGTGATTCTTTTGAATACACAATATCTGATGGTAACGGTGGAACAGATACTGCTACAGTTACAATAACTGTAAATCCAGTAGACGATTCTCCTCCTGCCCCGCCAACAGTATCGGTAACTCAACCAACTTGTGAAAATCCAACTGGTACTATCACAGTACAAACTATAGAAGGATTAACATATAGTCTTAATGGTGTAGATTACCAAGAAAGCGGAGTTTTTGCAGATCTTGAGCCTGGTACCTATTCTGTAATTGCGCAGGACGGATTTGAACAAGATTCTGAAATAACTGAGGTGATTCTTAATGCACCAGTAGCTATAGCAATTGAAACAAGGACTAATGTATCACAATGTTATGATAATGGTTTTTATGACTTATTCGACTTATTAGTTGGAGATTTTGATCGCACAGGAACTTGGGAAAACCCAAATACAGTAGGAAGCTTAGATGGTAGTATCTTAGACTTAAGTTCATTTGAGAATGATCTGGGTACTTATACTTTCAATTATGTTATTGCAGGGAATTGTCCTTCTACAACAGAGGTGCAATTAACAATAGATGATTCTTGTATCGTATTGGCTTGTAGCATAGACGACGTTAGAGATAGTATATCTAAAGCAGTAACGCCAAATGGCGATGGATTTAATGACTTCTTCAATATTGGAATTGACTTAGATTGTGGATTTACATTCGATGTGAAGATCTTTAATAGATGGGGAGCAGAGATCTACACCATGAGAAATTATCAAAATAATTGGGATGGATTTTCTGACAAATCATTTTCAAGTTCGAACCAATTACCTTCAGGAACCTACTACTATATCATAGAAATTAATGGCGCAGGTGGTTTACAACCAATTCAGGGATACATCTACTTAGGAACTAAATAAAGCTATAAACATGAAAAACTTCTATATCCTTATAACGATATTTTTTGTTGGTCTCTTTACATCAAATGCCCAGCAATTACCACAGTTCACGCAATATATGTATAACACCATATCTATAAACCCTGCCTACGCAGGAAGCAGGGATGGGTTTTCATTAACTGCTTTGAACAGAAATCAATGGGCTGGCTTAAGTGGAGGACCTGTAACTCAAACTCTATCTGTGCACACTCCTCTTAGCAATGAGAAAGTCGGTCTTGGCTTATCCGTGATCAACGATAAAGCTGGTTATGAAAAATACACGTATTTATATGCCGATTTCTCTTATACCATAAATGTAAGCGATAATACTACACTTGCATTTGGTTTAAAGGGAGGTGCTAGTTATTATGATCTGGATGAAGATCTATTTGTAGAACCTTCTGTACTTAGTGATCCGTTTTTCAACGATCAATTCAACAAATGGACACCTAATTTTGGTGCGGGTGTTTATCTATCTGCACAAGATTGGTACTTAGGTCTTTCTGCTCCTAAATTGATAAATAACAACAATAACGATTTTAGTGATTATGTAGCTTTAGAGCAAGTACACTATTACCTAACCGGTGGATATGTATTTGATCTTAATGAAACATGGAAACTTCGTCCAACTGCACTTGTTAAAGCTACTAACGGAGCTCCCCTATCTTTTGATATGTCTGGAACGGTTATTTATGACGAAAAATTATATTTAGGAGGTACCTATAGATTGGATGACGCTGTGGGTGCATTTGCAGATTTCCAGATCTTACCGTCCTTAAGAATAGGTTATGCTTACGAATATTCAATTTCAGATCTTAGGCCTTATACTTCTGGATCTCATGAAATTCTTTTGATTTTCGAATTGAGATCTAAGAATACCAAATATAAATCTCCAAGATTTTTCTAACATAAATAAAACTATTATGAAGAATTTCAACTACTTAATACTCCTACTATTCATTGGAAATAGTTTTATGGCTTCCGCACAAAGCGGAAAGCAAAAAAAAGCCGATCGTCTATATAATGATCTTGCTTATATTGAAGCTGTAGATGTTTATAAGGAACTTATAGAAAAGGATTATAACACCACCTACAATCAAAGTAAACTTGGCGATAGTTATCTAAAATTAAGCAGCCCAGAAAATGCTGTATTTTATTATGCTGAAGCTGTTAAAGATACCAGTATTTCTCCAGAGTATTATTTTAAGTATGCGCAAGCCTTAAGAGGAGTCAAACGATATGACGAATCTAAAGAATGGCTAAAGAAATATAGTTCCGCCGGAAAGAACAAAGCTGAAGTAGATGAATTGCTTTCTAAAGATATAGCCGACTTTAAAATAAAGGATAATTACACTTTAGATAAAGTTGCTTTCAACTCTGGATATAGTGATTTTGGAGCTTATGAGCATAATGGCGTTACCTATTTAGTTTCTGCAAGAGATGGCGGAATGTCTAAAAAGAATAAGGTATATTCCTGGAACGGTGAACCATTTTTGGATGTTTATCAGTTAGCTGCTAATTCTGAAACAGTATCTTCTGTAACTGGAGATATCAATACAGTTTTGCATGAAGGTCCACTTGCTATTACCAAGGATGGTAAATACATGTACTTCACTAGAAATAATTACCTTAATAATAAAGAGGGTAAAAAACTTAAGGATGAAACTAATAATCTAAAGTTATATAGAGCTACCAACAATAACAATTCTTGGGGAGATGTTATGGATCTTCCTTTTAACGATACTGAATATTCTGTAGGGAATCCTAGTTTATCTTCAGATGGAAAAACACTTTATTTCGTTTCTGATATGCCAAATGGTTTTGGTGGTGCAGATCTATATAAAGTTGAGATCATGGAGAACAATATGTTCGGGAATCCTGTGAATCTTGGAAATAAGATCAATACTAGCCTGGACGAATCTTTCCCTTTTATGGCTAAAGATTCAATTCTATACTTTTCTTCAAATGGACATCCTGGCTTCGGCTTGATGGATATCTTTAAAGTAGATCTTTCTAAAGAAACTTCAGAAGTAACTAATATTGGAGAACCTATAAATAGCAACCTAGACGATTTCGCATATTTTCAAAAAAAGGGGAGCAATTTAGGTTACTTCGCTTCTAACAGAGATGGCGGAGCCGGAAGTGATGATATCTACGGATTCAATCTACTAAAGACATTGATTCTAAAAGGACAAGTAACGGACAAAGTGAATGGAGAACCAATTCCAAATGCTACAGTGCGTTTATTCACACCAGACAATAAACAACTTGCTTTCCTTGAAACTGATACCGATGGGAACTATGAGCAGGAGATCAATAGAAACATGAAATATCCTATTGAAGCTAAGCACATTCAATATAAAGAAATGACTGGCACCGTAGATTCTAATAATACAGATGATGTTGAAGAACTTATCTATAACATACAATTAGATCCTATTGAAGATGTAGAATATTTAGCTGAGATCAATAACATCTATTTCGACTTTGATAAATCCAATATTAGACCAGATGCAGCTAAGGAGCTAGACAAGTTGGTTAATTTAATGTCCAACAAATATCCGGACTTAGTGATTAAGATCGGTTCTCATACAGATAAGCGAGGATCTGATCAATATAATGTAGGTTTAGCTGAAAGAAGAGCGCAATCTACCTACGATTATTTAGTAGCTAATGGAATTGCTTCAGGACGTATTAATGCACATGAAGGTTTTGGTGAAAGAGAACCGGCAATAGCATGTGATTTATGTAGTAAGGAAGAACATCAGTTAAATAGAAGATCTATGTTTAGTGTTGTAAAAATGAAGTAGATCTCATTAATAAAAAATATAACGCCCAGATAGTATTTTATTATCTGGGCGTTTTCGTTAGTATAACTTTCAATGAAGTATTCCCTCTTATTCAACTGAATAATTTTCTGTTGTCACATCGAATGTCCTAAATCCATTTGTGATCTAGGAGTTACCAACCACTAAATATTAGTCTGCTCTTAGCGAAAGCAGAAAGATTCCTCAAGACCTGACTATTAAACTATTGAAATGGGAAAACCTTAGGTATTTAATTGAATCATATACTTATGATATAGATGGTGCTTTTGTGACTGAAGGCTAACCAGAGCCAATACTATTGAATCTGGAGTCTTGGGTCTTGAGTCTCTGATGATTTATACAAACTAAAAGACCCACATTCAATTATTTTGAATGTGGGTCTTTTGATTACATGGAGGCTAATTAAACTTTCTGCTATAATTAATACCGATCGGGGTAAACTAAATCTTATATATTATCTTCTCATAAAGATGTTGGTAAAATAGTTCTTACCGTTTTTATCCTTATCTACTGAAATTCCAAAATGTGTAAAATCACCTTCAATATTAACACGGTGACCTTCACTAGCTATCCAAGCCTTTACAACCGCATCTGCATTACCGTATCCAAAAGCAACATTTTCCGCTACTGCTTTTGCTCCTACCTCAGAAACTAAATTACTATAACGCACATTAAAATTATCATGATTTACAACTTCATTGCTCGTCATATAAACGGTATGATCATCTGCTTGATAAGTTACCTCATCTACTCTTGCAAGAGCTTTCATACCTATACTTTCTCTGTACTTATTTACACCATTTAGAATCTCAGATTCCAATGAGGTATAAGCGATAGAATTTGATAAATTGGCAGTTTTAAGTTGTGCCTCATTTTCTGGAATAGCATTGTCTTTAGAGCATGATGCAAACGTAAGAATACAAGCAAAAACAAGAAAAAATTGTTTTGTATAGTTCAACATAATAAGTAGGTTAAGCGATTTGGTCTAGCCAAAATACAAATAAAATCGACTAAATACACTCTGAGACATGTACTTAATCGATTTTATGGTAATTTTAACATATTTTGTACGCTAAATCCTACTTTAAGCTGTTGTTTTTAAAATAAGCGTGTAAGAAAATTGAAAATTATCCGTTAAAAGGTAAATATTTTACCATCATCGGCTAATTCTACATTTGGGAATGTGGTAAGTGCCTCTTCCTTAAATAATTGAATACTTGGATATCTTGTAGAAAAGTGACCAAGAATCAATTTTTCGACTTTTGCATCCTTGGCTATTTGAGCAGCCTGTATAGCTGTAGAATGTTTTGTAGGTGCTGCTAATTCCTTATTGGCTTCGAGGAAGGTAGATTCATGATAAAGTACTGTTGTATTCAAAATCTGAGCAATTATTTCTGGATAATACGCAGTATCACTACAAAAAGCATAACTCATAGGTTTCTCTGGAGGACCAGTTACCAAATGATTCGGAATTATTTCTCCGTCATTGGATTCCACATCTTTACCCATCTTTACACTCTGGTATAGTGAAACATCAATGTTATATTTCATGATCTCATTGATCAAAAGCTTTCTAGGCCCCGGTTTCTCTTTAAATAAAAACCCATTTGTATATATCCTGTGATTTAAAGGAATTGTTTCCACTGTAACTTTTTCATCTTCAAATAATAATTCTGGTTCTTTACTATTTAACTCATGAAAAAATAAAGGATAATTTGTCCAAGATTTAGACAACTTAAGTTGTAATGTAATTATTTCCTTTATCCCCTTGGGTCCATAGACATGCAGTTCTGTTTCCCTATTTAATAATCTAAAGGTAGAGATAAGTCCTACCAGTCCAAAGCAATGATCTCCATGTAAATGTGATATGAAGATGTGTTTGATCCTTGAAAATTTGATCTTGTTTCTACGTAATTCAACTTGAGTGCCTTCTCCACAATCTATAAGAAATAAGTGATTGTTTATTTCAAGAACTTGAGAAGTGGGGTTTGTAAATGTTCTTGGGGTCGCTGCATAACAACCTAGTATTGTTAATTTCATACTTATGTTTTTATGATCTTGCGAAAACAAATAATGGCTATAAATTTAAATTTTAAACAAGAACCTCGGGCCAAGCTCAATAGGTATATCCCGATGGTTCGCGAGTAAAATAATTTTTAAAATTTCGAAGTATCACGATAGCTATCGGGATGGGGAATTAAACCCTCAATGAGGGATTAAAACCCGAGTTCTCTCTCCAAGTCTTCCATTTTAATGATATCGCCTGCTTCTAGCAGACTTGGAACTACAATTAATTCATCTGGAATAACATCTATAGAGATGTTTGAGTTTACAATTACAAAGGATTTTTTCTCTGCACGGTGAATATTAGAAATTTCTAAAAAAAGAAGCGCATCTTTTATATCAAAGTTTTCGTAATTTAGAAGATCTACAATCACATTATCATTTCTATAATCTGAATAGTTTTCAGTGATCCTCTCTGCAAAATCTACAAGATTATTCTTATTATCCTTTAAAACAATGAATTCTTCTTTTCGTGTAATTTTCATTTTCAAACTTTTAATCTACTATAAACTTATCGATTTATTTTTGAAGCTAAAAGATAAATAACGGCCATTCTTACTGCAACCCCATTTTGCACCTGGTCTAATATTATAGCTTGTTTAGAGTCGGCTACATCACTGGTTATCTCCACTCCCCTATTTATAGGCCCTGGATGCATCACAACGATCTCTTTATTAAGAGAATTCAAGATCTCCTTATTTAATCCAAATTGCTGGGTATATTCTCTTGTTGTCGGGAAATAACTAATTTCCATCCGTTCATTCTGAACTCTAAGCATATTGGCAACATCACACCACTCTAAAGCTTTTATAAGATTGGTTTCAACACTCACCCCTAAAGACTCAATATACTTTGGAATTAAGGTTTTAGGGCCACATACCTTCACCTCTGCTCCTTGCAGTTTTAATGCAAAAATATTAGAAAGTGCAACTCTGCTGTGCTTGATATCTCCTACTATTAAAACTTTTTTGCCTTTTACTTCCCCAAGTTTTTCACGTATGGAATAACTATCCAATAAAGCTTGGGTTGGGTGTTCATGCGTTCCATCTCCTGCATTTATAATACTTGCGTCTACATGCTTGGAAAGAAAAATTCCTGCACCTGGATTTGGATGTCTCACTACCACCATATCCACTTTCATTGCAAGGATATTATTTACTGTGTCTATTAAGGTTTCGCCTTTTTTTACTGAAGAAGAAGCAGCTGAGAAGTTAATTACATCTGCACTTAACCTTTTTTCGGCCAGTTCAAAAGAAAGTCTCGTCCTTGTACTGTTTTCAAAAAATAAATTGGCGATGGTAATATCTCGTAAAGAAGGAACCTTTTTGATTGGTCTATTGATCACTTCCTTAAAATGATCGGCAGTTTTAAAGATCAGGTCTATATCTTCTTTTTTAAGATATTTAATTCCCAATAAGTGATTTACACTCAGTTCGCTCATTTACTGTTTTTTTTTCTTCTGAATTGATTCAATTTCTGTATTAGCTGTTGGTAAAAGATAAACGCAATCCTCCCCATGTACTTCTTTCCAATTCACCTTGACCCGCTCATCATTTATTGCATCTACCTGCCTCCCATTATAATCTGGTTGTATGGGTAAATGTCTGCTGAATCTTCTGTCTATAAGAGTAAGCAATTCTATTTCTTTAGGTCTTCCAAAAGACTGAATTGCAGTTAATGCTGAACGAATGCTACGACCAGTATAAAGAACATCGTCTATAAAGATCACTTGTTTATCTTCAACAATAAAATCTATCTTAGTTTTGTTCGCTTCTAGAGGTTTTATACTTCTTCTGAAATCATCTCGGTAAAAAGTGATGTCTAACTGTCCGTATTCTACATTTTTGATACCATATTCTTCTTCCAGTAATTGAATGATCCTATTTGCTAAGAATACACCTCTCGGCTGAATTCCAATGATCACGGTATTTTCAAAATTAGGATGATTTTCTACCAACTGGCAAGCCAAACGACGAAGAATAATGTTGATCTCTTTAGAATTAAGCAACACTTTTTGACTCATAATAGAAACTGATGATGTTTGAAAAACAAAAGTAAGATTTTTTTTGATTTAGACTAATAGGATTTTGATTGGTATTTAAAAGGTCCTCATAATTTAATAAAATAAGATAAAAATAAAAATCATGCTAAAAGAATGAATTCTAAAAGCATGATTTTTTCTTTTAAAACACCAATTTTCGTCACTCAGGCTTAGGGCGCAACAAATATATTTGCTATGGCATTTACTTCAGTCATTTCTAAGGGTTCGTCAAAGGCCTCTGTAAGTGAGGCTACACTATACTGGGATAAAACTACTGCCAGGTCTAAACCTCCCTGCACGACATTGCCTTCCCCGGCATATACAAGGTCAAGGACACTTGGAGAGCCTTCCCCTTCACCTGTA
The DNA here is from genome assembly GCF_007997295.1 of Gillisia hiemivivida. Lineage (GTDB taxonomy): Bacteria > Bacteroidota > Bacteroidia > Flavobacteriales > Flavobacteriaceae > Gillisia > Gillisia hiemivivida. The sequence goes on along the minus strand of NZ_VORY01000023.1, from coordinate 34,974 downwards.
ATCCAGCCCTTTTGTCCACGCATTCTCCTAATCTGCGAAGCATGTCTCGCTTCTATAGAATGGATTTGAAGTGCATATTCTAGCAAAACATTATCGTCTATTAAAGCACCAGCCTGGCCTTTATATGCCCTTACGCCTGTATCTTCAAAGCCTTGGGCTAGGATTAAAAATTGTGCGTATGCAATTTCTTTCCCAATTCCGGTTTTATTAAATGGGTCTAAACTTAGTCCTCCTGGAGCCCCTGTAAAATCAAATTCAGGTTCTATGAATGCTTCTCCTTTCGAATCTAAAAAATTATATAAAAAATTTACATGAGCTCGTTCGTGATCATAAATCAATCCGAACACATCTCTATCTTCTGCGGGAATTACTCCTGAATCTAAACCTTCTGCATAAAACCTTCTTTCGAGGTATTCCAATTTCAAGGCAAATTGTAAAACTTCAATAGGTGAAGCCTGATCTTCAGCAGAAGACATTGCCATAGTTGCAGCAGCCGTTTTCTTGCTCGTTGCTGCCAAGGCAAAAGGAATGGAGGCTAAAGCCATATTTTTTCCTGCTTTTTTCATTTGACTAAAGGAATCTCTTCTTGATCCCTTGGTTTCTAAAAGTTCTTTATTAGAAATATCGTCTAAGAATTTTATAATATTCATAATTTTTAGTTTTTAAGATTAGTTAATAATTATTCTGTGGGTATGTTATTAGTGATGAATTTTTTAATGTCAATAAACCCTGTGCCGGCTACCATTTCTAAAATTGGTCGAGGTTCTGTAGCTTGGTCATAAGCGCGTCCATCAATGTCATCACCCCCATCTGCAACAGCACTAGTCGAAGATCCAGGTAGAATTACCAATAATTTTTCTTCGTCTACATAATTTCCAGATGCAAAATTGGTCGAATCAGGTAAAATAAGATCTCTAATCGCAGCAGCGTGTCTTGCTTCCACCGAAACTATTTTTCCTGCCAATAATAAATAGGTTGGGTTTTCAATTAAATTACCCGCACCATTATAAGCCTGTACCCCGGTATCTTCCAATAGCTGGGAAAAGGCTAAAACTATGTCCCTACTACTAAAATCCACCGCATTAAAATCAAATTCAAGTTTGGGGGCTACTCGTCCCGGACTGAATAAAGAATTTAAAACTACTTCAAAGAAATCCCTATGGATTAACTCATGCTGATAAATGTCATTGAAAATTTCTACATCTTTACCTTGTGCTGGAAAAGAAAGACTGCCGTCATCTTTTACTACATTTGCATAAAACGCCGCTTCTAATTGCTCTAAAATATAAGCAAAATTCAGGATGGCGAGATCCCCCGTCCCCAGGTTAAAAACTTTTTTGTTTTTTCCACCTTTAGCATCTAGTGATGTAATTTCTTCATCGGTGATTCCATCTTCCTCACAAGAATAGAGGAACAAACTTGAGCCAACTACAGCTAAGCCTCCTATTTTAAGAAATTTTCTTCTAGAATTCATTTTTCCTTCGCGTCCGTCATGGAATGACTGAACATTGATCATTGGTTTTTTCATAATTAAACGTTATTAATAATATTAAACCACGCAAGTAGGAAATCTTTATTCAGGAAATTTGGTCAAGTAAATTTTAAGATTTATGGGCAATAAAACTTAAGCTTATTGAAAAGGGAGGATTTTTAATAATCTAATATATCGGGGGGATACAATTAATATACGTAGTAATAACCGTGTTGGTTTTCGATAACTCATTAATTAACAGGTATTTATAAAATAATATGAAATGTTTAACATATTCAAACTAAATACCCACTTGTTATTGTATTTTTGAAAGTGTGTATCTTCTGAAATAGAAAATAAATTGAAAACATACCATAGACTTTTTTAATAATGAAAAATACCAGGTTAATAATTTTCATTATTGTAATTGCCCAGTTTTGCTGTACTTCTGTTTGGTTCGCATCCAATGCTGTGCTATCAGATCTTATTATAAATTTCAGTTTAAATGAAAACGCACTAGAACACTTAACCTCTGCGGTACAATTTGGTTTTATTCTAGGAACATTGTTATTCGCTCTATTGGCAATAGCAGATCGTTTTTCTCCTTCTCAAGTATTTTTTGCGTGTGCCATTGCTGTAGCAGTTATAAATCTTTCCACAATTCTGGAAAGCAATACTTTTATAAGCTTATTATGCGTTCGGTTTGCAACCGGATTTTTCTTAGCAGGGATCTATCCTGTTGGGATGAAGATTGCTTCAGATTATAGCAGCAAAGGTCTTGGAAAAGCTTTAGGCTTTTTGGTGGGTGCTTTGGTAGTTGGAACCGCTTTTCCACATTTATTAAATAGTGCGTTTTTTAAAGTGTCTTGGGAAAATGTAATACTAGCAACTTCTTGTATTGCCTGTATTGGGGGACTGTTAATCTTAGTATTTGTTCCAAACGGCCCATATAGGAAGAGAAATTATAAACCAGCTCTCAATACGGGAAAAGTTATTTTTAAGGATATCAAATTGAGAACTGCAGCTTTCGGCTATTTTGGACATATGTGGGAACTATATACTTTTTGGGCCTTTGTGCCGGTGATCTTAGCCACCTATTTAAATTTTCATCCTTTAGCTGAAATTAATATCTCGCTGCTTTCCTTTCTTATAATTGGAATTGGTGGGTTTTCATGCGTAATTGGAGGCTATCTCTCCAGTGCTTTTGGAGAAAAAAAAGTGGCCAGAACTGCACTATTATTGTCTGGATGTTGTTGTTTATTATCTCCGCTTATCTTTTACACAGATTCTACTCCTATTTTTCTTGCATTCTTATTTTTTTGGGGAATGGTCGTGGTAGCAGATTCTCCGGTACTTTCTACTTTGGTAGCGCAAAATGCTCCAGCAGAGCATAGAGCTACAGCTTTAACTTTAGTAAATAGCATCGGTTTTGCGATTACCATTGTGAGTCTCCAAACCATATCACTGCTAAGTAATTATATAGATCCTAAATTCTTATATTTAATATTGGTAATTGGCCCCGTTATAGGAGTACTTGCACTATTTCAGAAAAAAAGAAATCCGTTGCCTAATTATTAACCGGAAGCAATTAGATATGAAGAAAAAGACTGGGATTTCTAATGACGTATGGCTATTATGGCTTCAGTAAATAGTATGTCTGGCTTAGAAGATGAATTTCGGGTTTCCTGCTAGCTTAATTTTGAATAAATATAAAACATATTAAACATGAAGGTTGCCAGTATAAAGGAGCTTAAAGATGAGCTTGGACATAGATCTAAAGAAGAACTACTAGATTATTGTTTACAGCTTTCTAAATTCAAAAAAGAGAATAAAGAACTACTTACCTATGTCTTATTTGATTCTATAAATGAAGAAGAGTTCATCGCACAAATAAAACAGGAAGTAGAAATACAATTCGAACTTATTAATAAGAAGAAGTTTTATCTCATTAAGAAAAGTGTGAGGAAGATTTTAAAAATGATAAAGAAGTATATAAGATATTCCAAAAAGAAAGAAACTGAAGTTGAACTTTTGTTATTCTTTTGTGCTCAGTTAGCTGATTTTTCACCTTCAATTAAAAGGAACACTACCATGTTGAACTTGTATAATAGACAGTTACTCCTGGTAAAAAAAGGAATTACACTCTTACATGAAGACCTCCAGTATGATTATGAGCTGGAACTTCAAGAAATCACACTATAATAGAAATGAAAACAATTAAAATTCAATATATACTCACTTTGAGCTTTGTTATAATGAGTGTGCTCTGTTTTGGGCAACAGAAAGATAATGAGAATTCTACTGTCTCAAATATTAAAATAAGGCATTTAGAAGACACTATTGGCTTCCCTCAATATAAATGGCAAATGGATAGCATCTTGTCTAGAATTGCTGCGGAAGATAAAGTCTCTACTTCTGAAGTAAGTAAAGCAGTGATCTGCCCACATGATGATTATGCGTATGCGGCTGGACTTTATAAAAAGACACTTTCAAGTATAAAAGCAAAAACCATTGTACTTGTAGGGGTTGCCCATAGAGCAAGGAATTTCGAGCTCAAAGACAAAATCGTATTCGGTTCCTTTAAGGAATGGAAAACTGCCTATGGAAGCATTAAAATATCGCCCTTAAGGGACAAGTTGCTTTCATTAATTCCAGACAGCACTTATATCGTTCATAATGAAATGATGCAATTAGAGCACTCTTTAGAAGCCATTACGCCTTTCCTTCAGCATAAAAACAAATCAGTAGAGATCATTCCAATGCTTGTTCCTTATAAATCATTTGAAAATATGGACACTTTTTCAGAAGTAATAGCCCAAGCTCTGGCAGATCTTATGAAGGAGACAAACATGAATTACGGCGAGGATCTGGCTGTTGTAATTTCTAGCGATGCTATACATTATGGAAATGAAGGATGGGGAAGTTCTAATTTAGCTCCTTTTGGAGTGGATAGTCTTGGCACCGCCCAAGCCTATGAAAAAGATCTAGATATCATTAAGAACTTTTTGACAGAAGAAATCAGCAAAGAAGGAATTAGCAACTTCAACAAAATCACGGTGAAAGAAGAAAACTATATGGAATATAACTGGACTTGGTGCGGAAGGTATTCTATTCCATTCGGTGTTTTAATGGCTAATAAACTAAATCTCCTGCTTCACAGAGAACCATTACAAGGTTCTCTAGTAGATTATAGATCAAGTATTCACAATAAACATATTCGGGTAGATGATCTTGGAATGGGTACAACTGCACCAGCGAAAAATACACATTGGGTAGGATATGCTGGAATTAAGTACCGATAAATATACAGTTCAGCTCTTAATCCAGATGAAAGGGATAAGGCAAAGGGCATTCCCCAAATTTCTGGGATCCTAAACAAGCCCTTATTTGCAAACGGAGTTAAGGGATTTATAAAAGAGAAATTCCCGGAGTATGTTTAAAATTCCATTCTAAATGCTTCAAGGAAGAGGTTATATAAGCCCATAATGTATGGGTGGCATTTCTTAGATGCATTCACGAAAATCAAGACTGATAAAACAATTTCTATTCATATTATTACATCTACTTTAGATCCTGCAGATGCATTAAAATCTAACGAAATTGTAAAGCACATTATCCTTCCTGAAGCTCTTTAGAGACTTTTATATGAAATTATAGAATAAGTAACTTTAAAAAAACAGCAATAAAAAAGCCTCCTTAAATTAAGGAGGCTTTTTCTTTTAAGCTTAAAAACTTATGGTTGGAAAAACTATTTTTTCCCTTCCATTTTGTCTTTTAATGCTTGAAGATCTGCATTTACATCACCAATAGTGGTTTTTTCAGTGTTTTGAGCTGATTTCTTAGCAGCTTGTTTCACGATTTTTTGCTCTTCTTCTTTATGTATAGCCATATGTGAAGCTACCACTCTCTTGAATTCTTTGTTGAATTCAATAATTTGGAACTCCGCAGACTCACCAGCATTTAGTTTCTTACCATCTTCTTTTTCAAGGTGACGAGTAGGAACGAATGCAGTAATATCCTCATTAAACTCTATAGTTGCGCCTTTGTCTACTATTTCAGCTATTTCCGCAGTATGTTTAGTACCTACAGCGAATTCAGTTTCATATTTATCCCAAGGGTTAGACTCAGTTTGTTTGTGACCTAAACTTAATTTACGTCCTTCAACATCTAATTCTAATACAACTACTTCCAACTTATCACTTACGTTAGTAAATTCAGATGGATGTTTGATCTTCTTAGTCCAAGAAAGGTCAGAAATATAAATAAGTCCGTCAATTCCTTCTTCCAATTCTACGAATACACCAAAGTTTGTAAAGTTACGTACAATACCTGTGTGCTTAGAACCAACTGGATACTTAGAAGTAATATCTGTCCATGGATCTGCGCTTAATTGCTTAATACCAAGAGACATTTTACGATCGTCACGATCTAAAGTTAAGATTTGAGCTTCAATCTCATCCCCTACTTTAACAAAATCCTGAGCTGAACGTAAATGAGTACTCCAAGACATTTCAGAAACGTGAATAAGTCCTTCAACTCCTTCAGCAACTTCAATAAATGCTCCGTAATCTGCAATTACAACTACTTTTCCTTTAACGTTGTCTCCAACTTTAAGGTTTTCATCTAAAGCTTCCCATGGATGTTTGTGTAATTGTTTTAAACCTAATTGAATTCTAGTCTTAGCTTCATCGAAGTCAAGAATAACAACATTCAATTTCTGATCTAATTCAACTATTTCGTTTGGATGGTTAATACGAGACCAAGAAAGATCTGTAATATGGACCAATCCATCAACTCCACCAAGATCTACGAATACACCGTAAGAAGTAATATTCTTAACAGTACCTTCTAATACTTGACCTTTTTCTAGTTGACCAATAATTTCTTTTTTCTGCTCTTCGATATCCGCTTCGATAAGCGCTTTATGAGATACAACAACATTCTTAAATTCGTGGTTGATTTTCACAACTTTGAATTCCATTGTTTTTCCTACATAAGCATCGTAATCTCTAATTGGCTTCACGTCGATTTGAGAACCTGGCAAGAATGCCTCAATTCCAAATACGTCTACGATCATACCACCTTTAGTACGACATTTAACAAAACCGTTTACGATTAATGCTTCATCATGTGCTTTGTTCACACGATCCCAAGCCATGATCACTCTAGCTTTACGGTGAGAAAGAATCAATTGACCTGTAGCATCTTCACGTACATCAATTAATACTTCAACCTCATCTCCAACTTTAAGATCTGGATTGTAACGGAATTCGTTTAAAGAGATAACTCCTTCACTTTTCGCGTTGATGTCAATAATAGCATCACGATCTGTGATATTAATAACTCTACCTGTAGTTACTTCATCATCTAAAGTATCTACAAAATTTTCAGCTACTAACTTCTCAAATTCTACTAACTTAGTATCATCTACAGGATCTATTCCTTCTTCGTAGTTGTGCCAGTTAAAGTCTTTTAAGAATTGCTCAGGGTTTTCCTGTTGTGCAGACGGTGCTGCGTGATTTGAAACTTCAGAGTTAGACTCTTCAACTTCTGGATTTTTGGTTTCTTCAGCCATTGCTGATTGTAATATTTGTATTCTGAGTTCTTTATGGAAATTTCAGATAATTAAACACAGAAGTGATTATATATTTGATTTTCAGTCCTTTTCTATTTCCATTTCTTTATCTAAAAAGGAGTGCAAAAATACATATTATTTTCTTTATTTCAAAAGTCTGAAACTAAATAAAATAGGAAGATGTTTTATTTATTATGAGCTTCGATCGAAGCCTTTGCTAATTGAAGTATTTTTTGGAACTGTTGGTCTATATTTAAAGTAGAGTTATCTATCTCAATAGCATCTTCTGCCTTCACTAATGGAGAATCCTCTCTGGTAGTATCCAGAAGATCTCTCTCCTCTACATTTTTAAGAACCTCATCGTAACTTACTTCTTGCCCCTTCTCTTTCATTTCTTTAAATCGGCGATTTGCTCTTTCATCTGCAGAAGCGGTCATAAAGATTTTTAATTCGGCATTTGGAAAAACTACAGTTCCAATATCTCTACCATCCATTACCACTCCTTTCTCAAGTCCCATTTGCTGTTGCTGAGAAACTAGTTTTTTACGAACTCCTGATAGAGCCGATACCCTGCTAACATTCTGAGAAACTTGCATTGTACGAATTTCATCTTCTATATTTTCTTCATTCAAATATATAGCAGCGAAACCTCGAGAAGCCTCAAAAACAAATTTTAAGTGTAAAGAAGGCAAGTCTTTAATTAGACTTTCTTCATCAAAGGAATCCTTCGTAATATATTTTTTTCGCATTGCATAAAGCGTAATAGCTCTATACATAGCGCCTGTATCTACATAGACATAACTTAATTCTTTGGCTAATTGTTTTGCAACCGTACTTTTTCCTGTGGAAGAAAAACCGTCTATTGCTATGGTAATTTTATGATCTGTCAAGCTATTAGATTTAATGGATTAATCCTGTTTACTTTTCAAGTTCAAAGATAAATAAACCAGATTTTAATTGGAACAAAAAAATAAACCCTGAATTGCTTCAGGGCTTATGATCCTATAATTCTTTAGGATTATTTACTTTCTCATTGGTAAGAGCAAGTTCAATAACATCCTTCATTTCACTAACATAATGAAAAGTAAGACCTTTCACATACTCAGCTTTAATCTCATCTATATCTCTTCTGTTCTCTTCACAAAGAATAATTTCCTTTATTCTTGCTCTTTTGGCTGCAAGAATTTTCTCCTTGATTCCCCCAACAGGCAATACTTTTCCTCTCAAAGTGATCTCACCTGTCATTGCAAGACTCTTTTTGATCTTACGCTGAGTGAATAAGGATACCAATGAGGTAAGCATTGTAATTCCCGCACTAGGACCATCTTTTGGAGTTGCCCCTTCTGGTACGTGAATATGTACATTATATTTCTCGAATACTTCAGGATCTAAGTTTAACAACTCAGCATTAGACTTAAGATATTCCATTGCAATGGTTGCTGACTCTTTCATCACTTTTCCAAGGTTTCCGGTAATATTTAAATTCCCTTTACCCTTAGACAAGATAGATTCAATAAATAAGATATCTCCACCAACACTCGTCCAGGCCAATCCTGTAACTACTCCGGCAACATCGTTATTTTCATATTTATCACGTTCCATTCTAGGACTTCCCAGAATCTTTATCACATCTTCATTAGCGATCTTTTTAACATATTCTTCATCCATCGCAATATTCTTGGCTGCATAACGCACCATCTTTGCAATTTGCTTTTCTAGACCACGCACTCCAGATTCTCTGGTATAACCTTCAACAATTTTTTCTAATTGAGCTTTACCAATCTTGATGTGTTCTTTAGTAAGTCCATGCTCCTTAAGTTGCTTAGGCAATAAATGCTGCTTAGCGATCTCTACCTTTTCCTCTATGGTATATCCTGTAACATTAATGATCTCCATTCTATCTCTAAGAGCAGGTTGAACGGTACTCAAACTATTGGCGGTTGCAATGAACATCACCTTAGAAAGATCATATCCCATTTCTAAGAAATTATCATGAAACTCACTATTTTGTTCTGGATCCAAAACCTCTAATAATGCTGAAGACGGATCTCCATTATGACCACTATTAAGTTTATCTATTTCATCTAGTACGAAAACTGGGTTACTTGTTCCAGCCTTCTTAAGACTCTGAATAATTCTTCCTGGCATCGCGCCAATATAGGTCTTTCTATGACCTCTTATTTCTGCTTCATCTCTTAGTCCACCTAAAGAAATTCTAACATATTCTCTTCCCAAAGCTTCTGCAACAGATTTCCCTAAAGATGTTTTACCAACTCCCGGAGGTCCATATAGACAAAGAATAGGAGATTTCATATCATTTCTTAGCTTCAAAACTGCTAGATATTCAATGATTCGTTCCTTTACATCATCTAAACCATAATGATCTCTATCCAAGATCTTTTTAGCTCGTTTTAAATCGAATTTATCTTTACTAAATTTATCCCAAGGAAGATCCAGAAAAAGATCTAAATAATTTCTTTGGATTGAGTACTCAGCAACCTGAGGATTCATTCTCTGCATTTTAGCAAGCTCTTTAGTAAAGTGCTTTTCAACTTTTTCGTCCCATTTTTTATCTTTAGCACGAACGCGCATTTCTTCCATCTCATCCTCATTAGAAGCCCCACCAAGTTCCTCTTGGATGGTCTTCAGTTGCTGATGTAGGAAATACTCTCGCTGCTGCTGACTCATGTCACTTTGAACCTTACTCTGGATCACATTCTTCAATTCCAGTTTCTGATTCTCAACGTTCATGAATTTTAAAGTATCCAGCGCTCTGTTCTTCAAATTATTGGTCTTCAATAATTTTTGCTTTTCATCTACGCTCAAATTCATGTTAGAAGAAACAAAATTTATCAAGAAAGAAGGACTTTCAATATTTTTTATAGCAAAAGAAGCTTCCGACGGGATATTCGGACTTCCCTTGATGATTTGAAGCGCAAGATCTTTAATAGATTCTATAATTGCTCCAAATTCAGCATTCTTTAAATCTGGTCTAACTTCCGCCACTTCATCTACAGAAGCAGTCATGTAAGGTTTTTCAGAAATAACCTCTTTTATTTTGAATCGCTTTTTCCCTTGGATGATCACCGTAGTATTTCCATCGGGCATTTTAAGCACTCGCAAAATTCTTGCTACTACTCCGGTTTTATAAATATCATCTACTCCTGGATTTTCTACATCCTCATCCTTTTGTGCTACAACACCTATTACCTTATTTCCGCTATTCGCATCGTTAATAAGCTTTATAGAGGTATCTCTCCCGGCGGTAATTGGAATTACAACACCTGGAAATAACACAGTATTTCTTAAGGGTAGTATTGGTAAAATTTCGGGGAGTTCTTCTTTATTTATCTCCTCTTCATCTTCTGGGGTCATCAAAGGAATTAACTCTGCATCTTCATCGATTCCTTGAAATGACAAACTGTCAATATTTAATAATTTAGATTTAGCCATATCTTTATTTAGGTCAAACTGTCATTACAGTTTATTATTTATATCTACGTACAATCTTCTGCTAGGGTTTAATCCTACTGCCTCTGCACGTAGCGGGTATTATTTTAATCTTTTATTTCAATTGTTATGCCACCAAAAAGAATTCAACTTTTTTTTCAGAAACTGTAACAATTTAAAAACATAGGTATCTTTAAAGTAGAAGCCTAATAGAAATTTCTTGACACCAAGTATTACTTACACAGAAGATTTGATTGTACGTTGCCAAAAACAGGAGCATCGAGCACAATTAGAAGTATATAAGAAATATTACAAAGCGATGTATAATACAGCGCTCAGAATTGTAAAGGATTCTGCGGAAGCTGAAGACATTATGCAAGAAGGGTTTATCAAGGCTTTTTCTAAGATACATACTTTTGAAGGGAAATCGACATTTGGGGCCTGGATCAAGAAAATTGTAGTAAACCTAAGTATCAATGCCTATAACAAAAGAATAAAATACACACAGGTTTCCTATAATGATGAATTTAGGAATGAAATTACTGAAGGAGACGGAATAGGTATTATTGAAGAAGAGGAAAACAAGTGTAAAATTCAGCATATTTTAAAAAAGTTCGAATTACTAAAAGAAAGTTATAGAGTCGTTCTTAGCCTTCATTTAATTGAAGGCTATGATTATGATGAAATTTGTGAGATCCTAAAATTAAGCCCTGCTAATTGTAGAACTACCATTTCTAGAGCAAAAGAACAATTAAGAAAAATAGTATCAGGAAATGAAAGATGAAGAATTATATAAACTCTTTATAAACGAAGACTGCGATCTGGAAGAGCCAGAAACTGGTCATGAAGAACGTTTTCTATATAAATTAAAGGAGTCCCGAAAATTAAAAAGCTCCAGAAGCGAAAGTCCTGTTAGACCTTTATGGAAATCCTGGATAGCCATTGCTGCGAGTATTGTTTTTATAATACTTATTGCTGGCAGCTTTTTAAGTTCAAACATTTTATCGAAGCCTGCAGGGCTTGCTGCTATTTCTCCGGAAATGAAAGAAACGCAAGATTTTTATGCGAATGCTATAAGAGCAGAACTGGAAAAGGTAAATGCTTCTAAATCTCCTGAAACGAAAATTATAATCGATGATGCCTTAGTGCAACTGGAACGTTTAGATAAAGAATATAAAAAACTTAAAGTAGACCTTTCTAAGAGTGGGAAGGATAAGCGAGTAGTATTTGCAATGGTTTCCAACTTGCAACAACGTATAGATCTCCTAAATGACGTTTTAACCCAAATTGAAGAAATTAAAGAACTAAAAAACTATAAAAATGAAAGCACTGTTATTTAATATATTAATCCTTGCAGTAACGTATCCTGCAGTTGCAAATTCCGTTGAGAACGATACAACTTTAGATAAAGTTTCTGGCAAACATACTAAAGAGAAAAAGATCTCCAAATCTTATGATGTAGCTGCAGATGCCCTACTTAAGATTGACAATAGCTATGGAAATATAGATGTCTCTACTTGGAGCCAGAATAAAGTTCAGATTGAAGTAGTCATTAAAGTAAATGGAAATGACGAACAAAAAGTAAAAGAAAAGCTAGAAGAGATCTTCGTGAAATTTGATCAATCTTCTGAAGGGGTAAGTGCTAAAACCTATTTTGAAGAAGAAAATAGATCCTGGTGGGATATGATCTTTGGAGAAAATAATAATTTGAATATGGAGATAAATTATATTATTAAGGCCCCCATTACAAATAATGTCCATCTTATTAATGACTACGGAAATATCTATCTGGATAAATTAACTGGGAACGCAAAAATAAATTGTGATTATGGAAGCATCGATATCGGAGAACTGTTAGGAAATAGTAATCAAATTAATATTGACTATTCGAGAAACAGCCATATAAGAGTTGTTAAAAATGCAGTAATAAATGCAGATTATTCTGAATTTGAAATAGAGGACGCAAAAACGCTAGATATCAATGCAGATTATTCTAAAAGCAAAATAAGAAAAGTAGAGTATCTAAAATACAATGGAGATTATGGGAGTTTAAATATAGACAAGCTTAGAAAACTTGATGGAAACGCAGATTATGTAAGCACTAAAATTGGACAAGTTTATCAATCTTTAGATCTTGATCTAGACTATGGAAGTCTCGAAATAAATAAAATTATGAAGGGAGCTAGAGACATTAAAATTAAATCCAATTACGCTGGAGTAAAAATTGGCTATGCAATGGATCAAGCTTTCGATTTTGATATCGTATCCACTTATGGAGGAATTGATGGGATGGATGGATTAGATGTTCAAAAGAAAAATGATGAATCAAATAAAAAAAGTTATTCTGGGTATTATCTAAAATCTGGAAACTCGAGTAACATTGTGGTAAGAAGCAACTACGCAAGTATCACATTTCAAAAAAAATAAACCAATAACTAAAACAAATCAATCATGAAAAAAGTAATTCTTTTATTAGCTCTTGTACTTATGGGGTCTACCACTATGAATGCCCAATGGTGGGGAAATAAAAAAGTAAATGGAAATGGCAATATGGTAACGGATACCCGCAGCACTTCCAATTACGACGGAATTGCCTTAGTGGGTTCTTTAGATGTTCAAATTATTTCTGGCACCGAGGGGAAAATTAAAGTAGAAGCAGAAAGTAATTTACAGGAATATATTCTAACTGAAGTTGAAGATGGAAAACTCAAAATTTCTGTTGAAAAGGATGTGTCTTTAAATCCATCCCGAAATATGAGTATCCGAGTGACTGTTCCTGTAGAGACTATTAGTAGTCTTTATGTAACCGGATCTGGAGATGTTTCCAACACTGGTGTAATAAGGGCTAATGAGCTGAAAGTAGGAGTTACTGGTTCTGGAGATATAAATCTTAATGTTGAAGCAAAAGAATTATGGGGATCTATTACAGGTTCTGGTGATATTAAATTAAATGGAAAAGCAAGAGAATTCAACTGCAAAGTAACCGGATCTGGAGATTTTATGGCCTATAGTTTAAATGCTGAAATTGTAGAAGCTGCAGTTTCAGGTTCTGGAGATATTCAGGTTTCCGCATCCCAATCCTTGAAAGCTCGCGTTTCTGGTTCTGGCGATATAAGTTATAAAGGAAATCCAGAAAAACAGGATTTTAAAACATCTGGTTCTGGAGATATATCTAGAAATTAATATTCAAAATTAGATCTATAAACTATAATGATCCAGTAAGAGTTAATCTACTTTTACTGGATTATTAGTTTTTGGTACTCTCAATAACAAAAACACCCCAGCTACAAAAAAGACTATTAAAAATAGGATGGCATTACGAACACTTCCTGTTAATTGAGCAACTATCCCATACATAGACATCCCAATTACAATTCCGATCTTTTCAGAAACATCATAAAAACTAAAGTAACTTGCCGTATCCAAAGTGTTCTCAGGAATCATTTTAGAATAAGTAGATCGAGATAAAGCCTGAATGCCGCCCATTACTAGACCTACCGCTGCCGCAGCCACATAAAATTCTTGTGGGGTTATTATGAAATATGCATAAATACATATTAGGATCCAGAAAATATTCAAATATATAAGAGTTCTAATATTTCCTATTTTCAAGGCTATTCTAGAAGTTAAAGTTGCACCTACAACTGCGACTAACTGTATCAGTAAAATACTTACAATTAAACCTGTTGTAGCATCTTGTTCTCCCCAGTCCAATTCCTCTATTCCAAAATAGGTAGCAATAAGCATAATGGTTTGCACGGCCATACTGTACGTAAAAAAAGCCATTAAATATCTGCTAAGCCTAACCTGATGTTTAAGAGCAAACCAAATTTTCTTTATTTCTTTAAATCCATTAAAAAGAACATTCCTAGTAAGCTTTTCCTTCTTATTCCCTTTTGGTAAATACTTGTAAGTGTATTGGCTAAATCCAATCCACCAAATTCCAGTTAAAACAAAAGACAATCTTGTTGGTAAACCCTCATCTTCAAACCCAAACCATTCATATTTCATGATCATGATCAAACATATAATCAGCAGGATCACACTTCCTATGTACCCCAAAGAAAAACCTTTCGCGCTAATTTTATCTTGTTGCTCTGGAAAAGCAATATCTGGTAAATATGAATTATAAAACACTAAACTAGACCAGAAGCCTATAAGTGCAAAGAAATAGCATAACAAACCGAACCACAGAAAATCTAGACTAAACCAAAAAAGGCCGATGCAAGAAATAGCTCCCAAATAGCAAAAGAATTTTAAAAAGGATTTCTTATTCCCAACATAATCTGAGATCCCAGACAAAAAAGGACTAAAAATAGAAACTACCAAGAATGCTAAGGCGGTAACATAGCTAATTAAAGAGTCGTTGTTAAAATTAAATCCCATAAAATTTATGGTATCATCTATAATCTTACCATCGCTATCTTTTACAATTGTAATAGCACCATAAAAAATCGGGAAGATTGCTGAAGCGATCACCAAACTGTAAACAGAGTTGGCCCAATCATAAAATGCCCAGGCATTTAATAATTTCTTGCTTCCTTTAGGGGGATATTTCATTTTTTAAAAATAACAAAAAAAGCCGCTCTATAAGAACGGCTTTAAAAAATTTGTAATGAACCCTTTATTTAAATGAAGTCACACCATATTTAGCTGCTTCAGCTTTAGCTGCCGGAGCCCATTTCGTAAGATTATTAATTCTGGTTTGAGAAGAAGGGTGAGTACTTAAGAACTCTGGTGGTGCCTGCCCACTACTTTGCGCAGCCATTCTTCTCCAAAGACCTGCAGCTTCAGCTGGATCATATCCAGCTATAGCCATTAATGTTAATCCAATTCTATCAGCTTCAGTTTCGTGACTTCTGCTAAAAGGTAACATTACTCCTAACTGAGAACCTAATCCGTAGGCCTGAGCAAATATCTGTTGAGTTTGTTGGCTTCTTCCACTAACTGCAACACTTCCTGCTACAGCTCCTAACTGTTGTAATTGTGCAGCACTCATACGTTGTGCACCATGATCGGCCAAAGCGTGTGCAACCTCATGAGCCATAACTACAGCTAAGCCTGTTTCATCTTCAGCAACTGGCAAAATACCTGTATAAGCTACTACCTTTCCTCCTGGCATAGCCCATGCATTCACCGCCTCATCATCTACTAAATTAAATTCCCAAGCGAAATCTTTTAAATATCCTTGGTATCCATTCGCATTTAAATATCTTTCAGAAGCTGTAACTATTTTCTGTCCCACATTTTTCACCATTCTCGCTTCAGTAGTACCTGTTACCACTTTATTTTCAGATAAAAACTGATCGTACTGAGCAAATGCTGCAGGAAATATTTGATCGTTAGATACAAAATTCAAGTTTTTCTCTCCAGTAAAGGGATTGGTTTTACAACCAAGCATAACAAACACAGCAAAAACTGCTATAAATAAATTTTTAATTCTCATGATTTTTGGTTTTAGGTTGATAAAAATACAAAACAACGCCCCTCAGTAAAGAAGGTTTATGCTTGCTTTAACAGTTATCGTTTTTCAAAAATGATACCATTATTATATTTCTTTACTATACTTCTTAATCCTATTCTCTTGGAAATTTATTTAACTTGGCGCTTCTAAATTATTTTATGACTCAAATGACTGATAAAAAGAAACCAGTTCAAGTCTTACTTGTTCCAAAATATATACTCAGAATTGGTAAAATTTTAACCGCAATCTCTCCTTTTATTGCTAGCAGATTTGCAGCAAGACTCTTTTTAACTCCCTTTAAATATAAAATACCGGAGAGAGAAAAAGAGATGGACACTAATTCTATTCAAGAATCTATACATGTCCCTTCGATAAATAGAGAAATTGTAGTTTATCACTATGGCAAAGCTAAACATAAGGTACTGCTAATTCATGGTTGGAGTGGTACCGGGACTCAAATGGCACTTATTGCAAAGAAACTTGTGGAAAAGGGTTTTGAAGTAATCACTTTTGATGCTCCAGCTCATGGAAAAGCACCCGGTAAAATTAGTATGATGCCATTTTTCATTGAATCTATCCATCATCTAGAAAAAATTTTTGGTCCATTTCACGCGGCTATAGGACATTCTTTAGGAGGTATGTCTATTCTAAAGGCAGTAAAAGATGGTCTATCCTTGAACAAACTGGTGGTTATTGGAACAGCCAATAGCGTAACCCATATTACAAAGGACTTTGCACAAAATATGCAACTAAATGATGAGGTTGCTAAAAAGATGAAATCCTATTTTGATTCAAAGTTTGGAGAAGATATGGATAATTACTCCGGAGCATTTTCTGCGGAAGCTGTCAAAATTCCTACACTAGTTATACATGATGAAGATGACGTAGATGTACACGTGAGTTCTGCTTACGAAATTTCCAAAAATCTACATGACAGCCAGTTATTTATAACCGAAGGTCTAGGGCACAGAAAGATCTTAGGAGATTCTGAAGTAATTAACAAAATAACAACATTCATCACGGTATAATCTTTGTAGTTTTAAAATAAAAAACATGAAAAATTTAATTTTTGCATTTTTAGCAGTTGTTGCTGTTAGTTGTAATAGCAGTGCTCAAAAAAGTGATACTGAAACAAATTCAAAGGAAGTAGCTTCTAAATATGAAGTCTCAAAAACAGATGCGGAGTGGAAAGAGATTTTAACCCCCGCAGAATATCATATTCTTATAGAGGCTGGAACAGAAAGACCTTTTTCGAGCGAACTTAACAATGTTAAGGAACCAGGAACTTTTGTTTGTGCTGCCTGTGAAACTAAGTTATACAAAACAGAGCACAAATTTATGAGCGGAACAGGATGGCCAAGTTTTGATAGAGCAATTGAAGGCGGTATAGAAATGGGATCCGATTCAAAATTAGGATATACCAGAGATGAAATTCATTGTGGTACCTGTGGTGGGCATTTAGGCCATTTATTTAATGATGGACCTCGTGAAACAACTGGAAAAAGACATTGTATAAATGGAGATGCCATGAAGTTTATTCCAGATACTAAATAAGTTATTAGATATGAAAAAATATAATGTAGAGAAGACCGAAGAGGAATGGAAACAAGAACTTTCTGAAGAACAATTTAAGGTTCTAAGGCAGAAAGGTACTGAAGCTCCAAATTCCGGGAAATACAATCTTCATTTTGATAATGGAGAATATCAATGTGCAGCCTGTAAATCAAAACTCTTTGAAAGCAATAGCAAATTTGAAAGCGGTTGCGGATGGCCAAGCTTTGATGATGCTATAGAAGGAACTGTAGAATATGTACAGGACAAAACTTTTGGAATGATGAGAACTGAGATTCTTTGTGCCAATTGCGGCAGCCATTTAGGTCATGTATTTGACGATGGCCCTACCCCTACGGGTCAAAGATTTTGTGTAAATTCGGCAAGTATAGCTTTCAATAAAAATTCTTAAAACTTAAAATTAAATTATGAAAAAATTATCCACTCTTATAATATGTGCTCTTTTTGCACTTACTTCTTGTACTTCAGATAGTGTACAAGGACCTCCCGGACCTCAGGGACCAGAAGGACCTACTGGAGTAGGTGGATTTATTGGAACTGCTATAGATGTAACTGGAGATTTCACTGCAGATAACTCTTATACTCTATCCTTATTTTTTGATGATATAAACCTAGAAGTATTCGAATCGGATGCTGTATTAGTTTATGTAAAAGTTGGCGATGGACAAGACGACGCTGACGGAAATCCTATTGAAATATTTAGAGCATTACCGCAAACCTATTTTCAAGGAGACAAAACGATTCAGTATAATTTTGACTTCACTTACGAGGATG
The DNA here is from genome assembly GCF_007997295.1 of Gillisia hiemivivida. Taxonomy (GTDB): domain Bacteria; phylum Bacteroidota; class Bacteroidia; order Flavobacteriales; family Flavobacteriaceae; genus Gillisia; species Gillisia hiemivivida. The sequence goes on along the minus strand of NZ_VORY01000023.1, from coordinate 16,668 downwards.
TTTTTATCTTCTTAGATGGAGTTAATTCTAATGGAACACTTTTAGATTTCGCCGCTTTAGATTCAGAATTCAGGTTAAATCAAAAATTCAGAGTTATTGTTCTACCAGCAGCTTTTGCTGAGAATAGAAAACAATTAGATCTCACTAATATGAATGCAGTTATGAAGGAGTTGAATATTAGACAAGCAGATGTGATCAAACAATAAGTAGATAAAAATTAATTATTTTCTCAATGGCTCTTCCTAACTTGGAGAGCCATTTTTAATTTAATGATCATTCTAGAAATATCACTAATTCTAATTCTTTCAGTTTAGGCTTATATTCCTTAAATTCGCAACTTCTAAAAATGTCATAAAAATTTCGAAATATGAGTAAATACGATATCATTGTTCTAGGAAGTGGTCCAGGAGGTTACGTTACCGCAATTCGCGCTTCACAACTTGGTTTTAAAACCGCAATCATCGAAAAGGAAAAACTTGGTGGTGTATGTCTTAATTGGGGTTGTATCCCAACCAAAGCCTTACTTAAAAGTGCTCAGGTATTCGATTATTTAAAACACGCCGAAGACTATGGTCTTACTCTTCAAAAACCAGATAAAGATTTTGGAGCTGTTGTAAAGCGAAGTAGAGATGTCGCAGATGGAATGAGCAAGGGAGTTCAGTTCTTAATGAAGAAAAACAAGATAGACGTTATTGAAGGTTTTGGAAAACTTAAAGGCGGAAAGAAAGTTCAGGTTACAGATAAGGATAATAAGACAAAAGATGTTGAAGCAGATCATATAATTGTTGCAACCGGAGCAAGATCTAGAGAATTGCCAAATCTTAAACAAGATGGTAAGAAGGTAATTGGGTACCGTGAAGCAATGACTTTAAAGACACAACCAAAATCTATGATCGTGGTTGGTTCTGGAGCAATTGGAGTGGAGTTTGCCCATTTTTACAATGCCATGGGAACAGATGTTACCATAGTAGAATTTCTACCAAATCTTGTTCCTTTGGAGGACGAAGAAGTTTCCAAGCAGTTTGAAAGAAGTGTGAAAAAAGCCGGAATTAAAGTAATGACTAATTCTTCGGTAGAGAGTGTAGACACTTCAGGAAAATTAATAAAAGCTAAAGTTAAGACCAAAAAAGGGGAAGAAACTCTTGAAGCAGAGATCGTACTTTCTGCAGTTGGTATAAAAACCAATATAGAAAACATCGGTTTAGAAGAACTTGGTATAAAAACAGATAAAGATAAGATTGTTGTTAATGAATGGTACCAAACCAACGTTGCCGGCATTTATGCAATTGGAGATGTGACAGATGGTCCTGCATTAGCTCACGTAGCTTCTGCGGAAGGTATTACTTGTGTAGAAAAGATTGCAGGAGTTCATGTTGAAGCGATAGACTACGGAAACATCCCTGGATGTACTTACGCTTCTCCAGAAATCGCATCTGTTGGTATGACAGAAAAGCAAGCTAAAGAGGCTGGTTACGAACTTAAAATTGGTAAATTTCCTTTCTCTGCATCTGGAAAAGCAAAAGCTGCCGGAACTCCGGATGGTTTCGTAAAAGTTATTTTTGATGCTAAATATGGAGAATGGTTAGGTTGCCATATGATTGGTGCCGGGGTAACAGATATGATCGCAGAAGCGGTGCTTGGAAGAAAGTTAGAAACTACAGGACATGAAGTTTTAAAAACAATTCACCCACACCCAACGATGAGTGAGGCAGTGATGGAAGCTGTTGCTGCAGCTTATGGAGAAGTGATCCACTTATAAAAGTGTGTGTTTCGCGTTCTAATTGATATCTATAAATTAAAATGTCACATCGAGCGTAGTCGAGATGTTTTTGACCGTTCGACTACGCTCAGGGAAACTAGAATATTTTAAAATTAAAATATAATTATATTATTTTAAACATAAAAAAGCTCCTAAATTTCGGAGTTTTTTTATGTTTAAAATTTATTGTTTTGGAATAAGATCACAATACCAGAAAGCCGTATCCCAAGATGGGGTTTTATCTTTAAAGCAATCATCCTCCGTTTTAGAAGGTGAGTATTTTTTTTCGATAATATCTCCAATTTCAAATTTTATAGGCTCTCTAAAATTGGGGCCGTCATAAACAAAAGTGTGAAATTCTCCATTCTCCCCACAAGGATCCACGTTTGCAGGTAAGCTATTTATAAATTCCAGATCTACTTCTCTTCCGCAAAAAGACCTATCTAAAACTTTCGCATTTATACATAGCGTGATTGCTTTAAATCCAAGGTCAATAAATTCGATAATTAACTCCTTTGTATCATTTTTCCAAAGAGGGAAAACAGCCTCAATTCCCATTTTATCCAACTGCTCCTCACGGTACTTTTTGAGATCTTCTAAAAAAATATCTCCAAAAACACTATGAGAATAATCTTCAGATTTCAATTCCATAACAGCTTCATTCATAGCAGCATTATACGTTTCCATTGAAACTGTTTCTTTTAGCTCTATTAGTTTTAAGGGCACACCAATACTTTCTGCCTGTTTGACTAGTAACTCGGTTCTTAGGCCATGCATTGAAACTCTATCTACTTCAGAATTAACAGTAGTGACGAGTTTTTCTACCTGATATTCCTTGGTCTTTTGAAGCTTATATAATGCCAAGGCGGCATCCTTTCCACTACTCCAATTTAAATAGGTTTTGTACATGTGCTTTATCCTTTTATAAAACTCGAGATCGCCAGATCGTAACTTTGTAATCCAAAACCGAGGATTACCCCTTTAGCATTAGGAGAAATATAAGATTTATGGCGGAACTTTTCTCTGGAGAACGTATTGGAAATATGGACTTCTACCACTGGAGTAGAGATAGCTTTAACCGCATCTCCTATTCCTATAGAAGTATGAGTGTAAGCCGCGGCATTTAAGATAATACCATCAAATTCGTTATCTGCTTTTTGGAGTTCATCGATCAACTCTCCTTCTATGTTACTCTGAAAATGCGACAGCTCGGCATCTCTAAACTGAAATTGAAGTTTGGAGAAATAATCTTCGAAATTTTGATTTCCGTAAGTATCTGGTTCTCGAGTTCCCAACAGATTTAGATTAGGACCGTTTATTATAATTAATTTCATAGGATTAACTTAGTGATAAAGTGAGGCTATTTAATCCCTCATTGAGGGTTTAATTCCCCGAGGCCTGCCCGAAACATTCAGGCGGGCTTGCCTCGAATTTTTGAAAGTATTTTCTAATTCATACCTCGTGGGCTTGCCCTGAGGTTCTTGATTATTCTATTATAGTCTGTCTACAGGACTTAACCTATAACCAATACCGATCATTATATTATTGAATTTAAAATCTTGAGAGGGCAACCCCAAAAAATCATCTACTTTTCTTCTACTCACCTCATAGGTATATCTACCTTGAATAAATATAGATTTGGTAATATCCATACCCAATCCTGCGCCTAGCTCCCAACCAAATTGATCTTTAGTCCCTATATCATCCTCACCCCCCAATAAATAAGTTACTTGGGTTCCTGCCTGTACATTAAAGCCTTTCTGCCCAATTTGATATTTAAGCATAAGTGGTAAATAAATAATATTAAAGTCATTTACGTATGCAAAATTTACAGCAGGTTGTAAATGGAATTTTTCGTTAATATAAATATCTACAAATGCGCCAGCATATCCTCCTGAGCCGTAATCGTTCCACTTTGCATTCTCTTTTTCTCCATTTACTTCGGCATACACATAGCCCCCAATAAATCCAACTTTGGTGTCTTTAGACCTTCTATTTTGTGCATTTAAAATTGATGTTGAAGTTAAAATTATAAAAATGAATAAAGCGATTCTTGGCATATCCTTGTTTTTAAAAAATAAAAGTACCATAAATATCAATTTTACACCTAATAAAATGAGAGCAAAAAAAATGCGGAAGAGAATCTTCCGCATTTAAAACATTTTAAATTTCTTTTCTAGAACATAAATCCAATTCCACCCTGAAATACAGAATGTTTTACATCACTGTTATTGAAAAAAGAATCATCATAAACATCAGAAAGACCATAATTATAACGTGCATTCACAAAAAATCCACCTCTAAATTTATAGGAAGCTCCAAGTCCTAAACTAATATCTACTTTATTAAACTGATCTTCATCTAAGGAAATATCTCCACTATCTCCACTTGGATTAGAATCTATTTCACTATTCACTAAAAACCCTATCTGAGGCCCTGCTTCTATAGAAAGTCCCTCTATCAAATAATATTTAGCTAATATCGGCACATTGATATAATCTAATTGATATTCTACATCATTGGCGTCATTTCTACTGGCAATGTCATATCCTTGTCCAGAATAAAGGACCTCTGGTTGTACAGAAAATTTGTCTGAAACCGGGATCTCTGCCAAGAGACCTAAATTAAAAGATGTTCTGGAATTGGGATTGTCAAAATCTCCAAATCCATCTCCACTAAAAGTACTGGAGTTAATACCTCCTTTTACCCCAAACATTACATATTCCTGAGCGCTTAAACCACCCATACTTAACAAAGCTATTCCTATTAATAAAATTGACTTTTTCATTTGTTTAAATTTTAAGTTCACGAGCAAAATTAGTCCTACATTTGTTAAGAAAGTGTTATTCAAACTTAAAGTATTGCCAATTGTAAAATCCCCTTTTGTTAATAATCATAAATATGACCTGGGCACAAGCTTTACTAGATTATAAGAATTATATGCTAATAGAACGGGGGCTATCAGATAATTCTGTGGCCAACTATTCTTTAGATATTCATAAGCTTATTAACCATCTGGAGACTAATAAGATCTCGATCTCTCCTATAAAGATCTCTGCGGAAATACTCCAGCAATTTATTTTTGAAATAGCTAAATCTTTAAATCCCAGATCACAATCCAGAGTAATTTCAGGCTTGAAAAGTTTTTTTGATTATTTGATCTTTGAAGGATATAGGGAACATAATCCCATGGAAATTATTGAATCTCCAAAGATTGGAAGGAAACTCCCAGATGTACTCTCACTTTCTGAAATTGATAAAATGATAGTGGCTATCGATCTAAGTAATGCGCAAGGAGAACGAAACAGAGCGATTATTGAAACTTTGTATGGCTGTGGTCTCAGAGTATCTGAATTATTAGATCTTAGAATTTCTGATCTTTTCTTTAAAGAAGGATTTATAAAAGTTACCGGGAAGGGAGACAAACAACGCTTTGTTCCAGTGAGTTCCATCACAGAGAATTATATTACAGAATATCTTCAAAATTCCAGAAATAATTATACTATCCATCCAAAAGCTTCAGATATCATATTTTTAAATAGAAGGGGCAATTCTCTTACCAGAGCGATGATCTTTACAATCGTTAGAAATCTTGCAAAACAAGCTGGAATTCAGAAGAAAATAAGTCCGCACACCTTTAGACATTCCTTTGCTACTCATTTATTAGAAAATGGAGCCGATTTAAGAGCCATACAGCTTATGCTGGGACACGAAAGCATAACAACTACCGAAATTTACATGCACGTGGATAAAAGCCATTTAAAACAAGTGATGCATAGTTTTCACCCCAGAAGCAATTATTAATGTTTTGCTAAACCTTCTTATTAATTTTTTATTGAGCTTCTTCCTGAGTAAATTCAATAAAAATTAAAACAATGAAGTATTTAAATTTTAAAAACGGAAATAAAATGCCTTCCATTGGACTAGGCACTTGGAAATCTGATAAAGGAGAAGTAGGAAAGGCGGTAAAAATTGCTATAAAGAACGGTTACAGACATATAGATTGTGCAGCTGTTTACGGGAATGAAGCTGAAATTGGGGAAGCGCTTTCTGAAGTCCTGAAAGAAGGAATCATAAAGCGGGAAGATCTTTGGATCACTTCGAAACTTTGGAATAACGCCCATAAGTCTGAAGATGTAATTCCAGCACTTAAGCAAACCTTAAAAGATCTTCAATTAGACTACTTGGATCTATATCTTATACACTGGCCAGTAGCCTTTAAACCAGATGTAGCTAACCCGGAAAAGGATGAGGACTTTTTATCGCTCGAGGAGGCACCTATCATAGATACGTGGAACAAGATGCTGGAGGCCAAAAAAGAAGGTCTTACAAGACATGTGGGAGTTTCTAATTTTAGCGCAACCAAATTAAAGGATCTCTTATCTAAAACCGAGGATGGACCGGAAGTAAATCAAGTAGAATTGCATCCCTACCTGCAACAAAACTCATTGATAGAATTTTGTAGTAAAAATGGTATTCACTTAACCGCTTATTCTCCATTAGGAAGTGGAGACAGAGTGGACGCTATGAAAGCAGCAGATGAGCCTTCTCTTTTAGAAAATAAGGTCATCCAAAAAATCGCGAATAAACATGGAGCTTCCCCTGCTCAAGTTTTAATTAATTGGAACACTCTACGTGGAACTGCCGTAATCCCGAAGTCTACTAATGAAGGGAGAATAATAGAGAATATGGAAAGTACGGGAGTGAATTTAGATGAAGAAGATCTTAAACAAATCGCTTCTTTGGATGAACACTTTAGATATGTTACTGGAGAATTCTTTGTAACTAAAGGAAATAGCTATAGTGATATTTACGACGAACAATAGGATTTTTCTAGTGTATATCCGTCTTCAGTCGTGATAATATCTAGTCCCTGTAACCCGTGATAAAAAATTTATAGAGCGTAGGTTTTTGACGTATAATGGTTTCTAGTAGATTTATCTTCTTAAGAACTTCTTTTTTGCAAGTGTAGTGCTTCCACGGCGTAAAATTTTCGAAGCCTTGGAGAAAATTTAGCCGTGGAAGTACGGTTCTAATTATGCGGTAGCATAATTGGAAACACCTACAAAAAAGTGTCCTTTTTTTGGTTCGTTTTTTTGGACAAGCAAAAAAATGAACAATCATTGAAATTAATCAAAGCGTTATAGACCAAAGGGATTGTTTTACAAATTCTTGGAATTTCATCAATGATAACAAATAGCGTATTAAAAATAAATAAGAAATTAGGTGTATTAATTATCTATAAATCAGAAAATTATAAAACATGTCAATGGTAATTTATTTCAGGGTCTCATTTATTTTGCTCATTTATAGTATTAATAGAATCTGAAACTCCCGAAGCCTCGGGACAGAATGACGGTTAAGAATAAGCAATTATATTATTCTATAAAACCAAAAAATCCCGCAAATTGCGGGATTTTTTTTATTATTTGATACTAAATTTACTTCGCAATATTTACTGCTCTGGTTTCTCTAATCACAGTAACTTTAACCTGTCCAGGATACGTCATATCTGTCTGGATCTTTTGAGAGATCTCAAAAGATAAATTTGCAGCCTTATCATCTGTTACTCTTTCACTCTCCACGATTACTCTCAACTCTCTACCTGCCTGAATCGCGTAGGCTTTCTTAACTCCGCCAAATCCAAATGCGATCTCCTCAAGATCTTTAAGTCTTTGGATATAAGAATCCAATACTTGTCTTCTTGCTCCAGGTCTTGCTCCGCTTATCGCATCACATACCTGAATAATTGGAGATAATAAAGAAGTCATCTCTATTTCATCATGGTGAGCACCAATTGCATTACATACCTCTGGCTTTTCTCCATATTTCTCTGCCCATTGCATTCCAAGCACCGCGTGTGGTACTTCTGTTTCGGTATCTGGTACTTTTCCTATATCATGTAAAAGTCCTGCACGTTTTGCCAATTTAGGATTCAAACCAAGTTCTGCCGCCATCACTCCACATAGCTTAGCTACTTCTCTTGAGTGATGTAATAAATTTTGACCATAAGAAGAACGATATTTCATTCTACCTACTACTTTGATCAATTCAGGGTGTAATCCATGGATACCAAGATCAATAACAGTACGTTTTCCTATGTCTATAATTTCTTCGTCTATCTGCTTTCTGGTTTTCTTAACCACTTCTTCAATTCTGGCAGGGTGTATTCTACCATCTGTAACCAATTTATGAAGTGACAATCTTGCAACCTCTCTTCGTACACTATCAAAACAAGAAAGAATAATTGCTTCAGGAGTATCATCTACAATGATCTCTACTCCGGTAGCTGCTTCTATCGCTCTAATGTTTCTACCTTCTCTACCAATAATTCGACCTTTAACATCATCGCTCTCCAAATTGAATACAGAAACACAATTCTCAATAGCTTCTTCAGTACCAATTCTTTGAATGGTATTTATAATAATCTTCTTAGCTTCTTGCTGTGCGGTTAGTTTAGCCTCTTCAATAGTTTCTTGAATAAGCGCCATTGCATCTGCCTTTGCAGTATCTCTTAAAGTTTCTGTAAGCTGAGACTTCGCATCTTCAGCAGATAATCCAGATATCACTTCCAATTGCTGGATTTGACTGTGATGCAATTTATCTATATCCTCTTTCTTCTTCTCTAAATAGTCGTTTCTGTGATCGTAGTCTTTGATCTTGTCTTCTATCTCTTTATTTAGATTTTTATTTTTAGCAAGTTCACTAGATACTAGAGACTCCTTATCACGAGTTCTTTTTTCAGACTCTTGGATCTTTTTATCTCGGGAAAGGATCACTTTTTCATGCTCAGACTTTAATTCTATAAACTTCTCTTTAGCTTGAAGAATTTTATCTTTTTTAATGTTCTCGGCATCAGCTTTTGCTTCTCTTAAAATGGCGGCTGCAGACTTTTTAGCACCTTTAGTGATTTTTGAAGCGTTATTTTTCTCTAGATACTTAGCTACTGCAAATCCAATTGCTAAACCAACTATCCCCACAACTATCATAATAATTATTGATTCCATATATTTAATTTAATTGTATAAAAAAGCCTGTACTAGATCAAATTTTGTATAAACTCCGTAAAATAAGTATAGGGTTAACAAGCTGATCAAGTATCCGCTCGAAGACGGCTCGCTTTTACAACTTAAACTCACCCTTTTTAAAGAATTCGTGTTGAGTTTATCAAATATATATCACTAATACAGGCAGTAAACCTTAATGCTATTTAAAAGAACTAGGTAGCTAATTGTTCCTGAAGAAGATTATTGAGTGACCTCAATTTTTCTTCCATCAGTTTCACTTCGCTAGAATTATCTATAGATTTTTGCTCGGTCTGGGCCGCAAACTGTAAGGCACACATAGCCAAAACATCTTGCTTATCCCTTACGGCATAACTTTGCTCAAATTGCTTAATCATCGCTTCTATCTTCTTTGCAGCTATACGTAAGCCTTCTTCCTGTTCAGCCTGAATGGTGAGAGGATACACGCGATCTGCAATAGATAATTTAATTTTAAGCTTGTCGGACATTAATTCTTTTTATTCTGAAAGTTGAACAATACATTGATCAATTTCCCTTATTAAACCGTTTATTTTGAGCTTAGTCTCTTTCTTATAATCGTTACTGCCTAGCATCGCGTTGGCGGCTTTTAGTGTATGAATTCGTTTTTCTGAATTTTTCACTTCTTCAGATAAACGTTCATTTTCCAATTTCAAAATTGCTAATTCTTCCTGAATTGAATGTTGTGACTGCTTTGTAGCTTCATACTTATGAAGCAACTTGCTAATTCTATTTTCAAGACTATCAACTATTTCGGTTAGATCACTCATAAAAGCTTAACGCGCTACTAATATTCACAAAGTTAACATACCGCTTGAAATTTCCCAATACTTTTATAGCTATTTTCAAAATAGGTGAAATTTAATCTAAGTTACATTAAACCAAAGCTTTAATTATCTCTAAAAGTTTAATTATATTTATCCCCCCATAAAAATGCTGTTTTATATGACTATGAAGAAGACCCTAACCCTAACATTATTACTTTTTACTGCTGCTATTCAAGCTCAATCCAAAATACCTGCAGATTTCTTTAAAAACCCCCTAGCTGTAGACTTAGTGCTCTCAGGTACTTTTGGAGAATTGCGTTCCAATCACTTTCACTCTGGGATGGATATAAAGACACAACAACGTGAAGGATTGCAAGTATTGGCCGCAGGAGATGGCTTTGTAAGCAGAATTAATATCCAGCACTACGGATACGGTAAGGCCCTTTATATTCAACATCCAAACGGATACACTACTGTTTATGGACATCTTCAAAAATTTTCTCCAGCAATAGAAGCCTATATCAAAAAGCAGCAATACGCGAAAGAAACCTATGAAATTGAGCTTTTTCCAAAAGCAGATGAACTAAAAGTTTCTGCCAGTGAATTAGTTGCTATGAGTGGTAATACGGGAGGAAGCGGTGGTCCGCATTTGCATTTTGAAATAAGGGATGGGCAACAACGACCTATGAATCCTAATTTATTCGGAATTGAGATCAAGGATACACAAGCTCCCACTGTAAATAGCTTGTGGGTATATCCATTAGGAGAGAATGCTCATGTAAATGGTTCTGGAGAGAGACAGCGAGTAAAACTTACTCCGCTAAAAGATGGTTCTTTTAAAGCTGAACAAGTAGATGCTTGTGGAGAAATTGGCTTTGGCGTAAATACTACAGATAAACTGGATGGAGCTCCAAATAACAATGGGATCTATCAGATTGATACAAATCTGAATGGAGATAACATTTTTCAGCTAAATTTCGATCGTTTTTCATTTGCAGAAACGAGACATTTAAATCAGCTGATAGATTATGAATATTTCAGTAACAATAAAAGCAGGATCACAAGATTATACGTACAACCGAGTAATCCTTTAAGTGTATATAGAAATGTTGTAGATAAAGGAACTATTAATATTCAAGATAGTTTAACCTATTTGTATAATATTACTATCCTTGATTTTGCCGGGAATCAGCGAATAATTCGAGTGCCTATTAAAGGGCAGCAACCCACCAATACGATCACGAAAAACACCAAAGAGACCGATTACCTGGTAAAAGCTAATGAAGCATTTACTGTGGAAGAAAACGGGATTGATGTATATATTCCAAAAGGAAGTTTATATGAAGATACTTTTCTGGATATTTCTTTCACTGGAGACACCATTCATTTTCACGAGGACAATACTCCCATCCATAGCAATATCACTATTGGTTTTGATGTAAGCGAGTATTCTGAAGAAAGTAAGGAAAAGATGTTTATTGCCAAATTAGGATATAGAGGAAGACTCAGCTATTCTACTACCTATAAAAAAGAGAATAGGTTCACTACCGGTGTCCGCACTTTTGGAGATTATACTTTGGCTTCAGATGTCAAACCACCTTCCATATCTCCTGTAAACTTTAAAGATGGGCAATGGATCTCCAGTAATGAAAATTTGAAAGTAAGAATATCCGACGATCTTTCAGGAATAAAAAGTTATCGAGCAACTGTTAATGGAAAGTTCATATTGATGGAATACGAATATAAGAACAATACTTTAACACATGATTTTAGTGATGCTATACTTACTGAAACCGAAAATAAATTGAAGCTGATCGTTATAGATAATGTAGGTAACAGCAATACCTACGAAGCTACTTTCTTTAGGAAATAGAATAAAAAATATTTTCTAAATATTAAAAAAGGCTTGAAGGAAATATGCCCTCGATGAGGGTTTAACCCTCCATAAATTCTTTGAGTACAGAGATCACATAATCCAACTCCTCTTTTGTATTGAATCTTGAGAATGAAAACCTAAGAGAAGGTTTTCTCATATCTTCTTCAGAAAGAAAAGCACTTAAAACATGAGAACCTTTGTCGCTTCCACTCTGGCAAGCAGAACCTTTAGAGCAAGCAATTCCTTTAAGATCTAATTGAAACAATAACATCAAGGCTTTTTCCGGTGGAATTGGTAAGCAAATATTTACTAAAGTATATGTGCTTCTGGAAAAATCCTTGCAGTTCCCATTGAATTTAACTCCAGGAATATTTTCTTCTAATTGCTCTATAAAATAAGTTTTTAAAGAACTCACATAGGCTTGCTCTTCTTCTAGATTCGCATAAGCCAGTTTAAAAGCTTCTTCCAAGCCAACAATATTATGCACACTCTCTGTCCCGGCACGCTGCCCACGTTCCTGTTCTCCTCCAAAAATCAAAGGTTTAAGTCCGCTGTTTTTACGAATAAATGCAAATCCAACACCTTTTGGACCGTGAAATTTATGAGCGCTCACGGCTGTAAAATCTATAGGCGTTTCCTTAAGATCTATATTATAATGCCCTATAGATTGCACAGCATCACAGTGAAATAAGGCTTTATGGTCTTTGCATAAGGTTCCTACTTTTTGAACATCCAGTAAATTCCCTATTTCGTTGTTTACATGCATTAAACTCACCAAAGTTTTTACTTCAGTATTGGCTAGTAATTCTTCTAAATGCACAAGGTCTACATTACCCTTAGCATCTATATTTACATATTCTACCTCTATCTCATAGCTCTCCTTAAGCTGGTCTACAGTATACAAAACCGCGTGATGTTCTATTTTAGAAGTGATAATTCTTTTCACTCCAAGATCTCGCACGGCAGAATTCAAAGCCAGATTATCGGCTTCGGTTCCCCCTGATGTAAAGATTATTTCAGCAGCAGTTACATTTAATATGTTAGCTATCGTCTTCCTAGCGTTCTCAATTAAAGATTTAGATGACCTACCGTAACTATGTATAGAAGAAGGATTTCCGTAAAAATCTTTCATTGTGGTCGTCATTCTATCTATAACTTCATCACGGATTTGCGTGGTTGCGGCACTATCTAAATATACTTTTCTCATCGGGTGCAAAAATAAAAGAAATAAAATTATTTTAGGGATGCTCTGCTATAAAATCCTAATGCTTTATTTTTGTTGAAAACGAAAACTATGCGCAAGTATTTTTATATAGCATTTTTATTTATTGGATTTACTTCTTGTGATGATGGTGATATTATAATAAACAACTTTGATTTTGATGATGCTCAGTTAGTAAGTTGTGGGAAAGAAGGAAAAGTAAAGGTTTTATACATAATAAATAATGATGATATTTTCGAAACCATTTCCCTACAAGCTACTAGTACATCTTTTTCCGAGATATCTAAAGTTTTAACTACCAATCCCACTATTGAATTTGACCTCTCCTCCACTAACAGGCTTATTTATAGAACCTATGATGGAACTGTACCATCAACTTATTTTTGTTCCGATATTCCACCAAGTACTCCACAAGTAAATGAGGAATTTATAAGTGTTGGGGGAAAAGTTATAATAACAACAAACAGAAATTTAGAAGGTGTTACAGATAAAGATGGTGATGGTGTATTAGATGCAGAAGAATTAGATGAAGATACAGACGATGATGGGATTATGAACGTTGATGATATTGACGACGATGGAGATAATGTACTGACTAAAAATGAAACTGCTAATGCTAATGACGATCCTGTTGTCGGAAGATTTAGGGATACCGATGAAGATGGCACTCCAAATTATCTAGATGAAGATGACGATGGAGATGAAGTAAAGACTAAATTTGAAGTTACTGAGGCATTTCAAGATCCTAATGTTCAAGAAAACGCTAATGCTGAAGGTTTAGCTAATTACTTAAATCCAGCTGTTACAAATAGTTTTCTGGAAGTAACATTTGTAAAGGAAAATAAAATTTCGGTGAAATATAGATCTATAATTACCATAGAAAATCTGCAACTACAAAGCCAAGATGGTACTGGAGAAGTGATCTCTTTCCAATCCTATGATTTGGGAGATTTTAATTCAATCCCTACAGATTTAATTATAGCACCTACACCAACTGAAACTGATAACTAAGAATTCTGATAAATATAAACTTCGGTAGCTCCTAAGCCATACTTCTGGAAATTCGCGTCGTAAAATTTAAGGTTATCATATCGCCCTAGTAGATAATCTAGTTCAGCTTTTAGAACTCCCTCGCCCACTCCGTGTATAAATACGATCTTTGGGATTCGTTTACTAATAGCAAAATTAATCTGTCGTTTGGCTGTTTCCAACTGAATGTTTAAGATATCGAAATTGCTCATTCCTCTATAGGAATTCACCAATTTCTCGATATGCAGATCCACTTCCATAGGTGGAGCGTTGCGTTCTTTAGGTTTTACTTTTACAGATTTCGCCCGTTTTGTAGGTTGCTTTTCCTTAATTATATCTGAAATAGAAATATTCTCTGAAGCTATCATTCTACTCTGCTCCTCTTCAATCTTAACTAATTCTGAAGCATGAAATTCCATTAAAAAACCTTCAGACGTTTCTACATAAATAGTTTCCCCATCTATATTAATAACTTTTCCTTTTAAAGCATCATCCAATACCTCTACTCTATCATTAACTTCAAACTTCATACTTAAGATTTTTCTTCATTATTTTCGTCCTCATCATCCTTTGTTTCAATCCAAAAATTGGTAGCTCGGTACAATCCAAACATAATGATGACCAAACCCAAGACCTGTAAATATTGGTTTCTATCCTCTTCAGAAATAGTATAAATTATTATTGCGCCCCCAATTACGATAAGGATTGTATTGATGAGTTGACCGTATTTTTTATTCATAATGTACTGATAATTAACACTTAAAGACTTAAATACCTATATTCACTTAAAATAAGAACTTCGGGGCAAGCACACAAGGTATGGAATCCGAAAATTCTTTTAAATAATCGAGGCAAGCCCGCCTGAATGAAATTCTTTTTGGGCTGGCCTCGGGTAATCAAACCCTCAATGAGGGATTAAAGCACTATTTTTAATTAAAATATTAAGGCGATGAGGCAAATATACATTTTAGTACTATTTATTGTACCATTCTACGCACATTGTCAATTAAACATAAAACCATATCAAGATTTAGATACCTACTTGTATTCTGAAGGTGCACTGGTGTATGTAGAACAAGGAATTCATTTAACATCTAATCTTGGAGAGAAACCAAGACCCAGTATTTATTTAAGAAAAGAAGCACAGTTAATCCAAGGAAAATCCAATTCTAAAAATAGTGGAGATGGAATTATCTCTCTATTTCAAGAAGGAAATGCAAGTGATTTTACTTATAATTATTGGAGCATGCCGGTTAGTAATACTAGCTCTAATAATTCCTTCGGGAATCTATTTTTTGATCCAGTTACCAAAACTGAAAGTCAGCCAGCAATAATCACTTCAAACTATAATGGAACTTCTCAACCATTAAGCATCTCTAATAAATGGATCTATAAATTTTCTGGCTACGAATATTCCGACTGGGAATTTATTGGGAACAATTTTAATATTCAGCCAGGAGAAGGGTTTACCATGAAGGGAGTGAATGGTACGAACACCTCCATAAACATCTATAATATCCCTAACAACCCTGGAAACCAACAACGTTATGATCTCCGAGGAAAACCAAATTCAGGAGTTTATGAATTAGACATTCAGGAAGAAAGCAATAAACTTATTGGGAACCCCTACCCTTCTGCTTTAGACCTTAATGCCTTTCTTCAGGATAATAAAAGCACTACGGGAATTGCTTATTTCTGGGATTCTAAAAATATAGATTCTCACTATTTGAAAGAATATGAGGGCGGTTATGGCGCCTATTCTCCGGGAGGGGGGATTTACGGATATGTGCCGGCTATCTTCAATAAGTTTGATGGCTATGGGAATACAATTTCAGAAGGAGGAACTATTGGAGCTTATTACGCCAGAAGGTTCTCTCCAATAGGTCAAGGCTTTATTGTAATTGGAAGCCAAGATGGAAAAATCACATTCGATAATAAATACCGGAACTTTATAAAAGAAGATCAGCTTTTATCTGAGTTCAAATCCAAAAAAGGAGGCGGAAAAGGCTTAGAAACTGAGGAGGAGTTCCCCATGTTAAGGTTAAATATCGAATTACAGAACAACTACATTAGGCAAATACTTTTGGTGCTGCGCGATAACGCCACAAAAGCAGCAGATCATGCAATGGATGCCATTAATCCTGAATACTTGAGCTCTGATGCGGGTTGGATGATTGAAGACGAGAATTATATTATTAATGTTAGGCCATTAGATGAGCTTGAAGAAATCCCCCTTTTTATAGTGCTTTCAGAAACTTCAGAGATCGTTTTTAGTATTGCTGAAATAAAACGAATAACATCCAAAGTATTTCTATTGGATTCTTCTACTAACCAGTATTACAATCTAAGTAATGGGCCAATTAAGTTTAATTTGGAGGCTGGCGAATATTCTGAAAGATTTAAAATCACCTACACAAACAAGGAGCAGATCTATATAAATTGGGATATAGTAAAAGATATTACCAATTTCAGCATATTCCAGAACAATCCCGAATCTAGATTAGAAATAAGAATTCCTGATAAATCTACTCCGAGAGATATTGTACTTTTTGACAGTTTAGGCAAGAAGATCTTTGAGAAAAAAGGAATTACCAACGAGAATTACCATGAATTTTCTACCAGAAAATTGAGCAAAGGATTATATATTCTTAAAATAACTAATAAGGATGATACTATAATTTCCAAAAAAGTGATAATTTCAAATTAATTTAAAAATCTCGGGAAAACCCAAAAGGTATTTTCCATTAAAGAGCAGGATAGAATCAAGAACCTCGGGGCAAGCCCACGAGGTATGTCCCGATGGTTTGGGAGGAAAATATTTTTAAAAATTCTAGGCATCCCGATGGCTCCTATGTTTGCATTTGGAATAAATTTCTAGTTTTACAGATATAAGTGAAAGGGGGTAAGAGTCAACCGATGGCTAGATAATCATAAGATATATCGACCGATAGATAGGACCTTATCCTTTTATA
>NZ_VORY01000022.1 GCF_007997295.1 Gillisia hiemivivida | reverse complement strand
TCAGCAGAATCATTCAACGCAAAAATAAAAGCCTTTAGAGCACAGTTCAGAGGAGTAAAAAATGTAGAATTCTTCCTCTACAGATTAACCACAATTTTTGCATAAACACAACAATTAGTCATGATCCGGAGAAAGTCCAGATCCTGATCGTAGATTAGAGCAGCATAATTCACATTATTTTAAAAATAATTATACCAAAGGAGCAAACGATTGGATTATCAAATTGAAGTTTGAAACAACCACAAAAGAAGATGCCATTATTTTAGAAAGATTCATCAAGAAGATGAAAAGTAAGAAATTCATTGAGAAAATTATTTCAAAGCCAGCGATACTTATTGAGATTTTAGAGAAAACAAATTAGTCCCTGGTTCCCCCAAATAGTCGGGGCTGGAGGCACCACCTTAAAAACCCCTTGACATTTGTCTCGGGGTTTTTTTAATTTATACACTATGCATTATCTCTATATTATTTATTCTGAAAAACTTAATAAATATTACACCGGAGAAAGTCCAGATCCTGATCGTAGATTAGAGCAGCATAATTCACATTATTTTAAAAATAATTATACCAAAGGAGGAAACGATTGGATTATCAAATTGAAGTTTGAAACAACCACAAAAGAAGATGCCATTATTTTAGAAAGATTCATCAAGAAGATGAAAAGTAAGAAATTCATTGAGAAAATTATTTCAAAGCCAGCGATACTTATTGAGATTTTAGAGAAAACAAATTAGTCCCTGGTTCCCCCGAATAGTCGGGGCTGGAGGCACCACCTTAAAAACCCCTTGACATTTGTCTCGGGGTTTTTTTAATTTATACACTATGCATTATCTCTATATTATTTATTCTGAAAAACTTAATAAATATTACACCGGAGAAAGTCCAGATCCAGAGCATAGATTAATACAACATAATAGCCACTATTTTCAAAATAACTTTACAAAGGCGGCTGAAGATTGGATCATCAAATTAGAGTTTAAAACAAGAACCAGAGATGAAGCAATCTTTTTGGAACGATTTATCAAAAAAATGAAAAGCAAAAAGTTTATTGAGAAAGTTATTTCTGAGCCTTCAGTACTTCCTGAGATTTTAAATAAAGCAAAATAGTTCCTGGTTCCCCCGATGCTTCGGGGCTGGAGGCACCACCTTAAAAACCCCTTGACATTTGTCTCGGGGTTTTTTTAATTTATACACTATGCATTATCGGATCAAGCCTAATTGTGGATCAAGTCCAAAAGTTGTGGGATTTCGATATTAAGCTAGAGACTAAAGTCAATAAAGCCCTAAAAATCTATTTTCGATGCTTATCGGCGATCTCCTTTAATTTTTCTACACTTAAAGGTTTGCTCAAAAAACCTGAGACTTCTTTATATGATTTAGCTTTGTCTCTGTCTGAATGCGCTATGGAAGATGTAACTATATAAACGATGGTTTTCTGATGAAAATTTGGTCTATGAAGCTTTAAATTGTCTAAAAATTGCCATCCATCCATCTTTGGCATATTAATGTCCAGTAGAATAATTTCCGGGAGTGATTTTTCAGGGGATTTAAAATCCTCGAAAGCTTCAATCCCGTCATTATAAAAAGAGATGGAATCAAAATCACCGGTGTGCTCAACTACCTTTTTTATAATAAGTTGATAAATTTGGTCATCGTCTATTACACAAATGCTTTCTTTCATTAAAATATAGTTTAAATACACTTCCAACACCAAATTCACTTATCACTTCTACACTAACTCCCATAACATCCATTTGAATATGAGTTATAAATAATACAACTTCTTGAAAATTTGGGTAAGTGTTTTATACAAACCGAAAAAATTGTCAGCCTTCCGCTCCAAAACTATCCTATCTCCAGATTAGTACTATTATTTACTACTTAATAGAGCTCCTCTAAAACATGATTGAAAGTTTCAGTAGTAAAAACACCTGAAAATGAAGCCCGAGAGTATAATGCTAAGTTGACACAGGCAAGATCGAAGCCGGATCTGGATCAGGCCTTTGAACTCAAGTACGATTTTAGATCCTGGAGTCCTTTTTCCCAACCTTCGCGATGTACCACCAAGGCTTCTTCATCCTTCAGGTTTTTCTGATTTACGTGGATGCGGCTTCCGTTGGAAGTTTCAGAAAATTTCACCTCCAACTTGTACAGGCTTTCCTCTACAGGATTTTTCGGCAAATTAAAGTTCCAGCTGTAAACCAGCAGCTCATCATCGATAACTTTCTCGTATTCCCCCTTGATAAGAAGGATTGGTTCTTCCCCTTCCCCGCCTGCTTCATAAAGGACTGATCCGCCGGGAGTGACATTGTTCTCCACTTTAGTAAGGGAATTACCCATTGGCTTCCACCACTGCTTCAATGACTTGGGATCTATCCAGGCCTTATACAACTCCTTCACCGGCACTTCAAATTCCTTCTCGACCTCAAATGATAATTCCTTATTCTTATCCATAACTTTTGTTTTAATTAATTTTTTGCTGTTTTTCTTTTACTTCTTTTTAAATGGTTACCAATAGAACCGCAAAGATTGGCCTTGATCGCACCCTTTTTTGATTCAGTTTAGTACAAGTCTTTCTCTAAACACATAAAGCAAAGTATAGCAGGAGTGCAATATTAATGACCTCAGCATATCACCCATTGCATCGAGAACCATATTCCAATCATCACTCCAATTATCTGAGTAGACAACTTCATACCGCTCCTCCATACCTTTCATAAACAATGTTTTAGCAAGAAGAATCAATTCTCTTAAAAATAAAGAAATCAAACTTTTATTAAGTTATCGATATGTTAAATTACCTGTGAAAAACAAATATTAAGAATTGTTTATATCTATAATTAATCAAGATCAGTGAAATTTTCAGTTATCAACACTAAATTCTCAGAAGGAAATATTGGCGATGAATTTGTTTTTTTATCCGATGCCATGATCAATTGAGAAAAATTTTATCGCTGAATATAAACTATGCCGCACTTATTAGCGGAACAATTTTATAAGCAGAGAAATATGCTTGATGTAGAAAACAACTTCAAATTATACATATAAGAAAAGAGAGAGAGTTATAGCATATATTATAAATCATTGTCGTCCGACAAAAGATATAAGATCGCTGCGCTGCTAGATTCAAGATGTAAGACTTCATTTCAACTAATTGAAAATCAATATTTTAATCTGCGTGAATTTTTCAAAAAGGAAAAAATAATTCTGTGTTCCAATAGCAAGCTCCTAAACATTGAAAACAGTCTTAATCCACGTTACTTCTAGCCTCACCGAAATCCAGAATTTTTTTTACCGGACAATACTAATTATAAATAAATAGCCTGTAAAAATCAAGAACCTCGGGGCAAGCCCAGGAGGTATGTCCCGATGGTTCGGGAGGAAAATACTTTTAAAAAATCGAGGCAAGCCCGCCTGAATGTTTCGGGCAGGCCTCGGGGAACCTGCCCAGCCGGTCAGGCGGATTAAACCCTCAATGAGGGATTAAAAAAGACTAAACACGCTTCTATCTATGTTCTTTAATTATTTTTTCAAGACAGTCTACACTTACAGGCTTGCTTAAAAATCCAGATATCTCATCAAAAGAATTTGCTTTCTCTCTGTCGGAATTAGCTATAGAGGAAGTAACTATATAAATAATAGTTTCATTTTTAAAAGTTGGGCGATGTTCTATCAGGCTTTCTAAAAACTGCCAGCCATCCATTTGTGGCATATTGATATCCAATAAAATCAATTCCGGGAGGACAACGTCAAGATCTTTGAAATCTTCTAGCGCATAGATCCCATCATTATAGAATTTGATGGTTTCAAACTGAGCTGTTCGTTCAATGATCTTCTTTATGATCATCTGATAGATCATATCGTCGTCTATTACACAAATGCTCTTTTTCATTTAAAATATATTTTAAATACACTTCCTACGCCAACTTCACTTTCCACTGCTACGCTTCCTCCCATAGCTTCTATTTGATTGCGGGTAATAAACAATCCAACTCCTCGAGAATTGGGAGTTTGTGTAAATGTTTTATACAAGCCGAAAATCTTGCCGCCATGACGCTCCAAATCTATCCCAACTCCATTATCGGCAATCTCTAAAATCCAATCTCCGTTCTCTTTATAGCCAAGAATTGAAATTTCCAATTTCCTTTTTTGCTCCCTGTATCTTATTGCATTTGTGCGAAAGTTTAAAAGCACACTTTCCAGATAGGCTGCATTAAATTTAACGATCATTTCATCTGGGACATCCCTTTTAATTATAGCACCTTTGTCGCTAATTTGCATTTCTAAGAGGTCTATTGTTTTATTTAAAAAGGCATTGATTTGTAACGACTCTATATTCAGGTCGAGATTAGTACTGATAGATACAACTTCATTGAGATCTTCTAAAGTATGATTTAAAGCATTCCCTACTTTTGAGAGTAAGCCTATATAGTTAAGCTTCTCTTCTTCAACACTGGTTGTATTATACAGGTTCAAAATTGCCTGAATATTACTGGAATGAGACCTTAAATTATGGGAAACTATGTAGGAGAAATTTAATAACCTCCTATTTTGCTCCATTACCATTTGGTAAGATTTATTTAAATTTATCTCGGCTTCCTTTTTCTCACTTACGTCTCTAAAATTGCCTACAAATCCTTTTACAGAAGAATCTTCCAGCAAATTTGTGATTGTGGACTCTGCCCATCTCCATTCGCCTTTTTTATTCTTTGCCCGAATTGTAAAACCAGAAATGGGTTTAGATGGAAATTTCATGGCTTCTAAAATTTGCTTATCCAATTCTGCAATATCTTTAGGGTGGATTAAGGAACTAAGATTTACTGAGTTTATTTCTGCTTCAGAATAACCTGCTATTTTTTGGATTGCAGGGGAAGAATAGATCGCTTGCCCTTTTCTATTGAAAATAGTAACAACTTCACCCCCATTTTCTACTAATGCACGATACCTTTTTTCGTTTTTCATTAGCTCATTCTGTGCAACTACTCGTTCTGAAATATCTTCAATAATTGCAATATGGGTACTCCCGGAAGTATCTTTTTTCCAAAGTGGAGAAACGGACAGCTTAACCCATAAGACATTACCGCTTTTTTGAATGAGTCGCTTTTCTAAACTGTATTCTCGTATGTCTCCATTTAATAATTGCTGTATTAATGCTAAATTCTCATTAATTTCAGAAGGATGAGAAATCTCTCTAAAATTCATTCCATTTAGTTCTGATGCACTATAACCACTTAGCTCTCTAAATCTTTGATTGGTCTCCAAAAATTTTCCGGTTGCAGTTTCCACTCTTACCATTCCAACAGCTGCTTGGTTAAAAATTGTCCTAAACTTTAATTCACTTGCAGCCAACTCCCCAGCTTGAGAATTCACCAAGGCCTGTAGTCTAATAGGTTGTTTAAATAGGAGAGTTACCACCCATCCCAACCAACTGGCGATTAAAAGAATAAAAAATGCCATTGGTATAAGCTCGTAGAATGCTTCTTTTGGGTTTTTAAGCGCTATGTAAAATTTCCAATCTCCGTCTGGCAGAAGAATGGTTTCTGAAATATTATATTCTATATCTAAATCATTCTGAAGGAAGAATTGTTCCTCATTAGATTCTGGGTTTATTTTAGAGAATTGAAAAATATATTTCTCTCCAGCCAGTTTATTTAATTCTGCCTGCTCTAATAAACTTTCAAGCTTTATTATGACTGCCGAAAAGCCCCAAAACTTATTATTCTTAAAAACAGGTAACCTACCAACAACTGCTGTCCCTCCTTGCAATAGATCAAAAGGACCTGCAAAATACATTTTTCCAACATCTATTGCCTTAAGTGCTTCTTTTCGAGTTTTAGGATCTTTTAAAATATCGTATCCTATAACTGCCTTATTGGCTTGATATGGATAAACTTTACGAATCACCCCTCCCGGAACCATTTGGACTACATCTATCACAGGATATTGCTCTAATAAAAGTGGAGCATATTGTTCGAAATCTCTAATGTTTCCCTCGTCATCTATAATTAAGCCCATACTTAATGCAACAGAATAACTATCCTTTAAAGAATTATTCAGGTTCTTTTCCACAAGGTCCATCACATTAATCATTTCCCTTGCTTCAGACTCTCTTATAATCTGATAACTCTGGAAAAGAAGAAAAAAACCTAATAAAAAAAGAAAGACAAACGAAAAAACACCTGCCAGAATTGGCCGGGAAAGGAAATTGCTTTTGAAACTGAAAGAACCCTTATTGCGGCTCATCTGTAGTAGGGTGTATTTTTTTATAAATCCCGATAAATATATATATTTAAAAACTATAACGGTTAGTTATAGTTAATTAATAAAGAGGTCAATAAGCATGCCTATTTAGACATCACTTTTTGAGGATTTTAAAAAATATTTTGGATTTACTCCATACTTTTCTTTGAAGATTTTAGAAAAATAACTCCTATTGTTCAACCCAATGGCAATAACGATCTCTGAGATGTTTTTTTCAGAATTCATCAACATATCCTTTGCAGCCTCTAACTTTATATTTTGAATATACTTATTTACTGTAAGATCGTACACATATTTAAATCCTTCCTGAAGCTTATTCACATTAGTACCCGCTTCCTTTGCTAAATTCTCTACTGTTAAATTACTGGCTAAATCACCAGCTATCCTTTTAGTAACATAATCTACTTTTTGAATATCAGACTTTCTTAATATTTTAGGTAATTTATCCTCAGCTTCATCATCCTGATATTGTGCAATCTGTACTACTAACATCTGAAAAGATTTTCCTTCAAGAAAAAGAGATCTCAAAAATCCTGAATGCTCTTTGCTATTCATCTGGTCCATGAGATTTGCCGCTTTTATACTATAGTTTCCTTGATAAAAAAATTGATGTTTAGAAACCTCATCTTTAAAAAGAGTCTTTAAAGTATCGTCCAGATCTTGAAAATTATAGTTCGATCTATGAGAAAAAGTGGCGCGTATTATTTCTAAACTAGATACATGCGTTTGCACATTCGCTTTAAAATAAAGTACATGTCCATTGTATCCACTGCTGGAAACAATAATATTTTGATAGGCTTCAATACTGTTCAGTTTCTCTGTGTCTTGAAATGAATGCGAAACTTCCCCTACAGAGCAAAAAATAAATTTTAGGGGATGTATACTATTTAAGGTAAAATGAATTTCAACGTCTTCATAGAATTTGCAATTATAAGAGATCACCCCAATCCCAGAATCAAAACTCGAAGCATTTATAGTGCCCTCGCCAAATTCTTTTGGAATATTTAAAATTTGTTCGCTACCATCCATATCTAGAGAAGCATTTAAAAATTCAGAAATATCCTGTATGATCTGATTAACCGGTAAGGTCTTTACTGCAATTTTCATAAAACAATTTTATAATATTAAAGCCAAAATTTTAGTTCCCATAATTATTAAAATCCTGAATACTATTTAAACAAAATAGGCAACCAAAAATAAGTCAAGGTTTCAGATAATACAATGTAATTAACAAATAACAGCAAGATTAATGAGAATAACGTTATTCATAAAATTATTAGCCTAAAAACTAAAATTGTTAAGAAAAGTTAATTTATTCAGGATTAGCGTTAATTTTTTTTGCAAAAACGTCCATAACTCAGCTTTATTAAATCCAACTTCGCTCCACTAATAAATTCTTATATAGAATTATCCATTCACTTATAACTTTTACATGACCACAGTATTTATCTTATTAGCATTGGAAGTTTTACTTGTTGTATTTGTAACCATCGTATTAATTCGTAAAAACAATTAAACCTTTCTTAAAATTACCATTTAACAGTTATTTGGTCATAATTACTTCATAATCTTATTTCATAATTTTTTTATCCACTTATTTTTTAAATACCTTGTTGCGGAAGTTTATTGATAAGGTCACCAATAAAAGTTTAGACCCACAGAAGTCTCAAATCATTAATTTAATTTTAAAATTGCCAATTGGCTTATTTCAGAATAATTATAGATATTACTGAGCTTTTAAAATCCTAATTCCTTTAATTGAAACCAATGTTACCAAAAACTCGTAAGTATATCGTAGCCTTTACGATTAATTAAACATGCTATAAAATATAAATATGTCTAAAACCTATTATGATCCTGCCGACTTAAGAAAATTTGGAAATATTTCCGAATGGAATGAAGAGTTAGGCACTAAATTTTTCGATTATTATGGAAAAGTTTTTGAAGAAGGCGCTCTTTCTGCTCGTGAAAAATCATTAATTGCTTTAGCTGTTTCCCATGTAGTACAATGCCCTTACTGTATAGATGCATATACAAAGGACGGTTTGCAAAGAGGTATAGATAAGAAAGAAATGATGGAAGCTGTGCACGTTGGAGCTGCAATTAAAAGTGGCGCCACCTTGGTTCATGGAGTTCAAATGATGAATAAATACGATAAACTTAGCATGTAATTTGCTGGGTGCAGCATTTTAATTATTCCTACCAGTTTGTTTTTTTATAATAGTGAATTAAAAAATATATGGCTTTATTAAAATCATTGGCAGCGAGAGAAGACGATCTTTCTAACCCTGCCAACCAATTAAAATTTTTAAGCAACGGAATCTTCAAAAAAGGAGAATTGCCATTGTTTAAAGATAAAATAGCCGAAACAGATCACTTCCCCTTAAAACCTAAAAAACTGGAAATTCTCCAGTTAAATTTAGGCTATATGTGTAATCAAGTATGTTCCCATTGTCATGTAGATGCTGGCCCAGATCGCAAAGAGATCATGACTATAGAAACTATGGAGCAATGTCTTGAGGTTATTAGAAATACAGGAGCGCATACACTAGATCTTACTGGAGGTGCCCCGGAAATGAATCCTAATTTTAGATGGTTTGTAGAAGAAGCTTCAAAAGCAGGGATTAAAGATTTTATTGTAAGATCCAACCTTACCATTATTTTGGCCAATAAGAAATATCACGATCTGCCAGAATTTTTCAAAAAGCACAAAGTTCATGTGGCATCTTCTCTTCCTTTTTATAAAAGAGATAAGACAGACAAGCAACGTGGAGAGGGTGTTTTTGATAAATCCATAAAAGCTTTACAAATGCTTAACGCTGTTGGATATGCTCAAGAAGGAACTGGTTTAAAGTTAGATTTGGTTTATAATCCTTCAGGAGCGTTTTTGCCAACAAATCAAGAAGCCTTACAAAATGACTTTAAAGTTGCGTTAAAAGAAGATTTCAATATAGATTTTAATAGTTTATTCGCAATTACTAATCTTCCTATCAGTAGATTTTTGGAATATCTAATAGCTTCAGAAAATTATGAAGATTATATGTATGCACTTGTTGAAGCCTACAACCCCACCGCTGTAGAAAATGTAATGTGCACCAATACTATTTCTATTAGTTGGGATGGTTGGTTATATGATTGTGATTTCAACCAGATGTTAGGTCTAAAAGTGGACAGTAAAGTTCAACATATCAGCGATTATAATGAAGATCTTTTAAATGATAGAAATATCATTATTTCCCAACACTGCTATGGTTGTACTGCAGGTGCAGGAAGTAGTTGTCAAGGAACAGTTACATAATCTTAGTTTTATATTAATATGACCATAAAACAAGGCTTTTTACTCTTTTTCATATTTCAACTCGGGCTAATAAATGCTCAGGAATCTCTGGATAAATTATTATCTAAATATAACTCTCACAGTATTCCTTATATTTCTGTGGAAGAGCTAAAGATGCAAAGTGATAATGAAAAAGTCTTTATTCTAGATGCTAGAGAAAAAGAAGAGTTTGAGGTAAGTCATCTTAAAAATTCAATTTATGTAGGCTATAATAATTTTTCAGCTAAAAATGTTACTTCAAAAATTAAAGATAAGAGTGTTCCAATTGTTGTTTATTGCTCTTTAGGGATTAGGTCTGAAAATATTTCAGAAAAACTTAAAGATGCAGGATATACAAACATAAAGAACCTTTATGGAGGGATTTTTGAATGGATGAACAAAGGCTACAGCGTCTACGATTCTTCTAATAATGAAACTCAAAAAATCCATGCCTTTTCTAAGCATTGGACAAAATATTTGAACAAAGGCGAAAAGGTTTACAAACCATAATTCTTTAAAATTCTAATGAATTTGGATCAAAAAAATTTACTCCTCATTTTTACCCGAAATCCTGAGTTAGGCAAAGTAAAAACCAGACTTGCAAAAGACCTGGGAGATCAAACTGCTTTAGATATCTACAAATTCTTATTAGACCATACTGTTTCGATTACCGAATCTTTACCCATCACCAAAGAAGTTTATTATTCAGAACAAATTCATGAGAATGATATCTGGGATGCATCCATTTACAATAAGAAGCAACAAGTAGGACAAGGTCTTGGAGAGAGAATGGAACATGCATTTGCTGCGGGGTTTAAAAATGGATATTCTAATATTATAATTATTGGGAGTGACATGTACGATATCACTTCCGAAGACTTAATGGAAGCTTTCAAAAAATTAGACAATAACGATTTTGTAATTGGACCTGCGGAAGATGGCGGTTATTATTTATTAGGAATGAGCAAGTTGAAACCTGCTCTATTTGCTAATAAAGAATGGGGAACCAATACCGTATTAAAAGATACTTTACAAGATTTAGACAAAGAGAACAAAGTCCTTTTAGAGGCTAAAAATGATGTAGATTATTTTAGTGATATCAAAGAACATAGCGCTTTTCAACAATTTTTTCAATAGAGAATATGACGAATCAAATACAAGAAACTACAGATTACTTAAAAGATAAAGGTTTTTATGCTCCCGAGATAGGAGTTATTTTAGGAACTGGATTAGGGAAACTTCCTGATGAGATAGAAATTTTAGCTGAAGTCAGCTATAATCATATTCCTCATTTCCCAACTGCTACCGTAGAGTTTCACAAAGGAAAATTGATCTTCGGAAATTTAGAAGGAAAGAAAGTAATTGTAATGCAAGGCCGCTTTCATTTATATGAAGGTTACTCTTTACAAGATGTAACTTTTCCGGTAAGAGTAATGGAACGTTTAGGTATTAAAAAATTATTGGTTTCTAATGCTTCTGGATCTATAAATTTAGATTTCAAAAAGGGAGAATTAATGTTGATAGATGATCATATTAATCTTCAAGGAGGATCTCCATTAGCATTTAAAGGGGTTGAGAAATTAGGAGAACGTTTTGTAGATATGAGTGCACCTTATGATGCAAAAATGAATGCAGCTATAGAAAAGATTGCGAAAGAACACGCTATAAAGCTTCATAAAGGCGTGTATGCTTCAGTTCTTGGTCCGCAATTAGAAACCAGAGCAGAATACCGCTACTTAAAAATTATTGGAGCCGATGCTGTAGGAATGAGTACAGTTCCAGAAGTAATTGTAGCTAATCATCTAAATATTCCGGTGTCTGCCATTTCAGTAATTACGGATGAAGGAAACCCAGACGACTTAAAACCCGTAAATATAAGTGAGATCATCGCCATGGCAGAAAAAGCAGAGCCAGATATGATCTTGTTATTTAAAGAATTGATTAAAAACATTTAAGTCTTGTAATTAAAACTGAATAATTACAACTTACTTAAAAATGAATCACCCTAATAAAAGAGAAGAAATGAGTTATCTAGATACTACTTACGATGTTTATAAAGAGGCAGCCTTAACACCAGATGTTGGCTTATGTTGTACAACAAATCCTGTTTGGGAATTACCTGGTTTAAAGATCCCTAAAATTATGCAGGAAATGAACTATGGTTGTGGGAGTACTGTGCATGCAAGAGATCTTTCTAATAATCCAAAAATGCTATATGTAGGCGTTGGTGGTGGAATGGAATTACTTCAATTCGCATATTTTAATCGTGAAAAAGGTGGTGTTATCGGGATAGACATGGTAGACGAAATGTTGGAAGCTTCTCGCAAGAATTTTGTTGAAGCAGAAGCTGCTAACCCTTGGTTTAAAAGTGATTTTGTAACCTTGAAAAAAGGAGATGCTCTTAATTTACCGGTAGAAGATAATACGGTAGATGTAGCAGCTCAAAACTGTTTATTCAATATTTTTAAAGCTGAAGATCTCAAAAAAGCCATTGAAGAAATGTACCGGGTTTTAAAGCCACATGGAAAATTGGTGATGAGCGATCCTACTTGTGAGCAACCAATGAATGAGGAATTAAGAAACGATTCTAGACTAAGAGCTTTGTGTTTAAGTGGAAGTTTACCTATTGCTGAATATGTAAAAGCGCTTACTGATGCTGGTTTTGGAACTATAGAAATTAGAGCTCGTAAGCCTTACAGAATTTTAGACCCAAAAAATTACCCAACACAAGAATTGATCTATATAGAATCTATAGAAGTCGCTGCTATTAAAGATCCAATGCCAGAAGACGGACCCTGTATCTTTACAGGAAAAGCTGCTATTTATTATGGTGATGAAGCATTTTTTGATGATAAAAAAGGACACATTTTACTAAAAAATCAGCCTTTGGCTATTTGCGATAAAACTGCTGCTGCCTTACAGGATTTAGGAAGAGATGATATCTACTTTAGCGAATCTACTTTCCACTATGATGGTGGGGGATGTTGTTAGAAATAAATAAGCTTCGACAGGCTCAGCTTGACAACTTTTTTTGTCATCCTGAACGTAATGAAATGGAGTGAAGAATCTCTAGATTCTAAGGGATTCCTCCTTTGTCGGAATGACATTTTATTATACTTGTCACACTGAGCTTGTCGAAATGTCTTATTTACAAGGCTCCTCAACAAGATTACCGATAGTGAAAAGAAGCGAATTTTATTAATGTTTAAAACATACTTATGAAAAAGTCTAAATATTATACCCTTTTAGTTGCATTTGCGGCTTTGGTAACCACCATGAGTAGTTGCAATTTAATTTCTTCAGCAGGTTTGTCGAGTAAAGGCTTGCCTACAAATGAAGCTCCTTCAGAATTATCATCTACAACAGTAAATTCTAAAGTAAATGTAGACCACAGTGAATGGAATTCTTTGCTTAAAAAGCACGTTTCCAAAGAGGGACTTGTAGATTATAAAGGTTTTATGAAAGATAGAGAGCAGCTAAATGCATATCTCTCGAAACTCGCAAAAATAAAACCTACCAAAGACTGGTCTGTTCAAGAACAATTGGCTTATTATATCAATATTTATAATGCGTATACGGTAGATCTTATTCTAAATAACTATCCCACAAAAAGCATTAAAGACATCAATGGAAATTGGACAAAAGACATTATAACTATCGGAGATGTGAAAATTTCCTTGAGTGGTATAGAGAACAGTATTCTAAGAAAAATGAATGAACCCAGAATACATTTTGCAATTAACTGTGCCGCTATTTCTTGTCCTAAATTATTGAATGAAGCTTATACCGCAGCTAAAATCAATGAGCAATTAGATAGAGTTACAAAGGAGTTTATTAATTCAGATAAGAATGAGATCTCAAAAAATTCAGCTAAATTGTCTTCGATATTTGACTGGTACAAAAAAGATTTTATTGAAGATGGGGTAACTATAATAGATTACGTCAACAAATATTCTGATGTGAAAATAGCTAATGGAACTACAGTAACTTACAAAGATTATAACTGGAATCTAAACGAACAAAAATAAAATGATCAGCATTATTATCCCTGTTTTAAACGAAGAAACCGGAATTATAAGGCTACTTGATTATCTTGAAAATAATTCTGCTTATACCAATAATCAAATTATTGTTGTAGATGGCGGAAGCACAGATAAAACTC
Source organism: Gillisia hiemivivida (assembly GCF_007997295.1). Lineage (GTDB taxonomy): Bacteria > Bacteroidota > Bacteroidia > Flavobacteriales > Flavobacteriaceae > Gillisia > Gillisia hiemivivida. The sequence continues at coordinate 40,614 of NZ_VORY01000022.1, read as the reverse complement.
CGGAACTTGTAAAAGAGTATTCCGGAGTTTTTTATGTTACTTCTGAAAAAGGAAGGGCAAAACAAATGAATACAGGGGCGAAAAAAGCAACATTTGATGTCCTTTATTTTTTACATGCAGATAGTTTCCCTCCTCCTAACTTTGACCAATCTATTCTGGATCAAATAAACTCCGGTAATAAAGCGGGTTGTTTTCAAATGAAGTTTGATATGGATCATTGGTGGCTCAATTTGATGGGATGGTTCACGAAATTTAATCATAAGGCTTGCAGAGGAGGAGATCAATCCTTGTTTATCACCAAAAGCTTATTTAAGGAGCTCGGTGGCTACAACGAAACTTTTGTGGTTTATGAGGATAATGAATTTATTGGCAGGCTTTACAATCAAAACCAATTTAAAGTAATTCCAAAATTAATTACCACCTCGGCGCGCAGATATGAAGAAATTGGGGTTTGGAAATTACAGTTTTGTTTTGCCGCTATTTATATTAAACGACTTAGGGGAGCCTCTCCAGAAGAATTACATCAATATTATAAACGTAGAATCAATCCCTGACCATTCCTCCATAAAAACCTTTTACCACTTTTAAAGCCGGTTTATTTTGGGGTGTGAATTGATTGTTTTCCAATCCGCCTGCTTGTTCATGATTATGGAACCATTTCCATAAGAATCCACCAGAAAACCAATCTTCCCTCCAAAATTCCTGATATAAGGCAGATAGTGCATTAGACTGCAATTCGTAATTCATAGAAATTTCTTCTCTCGAAGAATCCCAAGGTTGTCGAGTAGCATAATTGGTGTTTCTATAACCATACTCTGTAAATAAGATCTTCCTATCATATTTATTGGACAGCTCTCTTAATTGGCTCTTATAAGGTTTCCAAGAAGCCCGTAATTCTTCAATATTTGGAGATTTCCCCTCGCTTAAAGGAAAATAGGCATCTACTCCAATAAAATCTAATCGATTCCAAAACTTAACCTTTTCCACTTTATCCCAGTTTTCGGCGTAAGTGAGTTTTCCTTTATAGATCTTTCTAACTTTAGTGATTAGTTGCTCCCAGAATTCTTTTCTTTCATTCGCAAATTCATATAATTCTGTACCTATACAAAAAAGTTCCACATTTTCTTCAGCAGCCATTTTTGCATACAACAAAATAAATTCCTCATAGTTCGTTTCAAATTTCTTCCAATCTTCTTCAGAAGTCATTTTTATATTCCCTGTAAACTCACCTTTCCAGATCCAGATCTGTGGTTTTATCATCACTTTTAAACCCTGAGAATGTAACAACTGAGTGGTTTTTCTAGCACCCTCCAATCGCTCACCTTCCCATTGCCGCTCAATATTGAATTTAAGGTCGGGGCTGGATAAACTTTCCATAAATCCAAAAGGCATAACGGCTACAGCATTAGAATTTATCTCTAAAATAGGTTTAATATGAGAACTTGAAATAGATTCTCGGGAAGCCACTAAACTTACCCCATTGAATTTTTCCTGTTGCTTCTGCCCTTGGCAGGATGTTATCACCATCAGTAAGCTAATGATTACGATAAATTGAAGATTTAAAGCCCTTCTCCTAATGAATGTTGAAATAGATCTAAAGTGCATTCAACTCCCAATTATAATTATAAAATTCGATTTTTAAATTAGGAGGAACTGCTGTCTTCCTGTATTTATTTATATAATCTATCAAACTAACACCCTCCTTTGTAAAATCTTTTTGATACCAGTTCATCAATTCTGAAAGCAATATCGTATCCTTTTGGATCTTTACAAAGTCCGAAGAATTCATTGCTTTTACGGTTTGTTGTTGTAATTGCTTTTCCAAAGTTTCTGGCCTATATGCTTCAGCAATTATAGGAGGGCATCCTTTAGCAGCACAAACCAGCACAAAATGAAACCTGGATTCATCAGGGTAGTTCCCTAATAAAAGTATCTTTTCTATATCATCTAAGGTTACCGATTTTTGCCCTAAACTATGTTTTTTTCTATTAAAGAAGCCTTCAATATCCATTGGAGATTTTACGGGAAATTGTTTAACAATACCACTTATCACGGCAATATTGTAAGCATTAATCCAAAAAGCTTTATAGACATCTGGGTCTTCAGTGGAAATTTTTACTCGTTTCGCAAGGCTCAACAATTCCTGCAAATTCTTGGGATTCTGCTTTATTTCTGCGTACTTTACCCTACCATTACTAACATATTGCTTAAAAAAAGAATCGGAAGCATCAAAGAATTTTGAAGTTTCCTGAGCAAATGAAAAGCTGGAAATTAGAAGTATTAATAAGGAAAAATATTTCATTTTTTTAATTTATAAAAGGTTATACGCAAATCTGCGACCAAACGAATTAAGTCTAAGTCGAATTTTGAGAAAACTACTAACCCGATTGTTATCAATCTTCTAAAAATAAGGAATAATATGGATCATATTGTCATTATAGGCAATGGAATATCTGGAATTACCGCCGCCAGACACATTAGAAAACAATCTGACAGAAGGATCACAGTAATTTCTTCAGAAAGTGATCATTTCTTTTCTCGCACGGCTCTTATGTATGTGTATATGGGGCATATGAAATGGGATCACTTAAAGCCTTATGAAGATTGGTTCTGGGAAAAGAACAGAATAGAACTTAAAAATGCATTCGTATCTCAGGTGCAACCTGAGATAAATCAGCTCACTTTCTCATCTGGAGAAATTATGGCTTACGATAAATTGATTATAGCCACAGGTTCCAATTATAACAAATTTGGATGGAAAGGTCAGGATCTCAAAGGGGTTCAAGGAATGGTTACCAAACAGGATATAGAACTTTTAGAAGAAAACACCAAAAATTGTAAACAGGCAGTCATTGTAGGAGGCGGACTTATAGGCTCTGAGCTTGCAGAAATGCTTAGCACTAGAAATATTCCTGTGACCTTACTTGTTAGGGAATCCAGTTTTTGGAATGGCGTACTTCCGCCGGGAGAATCGGAAATAATCAACAATCATATTCGAGAACATCATATAGAACTTAGATTAAATTCCAATTTAAAAGAAATAGTTTCCGACGAAAATGGTCGAGTAAAAAGTGTTATTGTAGAAGAAACTGGTGAAGAAATTATGTGCGATCTGGTTGGTCTTACCGCAGGAGTTTCCCCAAATATTAATTTTCTGAAAGATTCTGGAATAGAACTCGGTAAAGGTGTGAAAGTGAATAGATCGCTTCAAACAAATTACGATAATATCTATGCTATTGGCGATTGTGCAGAGCAGCATGAGGGAATAGGCGAAAGAAAAACTGTTGAAGCAGTTTGGTATACCGGCAGAATGATGGGCGAAGTGGTGGCTCAAACAATTTGTGGAAACCCTATGGAATACAATCCTGGACATTGGTTTAATAGTGCAAAATTCTTTGATATAGAATATCAAACTTATGGTTGGGTTTTTCCTGAACCAAGGCAAGGAGAAGCACATTTTCATTGGCAGCACAAAGCTGGCAGAAAATGCATCACCATAAATTATAAAGAAGGAAGTAGGAAGTTTGTAGGAATTAACACCTTCGGAATTAGAATGAGACAAGAAACCTTTGATAAATGGCTTACAGAGGAAAGAACTGTAGATTATGTGATAGATCACTTAAAGCAAGCCAATTTTGACCCTGAATTTTATAAACACCACGAAAAAGAGATCTTTAAAAGTTTTAAGGAAAACCTTCAACAGCACCAGCTATGAGTAAAATAGAACATAATATGTCCATGACCGGAGATGCCCCGGCTTCAATTTCCACAACTCAAAAAATAGCTTCGGCTTTGGGCCTGCTGGGATTATTCATTCTTTTACTGGCTCTTACCAATGTCAATTTTCCTAACAAAACCCTGTTTCTTAGTCTGTCCCTAGGGCTAATTGCTGGAGGAACTATCGTTTTTGCGAACGATGCATATAGGGGAAAACCCGTGGGTATTAAAAACGACGGAGTCTGGTTTAAATCATTAACAAATCGCGGATTATCGGCCTGGTTTCTAGGGATCGGGCTTACGCTTTTTTATATAGTCCTTTATTGGTTTCCGGAGTATTTGGGATTAAATAGCGAAGGAGAAAATACCGGTGTTATTTCCCTTTTTGACCCTCTTAGTAAGCTTATAAGTGGTAATCCGGCCAGCCAGTGGTTTGTTTATGGAACGCTCTACACGCTTGCCATCCTCATCTTTGGTTATAAATTTATTCTGAAATACCGCAATAATAACTACGAGATCTTAAGGACATTTTCTGTTATGTTCTTTCAGCTGGGATTTGCATTTTTGATTCCGGAGATCCTTATCCGTTTAAATCAGCCGTATTTCAATCCCGCGAATCTCTGGCCGTTGAACTATGACCTTTTCGCAGGGTATAAATTAGATGAATTCTTTTCTTCCGGCTCTGTAGGTTTGATGATGTTCGCTTTTGGAATACTTTCAATATTTGTGATCTCCCCTATTTTAACCTATAAATATGGAAAACGCTGGTACTGTTCCTGGGTTTGCGGTTGCGGCGGATTAGCAGAAACTGCCGGGGACCCCTATAGACACTTATCAGATAAATCGCAATTTGCCTGGAAAGTAGAACGTTGGGTGATCCATAGTGTATTGGTTTTTGTTGTAGTTATGACCATCGCGGTGGTATACTCCTTTTTGGGAGATGATTCCAAAGTTACCTGGCTCACACAAGATGTTTTCCTCTGGGGATCGGCCGGAATTTTAACCTTGCTCTTTGCACTTATTATGATCTTTAAAAGACAGGAACTTGCCAAAGATGCCAAATATGGAGCTATTGGATATTTTGTGATCATTATGGCTATTATTGGGATCAACTATTTTAGCGGGAATTCTGAAATTTTCTTTTTTCAGGCATACCAGTTGCGCTCGTGGTACGGCTTCTTAATAGGAGCAGCATTTTCTGGGGTGATTGGAGTTGGTTTTTATCCCATCTTTGGCAATAGGGTGTGGTGTAGATTTGGATGCCCAATGGCAGCAGTTTTAGGAATGCAGCAACGCTTATTTTCAAAATTCAGGATTACTACCAACGGCGGACAGTGTATCTCTTGTGGGAATTGCTCTACTTACTGCGAAATGGGAATAGATGTAAGAGCCTATGCTCAAAAAGGGGAAAGTATTGTAAGATCCAGCTGTGTTGGATGTGGAATATGTGCTGCTGTATGCCCACGAGGAGTACTTAAACTAGAAAATGATTCTCTGGATGGTAGAATAAATTCGAATGAAGTCTTACTAGGAAACGATGTTAATTTGATGGATCTACTGAATCAGAAATAATATTCTGTAAGTAACTACCTTTGTATTCGAACCTACCCTTGTTCTAGTAATAAATTACACAGAAGAGATCCCACTGAATGTCTGAAAAAATCATTGTTATTATCCCGGCTTTTAATGAAGAAGCTTCTATTGGTAAAGTAATTCAGGAAATCCCGGAGATAGTTTCAGAGATCATTGTGGTTAGCAATAATTCTACGGACAGCACTGCGGAAGTTGCTAAAAATGCTGGAGCCACCGTGCTATTTGAAGTCAAAAAAGGATATGGTTACGCTTGTTTAAAAGGCATGGATTATATTTCTGAAAAATCCGAAAAACCAAGTATCATTGTTTTTCTGGATGGAGATTATAGCGATTATCCTGCGGAACTTTCAAAGCTTGTAGCGCCAATACAAGAGGATAATTATGACTTTGTTGTTGGCTCTCGTGTTAGTAAATGGAGAGAAAAAGGTTCTATGACTTTTCCTCAGCGGTTTGGAAACGGACTTGCTACCTTTTTGATGAAGTTATTTTTCAATGCTAATTTTACAGATCTTGGACCATTTAGAGCAATTAAATATAATAAATTGCTTCAGCTTAATATGCAGGATAAAACTTATGGCTGGACAGTAGAAATGCAGCTTAAAGCCATAAAACAGAATTTTACTTATATAGAAGTCCCTGTGCACTACAAGAACAGGATAGGTGTCTCAAAAGTTTCAGGAACCATTAAAGGGGCTATCTTTGCAGGAATTAAAATATTAGGTTGGATTTTTAAATACAGTTTTAAATAATGGACTTTGCGATTATATTTATTTACACCCTCTCGCTAGTGCTTATTTTTTTTTACAGCCTTTCCCAGTTGAGCTTGCTCTTAAATTACCTTAAATCGATCAAAAAAAAGGATACTAGCCTTAAGTTTGATTTTACAAATTCTTCAGAGGTTCCACTAGTTACAATTCAATTACCACTTTATAATGAAATGTATGTAGTGGAAAGATTGCTTGAAAATATTTCTAAAATAGAATATCCACAAGACAAACTTGAAATTCAGGTTTTAGACGATTCTACAGATGAAACTATAACATCTACAGCCCAACAGATCCTTGAACTTCAGAAAAACGGGCTAGATATTAAACATATTACCCGGAAAGATAGAACGGGTTTTAAAGCCGGAGCTTTAAAAGAAGGACTTAAAATCGCTAAAGGAGAATTCATAGCGATCTTCGATTCAGATTTTATGCCGAAATCAGATTGGCTTCTTCAAACAGTGCCTTTTTTTAAAGATCATAATATTGGAGTGGTACAAACCAGATGGGGCCATATTAATAGAGATTATTCCCTATTAACTAAAATTCAGGCTTTCGCATTAGACTTTCATTTTATTCTGGAACAAGTCGGCAGAAATTTCGGAAAGCATTTTATCAACTTTAATGGTACGGCTGGAATATGGCGGAAAGAATGCATTATGGATGCTGGTAACTGGAGTGGAGATACCCTAACGGAAGATCTAGATCTAAGTTATAGGGCGCAAATGAAGAAGTGGAAGTTCAAATATTTGGAAAATGTAGAAACTCCAGCAGAATTACCAGTAGTGATAAGTGCCGCAAGATCTCAACAATTTAGATGGAATAAGGGAGCAGCAGAGAATTTTCAGAAAAATTACTCTAAATTGCTTTTTGACAAAACGCTAACAGCCGGAACAAAATTCCACGGATTTTTTCATTTACTGAATTCCAGTATGTTCCTGTTGATATTGCTTTTATCTGTTTTGAGCGTGCCTGTGCTATATATTAAAAACACAAATCCTCAATTCAGCAATTATTTTAATGTGATCGCGTTTTTTGCAATAAGTACGCTTATTTTCTTTATCTGCTATTGGGTTACCTATGCAAAGATCCACGGAAAGGGCATCGGCAGTTTCTTTAAATTTATTGGAATGTTCCTTACCTTTTTTTCTGTAGCTATGGGGTTTTCTGTACATAATTCGCTTGCGGTTTTGGAAGGCCACTTCGGAAAAAAAAGCGACTTCATTCGCACGCCAAAATTCAATATAAATAATTTAAAAGATTCTTGGAAAGGCAACAAGTATTTATCAAAAAATCTATCCTTAAGCACAATGATAGAAGGTTTACTTTGGTTATACTTTGGATTTGCCATCTACAGTGCTTTTGTGCTGAAAGATTTTGGACTTATTATATTTCATCTGATGCTGTTTGCTGGGTTTGGTTATGTTGTTTTCAAGTCATTACTTTCAAAAGTTTAATTTCAGATGGATTCACTTACGCAAATAGTTCTAGGAGCAGCCATTGGAGAAGCCGTATTGGGCAAAAAAGTTGGGAATAAAGCAATACTATATGGTGCTATTGCCGGCACCATTCCAGATCTTGATTCATTCGCGCCTCTTTTTACAGATACTCTTACTGCTATAGAGATCCATCGAGGTTTCACACATTCCATTGTGTTTTCCATACTTTTCGCCCCTATTTTTGGTTGGCTCATTTCTAAAATAGAAAGGAAAACCGGAGTTAGCTGGAAAGATTGGTCCTGGCTAATGTTCTGGGGTTTTCTGACGCATCCGTTATTAGATGCTCATACTACCTGGGGCACGCAGCTATTCTGGCCATTAGACCTTAGACTCGCCTATAAGAATATCTTTGTAATAGACCCACTCTACACCCTTCCTTTTCTAATCTTCGTAATCCTCGCAATGCGATCCAAACGCGGATCTAAAAAAAGAACAAAATATAATAATCTTGGTCTCATTATAAGCAGTGCATACATGCTATGTGCCATCGGTTTAAAAGGAATAACTTATTACAAATTCAAAGACGCTTTAGAAACCCAAAATGTTCCCTATCTGCAACTCCAAACCAGACCTAGCCCATTTAACACCATTATGTGGTCTGCAAATGTAGAATTGGAAAATGCTTATTTAATTGGAGATTATTCCATCTTCGATTCCCAACCAATAACTTTTAAAAGCATCCCTAAAAATCATTTTTTAGTCGACTCCTTTGATGGTGAAAATAAGCTAGACCGATTAATTGCTATTTCTCAAGGCTGGTATACCATTTCACAAAGAGATGAAAATCTGTACTTCAACGACCTGCGTTTTGGTGCTTTTAATTCTGAAGCTGAAGATCCTAAATTTGTGTTTAGCTATATTTTGAAGCAAGAAAATGGTGAATTAATTGTGGAGGAAGCCCCTAGAGATCCTGAAGAAGCTAAGACTGTGATAAAGAAATTAGGGAATCGAATATTAGGGAACTAAACTGAAGCTTTTAAAATCAAGAATCTCTGGACGGCTATGGAACTTAGGCCTAAACAAACTATTTAATCCGATTTTCTCTATTCATTAGTATATTATATCTTTAAGACTGAATAACTTAATATCCCTATATGAAAGGCTTCAAATTATTATTTACGCTATCTTTTTGCTTTTTCTCTTTTCAAACACTTTTTTCTCAGCAGAAGTCCGAAGAACTTCATAATGTCATAGAGCAGGTTCAAGATCATAAAAGTTATGAGGTTAAGGAATTCCCGTTGGGTCTCTATACAGAAGATCACTATCGCAGAGAATCACTTTTTGCAAGTGAGCAATTAAAAAAGGTGAATTTATTAAATGCTTCGGAAATGTCCCAAACAGACATGATCTCTCTGGAGCTTTTAAAATATAAACTTCAGGAAACAATTGATACTTTTGAATATAAATTATACCTGAACCCTTTGCTATCAGACGCTGGATTTCATTTGAGCTTGCCTTATAATGTCACCCAACTTGCAGACTATTCTCAGGTAAAAACATACCTCAACAAATTGAATGCGATTCCGGAGTATGTAGGTCAGCATCTCATTTTACTCAGAAAAGGATTGGAATTAGGTATCACTCAACCCAAAGTGATCTTTGAAGGTTATGAAAGCACCTATAACGATCAGCTAGTTAAAAATTATAAGGACAGCTACTATTACTCCCCTTTTAATGATCTGCCTTCCGGTTTATCTGAATCCCAAAAAGATTCAGTTTTAGATGCTGCAGAAAAAGCGATAAAGAAATCTGTATTACCCGAATTTAAGAAGATCAAGAAATTCTTCGATAAAGAATATTTACCAAAAACGAGAACTAGTTTAGGAGTTTCAGAAATTCCCAACGGACCAGAATTTTATCAGAATAGACTGAATTATTATACCACCCTAGATCTAACTGCAGAAGAGATTCATGAAATTGGATTAAAAGAGGTAGCGCGCATCAATACAGAAATGAAACAAATTATCGAGGAGGTGAATTTTGAAGGTACCTTCGAAGAATTCATTCTCTTCTTAAGAACCGACCCTCAATTTTATGCAAATACTCCCGAAGAACTTTTAAAAGAAGCTCGGAACATTTCAAAAAAGATCGATGCACAGTTACCAAGATTCTTTAAAAAGTTACCACGTAAACCTTATGGCGTTACCTCAGTACCCGATGCCATTGCTCCAAAATATACCACAGGAAGATATATTTCTCCACAAGAAGACACTCAGCCCGGCTATTATTGGGTGAATACCTACGATCTACCTAGTAGGCCGCTTTATGTGCTGCCATCGCTTACAGCGCATGAGGCAGTGCCTGGACATCACTTACAGATCTCACTAAATGCTGAATTAGGAGATAGCATTCCAAAATTTAGAAGACGCTTTTATCTTTCCGCTTACGGGGAAGGTTGGGGATTATATTCGGAATTTTTAGCCGAAGAAATGGGCATTTATACAACTCCTTATGAAATGTTTGGTAAACTCACTTACGAGCAATGGCGAGCCTGCAGATTGGTAGTAGATACAGGAATTCATGCTTTAGGCTGGACCAAGAAACAAGCAGTTGACTTTTTAAGAACTAATACCGCTTTATCTTTTCATGAGATCAATACCGAAGTAGACCGATATATTTCTTGGCCGGGACAAGCGGTTTCTTATAAAATTGGAGAGTTGAAGATTCGGGAATTACGTAAAAAAGCCGAAAAGGAATTAGGGGAGAATTTCGATATCCGCGATTTTCATGAAGTTATCCTTTCTCAAGGCACAGTGACCTTAGCGATCATGGAAAAATTGGTAGATGATTATATTCAAAACGAGAAAAAAATTCAATAATAAAAAAAAGGTTCTTAGTTAAAAGAACCTTTTTTTTATTATTTACTGTCATTTCGAAGGAGCTTATTTCGACTGAGAAATCTCTACTTTACTTGAAGCAACCGATTGTTTGGCGCGGATTTGAAATCCGCGCTAACACAGTTCATTTCGAAGAAGCTTTTCGCGGCTGAGAAATCTATGCTTTGATACAAAGATTTACTTCCATTGAGATCTCTCCCAACGGTCGAGATGACAAACTCAAAAGAGCATGCCCAACAAATTGTCATTTCGAGAAACCCCGATTGGTTAGCGCGGATTTGAAATCCGCGCAAGCAATATTGTTAATCTTTATCCTTTTTATCGGATAATTTTACTAGAGGTTTTTCTTCGTCAGTATAAGTTATTTGAACGTTCACGCTCTTTTGAACCTCCACCAAGTTTCTGGCTTTTTTAGGTTCAATGATTTTGTCGATTGAGAAACCCCTTTTTTGCCCCGATTGGTTGGCACGGATTTGAAATCCGCGCTAGCAATATTTTTTGCGTGGTTCACGTGTCATTTCGAAGAAGCTTTTCGCGGCTGAGAAATCTTTGCTTTGATACAAAGATTTACTTCCATTGAGATCTCTCCCGATGGTCGGGATGACAAGCTCAAAAAATCATGCTCAATAAAGTGTCGTTTCGAGCGAAGTTGAGAAATCCCGATTGGTTGGCGCGGATTTGAAATTGGTTGGCGCGGATTTGAAATCCGCGCTAGCAATATTGTTAATCATTACCTTTTTTATCGGTTAATTTTACTGTAGGTTTTTCTTCGTTCATATATGATATTTGAACGTTTACAGTTTTTTGAACTTCCACTAGATTTCTGGCTTTTTCAGGTTCAATGATTTTGTCGACTGAGAAATCTCTACTTTACTTGAAGCAACCAGATCCATTGAGATCTCTCCCAATACTCGAGATGATAAACTCAAAATCATGCTTAACCATGTGTCATTTCGAAGGAGCTTTTGCCGACTGAGAAATCTCTTCTTTTTTTAAAGCATCCGGATGAATCGAAAAATCTTTATGATTAAAACGATATGATCAATCCGCTACAAATGGATCTTTAGATAATTTTACAATTGGTTTTTTAGAATTTTGAGATTTTACTTGAATATGTATCGCTTTAATTTTTTTCGCAATTTGAATAGCTTCTTTTCCTGTGATTTCTTTGCCTTCAAAATAGAATACTGCTCCCTTGGTCGCAAGCTCTTTCATGTGTTCTGTTGGAACTGGAGGGGAAGGTGGTGGAGTTAGCTTTCCTTTTTCTGAATGCGGCGGTGCAGGATGAACTGCTTCTGGAGCAGGAGGCGGTGGTGGCGGAACATCAAAATTAATCTTTTCAGCCTTAGCTTTTTGTTCCGAAGTCATGTTACTAAGGATTGCCATCATCCTGTTTATATCTTCTTGCTTTACCATGCGCTTATCTTTCGGCATCGAATTATAGTATCTGACTAGTTTATTATATTCCGAAACCATTTTGGGTGTAGCTTTTTCCTGTGGTACCTGTTGGAAAATTTCGTTTAAAACGTTATCCTCACTTTCAGATGGCCCATACGTGCACAATGTAATTTTTCCTTCTTTTTCTTTCCGCTTAGCCATGATCATTTCAATCAGTTCCTGTATATTTTCTTTGGGAGCATTGCCTGAAGCATTTATTGAATAATCAGTAAATTTTTCCCAATCGAGGTTTTCAATTTCAGAAAGGCTAACTTTTTTATTATTCCTAAAGATTTGCCCATCTTCATCTACCATTAACTCCAGGATTTCATAACTATCAACTATTTGATTAGGATTAATAACTTCCTTTTCTATTACCTCTTTTGTGCTGAAACCATAGAATAATGTAGCTGCTAAAGGGAGAAGCAATAAACTTCGCACCCAAACTGTTTTTCTTGATGTTTTTGTTTTCATAACTGTAAATCGTTTCTTGATTGATGAATAATTGATTGGGTTTACAAGGTCGCATTGCAAATCCCGTGATGAATACTCTAAAAGTGTTTGCTGATAACCGGAAGTACTTATGCCATTTTTAATAACCTCCTTGTCAGCTAAAAATTCATGATTTAATTTTACTGCATCTTTCAAAATAAAGAGTAATGGATTGAACCAGAAGATTATTTGAAATAGCTCAATAAAAAGAACATCCAGACTGTGCTTTTGCCTTGCGTGAGCTTCTTCATGTATTTTCACATCCTTCGGAATTTCATTCTGCAGATATTTCTCTTTGTTGAAAAATATATAGCTGAAAAAGGTATGAGGTTGGATTTCTTCTGAAAGCAATACGTTTATAAAACTATTTGATTTCAGCTTTGGATTTGTTCTGATCTTAATTATCAAGCTTCGTAAATTTCTGAAGAACTTTATGCTGAAAAACAAAACTCCCAAAAGGTAAATTCCGAAGAAAATATAGGGAAAATAATCACTGCTTTCTACGACTATTTCCGGAGAAACTTCCGAAGAATAAATAAAGCTATTTAGATTTTCTGAAGTAGGTTCCACATACGTCTTTATGGTGATTAATGGGATCACAATGGCTACCAAGGCGGACATTAACAGGTAAAAGCGTTTAAAACCGTGCATATTTTCTTTCTCTAGCAAAAACTTATAGAAAAGCAACAGTATAGCTAAGCAGGCAGCGGATTTTAATAAATACATTTCCATAACTATTTGCTTTTAATTTCTTTATCGATAAGCTTTTTTAAATCTTCTAGTTCCTCTTTGCTCAAATTGGTTTCTTTGGTAAAAAAGGAAGCGAACTGCGAAGCGGAATCATTGAAAAAATTCTTGATCATCCCGTTCATCTGTTTCGAGAAATAATCTTTCTTTTTCACTAAAGCAAAATATTCCCGGGAACGCCCCAATTGGATATAATCTACAAATTTCTTATCCTGCATTCTTTTCAACAAAGTAGCCACGGTAGTGGTTGCAGGTCTAGGCTCTGGATAAGCTTCAATAAGATCCTTCATCAATGCCTTTTCCTGTTTCCAAAGGATCTGCATAAGTTGTTCTTCAGAATTTGATAATTGCATGTTATATTGAATTATTAGATTGTTCTACAAATGTAGAATAAATATTTAATTCTACAAACATAGAGCAACTTTTTTTATTTTAATTCCTTAAGAAAAATTCCGTTTTGATTTTCCGTTAAGTATCTTAAACTTATAGGGGCGTCATTCTGTCCCGAGTCTTCGGGAGTTTCAGAATCTTAAAATACAGTAGATTAGAACATTTAATAGAGACCCTGAAATAAATTCAGGGTGACGAAATAATTGTTTCAACAAAAAAAGGATATACCTAATCCATTTCTGTATTTTAAAGAATCGGTTACCTTTACCTCCAAAATATAATAACAATGAGTGTAGAACAAGAATTATTTCAGCGTAGCGGATCAAAATGTGAATTATGTAATTCAACAGAAGATCCTCAGATCTACGAAGTGCCGGAAAGCCCAACCAAGGGTGCCGACAGCGTAATTCTTGCTTGCAATACTTGTAAAGAACAACTTGAAGATCCTGAAAAAGTTGAAGCTAACCATTGGAGATGTTTAAACGATAGCATGTGGAGCACAGTTCCTGCAGTGCAAGTGGTTGCATGGAGAATGCTCAGCAAACTTAAAAATGAGGGTTGGCCACAAGATCTTTTGGACATGATGTATATGGAAGAGGATGTGAAAGAATGGGCAAAAGCTACTGAAGTTGCAAATCCAGCAGCAAAAACGATTGTTCATAGAGATAGCAATGGAGTGATCCTTGAAGCTGGAGATAGTGTTGTACTAATTAAAGACCTCAAGGTAAAAGGAAGTAGTATGGTTGCCAAGCAAGGAACGGCAGTACGCAGAATTTCACTAGATCATGAAAATGCCGAATATATTGAAGGTAGAGTAGATGGGCAGCAAATTGTTATTATCACCCAATATGTGAAGAAATTATAGATTTTACTCTTATAACTTCTCGAATCCGCTCGAAATGACATCAAAAAATAATCCCGCAGATTACGCTGATAAACGCAAATAAATCTGCGTAAATCTGTGCGATCTGCGGGATGTTTTTATTCAATTCAATAGGTAACCTACTTCTTCGTCATCTCGGTGAAATGCTTATAAAACAACGGAATCGTCTTAATTCCTTTCAAGTAGTTCCAGATCCCAAAATGTTCATTTGGCGAGTGAATAGCATCACTATCCAATCCAAAGCCCATTAAAATGGTCTTGCTTTTCAGTTGTTTTTCGAAAAGTGACACAATTGGGATACTTCCCCCACTTCGTTGCGGAATTGGTTCTTTTCCAAAAGATTCTTTATATGCATTACTCGCTGCTTGGTACTCTACAGTATCAATTGGCGTAACATAAGCCTGTCCTCCATGGTGCGGTTTCACTTTTACTTTGGTCCCTTTAGGCGCAATACTTTCAAACTGTTTTTTGAACAATTCTGTGATCTCCTGCCAATCTTGATTTGGTACTAATCGCATACTGATCTTAGCAAATGCTTTACTAGCAATTACCGTTTTTGCCCCTTCGCCAGTGTATCCACCCCAAATACCATTTACATCTAATGTTGGTCTAATGGAATTACGCTCATTAGTAGAATATCCTTTCTCGCCATATACAGCCTCGATATCCAAAGCTTCTTTATATTTTTCTAATGAAAATGGTGCTTCTGCCATTTTCTCTCGTTCTTCTGTACTCAGTTCCTCTACCTTATCGTAGAATCCAGGAATAGTTATATGATTGTTTTCATCGGTTAATGAAGCGATCATCTTTGTAAGCACATTAATAGGATTTGCAACCGCTCCTCCGTACAATCCACTATGAAGATCCCTGTTAGGACCTGTAAGTTCTACCTCCACATAACTCAATCCGCGTAAACCTGTGGTGATTGAAGGTGTGTCTTTTGCGATCATTCCGGTATCTGAGATCAAGATCAC
Source organism: Gillisia hiemivivida (assembly GCF_007997295.1). Lineage (GTDB taxonomy): Bacteria > Bacteroidota > Bacteroidia > Flavobacteriales > Flavobacteriaceae > Gillisia > Gillisia hiemivivida. The sequence continues at coordinate 25,281 of NZ_VORY01000022.1, read as the reverse complement.
ATCATTTGCTAACTTTTCCTTATTGCGCTCTATAAACCAACCTAGACTTTCACTTCCAACTTCCTCTTCGCCTTCTATCATGAATTTCACATTACAAGGAAGGCTCCCAGTCTTGGTCATATATTCCAATGCTTTTACATGCATATACATTTGTCCTTTATCATCGCAGGCTCCACGAGCAAAGATGGCTCCTTCAGGATGAACTTTTGTGTTTTTGATTACCGGTTCAAAAGGTGGGCTATCCCAAAGTTCAACAGGATCTGCTGGTTGCACATCATAATGACCGTAAACCAAAACTGTTGGAAGCTCTTTATCAATTATTTTTTCTCCAAAAACGATTGGATATCCAGGAGTCTCACATATTTCTACAGAATCACATCCAGCTTCTTTCAAAGCATTCTTCACGGCTTCTGCTGTTTTCAAAACATCCTTTTTGTAGGAAGGGTCTGCGCTTACCGAAGGGATCTTCAATAATTCTATCAGCTCTTCTATAAACCGATCTTTATTTTCTTCAACATATTTATCTAAATTTTTCATGCTTTTTTTTTTGAAATCAGGTAAAGGTAATAAATTGATATTTTCTTGCTGGACTATTTGAATATTCAAACATTTATGTATATTTGCAGCCGCTTATCTAGGTAAGTATTTTTACAGCGGATCCTAAGTGTTGTAAAATGGAAATGCGGGCTTGCCCGACGGAATCAACCGAAAAGCAAGTTTATGCAAAAAATAAGGCGGGCGTGGTGGAATTGGTAGACACGCTAGACTTAGGATCTAGTGCCGCAAGGTGTGGAGGTTCGAGTCCTCTCGCCCGCACAAGCTAAAAGCTTCAGAGAAATCTGAAGCTTTTTTTATTAATTTATTCTGAAAAAAGTCAGGTACGACATTTGGTCGTTTTCTATGGGATAATATATAATTCTATATTTTGATATGTTTTGAATCTATATTCTATTAAATGACCTTCAATAGATAATTCCAGGTTTTCAAAAGCCTTGGTTTAAACGAAATGGTTTTATCCGGCAAATATTAAAAAATACGTCAGGTCAATTTCAGAGATATTGCTCGATTTTTTCGACCTTTTGGGGATCTATATCGCTTTTATTTATATAGAATTCGTTAGTCAGAGGTATTCCTTTTGAGTTCTTTTCGTTCACCTTCCACAATAGACCTTTTCCATTAATTACACTACCTCCCGTATAAACTAACATATGACTAACGAACAAATCCTTTTCTAACGGCTGAACTTGTAAAGAAAATTGCGAATAAGAAGTTTGATTCTTTTCGTTAAATTCAGAAATCAAATAGTTTTCTGTTTTGTTTAATCTCCCTATACCCTCGAAATTAGTATTATTAATTTTAAGTTTTATTTCCCCCAGCTCATTTATAACATGAAAAGTAATGTGAATGAGATACTGATTCCTATCTAAATAATACCCTCTATAACTACCAATCAAAAAATTAATTATCTCCAAGCGATTGATTGAAACGGATAAGTCAGAATCCTTATGGGGCAAAATACCGTCTACTTCTAATCTTTGCGAATAAAGGTGATGATGAAATATTGGGTTTATCTCATCTGTTCTTACTTTTTCATTCTGCGCTTCCGCATTGACTACCTCTTCAAAAATGATTTTGCCTATCACGGGATTATTACTTCTACCAAAACCACAATATGCTCCTAAGAGCAGAGGTTTATTATTCATATTATTACCATAAAACAAATTGACAAAACACTCTTTGTTCAAACTGGAATCTTCTTTGTTAAAATAAAAAGATAAGGCACTACCTCCCGTTGGAACACATTTCCCAAAATAGCTATATATGGTAGGCTCTTTGTCCTTTTCCCAATATAATATTTCCCAAGAAGCAGATTTCATTTGGTATATTGTGAACTTTGATTTGATATAATACTGCCTATCCTCGACATAGTAACCTACATAGTATAGCACGTTCTCATTCTGAACGGAACCTTCCAGTATTGCTTGCTCTACTTCCCTAACATCGGCACTGATGTAAGTAGAATTCTGCAGATAGTCGTTGTAGCCTTTGTAGCCCGCTGCTGTTATTAAAATTGTTAAATAGTCCCTTCTTATCTTAACTTTTGTCTTGTGGCCGGCATCTATTTCTCTCTTTTTATTATATAAATATTTCCCGTTAATCCATTTGCCTGTTTTCTCGGTGATAAAGCTTTTAAGGTTCGCCGCTTCCTCATCGTAATTGCCAAAACCATATAGTTGAAAAACCGTTAAGGTTTTAAGCTCTATGGAATTATGCTGGGAAAAAAGCTCTAAAAGTTCTTTATGTAAACCAAGGTAGAAATTATTTGTAAGTTCAATTCCTCTTGCAATCATTGTCTTATGTGCTTATATTAGGTCAATTATACTATAATTCCATTTAAATTCCTATTTTAAAAATTAAATATTAAGTTAACAGGAATAATTCCAGTTAGCATTGAATCTCTCTATATTGGCTAACAATTACTTAAAGAAAAGCTAACAAACAACTCGATTATGAAAAAATTATTTTTATTATTCGCTTTACTCGCACAAGTATGTTTTAGCCAAGAATCAAAAGACGTTGGCGGTCTTGTAGTTGACTCGTCAGGAAACCCGATTGCAGGAGCAACAATAGTTGATAAATCAAACCCAACTAATGGGGTGATTTCTGATTTTGATGGTGAATTCGTAATAGCGGTAGCGGAATCTTCCAAAGAACTAGAAGTTTCCTTTCTAGGCTACGAGACTAAAGTTGTACCGATAACAAGTTCCTACTTAACTATTAAATTAGAGCCTAAAGCCGATCAACTAGATGCGGTGACTGTACAAGGCTTTACCTCTGTAGCTACTAATGCTCGATTGAGAACACAAGCCATACAGGATTTGCCTGAAACTACCGTAGCTTTAGGTTCAGCAGAAATCGAGGCGAGTGGTATTCAAGATATTCAAGATTTTACCTCTGTAATTTCAAACGTGACTTTTACTCAAGCACAACAACCAGGAGTGAATTTCCTTACTGTTCGTGGTATTTCACAAATTAGAAATGCAGAGTCTCCTGTGGCTGTTGTGATAGATGGTATGACATTACCAGATGCCAGTGCCATGAATATGTCGCTTTATGATATCGAATTAATGGAATTCATTAAAGGTCCACAAGGTACACTTTACGGTAAAAATGCTATTGCGGGTGCTATAAACATCATCACAAAAGATCCTGCCAATGAGAATAAAACGAAAGCTACATTTTCTGCTGGTAATGGTGGTTTGTTAAGAGCTGGTCTTTCTTCTTCTGGTGCCTTTGTAGATAACAAATTTTACTACAGTGTGACAGGTCGGTATTCTACATTTGATGGGTTAATCGATAACACATTTTTGAATCAAAAAGTTGATTTTTCAGATGAATACAATATTAGAGCTAAATTAAAATATAAGTTTAGTCCAAGATGGTCTGCAACTTTAGTTCAGGATAATTTTGGGATACAAGCTGGAGGTAACTACTATATCACCAAGACAGATATTTTTGATCCTTCCATTCCACCGCTTCAAGATGATGATTACTCCAATGATGTTTTTGGTGATGTATTAGGGGATTCCGATCTATCTAACTCTCTAAGTAGTTTGAAAGTTGAAGGTAAACTTCAGAATATGAATATCCAATCGGTGACTTCCTTTAATGCTACAAAACGCTATTATATTGGAGAAAATGACTATTCTCAATATGCGTTTAGTAAAGTGTCTCAAACGTCAGATTCCGATACCTTTAGTCAGGAGATACGTGTAACTTCCAAGACCGATAAAGATTCAAATTTTGACTATACTTTTGGAAGCTTATACCAAAACAGCCAACGTTACCTTAATACATCCACGTTCTTAAATAAAACCTTTTATGAAGGAGGATTTGTTGATGCTTCTGCTGCTAATGCCAACTACAGCGAAGACCCTCTTGTAGGTAATGATGATGATAATACAGTAGAAACCTTAGCTGGTTTTGGATTTTTAGACTATAGAGTTACACCAAAATTGACCTTATCTGCTGGGGTTCGTGTTGACTATGATAGACTAAAAAATGAATCTCGTATTTCTAACACAACTTTAGAGAATGACATTACAGTTTGGCAACCTAAATTTTCTATAGCTTACGCCTTTACAGAGGACATCCTAACTTACGCCAATTATGGACGAGGTTATAGGAGTGGGGGATTCAACTCTCAAGAGACAGTGAAATTTGATAGAACTTATGAACCTGAATTTACCAATAATTATGAGTTAGGTATAAAAACGAGTTTCTTAAATAACAGAATCATCTTCAATAATGCAGTGTATTATATTGAATTTGAGAACCAACAACAATACACATTTATACCTCTTACTCCATCCATCCTTGGTATCTACAATTTTGATAAAACTGAAATTAGAGGCTTTGAGTCAGAAATCAAATTTAAAGCAACTAATAACATTGACTTCTTTGCCAGCATAGGAATTAATGAAGGCAAAATACTAGAAGGCACATATAATCGTCTTACCAATGCAGCTGCTTTTGATTATGAAACCTTTGAGGTGGTAGATGTAAGCGGTAATGCTTCACCATTTACTGTAGAAAGCACTATTCAAATAGGTGCAAACGGTAATTTTGATTTGGGAGAGACTTCAAAAATTGGAATCTACATCAATGCCGATCATAGAGGAACACAATATTGGGATCCTTTAGAGGAATATAAACAAGAGCCATATACTTTACTTAACGGTAGGATTAATCTGAAATTTGATAAAGTAGGAGTAAGCCTATGGGCCAACAACATTTTGAATACCGCTTATAATCCTGAATTTTTTCCTACTGCAGAATTTGGATTTAGTAATTTAAGATTCCCTCATACACCAACTACATTTGGAGTCGATTTAAGCTATCGCTTTTAAATGTTTTAAACGTTTTCAAAACTATTCCCTCCATTTAATACTTATAGAATTAAGTGGGTGAATAGTATCTAAAACGCTTTGTTCAATCTAAACTAAAAAGTAAAAATCACTTCCTGAGAATTGAGCATTAGTGTACATATAGTCATTGAAACATCCAGTGTAGGCGAAGTGCAAACTTAAGTTGATTCTGCCGAAGCTTTGATAGATAAAATCCAAGTAAAAATTAATTAAATATACAGATATGCGCGTTGCAACAGATATAGGAGGAACGTTTACAGACCTTGTTTTCTTTGATTATGATAAGGAAAACAAGGAAGTAAAGGAAGTAAAGGTCTCTAAATCGAGTACCACTCCTGGTGAATTTGAAAAAGGAATTCTCAATACGATTAAAAAAATAGATTTAGACTTAAATACCATTGATTTTTTCGCCCACGGTACAACCGTAGTCATCAACGCCATTACAGAAAGGAAAGGCTCTAAAACAGCGTTGATTACCACCGAAGGTTTTAGAGATGTCCTAGAAATTGCCAGAGGCACAAGACCAGACTTGTACAATTTCAACTTTAAAAAAGAAGAACCGTTTGTAGAGCGTTACTTAAGGCAAGAAGTAAAAGAACGTATCAATTATTTAGGAGAAATTATCACGCCATTAGATGAGACATCTGTAGATAAACATATAGAAGCATTTATAAAAGAAGGTGTAGAAGCTATTGCAATTTGCTTTTTACATGGGTATAAAAATCCTATTCATGAAAAACAATTGGCGACTTATATTCGTGCTAAATACCCACAATTCGAAGTCATAACTTCGCATGAAGTTACTAGGGAATGGAGAGAATATGAGCGCACAAGCACCACTGTGCTTTCTGCTTACGTAAAACCATTAGCTACAAAATACTTAAATAACCTAACCCATCATTTACAAAAGTTAGGATACAAAAATGATTTGTACATCATGCAATCCAATGGTGGAATTACCACTGTTGAAGATGTAAAGGCAAACCCAATAACGTTAATTGAATCTGGCCCAGCAAGTGGTATGCTTGGTGCAGTAGTATTAGGTAAAACTATAGGGAAAGAAAATTTATTGGTGTTGGATATTGGAGGTACCACAGCGAAATGTTCCTTGATTGAAAATGGAACACCAAAAATAGTAACAACTTATAATATTGAAAAGACAAAAACCCAAGCTGGCTTTCCCATTCTTACACCAGTTATTGATATTGTGGAAATTGGAAATGGCGGTGGGAGTATAGCTTGGTTAGATGATGGTGGTAAGATGCGCGTTGGACCGAAAAGTGCTGCTGCCAACCCAGGACCTTCGTCCTATGGTAAAGGCGGTTCTGATTTTACAACAACAGATGCCAACGTTGTTTGTAACCGGATACATAAAGACTACTTTTTAGGGGGTGAATTAAAACCGGATTTTGACAGTTTGCAAAAAGCGGCAAAGCCCCTTTGTGAAGAATTGGATATGACTATTGAAGAAGTGGCACGTGGTGTTATTCGCGTTGCCAATTCTAATATGGTCAATGCCCTGAAAAGTGTTTCTGTAAACAAAGGCTATGATCCAAGAGACTTTACTTTAGTGGTTATTGGAGGTGGTGGCCCCATGCACGGAGCATATTTGGCCGAAGAACTACAAATGCCCGAGGTCATAGTTCCATTAAATGCCGGTGTGTTTTCAGCTTTTGGAATGTTAATGTCAGATTTGAGAAGAGATTACATTCGTACAGACGTTATGGACTTGAATGAGGATAAGTTTTCAGCTTTAAAGAATGTTTTCAAAGAAATGAAAAACGAAGCCATTAAAGCTTATGAAAGAGATGGGTATCAAAAAGAAGATATCAAGTTCGAGTACTATTTAGATCTACGATACAAGGGGCAAGAACATTCGGTAAAACTCGGTTTAGCCAGTTTATCCAATTTGAAAATGGATGAAATAGAAAATAATTTTCATCAACTACATAAGAAGCGATATGCGTTTAGCCTTTCGGACACAAATATTGAAATTGTTAATTATCATCTTGTTGCAGAGGTCATCGTAAACAAGCCAGTTATTGGTAAAATTGAATCAAAGGGCAATACTGTAGAAGATGCATTAATTACTACCGAAAAAGTAGATTTTGATGTGTCTGGTATCCATGACAGCAACTTTTTTGATAGGGATAAATTAGACCCAAGTATGACGATTGAAGGCCCTGCAATTATTGTAGAACAATCTACTTCAACAGTTGTTCCGCCAAAGTATCAATTTAGAATTGATGAGTATGCAAATATTATTATCAGTAAAATACAGTAATCATGGGTTTAAATAAATTTACATCAGATATCATTCAGGATTCCTTAATCTCAATTGGTGAGGCCATGTTTGAAACCATTCAGCGGACCAGTATGAGCCCTATCATTTATGAGGCATTAGATTATGCTGTTGGAATTACGGACGGGGAAGGACGATTACTAGCTCAAGGTAATGGAGTAATTACTTTTTTAGCTGCAATGAGCCTTGTGGTAGAAGAAACATTAGAACGATTTGGGGAGGACAATCCATTAAAAGAGGGCGATGTCATTATTGCCAATACGCCTTATGCCGGAGGTGGAACACATTTATCGGATATAGCTCTAATTACACCTATTTTTTATAAAGGTGAGCGTATAGCTTTTACTGTAAATAAGGCGCATTGGACAGACATTGGCGGTACAAATCCAGGTTCGGTATCAACAGTATCAACAGAAATTTATCAAGAGGGCATTCATTTTCCTTTTGTTAAAATTAAAGAAGAAGGTAAACTAAATCAAGCCCTTGTTAAGATGTTAGAAGCCAATGTAAGATTGCCAAAAAGTACTTTAGGGGATTTGTTTTCGGGTATTGCGGCTAATGATGTAGGAGCAGAGAGAATTATAAAGCTCATAGATAAATATGGTTTGGAAGCTTACAAACAAGCTGCTGAAGAATTCATGGAATATGGGGAACGAATTAGTTTAAAAGAGTTGAAAAAAATTCCGAATGGAGTTTATGAAAATACAGGATGGATAGAAAATGATGGTTTTGGAAATGGCCCTTTTCCAATAAAATTAAAAATAACAATCTCAGATGAGAATATGACCTGTGATTTCACAGGGTCTCACGAACAGTTAAAAGGTCCGCTGAATTTATCCAGAACTGGTTTAGAAACTGCAGTTAGAGCAGCTTTCAAATCTATAACCACACCAACATTACCTGCTAATAATGGATCTTTTAAGCATGTTAAATTAATTTGTCCAGAAAAGACAATCGTGAGTGCAGAAGCACCTGCACCAATATCTGTTTATTATGAAGTGTTCTTGGCGGCCATAGATCTATTGTTAAAAACATTAGGCCCTGTTGTTCCAGATAAATTACCTGCTGGACATTTTAGATCGGTATGTGTAACTTATATTTCTGGTGTTCATCCCGTAACTAATGAGTTTTATGTGCAAGCAGAACCACTTTCTGGAGGTTGGGGAGGTTGCGCAACTCACGATGGGAATCGCGGACAATTCTCTTATGCACACGGGGAGTCTTACAACATTCCAGCAGAAACTCGAGAAAGAAAATACGGAGTGGTTGTAGAAGAATATGCATTTCATAACGAAGGAGGTGGATACGGAGAATTTCAAGGTGGGAATGGCCAATATCTAACGTTTAAAATATTGTCTGAAGAGGCTTTCTTAACTGGGGCTTTTCTAGGATATTCAATTCCTACTTGGGGACTTTTTGAAGGAAAAGAAGGAAGCTACAACTACTTTACGGTAATAAGAACAGATGGTACAGAAGAGACCTATAATGTTGTAACAAATGTCAAGCTGAATAAAGGCGATAGAGTAAAATTGGTAACCGCTACAGGTGGTGGTTATGGTAATCCTGAAAACAGACCTTTAGAGAAAATTCAGAGAGATTTAAAGAACGGCTTCATTACCAAAGAACAGGCCTTGGAACATTACCCTAAAATGGCAGGACTATAACTAATTGCTTAAGATATGGAAGTAATAAAATTAAGTTATCCAGAAAATGATGATTATTTAAAATATATCATTCAAAAACAAGAAAAAGGAGTCGCTGTAGATTGTGGTTCAGTAGTTTTAAAGAAAGGACAGGTTCTTCCTTTTAAGACACTAGGTGCTCATGAAATAACCTATTTAATTTCAGGAAAATTAAAGGTATTTACCAAAGATCGAAACGAAAAAGTCATGAACCAAGGTGATTTAATTTATTTAAATAAAGACGAAATCCGCAAAACAGAAACCTTGGAGGATAGTAAAATCCTTTTCTTTTTGTTTAAGGAAACATAAAACTGAAACGTATATCCGCATACATTACTAAAAGTTAATTTTAATATCCCATAGCCGAATATGTCTTTGCCCCAGCCCTAAAGGGTGGTCATATTTACAAAATTCAGAATATCCATTAGGACGTCAAGCGGCTATGCATAAACTGAATTAGAGAACCTATCACTAAATTATTAAAATTGGAAAATACAATAACAAACTCACAAGAACATACTGATTATGCATCAGAAGCTATACCAGAAAATGCAAGACAACCTTGGTATGTGCCCGCTTTTATTTTTGGCGGCTTAGAGTTTTGTATCCCGGTATTGTTGATAGGAGGTATTCTAATAGGCAATTTTAGTCTTTTAGAAATTATAGGCATTTTAATGATAGCACTTGTATTTTTTCAATGGATAGGTAACGCCATACAAGGTTATATCGGTGCAAAAACAGGCTTAACATCATCAGCACTGGCATCTTTAAGTTTTGGAAAAGAGCAATCACGAATCATAGTAGGTATTGTCATTTTAGCCTTGACTTTAGGTTGGTGGGCCATACAGACCTCTGTTGCCGCAGATGCTTTTAGTGCTTTGGTAGGCATTAATAAAGATGAAAATTTCTTGTTATATATTTTAAGTACTGCGGGTATCGGTTTTCTTTTTGCGATTCCTTCCATTTTAGGATATGCTTCCATTAAATGGGTAGATTATGTAGCCATACCAGCCGGATTGCTGCTGGTAACCGTAGCGCTCTATTTATCCATAAATAATATGGGTTGGGAAAAAATAACCGCATGGAACCCGGAAGGCTCAATGTCTTTTATTGGGGCAATCAATCTGGTTATCAGTATTAATGTTGCGCAATGGTTAATTGCACCAGATTATACAAGATTTGCAAAGCCTACATGGAGAGACAATATTTTAATTCCGTTGGGCATTATCATCGTAGGTTTCCCACTGTTTATAGTCGGTGGTATAATGTCTATGGGTACTGGTAATTCGGATATCGTACAGGTGATGCAAGAACTTGGTTTTCCTGCTTGGGGCTTTGTAGTGTTATGGGTCGCAACGTGGACCAGTCAATTGGTAAGTAATTATACGGGTGGTCTGGTGTTGTGCAATATGTTTAATCTACATGATAATAAAAGTAGAAAAACAATGACGCTGGTTTTCGCCGTATTAGGAATCATTTTAGCATTAATAGGCATTATGGACCAGTTTGTTAATTTCCTTTATACGCTAGCGTTAATAGTTCCCGTTATAGCCGGAGTTATAATGGCGCATTACTTTTTTGTAAGCAAAACTGTGTTTACGACAGAAAAATCTTGGAATTGGTTGGCTACAATAAGTATTATGGTGGGTCTTTTAGTAGGATATTTAACACAATATCAATTTCCTATTGGAATACCAGCAGTACAATCTTTAATCGTTTCAGGTGCACTATATGCTGTTTTAAATAATATACTAAATATAGAATTAAGTGGGAAAAATATTTGATAATACAGAAGTAGCTTTAGCGCTTAAATCAGATTCAGAACTTGAAAGAGCACGATTTCTTTTCGAATTGATAAAACGGGATACCTTGGTGAAAATAGGAACTGCAGTAACCAAGTTTGCGCTAAAATTTCGGTTGCCCGTCGAAGGATTGATTCGCTCTACCGTTTTTGACCATTTCTGTGGGGGAATCACGGAAGACGATTGCTTACCGGTAATTGATAGAATGTTTTCAAAAAATGTGCATACTGTGTTAGATTATTCTGTAGAGGGGAAAGAAGAAGAAGGGCAATTTGACAAGGCGATGTTTAAAATTCTGAAAACTCTGGAATACGCCAGACATAATAAAGCCATCCCCTATATAGTATTTAAACCAACAGGGTTTGGCCGTTTTGAGATTTATGAGAAATTGACAGAGGGGAAAAAGCTGACCCAAGAAGAACATGTTGAATGGAATAGAATTAAAAATCGGTACGATCGGGTTTGTAGGAAAGCATATGAATATAATGTTCTTATTTTAATAGACGGCGAAGAGAGTTGGATGCAAGATGCTGCTGATGAATTGGCAGAAAGTATGATGTTTAAATATAATAAAGAAACAGCAATTGTATTTAACACCCTCCAACTCTATCGTCATGATAGATTGGACTATCTAAAAGAACTGCATCAAAAGGCAACTGAAGGTAGGTTTAAGATAGGTATGAAACTCGTACGGGGCGCCTATATGGAAAAAGAACGGGAAAGGGCAATTAGATTAGGATATCAAGATCCCATCTGCAAGGATAAAGCAACGACCGATGCACTCTTTAACGCAGTACTTGTATACATGATAAAGAATTTGGAAAACATGGCTTTGTTTGTCGGCACACATAATGAAGAAAGCACTTATTTAGTATTGCAGATTATGCAGAGTTGTAAAATAGCAGAAAATGATAAACGAATCTGGTTTGGTCAACTTTTTGGCATGAGTGACCATATTAGTTACAATCTCGCAAACTTCGGATACAATGTTGCAAAGTACCTACCATATGGTCCGGTAAAAGATGTAATGCCATATTTGCTTAGGAGAGCTGAAGAAAACACCTCCGTAGCAGGTCAGACTTCAAGAGAGCTATATTTGATAAAAAATGAAATGAAAAGGAGGAAATTGTTAAAGCCTTTTTAACGATTTTATTAAAACGGCTGTTTTAAAAGTTTACTCTATGGAATCATTAGACTTATTCGCAAAGTGTTTTATTCACGGTCTAATTTTAATCAGTTTTGTTAATTCACGCAATAGTACTGTTTAGCAATATTAATTGCTCAAATAAGTGCAAATTCATTTAAATATTACCTAGGATTTAATTTAGATGACTCTCATTACCAATGATTTATCAACGTACGCTAGGTTTCTACTAGACTTAGAATCTGGTGCCGCAAGGCAAGAGGATATGAAGTTTATCCTGATCGTAGTCGAAGGAAGTCCTCTCGCCCGCACTTCGTCAAGCTCAGTGCAGGCCAAAAAGAAAAAGCTTCAGAGAAATCTGGAGCTTATTTTATGGGTAACCACCCGACTAATACTTTTTTAAAATTTTGTTTAAACAAATTGAGGTATAGATCCTAGTAGGCTAATCTCAAAATTTGAAATTTGAGGAGATCACTTTTAAAGACGAACATAAAACAAAAATAGGATCTAATAAACCTGTGACTCGGATAGCTCCTCCTTTACACTCTCAAGATTGTTTATTTTTAAAGGTTTGGAAAGAAATCCCTGAATACAGGGGTATATTTCTTTTTCCTTTATAAAATCTTCGATTGCAGAAGATAATATGTATATGGTGAATTGTTCCTTCAACGATTCTTCAAACTGCGCAAAATCATCTAAAAACTCCCAACCAGTCATAGTGGGCATATTAATGTCAAGAAATAGTACCGTGGGCACTGCTTCAGTATTTTTGCCGTAATTCTCTCTTATAAAAGCGAGCGCTTCTTCGGGTTCATTAAATATTAGTATCTCTGCCTCCTCATCAAAGCGTTTAATTGTGAATTTACAGATCATATTATTGGTAGCGTCATCATCAACCACCATATAGCGCAGTTTCTTTTTCATTCTCAGTAAATTTAATTTAAAGTTGTTTCCTTAATTGTAATAGTGAATTTTGTCCCTGCATTAACTTCACTCTCTATTGAAATTTTACCACCGAGCAATTCAACCTGGGTTTTTACGAGAAACAATCCCATCCCTTTGCCTTCTATCTGGTGATGAAATCTTTTATAAAGACCAAAAACCTGTTTCCCCTTTTTTGCTAAATCAATTCCCATGCCGTTATCTTCAAAAGTGAGCACCACAGATCCTTCTTTTAATTCAGATCTTATCATTATTTGAGGAGGAACTCCCGGCTTGCAATATTTAATACTGTTTACTATGAGGTTGTAAAAGATGCTGTGAAGGTAACTTTGTACGGTATGGATGGCAGGCACATCAAAATGTGTTGTGATCTGTACTTTTTTCTTTTCGATTAAATTTTGAATACTGCTCTTTATAGAGTATACAAGATCATTGAGAATTACCGTTTGTTTCTTCGCATCCATCTCCACTTTTACTTGTAAAATCGAATTAAGATCGGAAATCACAACATCAAGGCGTTTCACATTATCGAGTAGTGCCTCCAGAAAATCGTTTTTCACTTCTTGAGTGTAGTCTTCTTTACCAATTAAATCTGCAAGTCCAAGAATATTGGCCACAGGTGCGCGAAGGTTGTGTGACACTATAAATGAAAACTGCTCGAGCCCTTTATTAGCCTCAACAAGCTCCTCTGTATGTGCCTTTAGGTTTTTATTGAGTTCTATAATTTGCAACTCCGATTCTTTTCTTTCAGTTACATCTTTAAAATAAACTGAGAGTCCGCTATTTGATGGATAAGCAGTAACCTCAAACCATTTGTTTACCCTGTCATAGTATTCTTCAAAATTTTCTATCGACTTTTCCCTAACAGCTTTATGAAAACAGCTATAAAATTGTGTGTGGATATCATCAGGAAAAACATTCCAAAGATTTTTGTCTATTATTTCAGCTTTGGCGCATTTCAATAAGTCTTCAGAATGTTGATTCCAATATGTCACATTCCAATCATTATCAACCATAAAAAAGGCATCTCCTATACTCTCAAGAATAATCTCTTTTTCTTCTGAAGCTTTCAAGGCCTGCTGTTCTGAATTTTTCATATTTGTAATATCTTGAAAGCTCCCATTAATTCGCACACATTTCCCATCTACAAAAGTTGGCCGGCCTATTTTTCTAATCCAGCGTTCATTTCCATTTGCTGTTATTATCTGCATTTCAAGATCATAAGGAATGTTTTCATTAAGAGCATTTATATATGCATTGGACATGGCATTCCTGCTTTCTTCTGCTTTGTAAAAAAGAATTCCTTTTTCAAGAGTAGGGTTGTAATCCAAAGTTACTTCATGAATTTCTTTAGTCACCGGGGACCAAAACAGGGTGTCCTTTTCACAATCTATTTCAAAACTCCCAATTCGCGCAAATCTGGAGGCCTCGTCTAAAAGTTCTTCCAGTTTCTTTCTCTCTGTAAAATCCTGGATTGCACCAACCATACGAAAGGCCTTGCCATTTTCGTCCCGAAGAATAAATCCTTTTTCTATTACAGAAGAATACTTTCCATCTGCTTTTTTGAACCTATATTCGGCTGTCCAATGGCTTTCCATTCCTTCAATACTGTTATTCAGACTTTCGGTTATATGATGCTTTTCTTCAGGGTGAATTTTTTCAAGAAAAGCTTCTATTGTAGGAGAAAATTCTTCCTGGGAATAACCAAACATGGCATAAAATGCTTCCCCATACAGTAAAACGTTTGATTTGAGGTCCCAGTCATAAATAGCATCTGATGTCGCCTTGGAAACCAATTCATAACGCGTATTGCTTTTTTTCAATGCCTTATTTGCCTGGACCCTATCTGTAATATCAATACCTACACATTGAACTTCATCGGGTTCATTTGTAGTTCCCTTTAGATATATAAAATCCCAGAGAGTGGTTTTTACTCCTCCTCCCTTTGCCGGCTTATCAATTTCTATCTGAAAAACCTGACCTGGATTTGACATGCATTTTTCGACAGTCGCTAGGACGCGAGGGTGATGGTATTCATTAATAGAGACCATGGATTGCTCGCCCACGATATCCTTTTGCCCATAGATCCACCCAAAATCATCTCTAAACTTCTTGTTGCCATAGGTATATCTGCCCTCGAGATCTGTTCTTATCACATAATTTGTTTGCGACTGAATCAAACCTCTAAATCTTGCTTCACTGTTCACAAGTTTTTCATTTGTGATTCTTCGATCCGTAATATCAGTTACCATAGCCAGGCTTCCTTTATAAACACCTGCTTCATCAAAAATGGGGTTAGCTGAAATACTGGTCCAGATTTCATTTCCACTTTTTGAAATAAATTTAAAATCATGATTTCCTGCCTTTCCACTTTGCCTATCCTGAATTAATTTTTCTGCAAATTGTTTGCCCTCTTCATCCATGAAATAATAAAATTCTTTTCCAAGCATTTCACCTTTTGTATATTCTAATATTTCACAAAGTTTTTGATTAACAAAGTTGGTTTTGTTGAACTCATCGACCTTCCAAATTCCCTCCTGTGCCGTTTCTACAATCTGGCGATATTGCTTCTCGCTTTTTTCGATTTTTTTATTCGACACTATTTGTTCGGTGATATCATTAATAAAAAAGAAAACACCTTCTATATTTCCTTCACCATTTCTATAAGCTTGATAAACGAAGTCTATATAAATATCAGTAAAATCACCATTCCCTTCCGTATTTACCTTAACTAATTTCTCTGCTCCAGTGTACGATTCGCCGGTTTGGTAAACATGATCTAACAGGCTAACGAACCCTTGTTCAATTACTTCTGGAAGTACTTCAGCTACAGTTTTTCCTATGATATCTTTTTTGCCTATTAACTGTAAATAAAGTGGGTTTGCCATTTCAAAAACATGATTTGCGCCTTTCAACATTCCTATAGCAGATGGAGCATTTGAAAATATTTCAAAGAATTGATCTCTTTCAGTTTCCACTGCTTTCTCCAGTCTTTTTTTCTCAGTTATATCGAGATTTGTACCTATCATTCGCAAAGGTTTCCCTGTAGGATCGCGCATAACCGTAGCATTTCCTTTAATACAATGAACAGATTTATCTGGCCACACAACCCTGAATTCTGACTCATAATCACGAATGCCTGCTAAAGCGTCATTTGAATCTTTGTTAGCTTTTTCAATATCATCAGGATGAACAATGGCTTCCCATGCTTCATATGCGCCACTAAATTCATCTTCTACAACTCCGAAAATTTGGTACATGATTTTATCCCAAATAAGGTGATCGTTTACAACGTCCCATTCCCATATTCCAATTTTTGCCGAATTGGTAGCTAGAGTCATCCTTTCGGTTAATTTAGCTATAGCTTGTTCAGCTTCTTTGTCCTTAGTTATATCTGTTTGAATAGAAAAGAAGCCTGTAAGTTTACCTGTGGAATCAAATTCGGGCTGGCATTTTATATTAGTCCAATATTTTTTGCCGGATTTTGAATAATTAATTATATCACACTGAAAAGCTTGACTTTTGCTAATTTTTCTGCGCATGTAATCAGCAACTTCTTGATCAGTTTCGGGCCCTTGTAAAAAAGAACCCGGTTTTTTCCCAATAATTTTGTTAAGCTCAAAACCTGTCATCCGGGTAAAAGCATCATTTACCCACTGAATTTTACCTTGTGCATCGGTAATAACTACGGCATTGCTGGTCTTTCTAGCAACAAGTGATAACTTAGTTATTTCTTCCTCGGCAAGTTTTCTTTCTGTGATATCTTGACAGGTTCCTACTGCACGAACAGGTTGGCCATTATCGTCTTGAAATATTATCCAATTTTCTATTACGTGTTTCAGCGTCCCGTTTGCTGTAAGGATCCTGTGCTCTACAGAATTGAGTGTTTGACTGATAATCGAGTTTTCAAAAGCTTCATTAACTTTAGTACGATCATCCGGATGTGTATAATGAAGAAAGGCTTCATGTGTAACTTGAAATGTTTCTGGATTCGTTTCAAAAATACGGTGTATTTCGTCCGACCATTTTACATTATAGGTTTGTAAGTCTGTTTCCCAACTGCCCAATTTAGCAATTCCCTGCGCTTCTTTTAAATGAAGCTCACTACTTTTTAATTCATCTACAATTACTTCCTTTGCCCGTTTTAAACGATATTTCTCCATGGCACTCAGCACTGCCTGTGGCAGGCGATGGAGTCTGTCTTTTAAAATATAATCATCTGCTCCTGCTTTCATTACTTCCACAGCAAATTCGTCAGATACAGTTGCAGAAACCAGTATGATAGGGATTTTTATTCCTTTTTGCTTCATCATCTTTATTGCTTCTAAAGAATCAAAGGAAGGAAGTGTGTGATCGGCTAGTACGATTTCAGGATTAAATTCATTAAGCGCTTTTTCAAAGGCTGCTTTATTACCAACAACCAATTTCTCAAATTGAATATTTCCTTTTTTCAATTCTCTTTCCACTAATTCCGCGTCAGTAGCAATGTCTTCGAGATGGAGTATTTTTAATTTAGTTTTCAATTTCTAGTGATTTATTGCTTATTTAAACAGGAGGTTGATTCTTCAGCAGCCAGTAAAAACCAAGGTCTGCGACGATTTTTGTAAATTCATCGAACTCAACCGGCTTTACAATATAACTATTAGCACCTAACGAATAGGCACGTTCTATATCAGGATGCTCTTTGGAAGAAGTAAGCACCACAACTGGAATTGCTTTTGTAAGTTTGTTTGCCTTTATATGAGTTAGTACTTCCAGCCCATCCATTTTCGGCATTTTTAGATCGAGCAGAATTACTTTTGGTTTAATACTAGTGTCCCTGCCTTCAAACTTTCCAGTTCCAAAAAGAAACTCGAGTGCTTGTGCTCCGTCTTTAAGGTGGATAAGATTATTGCTTATATTGCCTTTGCGAAATGCACGAATTGCCAACTCAGCATCGTTCATGTTATCTTCTATGAGCAGGATTTCGACTGTATTATATTCCATAATTTGGTTAATTTAAACTATACGTTTTCTGTTGTTTTTTCCTCATTAAATGGTAAGCTGAAAAAGAAGGTTGCGCCTTCGCCTTCTATCCCTTGAGCCCATACTTTTCCATCGTGCTTATGAATAATTCGTTGTACAATTGCAAGCCCTACTCCTGTGCCTGAAAATTCTTCATCGGAATGTAGTCGCTGAAACACCCCGAACAATTTATTTACATATTGCATATCGAAGCCTGCACCATTATCGCTAACAGAATATATGAGCGCTCCGTTTTTTAGCTCCGACTTTATTTCTATCACCGGATTCTCTTTTTTTGAAGAATATTTTATGGCGTTGGAAAGAAGGTTGGTGATTACCTGTCTCAATAAAATATAGTCTGCTGTCGCAGGAAGCAGATTGCTAAACCTTATTTCGGCATTATGCGCTAGGCTTTGATTAATTTCGGCAAGAACAGTTTCAATCAACTTATTCATCTCTACATTAGACTTTCTAACTCCTTTTCTACCCAATCTGGAAAATGTAAGAAGGTCATCTATAAGCACACCCATTTTTTTTGCATTGCTTCTCACTTCCCCTAGCAATCTTTTTCCTTCGGCATCTAGCACATTGCCGTAATCTTCTCCTAGCATTTGTGCGTATCCGTTAATAGCACGAAGTGGTGTGCGCAAATCATGCGATACAGAATATGAAAAAGATTCTAAATCTTCAGTGCGCTCTTTCACCCTCTTTTCCAATTCGTCAACTTCTTTGTTGGAATCGATTAATTCGACAGCTCTTTTTTTCTTTTCCCCTTTTTGAAAAGCAAGTTCTCTGTTGGCAATTACGAGTTCTGCTGCACGTTTATCTTTTTCCTCGTTTTGAAAAGCCAGTTCTTTATTGGCAATATCTAGTTCTGCTGCACGTTTATCTTTTTGCTCGTTTTGAAAAGCAAGTTCTTTGTTGGCACTAACGAGTTCTGCTGCGCGTTTATCTTTTTGCGCGCTTTGAAAAGCGAGTTCTTTATTTGCAACAATTAGTTCTTCTGCTCTTTTTCCATTTTCTTCAATTTGAAAAGAGAGTTCTTTTACGGCCATTGCCAGCTTAATGGCGATTTCATTTTTCTCCTCATCCTTTGCCTCCAATGCTTGCTCAGACAGTTCGAGTGCAGTCATTGTTTTTTCTTCATTATATGAATTAGGATGTTTATCAATTTTACTTTCCATATTAAATATTTTTGAGATCGCTTTCCCAACGCTGAATGCAGAAAAGTCTTAAACAGAATGTTTATTTTGATCAGGAAATTCGATTTTTTTTAAGTAAATCCTGATAAATCGCCCGTAAGTGACATTTGCTTCGTTTTAACGGAAAAACCGTGATGTTAATCCGTTGATAGACGCCACAATATAAAATATTTAACTATACTTTAACAAATATGAAGGAAGTTTAATTTGTTAAAAATTTTTACATGGTAGGTAAAGAAATAATTAAAGCGAATCTAAAAATTTCTTTAAGCCATCATTACCTCAATTACCCGTTTTATTCCCTTTTCCGATTCAGGATCTAAAACTTCAATATAGTGTAAGTAGTGTTTTAATTGAGGTTCATCAAATTTCTTTGTGTCGGTAATGAAATCAGTTAAATAACCATCAAAGGCAGGTTCGAATACCGGTTTTTCTAAGATTTTAATAATATTTTTGTGTCGGGAATCTTGCTTGATCTTTTCGTACAGTTTCTGAATTGTTTACTTTTCACCCTCGATAAGTTGAAAAAAACTTCTTTCGTTATACAGCAAAATACCTGTTATTTTTTCTTCAGAATTAAATTGTTTTGTTTTAATCATCATATTTGCAATATCCTGATCTTGAAAATCTATGTTTGCAGTACTCACGTAAGAAATAGCATATCTCATAATAGTGGTCTATAAAATTTAAGGGGGAAATACTATCCTTTGTAGGGTCTTCAAGGATAATTTTTGCTAAACATTAAATTAGGACTAAAAAACTTACGAATATTAATATAATTTCACAATTGGCAAAATATTACATCCAAGTGTTAATAGTTATTAAATTTTGATGTGTGTCAATGTCCTTTTGCGATTACATTGAGGTTCGAGTCCTCTCGAAGCACTATAAGTTTTAGAGAAATCTGGAGCTTTTTATTAAATTACAAATGCAAAAAAATGAGAAGTTTATCCTGAGAAATAGTCGAATGAAGTCCTCTAGACCGCACTGCGGCTGAGTGCGGGCCAAAAGATAGGACATCTCAAAAAGAGAAACTTTTTTGATAATAGATAATTCTTCAACACACTTTTAGTAATGTTTAAAAAGCTATTCAGCATTGTAATAATTGAACTTAATCCCCAACTTATCTAGGATAACAATATTTTAAAATGCCATATAAGTCTTTACAATACTAGTTTTAAAAGGTTTGGCTCTAGTTTAGAGAAGCGTTGATAATAATAAATATTTGCTCCCTTCCCTTGGGGAAGGGCTGGGGTTGGAATGAGTTAAAATAAATTGGAATCTCATCCCCTCCTAAATCCTCCCCTGAGGGGAGGACTTTAAAACAACGATGGATTAAACTACAGCCAAAGGTTTTAATTAAGATTTTAGTTAATTATTTTTTGTTAAATTAGACTTAAATTTATTTTTGTATGTCCACTTTTTTTCCAGTAAGTAGTTTATAACTAATTAATTACAGATTGTTTCCGTCATGCTGAACTCGTTTCAGCATCTCATTTATGTGGGTATAAGACCCTGAAACAAGTTACCATTGACGTATTCTGTAAGTTGCTGATTTATAGGTAATTAACAAACTTAATTCCTTGCAAGTTTTTAATACGATTTGTGTTCTCATTGAGGTAATTCCAAGAATTTGTAAAACACTCCCTTTGGTCTATAAAGCTTTGATTAATTTTAATGACTGTTCATTTTTTTGTTAGTCCAAAAAAACGGAACCAAAAAAAGGACACTTTTTTGTAGGTGTTTCCAATTATGCTACCGCATAATTGGAACCGTACTTCCCCAGCTAAATTTTCTCCAAGGCTTCGAAAATTTTACGCTGGGGAAGCACTACACTGCAAAAAAGAAGTTCTTAAAACAATAAATCTGCTGAGAACCATCATACGTCAATTTCCTACGCTAGATAATTTTTTTTATCACGGGTCTCAGGGTGACGCAACCATTTCAAATAGCATAATTGCCCATTGGACTCGAAAAAAGCAGATATTTAATAAAAATGTTATTTTAGAGACTACATCTTCAGGTACGCATGTCTTGTCACGCTACTTGCTTTAATTAAAACAAGCGAATATTGCAGAAAAGTCTTCTGTAACTACAAACAAGAACCTAGTTGCCGGCCATTGAAGTATATCACAAGGGTTCAGGGAAAAATAATTCTAAAAATTCTAGGAGCCGAGCCATCGGATTCGCACTCTGCAGCTAATGCAGCTAAAATTTACAGGAGACGAATTTATTCTTAAGCTTTTAGAAAAATTCGGAGGTAAGACTTTATTTACAACGTGTCTTGAGTCGCGTATAAAATTTCTTTCATCTTGTCAACATGAAATTGTATATCTTCTCCTTTTTCCTGATAGCTTGATGCCATTTTAGACAATCCTTTTTTCTGGTTATCATCTTCCATTTTCTTAAGGAGCGTTCTGCGTTCCTCCATAATACGCAAAGCTATCCATAGTGTAGATTCTAATATTTCTCCCTGCTTCACTACCAAATCTTTTTCAGAATACGAATGCCCAATATGACAACGGTAACGGTCGGAATTTCCCTGCCCGACTTTGTCATTCAGGCCGACATTTTGTTTTGGGATGTCCCACAATCCACCGCCGCAATCGGGGCAGGCATAAATACTTTTTTCGCCTAATTGTTTTACATGCTCATAATCCACCACTACTCTTTCAGCAATTTCAGATTCTATAATAACATCTTGAGGGGCAGCAATTTCTTCGGGGTTATTTTGACTAATTTCAAAAATTGTCTCACCCATTTGATGGAGCGGAATGCAGTAATCAACTTCCATGTTATTAAGAACCGATAGGGGCATGTCAGGATATTCTGCTTCGTTAGGGTCTTGTACCATACAGGTACCTCCACTTCTTTTAATGGCTAACATACCTGTAGTTCCGTCATCTAGTGAGCCAGTTAATACAATCCCAATAACTCTTGTACTGTAAGCGGCAGCGGCTGAACGAAACAATACATCGATGGAAGGTCGCCAACGATTTTCTTCAGGACCCCAGCCAAGAATAATTTTATTTTTCTTAACGAGTAAATGTTGATTGGGTGCAGCAACGTAAATATGCCCTTTTTCTATTTTAGCATCTTCTTTTGCTACTTCACATTTTAAAGAGGTATGAGGTTGAAGACGATGCACTAAAAAATCACTGATACTTGTGCGTGATAAGTGCATCACGATAAAAAAAGCTGCATCTATATTTTCTTTCAACTGCGAAACAAATTCAATCAGCGCATTCATACCGCCCGCGGAAGTGCCAACTACAATTATAAATTTTGGTGCTTTCATTTTTTAAAATTTTTTATAAATATTAAGAATACAGCCGTGGTTGATCTGAAAGCGAAGGGGAAGATAATAAAAGTGTCTCGGTAGGTTTTATTTTAGCAAGGTTCCCTAAATGGTGTACAATATTTCAGGCTTGCCGATATAACGGATTTTAAATCACAAAAAAGTCAAGCCATAGCAAAGTTAATTAATAACACACTTTTAATTCCCAACTAATATTTTCGTGTTTGTAAATCGTTTCTAAGTTTTAAGTGCCGCTGCTAATTTTTTCAGCTTAGCTGGAATTTTTTTAAGTGGTAATACGAAATCAACACAGCCTGCCATCTGGGCGCTAATCGGCATGTGGTCAACTTCGGCAGAATTGTCCTGGACAAAGGTTTTTCCTCCGTTAGCTTTGATATGCCTGCAGCCCTCGGTGCCATCACCATTATATCCCGAAAGGATAATGCCTATTGCACGCACACCTATTTCACTTGCAAGGGAAATAAAAAATATATCTATCTGTTTGTTCCTGCTAATGCGAGGTGAAATTACTTTGAACCTATAATTTTCCATCGTAAGATCCGAGTCTGTAGGAATTACGTAAACATGATTCGCAAGAATAGGCATTGCCTCAAAAGCTACGGTTACTGACATTTTCGTGTGCCTCTGTAGTATTTTAGCCAACTGACTATGGGCGGTTGGGTTCATGTGGGAAATAATAACAAATGCCATACCTGTATCAAGCGGCATTGCATCCAGTAGCACCTTATACGCGTTTAGCGCTCCGGCTGAGCCACCAATGCCAACAATGAATATAGGTTGCACTGTTTTCATTGATTGTTATTTATTTTTTTTATTCTCAGCAACATTCTTATCAAAATTCTTTTTTTCATTTCGGTTAAAAGTAGATTCATCATAAGGCGTCACGCTTATTCCATCATCGCTCATAGTAAATTTGTGCACATCAGTATTATGGTTAGTGCCACGAGATTTCACAATGAATACTTCCCGGGTGCGTCTTCTGCCTTCATCATCTTCTACCATTCTCACAACAATCCAGGTGTCAATTAGAGATGAAACACCAATTTCGCCACTTGTATTACTTTTAAAATTAGCAGAAACAAGGCTTGTAAAAAAAGTCGTGATGCTCTTGGATTTTAAGAGGTCAATCATACGGGTAAGCATCGATGCAACTTCACGCTCGTCGCCTTCGCCAATAAGACTTGTTAATGGGTCTACCACCACAGACTTTGGTTTGAAACTATCAACGAGCTTATAAACAGTCAATAGATGCATCTCCAAACCAAGAAAGGATGGTCTTAGAGCCACAATCTTTAAGAGCCCTTTTTTTATCCAAGGCGTAAAATCAATGCCGATAGATTTCATGTTTTGAGTAAGTTGTCCTGCCGATTCTTCATAAGATAAGAGAAGACAGCGTTCCCCACGTTTACAACTTTCAACTGCGAATGCCGCCCCAAAACTTGTTTTTCCGCAGCCCGCAGTTCCCGAAGCCAGTATGGTGCTGCCTTTGGTATAACCTTTACCCGTGAACAATTTATCTAACGATGGAATGCCTGATGAAACCCGCTTGTCTGTGCCCGGTTGTTCAAGTCCTGCTGACGTGATAGGAATTACTGACAGTCCCTCATCATCTATTACAAAGGGATATTCGCTTGTTCCATGACGAGACCCCCGATATTTAATTATGCGAACTCTACGGGTGGCAATTTCGTCTTTGACTCTGTTATCCAGAAGAACAATGCAATCGGAGATGTATTCCTCCAGACCATGACGTGTATAAGATCCGGTTTTTGAGGCCTCCCCCGTAAAGATTGCCGTGACTTTCTTTTCTTTAAGCCACCTAAAAAGTCTTTTTATCTCTAAGCGAAGAATGCCAAAATCTGTAATGCCCGCAAAGATAGATTCGATAGAATCTAAAACAACACGTTTGGCACCGATAGAATCAATAGCATCTTCCAAAAGAACGAATATCCCCTCAAGATTAAAGTCGGTCTCTTGAATGTCTTTACGGTCTAAAATAACATGTTGGAGCACAATCTTTTTCTGAGATACAAGCGCTTTCAAATCCATATTGAGAGAAGCCACATTTTTAAAGAGTTCTTCTTCTGTCTCTTCAAACGACATGAGAACCCCTGGCTCGTTATAATCGGTTGCGCCTTTGATTAGAAAATCAACCCCAAAAAGCGTTTTCCCGGAGCCTGCATTTCCGGAAACTAACGTGGATCCAATCTTAGGAAGCCCGCCTTCGGTAATTTCGTCAAAACCTTTGATACCGGTGGGGCATTTGAGTAACTTATTGGGCTTAGCCGTAATTTCTACTTTTGAAGTTTTTGCCATTATGATAGTTTTTTATTATTTTATTGAGATGGACTTATCATAAAATTATTTTCAATCTAAATTTACGAAATTATTATTGCAGTACGCTTATCGGTTCTTTAGCTGTTCTTCCAACTTTTTAAGTTTGAAATGAATGAAGGCCATTATAAATTAATTTATACATCCTCTTATCAACAGATTGATTGGGGGGAATACGTTCTTTAAAACTTTTGTGAATCTCTTTTTGGGTAAAGTATTTAAGCTTTTCTTTAAATTCCTTCCACTTACTTTGAAATAAAAATTATTATTTTTACTCTCGTTGTACTTCAAACAGGGTTCCAAAATTTTTTAGTAAGCAACAATTTCTCCATAGTTGTTTTAACTTTTGGAATTAAAAAATGGGAGAGAATGATAATCTTCAAATTATCGTCAACCTGTCCCGATACTTCCTATCGTGTGGACATATCTTTATGAATGGTCCACCCTTCCATTGCGGCTTTAAAATATTTCAATCCTATCCATAGGGTTGTTATCCCTGGATGTCTTTTGCTTTCATACCCTTTCCAACCACCAAGTCTAGCTATCGCCCAAACATATCTTTTTAGCTCTTTTTTCTTATAGTGGTTTTTTTGTTTCTCTGTTTTACCTTCCAGACTTTTTA
>NZ_VORY01000021.1 GCF_007997295.1 Gillisia hiemivivida | reverse complement strand
CATTCAACGCAAAAATTAAAGCTTTTAGGGCGCAGTTTAGAGGGGTTAGAAACATAGATTTCTTCCTCTATAGACTTACAACAATTTTTGCATAATCTCAAAATCCCACAACTTTTGGACTTGATCCCTGAAAAAGCTTGGGCGTTTTTTTTAAAACAAAAAACCCGCAACTTTCGTTGCGGGTTTCCTTTTGCGGAGAATGAGGGATTCGAACCCCCGGAGGTGTAACCCTCAACAGTTTTCAAGACTGCCGCATTCGACCACTCTGCCAATTCTCCAGTGTGTCTCATCAAGTATTCCTTGATTGCGGGTGCAAATATAATGAGCTTTTTTTGAAAAATTAAAAAATACCGAAGCTTTTTTTGATTTTTTTTGATTTCAATAATCATAAGACATCAAACAAGCTAAACATCAATCAAATAGTGATCTCAATCAAAATGAACCACATCACAGGAATTAAGATATATTTATAGCTCCTAATCTGTAAAATCCTAGTAAATCTCTTATATTGCCGCACTTATTAAATTATTATACCCTTATGAAAAAAGTACTTTTTAGCGCCCTTACTGTAGTTCTAGTTAGTTGTGGTGCTCATCAATCTAAACAGATTGAAGATATTAACCCTATGGATTATGCAGAGAGCATAACTTCTAAAGAATTAAAGGAGCATTTATATATTTTTGCAGGTGACGATTTTGAAGGTCGTGAAACTGGAGAGCCAGGTCAAAAGAAAGCTGCAGAATACCTTAAAAAAGAATACAAATCTTTAGAAATAATTTCTCCAATTGGTGGAGACGATTATTATCAAGAAGTTCCTTCTTCTATGTTTAGAGGAGATGTAAAAGATTCTGAAAATGTATTAGCTTACATTCCTGGAAGTGAAATGCCAAATGAAATTTTAGTGATCTCTTCTCATTATGACCATGTGGGAATGGATGATGAAGGGAATGTTTTTAACGGAGCAGATGATGATGGTTCTGGAACCGTTGCAATCTTAGAAATTGCAGAAGCCTTTACAAAAGCCAGAAAAGATGGATTCACCCCAAAGCGTTCTATTTTATTCTTGAATGTAACTGGTGAAGAAAAAGGACTTATAGGATCTAAGTATTATACAGACAATCCTGTTTTTGCTCTTTCTCAAACTGTTGCTAATCTTAATATCGACATGATTGGTAGAACAGATGAGGCTCACAAAAAGAACGACAACTACGTGTATCTTATAGGTAGTGACAAGTTAAGCACAGAACTTCATGAATTAAGTGAAGCAGTAAATGCCAAGTACACCAAATTAGACTTGGATTATACTTATAACGATGAGAACGATCCCAACCGTTTTTATTACAGAAGTGATCATTACAACTTCGCTAAAAACGATATTCCAATTATCTTCTATTTCAATGGTGTTCATGCCGATTATCATAAAATGACAGATACTCCAGATAAAATTAGATACGATCTTTTAGAAAAACGTGCTCGTTTAGTATTCTTAACAGCATGGGAAATTGCCAATAGAGCAGAACGTCCTGCAGTAGATAAAGGAGCAGAAACTTCTTCTAAGTAATTTTTACTGAATTCAACTAAAAAAGCCTGAAAGTTATCTTTCAGGCTTTTTTTTGTTTCTTGTCATCCTGACGCAGGAAGGATCTCAACGAAGCAAGATTTTAGTTTATAAGAGATTCCTCCTAAGTCGGAATGACAATCAAGTGAGCTTGTCACCCTGAGCCTGTAAAAAGGTCATTTTATTCAGATAAAAATTAAATTCTACCTCATCGTATCCAAAATCAAATCTATATCCGCTTCTGTAGTATCCGGATTTATAAAGCAAAATCTGGAAATGGTTTCATCCTCCCCATTTGTTTTCCATTTAGTTGGAGTTACCAAAGCAATTCCTTCTCTATGGTTCTTATAGGTCCAATCTCGGTATTGATTTGGATTCCAGCCTATTCTTCTATATAGCACCACAGATAAACTCGCAGGCCTAACCAATTCCAAATAATCTCTCTCCTTGATTTTATTTGCAGCAATCTTAGCAAGTTCAATTCCGCGTTCTATAGAATCTCTGTATTTTTCAGTTCCATGCATCGCTAAGGAAAACCATAATGGCATTCCCCGTAATCTTCTGGTTAGCTGAATTTGATAATCTGCTGGATTGAATCCGTGCGCACCATCATCTTTAAAGATCTCCAGATAAGAACCTTTTTGTGAATGTGCATTCTTAGCTAATTCCATATCCCTATAAATCACCGCCCCACAATCATAAGGTGAAAAAAGCCATTTATGAGGATCTATAGTAATGCTATCTGCTTTCTCAATTCCATTGAATAAATGTCTTACCGATGGAGCAGCTAAAGCACCCCCGCCATAAGCACAATCTACATGAAACCAAACGTTTTCTTTTTCACAAACATCAGCGATAGTGTCCAATTGATCAATTATTCCTGCATTTGTTGTTCCACCGGTAGCAACAACTGCAAATAGTCTTTCCCGATCTTCTTTGCTTAAATTAGCTATAGTTTTGCTTAATTCAGCGCCGGTAAGATTTTCTCCATTGCATAAAACCATTTCCAGGTCTGCATCCATCACCTTTGCCATTGCCTGAATAGAACTATGTGCACCATCAGACGTCAATAAAAGCCCTTTTACAGCTTTATGCTTTTCATCTCTACTTCTCCAACCTTCCCTTGCAGCAACTAATGCCGATAAATTTGCGGCTGTACCTCCACTGGTAAAAACCCCAAATGCATCTTTAGGCAAGCCTGTTAAGGAAACCAACCACTTCATCGCCTGATTTTCACAAAAAATTCCACCTGCACCTTCCATCCAATAAGCACCATGAATACTGGAAGCAGAGGTTACCAGATCGAACATAATTGCTGCTCTGGTTGGCGCTGCAGGCACAAAAGCCAAGTGTCTTGGGTGATCTATAGGCACCGTTGCCTTTACTAAAACGTCCTTAAAAAGCTTAAAAGCTGTTTCTCCTCCAATACCATTTGGAGTGATGGTTTCGCCAACCATTGCAAACAACTCTTCTTCCTTTTTTGGAGCACCCAATTCCGGAGTTACATTCGATATACGGTCTATGGTGTATTTCATCACGTCTAGCGTCATTTCCACCAAATCCATATCTATGCTGTGCATTTTATTTTTCTCCAAAAGTCAGTATTTTAAATTTTAATTTTAAGGGGTCTAAATTCTCAATTAATGTAGGAATTAAAACTTGTCCAAATTCCAGATACATTTCAGAAAAATTAGTTTGCCGTTCTTGTAATCTCTTATTCGGAAAAAGCTCGTTTTGCAGTGCTGCAATTCTTGAAACCTCATCCTTCAGTTTTCTTTTTTGTGCCAGAAGCAATCTATTTTCCAGATGCTCCAAGCCTTTCAATTGTTTTACTTCTTGAGCTTTTACAGCACCTAGAAATGTAGGATCAGTTTTTTCTGCCAATTCATATAGTTGCTGAAATTGCTTTACCAGATGTTCCTTCTGCGGAGAAAAATCGATATCTATATTGGATATTTTCCTCACTTTTCTATTGATAAGTTCGTGCTGCTTCAGAAATAATTCTGATTGAGAAATATCTAATTTACCGCGTTTTTTATTTTGTTTGCTTGTTTCTATCAAGGCTGAATTCCGAAGTAATAAAATTGGAAAAGGCACCTTTAATTCTTCAAACATTTCCTTTAGTTCAAACCAATATGCCAACTCTCCTCCTCCACCTATATAGCAAAGATTGGGTAAGATCACTTCTTGATAAAGTGGCCGAAGCATCACATTGGGACTAAAGCGTTCTGGGAAATCTTGAATTTCCTTTTGCATTTCGTCTTTACTCCAAGAAATTTCTGTTCCGTTTACATAGAATGAGCCTTCCTTCTCTATAATTCGCTCACGCAAACCATCATTTAAATAAAACAAGTTGATCTCCCTCGGGTTCACCTGTATTCCATAATCAAGTTGCTCCAGCTTTTCTGCTACAGAAATCGTAGTAGTATGGGACACCTTTTCAAATAACTCCTTTTCTACATACGGGATAAATTCAGCCTTTAATTCTTTATTTTGAGCATCAAGAATTACCAGTCCGTATTCTTTAAAAAGTTGATGTGCGAGATAGCGTGTTGCATCGGTTAAATTCGAATGCTCTAAATAAGCCGACTTAAATAAATCTTTAAGATCTTCGGCATTCTTCCCTCCTCCTATTTCTGCTGAAAAAAGATTAAAAACTTCTTCTAAGCCTTCTGTATTTAAATCTCCAACCGCATCTTCTCCAGCTTGTTTTTGTTGGCTGTTCCACTTGAATTTTTTACCATTCAAAATGAAATAATTTATCTCCTCAAAATCATGATCTTCTGTAGCCATCCAATACACAGGCACAAAATCATTTTTAGGGTATTCTTTTTTTAATGCTGAAGCTAAATTTATAGTAGAAACAATTTTATATAAAAAATACAGTGGGCCGGTAAAGAGATTTAATTGATGCCCTGTGGTAACTGTAAAAGTATTTTCGTTTGATAGCGCTTTTATATTGGCTGAAACCTCTTCTCCTTTTTCAATTTCGGAATATTGTTGCTCCAAAACTCTCACCAACAACTCGCGCTTATCAGCTGAAAAAAGCTCTTTTTTATCCTTAATCTGAGCCTCAAAATTCTCTATACTTGGAAATCTATGATAGAACCCCTTTAGCTCCTCTTTTTGGTCCAGATAATCTGAAATAAGACTAGAGTAATAATTTGTTTCACGATAGGAAAGACAGTCTGCAGGCATAAATAAATTTTAAGCGGTAAAGATATCGAAGATAAGTATTTTACACCCTAAATTATAGTTAATTCCGGCCTGTATGCTATCTTTACTACTCAAATTTCAATATTCGCTTATCTACATGAAAAAATCGATCTTATTCCTCCTCCTCAATTGTTTAATTACTTCTACCTTAATCTCACAAAATCTTCAATCTCCTGAACAGTTTCTAGGTTACGAAATTGGAACTCAATTTACACGACACGCAGATGTGGTGAATTATTTTGAGCATGTTGCAGAAAATTCCAATTTAGTTGAATATAGTACTTACGGAAAAACCAATGAGAATAGGCAACTTACGTATGCGACAATTTCTTCAGAAGAAAATTTAAAGAATATTGATGAAATTAGAAAGAATCATCTAAGCAATGCAGGAGTAAACACCAATAACTCCGGAAATCAAGCAGATAAAGCAATTGTATGGTTAAGCTATAATGTCCATGGAAATGAAGCTTCCAGTACTGAAGCTGCTATGCAAACCTTGTATGAATTGGTAACCAATAAAAAAGAATGGCTTAAAAATACGGTGGTAATTATGGATCCTTGTATTAATCCTGATGGGAGAGACCGTTATGCCAACTGGTACAATCAGGTAAAAGCAACTCCTTATAATGCGTCTCCTTTGGCGGCAGAGCACCATGAACCTTGGCCTGGAGGAAGACCAAATCATTATCTTTTTGATCTTAATAGAGATTGGGCTTGGGCTACACAGATAGAGACTAAAGCCAGATTAAAAATATATAACAAGTGGCTACCTCATATTCATGTAGATTTTCATGAGCAAAGCATCAACGATCCATATTATTTTGCTCCGGCAGCAGAGCCTTTTCATGAAATAATCACTCCATTTCAACGCGATTTCCAAGCTGAAATAGGTAAAAATCATGCAAAATATTTCGATGAAAAGGGTTGGCTTTATTTCACCAAAGAACGATTCGATCTTTTATATCCCAGTTATGGAGATACCTACCCAACTTATATGGGCTCAATTGGAATGACTTACGAGCAAGCAGGTGGCGGACAAGCAGGGCTTGGAATTCAAACTACTGAAGGTTACGAGTTAACTCTTGTAGACCGTGTAGCGCACCATTTTACTACAGGATTATCTACCGTAGAGATCGCTTCGGAAAATGTTGAAAAATTAAATTCTGAATTCAATAAGTTCTTTCAAAATGATCAGTTATCCTATAAAAGTTATGCGTTAAATGGTAGCCCAGATAAAATTGAAGCTTTAAAATCCCTGCTCGATCTTCATGAAATAAAATATGGCTCAACCAATTCAGGAAAAATAAAAGGTTTTAATTACTCTCAGAATAAGCAAGCAGATTTTAATACCAACGAGAATACTTTGGTTATAAATACCAATCAGCCAAAAGGAAAAATGGTTAAAGTATTATTCGAGCCTAACACCAAGTTAAGTGACTCCTTGACTTACGACATTACTGCCTGGAGTTTACCCTACGCCTACGGACTTGAAGCAGTAGCGAGTAATAAATTATTAAACAGTACTCAAGCTGCTTCGACCACTTCTATAGTTAATACTACTTCTAATGCAAGCGGTTATATCTCCAAATGGGATAGCATGGAGGACGCACGTTTTCTGGCAGCTTTACTGAAAGAAGGAATTAAGCTAAGATATAGTACGCTGGAGTTTGAAAATGAGGGTCAGATATTCAATCCTGGAAGTCTTATAATTACTAAAAGTGATAATAGAACTCTTAAAGACTTCAATACTAAAGTAATCCAAATCGCCAATGAGCATGGACGACAACTTACGGCAGCTACCTCCGGTTTTTCTAAAAGCGGACCTGATTTTGGTTCTTCAGAAATAAAAATAATTAACCAACCAAGAGTAGGTGTGCTTAGGGGAGAGGGAGTTTCCTCGTTAAACTTTGGTGAGATTTGGCACTTTTTTGAAAAAGATCTACACTACCCTATCACCCCAATTGATACCGACTATTTTAAGAATATAGATTTTTCTCTTATCGATGTATTAGTGATGCCTTCAGGAGGGTATAATAGTCTATTGAATGAGGAGGCTTTAAAAAATCTTAAATCCTGGATTAAGGAGGGTGGAAAAGTTATTGCAATTGGAGATGCAGTCGGTAGTTTCTCCGGTAAGGAAGGCTTCAACTTAAAAGAGAATAAACCTGAAACTAAAAAAGATACTACTGCAACCGCAAATCTAATTCCTTATGCTACTCGGGAACGAGAAAGTATTAAAGACCTAATAACAGGGAGTATTATAAAAACTACTTTAGACAAAACACACCCAATGGCATTTGGATACGGAGATTCTTATTTCAGTTTAAAATTAAGCAGTGATAGTTACAGCTATTTATCTGAAGGATATAATATCGCTTATTTGGAGGATTCTCCAGAGGTTGTCTCTGGTTTTGCAGGAAGCGAAGCCACAAAAAATATGAAGAATTCCATGATCTTCGGGGAGGAACAAATAGGTAATGGAAGCATTATTTATATGGTAGATAATCCTTTGTTTAGAGCTTTCTGGGAGAACGGAAAATTGTTTTTTGTGAATGCAGTGTTCTTTGTAAACAATGATACTTATAGATTAAAAATTTAATTGATTGTCCGTAAAGTATCACAAAAGGATAAATGACGTCATTCTTTCCCGACGCTTCCGGAGTTTCAGAATCTCGATGAATAATAAATAAATACAATAAATTTAGACCCTAAAATAAATTACAATTGACGTATTTTCTAAGTTGCCTCAGAATAAGAGACCCTGAAACCATTCCGATAGCTCTCGGAACAGGGTGACGATACTATTTTAACTGCCGTCATGCTGAACTCGTTTCAGCATCTCTCATACGTCGATATCCTACGCTAGATAATTTTTTTTATCACAGGTCTCAAGGTGACAAAATACTTTTACAACATAAAAAGGATAAGAAAATTAAAATAAACTTAGAAATAAAAATATGAAGACTACTTTTTCAGCACTATTACTCCTTTTCTTAGCGATTCCTATTTCAATAATAGCTCAAGAAAAAGGGACCGGAATCAATGTGGATTTTGAGACTTTTACTTTACAAAATGGCTTGCGAGTGATCCTGCATCAAGACAAGTCAGATCCTGTGGTTGCTGTAGCACTTACCAGCCATGTTGGTTCTGCACGGGAACTAGAAGGCAGAACAGGCTTTGCGCACCTTTTTGAGCACCTATTATTTTTAGAATCTGAAAACCTTGGGAAAGGCGGACTCGATAAAATGAGCGCACGTATTGGTGGCTCTGGCGCTAATGGATCTACAAGCAGGGACAGAACGAACTATTTCCAGACTGTTCCCAGCGATGCGCTTGAAAAAATGATCTGGGCAGAAGCAGATAAATTAGGCTATTTTATCAACACGGTGACTGAACCAGTATTAGCTAAGGAAAAGCAAGTAGTGAAAAATGAAAAAAGACAAGGAGTAGATAATAGACCTTACGGCCATACTTTTGCAGTAATAGACCAAAACCTTTATCCCAAAGATCATCCTTATCACTGGCAAGTGATTGGCTCTCTAGAAGATTTGCAAAATGCAACCTTACAGGATGTAAAAGATTTTTATAATAAATGGTATGTTCCAAATAATGTAACCTTAACTATTGCAGGGAACTTTGATAAGGAGCAAGCCAAAGAATGGGTTCATAAATATTTTGATGAGATTCCTGCAGGAACCGATATCGCTAGACAAGAAAAAAGACCGGCTAATTTAAAAGAGACCAAAAGTCTTTATTATGAAGATAATTTTGCAAATCTTCCCGAACTAACTCTTACCTGGCCTTCTCAATATTCGTATCATGAGGATTCTTATGCTCTTGAGATCTTATCTAAATATCTGGCAGATGGCAAAAATGCGCCTCTTTATAAAAAGTTGGTAGTAGAAAAAGAGCTTACAGATAGGGTGAATATGTTCGATTATACCTCTGAACTTGCTGGACAATTAATGCTTCAGGTAAGAGCCTATGACGGAAAAGATCTGGATGAAGTTCAAAAGGCTATCGATGAAACTTTTAAAGAGTTCGAGAAGAATGGGATTTCAGAAAAAGATCTAAAAAGAATTAAAGCCGGACAAGAAACAGATTTTTATAATAGTATTTCCAGTGTTTTAGGGAAAGGTTTTCAATTGGCACAATATCAGATCTTCGCAAATGATCCCAATGAGATCAATAAAAATGTGGAGAAGATCTTAAAGGTTTCTGCAGAAGATGTTAAACGGGTGTATAATAAATATATTAAAGGGAAGCCATATGTTGCTACCAGTTTTGTGCCGAAAGGGCAGAAAGAGCTCGCTTTAGAGAATGCAATACCAGCAACAGTTGTTGAAGAGAAGATCGTTGAAGGAGCCGAAGAAGAATTTGATTCCACTAGTAATATTTCCTATGAAAAAACACCGAGTAGTTTTGATAGAAGTACCGAACCTCCTTACTGGGGAAATCCGGAAATTGTAGTTCCTGAAATATGGAAATTCAATTTACCATCTGGCTTGAGCGTTTCAGGAATTACTTCTAGAGAAGTACCAATTGTTCAATTCAGTTTAGAAATGGAAGGCGGGTTGTTGTTGGAAAAACCAAATAAGACCGGGGTTTCTAACTTATTGGCTAAGTTACTAACCAAAGGAACAGCAAATAAGACTCCGCAAGAGTTGGAAGAAGCTATAGAATTACTAGGCTCTAATATCTACGTAAATGCAGAGGATGAAAAAATCGTTCTTTCCGGAAGCAGCTTGACTCGCAATTTTGAGGAAACAATGAAACTAGTAGAAGAAATTCTATTGGAACCAAGATGGGATGAAGCCGAATTTAAATTAGCAAAACAGCAAGTTCTTAGTCAGTTACAACAGCAGCAGGCAAATCCTAACAGTATAGCTGAAATAGAATTTAAAAAACTGATCTATGGTAAAGATCATATCCTTTCCAAGAATATTTTAGGAACTTCAAAATCTGTGGAGGCGATTGCCTTAGAAGATCTTAAAGCCTATTATAAAAACAATCTCTCTCCAATGAGAGCTAAATATATGGCTGTGGGAGATCTAGACCAAAAAATGGCTAAGGAGTCTTTAAAAGCTATTTCAGCGAATTGGAAACCTGTTACTGTAAAGATCCCTGAATTTTCTGAGCCAAAAGCCCCGGAAGCATCAAAAGTTTATTTTTATAATGTACCGGGAGCAAAGCAGTCTATTATTAAAATTGGAACTCCAGCCTTAAAAGCTACAGATGAGGATTTCTATAAAGCAGAAGTGATGAATTATCGTCTTGGGGGAGGAAGTTTTGCCTCACAGCTCACACAGGAATTACGAGAAGGAAAAGGCTACACCTACGGAATTCGTTCCAGATTTAATGGCGGAAATATAAAAGGTCCTTTTGAGATCTCCAGCGGTGTTCGCACAAACATCACTTATGAGGCTGTAGATTTGATAAAGGATATCTTAATTAATTATCCGGTAAGCCTGGAACCAGATGACTTAGATATCACTCAGAGTTTTATGATTAAAAGCAATGCTAGAAAATTTGAAACTCTAGGAGCAAAACTAAATATGCTAAGTGATATTGCAAACTTTAATTATAAGGACGATTTTATAAAACAACAAGAAGTTATTGTAAAAGGGATGAGTTTGGAAGACTTAAAATCATTAGCCGGGGAATATGTAAACCCTTTTAAAATGTATTATCTTATTGTGGGCGATGCTGAAACACAATTAGAAAAATTAGAAAAACTTGAATTTGGGAAACCAATTCTTTTGAATGAAAAATAATCGAAATTCATTTTTAAATGCAACGGTTGGGATTTTAAAACTTCCTTCAGTTGCATTTTTTTTCTATAAAAATGCAAAGAAGCAAAAACGCTTTATAAAACAAAATCTCCTACCACTTCTTAGCTCTTTTGAGGAGACCAATGATGGAAGTATCTCTAAAGCCGATCTTAAAAAGATCACTAACTATTATGCTTTAGGAGTTCCCGGCTTTTTAGGTGCAGCATTCGGCACGCTGCGAGGCAAAACATTATTAGATCCCGAAAGGTATACAATGACCTATCTAGGAGGGATCTCTGGTCTTTTAGATGATCTATTTGATGATCCTATAAAAGAATGGAGTCATTTGGAAAAATTTATTTTGACTCCAGACTCCTTGATACCTAAAAATAGTTTTGAAGCATTAGGACTTCAACTATACCAAAAAGGACTTAATAAAGCTTCAAAGCCTGAAAAATTGAAGCAAAAAGCTTTCGAAGTATTTCAAACGGAAAAGGAAAGTATCTTTCAACAGGGAAAAGAAATTTCAGAAGATAAAATCAAAGAGCTTACTTTTTTGAAGGGAGGAAATTCATTTTTATTTTATAGGCTTTGTATGAAACATCCTTTAGATGCTGCTGAAGAAAAGTTGATTTATCAGGCAGGCGGATTAATGCAAATGGGTAATGACATTTTTGATGTTTGGGAAGATGTACAGCAAGAAATTCAAACTTTAGCCACTTGTGCGCAAGATATCCATAAGCTAAGAACAGCTTTTATAGAAGAGTTAAATTTTGTAGTGGTTTATGCCCATGCAACTACTTATCCCAAAAATAATATAAAGCAATTCATTAATTTTATACTCTTAGGAATCTCCAGAGTCTTAGTTTGTTTGGATCAATTTGAAGAATTGCAAGATTCAGAAACTTCAACTTTTCAACCCGAAAAATATTCTAGAAAACAATTGATATGCGATATGGAACTGATCAAAAATAAAAAAGCAGCCACCAAGCATTACTTAGGGCTGCATTCTAAGTATTTATAAACATTTATTTGATTCTCCGCTTTTTTGTCAAATATCACTTTTAACAAGCTGCATTTCAGTTTTTTGTCATGCTGAAATTGATTCAGCATCCCAGTAAGTCGGAAGAAGACCCTGAAACAAGTTCAGGGTGACGAGATAGTCAAGTGCCTTACTGAATCTTAAAAGATTTATTCAAACTTTTATTTACTTGGCTTAGATGGGCCTTTTTTCTTTCTATGCTTCAATACTTCAGCTTCAAGATAAAAAATAATCTCTTCACCAATATTAGTGATCAGATCTCCTACCCTTTCAATTTTCTTTATCACAGAAAAAAGCAATAAATATTGATCTATCAACTTTGGATCTTTTTGAACCTCTTCAGAAATAACGCTAAAAGAGTTTAGGTTGATCTTATTGAGGATCTTATCCTTTTTAAACACTTTCCTAGCCTTTTTAGCATTTCCTGATTGGTAGGCATCCCTGATATCATCTAGCATAGATAAGGCTGCCTTGTACATTTCTTCAAATTCCAACTTATCCAATACTTCCTTATTAACAGGAGTATCTAACTCAACTATATAACTGGAAATTCCATAAGCGTGATCCCCGATACGCTCCAGATCAAAATTGATCTTTCTTAAGGCCAAAACAAAACGTAAATCGCTGGCTACAGGATTATGCAATGCGATAAAACGCTCGCATTCCCTATCTAACTTAAGGTCCATTCCATTCACTCTATTCTCTGTATGCAAAACTTCTTCTGCCAGATCGCTATCGTGATTAAGAAAAGCTTCTTTAGATTTTATAAATTGTTTTCTAACAAGTTGGAACATTTCCAACCCGGACTGATTCAAAATTTCTCTGTGATCTTCTAAATTCAACATAATTTTTTAAGTTTATCCGAATCTTCCTGTGATGTAATTTTCGGTTTGTTGCTTTTCAGGATTGGTGAAAATTTTATTGGTCTTATCATATTCTATAAGTTCCCCTAAATAGAAAAATGCTGTGTTATCACTAATCCTACTCGCTTGTTGCATGTTATGCGTAACAATTACAATGGTGTACTTATCTTTTAATTTATAGATAAGCTCTTCAATTTTTGCTGTAGAGATAGGGTCTAAAGCAGAAGTTGGCTCATCCATTAAAATGATTGAAGGCTCTACCGCCAGTGTTCTGGCTATACATAAACGTTGCTGTTGACCACCTGAGAGTGCCAAAGCATTTTTGTTGAGATCGTCTTTTACCTCATCCCAAAGAGCGACCCTTTTTAAAGAACTTTCCACGCGTTCTTCTAGGAATTTCTTATCCTTTAAACCTTGTATCTTTAGTCCGTAAGCAACATTTTCATAGATAGATTTTGGAAACGGGTTAGGTTTCTGAAACACCATTCCTACTTGCTTTCTAAGCAATTCCACATTTATATCCTTATCGTTGATGTTTTTATCGTCTATATTGATTTCACCATCCATTTTGAAACCATCCACATAATCGTTCATTCTATTGAACAATCTTAAAAAAGTAGATTTCCCGCAACCCGAAGGACCAATAAAAGCAGTTACTTTATTGGGTTTTATGTCCATGCTGATTCCTTTGATAGCCATAAAATCATCGTACCACACCTTAACATCTTTCGCTTGTAATTTATACTTGCGTTTAATGCTACTTTCTATCACGCTTTCCTTTTTCTCTTTACTCATAATATAACACTTCTGTTATTTAAATTTTTTCTGCCATTTATTTCTGAAATAAACCGCGATCCCGTTCATTACAAAGGTAATCAACAATAATATTATAATAGCTGCAGCCGCATTTTCTACAAACCCATGTTGCGGACGCGTAATCCAGTTAAATATTTGAATTGGCAATACCGAGAATTCATCCATTGGGGATGATGGTGCAAATGGCACATATGCCAAGGCTCCAATTACAATTAATGGTGCAGTCTCCCCTACCGCTCTGGACAAGGCCAATATAATTCCCGTTAAAATTCCTCCAAATGAAGCCGGTAATAATTGATGATATACCGTTTGCCATTTAGAAGCTCCCATTGCAAAAGAAGCATCTCTAATAGATTTTGGAACTGCTTTTATAGCTTCTCTGGTAGATACAATTACAATAGGCAAAATTAATAAGGCCAAGGTAAAACTCCCTGCCAAAACACTGGCTCCCATTTCCATAATCCTCACAAAAACTTCCAAACCTAACAATCCGTATATAATGGAAGGTACTCCCGCAAGGTTAGAAATATTTACCTCTAAAATTGTAGCCAGTTTATTCTTTTTAGAATACTCCTCCAGATAGATTGCTGCTGCGATCCCAACAGGTAGCGCAATTAAAGTAGTTAATAACAATACCCAAATACTACCCATTAAAGCAGTATAAATTCCTGATTCTTCAGCATGCCTAGATGGGAGGTTCGTTACAAACTCCCAATCTATTCTCATAACTCCATCTACAAATATATTTCCTATAAAAATGGCAAGCAGTACAAGCCCCAATAGTGTACAGAAAATTCCCCATATTTTGAAAGCCTGATCCTTCAGCCTGTTCTTTCTAATATTATTCATATTTCTCCTGGAATTTTTTACGAATTCTATAACTAATAGTGTTCAACAAGAAAGTGAACACAAATAAGGTAATTCCTGCTGCAAAAATGGTCTTATACTCTAAAGAATCATGTTGTACATCTCCCAAACTCACTTGAACAATATATGCGGTAATTGTTTCTACAGGTACTGTAGGATCAAATGTCAATCTTGGTTGTTGCCCAGCTGCAATAGCAACAATCATAGTTTCCCCAATTGCTCTGGATATAGCTAATATTATAGACACTATAATTCCAGATGAAGCTGCAGGCACCATAACCTTAAAAGAATTTTGTAATCTTGTAGAACCCATTCCATAGGCTGCTTCCCTCAAAGAATTTGGTACTGCATGTAATGCATCCTCACTTAAAGAAGAGATGTATGGAATGATCATAATACCCATTACCAATCCTGCAGATAAGGAGTTAAAACTCGATAATCCCGGAATAAAAGATTGCAAAAATGGAGTTACCACCATTAACGCAAAGAAACCATATACTACTGTTGGTACTGCTGCAAGTAATTCTAATAATGGCTTTATAGTTCTCCTAAAACTTTTGGGAGCATATTCACTAAGATAGATACTTATAGAAAGTCCTACAGGAACTGCAAATGCAATTGCAATAAAAGAAGTTAATAATGTTCCTGAAAGCAGGGATAAAATTCCGAAATGTTTATTAGTAAATAATGGCGTCCATTCCGGGTCTGTTAGAAAATCTATTATAGAAACTTCACTAAAAAAGCTAAAAGCTTCTATAGAGAGTACTAAAATAATTCCAATTGTAACGGCAATAGTAATAAGAGCACTAAATAGCAAGGCTCTTTCTATTACTAATTCCTTTATTTTTCGCATCTATAAAATTATATAATAAATAAAGAGGTCTCTATTAAAGTTCTGAATTCTTGTAAGTAAAGAAATAGAAATATATCCATACAATATTAGAAACTGAAACCCGACCAATA
The DNA here is from genome assembly GCF_007997295.1 of Gillisia hiemivivida. Taxonomy (GTDB): domain Bacteria; phylum Bacteroidota; class Bacteroidia; order Flavobacteriales; family Flavobacteriaceae; genus Gillisia; species Gillisia hiemivivida. Next base: position 43,615 of record NZ_VORY01000021.1, on the reverse strand, counting down.
TTTGGTCAGGTTAATTCAGCTTTTAGGAACTTTAAGTCTTCTTAGAAATAATTCTTTATTTTCAGATTAATTTATTTATTATCCGCCACAAACTTATTGAATTTTTCCATTTGTGCAGCATATTCTTCTTTTGTCATTGCAATATACCCTACATCTTTAGCTAAAGCTCCAGCTTCTTCTAAATAAAATCTTACGAATTCCACAACGTCAGGATTGTTAAGAGAAGAACTGTTTACATAAATATATAAGGGTCTGGATAATGGAGTATAAGTTCCATTCTTTACAGTTTCAGTAGAAGGTTTAACCGGACCATTTCCGCCATCTACAGAAGCTAAGGCTAATTTATCTGAATTAGCCTCGTAATAAGCCAATCCAAAAAATCCTAATCCGTATTTATCACCTGCAACTCCTTGTACCAATACATTATCGTCTTCACTGGCAGTAAAATCACCTCTACTAGATCCACTTTTTCCAACGATAGCTTCAGTAAAATAATCGAAAGTTCCAGAAGCAACACCAGGTCCGAATAAATGAATTTCTTCATTTGGCCAAGCTGGGTTTATTTGGTTCCATTTTTTTATTTTCCCTTGTGCTGCCGGCTCCCAGATCTTTTTCAACTCTTCTACTGTAAAAGAAGTAGCCCAATCATTTTCAGGATTAATTACAACTGCAAGTCCGTCGTAAGCGACTTCCAATTCTACATAATTGATATTGTTTTCTTTAGCGACGGCAGCTTCTTCAGCTTTAATTGGTCTTGAAGCATCTGAAATATTGATCTCTCCTCTTCCAAATTTTTGGAAACCTCCTCCAGTTCCAGAAACTCCAATAGTAACATCTACTTCAGGTTTTACTGCTCTAAATTCTTCAGCAACAGCTTCAGTAATAGGATACACCGTACTAGATCCATCTATAGATATCGTTCCAGACTCTCCTCCTTTTTTATCCTGACCTTTATTATTTCCGCAAGAAATAACAGCGAAAGATAAAATTGCAATTAATAATACTTTTTTCATGGTTTAGTTATTTTTAAAAATGAATGTCTATTTGTAATCTATATGATAAGCTATTGTCTGCATTGTCCTCGTAATCGTTCCAACTTACATCTGTTTGAACTTTTAATTTATGACCCACAATATATTTTGAAAGTCCTAAAGTATACTGATTCTCTACCCCTTCTCCGGTTAAAGCTTCATCTAAGGTAACCTGCGTGTATCTAGTTACAATTTCATAATTGTTCTTAAATAAATAACCTGCCTGTGCGTTAACACCATCTCCTACTTCTACCACTCTTCCTGTTGGAGTACCATCAGAATTTAAAGCAACTGGAATATCTGCGGTTCTTTTAGCATATTCGGCCATTGCAGAGAATCCTTGATATTTAAAAATTCCATCTACAAAGAACGTGTTTATATCGGTTTCAAAAAAACCGGTATCTGTGGTCATATAGCTTCCACTATTAGATCTTGTTCTTACCGCATTAACATTATGATCGTAACTTACACCCAAGGCCAATTTAGGAGTTTCTTCCCTATCAAGATCTGCTCCGGAATAATCATCGAAATCTCCAAAAGGAAGTATTTCTACTCGTCCTGTATATTGAAATCCACCAAGGTTTTCTGAAGTTACATTTCTACCTTCACCCTGAGAAATTGCCAATGCTTCTCTCACAATAACATTTTCACCAAAATTAGTAAAATGGTGTAATTGGAATCCCATATCCCGATCTACGTTAAATTCGCTGTTCACTAAGGAACGATCTACCGTTTGTAAGTTTGCTGAAGAAATAACTCGCTCTCTGTTCCCGGGAAGTTTAGTTTGCCCAGCCCATAATTCAAAATTCTCATAGAAGTTCCACTTTAAAACAGCATCTAGAATATATCTTGGTGCATTGCTAGTAAATTCTGAAGCCCCGCTAATATCTCTGTTAGATAATCCTAACTCTATTTTATAAGTTACTTTTGGAGAATAAGCAAAACCTTCAAATTTTAATCGTGCTCTTCTAATTGAAAATTGGCTTACTCCATTTTCTAAATTATCGTTGTTTGCAAAATCCCAGCTTCCTGTGTACAAAGATTGAAAGCGCGCTGCAAATTTTAAGCTAAAAGAGCTATCTTTTGCTACAACGTTTACCAAACCTTTACCAAATTTGTTGTTTGTGATATCTTGCGCTTGTGAAAAATAAGAAGTCACCAATCCGAAAACAAGTAACATGGACCATTTTAATTTCATTATCTTTTTGTTTTTGTCGGTGCAAATGTGCGACTCCAATGTTAAGTTAATGTTACTTGGAAGTTACCCTTAAGTCAAAATTAGTTATTTAAAATAAAAGCCGTCCTTTTGGGGACGGCTTTTTCATAAATCGAAGTCGACAAAAACTAAAGATTTTACGAAATTGACTTAATTTCTTAAGACATTCCAAATATCCTTGTTATATCTAAGATATATGTCAACTAAAAATTAAGCAATGATTAAGCTATTGTAACCAAACTTCTATTAATTATGATGTCCTTATCTTTAATTCTTTCCTAACGGGCTTAGAAACATCTGCATTCACCGGAGTTCCGTATAGGTCAAAGTCTGCTGCTTCATTTATCTTAACATCATAGAACTCACCTGTTTTCAGGTAAATCTCTGTAGCATCAATAAGAACTTCATTATCTACATCTGGTGAATCAAATTCGGTTCTACCAATAAAATGATTCCCGTCTTTTCTATCTATGATAACTTTAAAGGTTTGGCCTATTTTCTCCTGATTCAATTCCCAAGAGATTTGAGATTGAATTTCCATGATCTCATTAGCTCGCTGTTGTTTCACTTCTTGTGGCACATCATCTTCTAGATTGTAGGCATGCGTATTTTCTTCATGAGAATAGGTAAAACAACCCAAACGCTCAAAACGCATTTCTTTAACCCACTCTTTTAATTCCTGAAAATGCTCTTCCGTTTCTCCCGGATAACCAACGATCAAAGTCGTTCTGATAGTCATATCTGGAACCTCTTTTCTGAAATCTTTTAGAAGTTTAGTGGTCTTTTCATGAGTTGTTCCACGTCTCATAGATTTTAAAAGATCGTCAGAAATATGTTGCAATGGAATATCTAGATAATTACAGATCTTAGGTTCTCTATTCATCACATCCAACACATCCATTGGGAAACCTGTTGGGAATGCATAATGCAACCTAATCCATTCTATTCCTTCTACCTGCACAAGGTTTTCTAACAACTCTGCAAGATTTCTTTTCTTATAAATATCCAGACCATAATATGTAAGATCTTGCGCGATCAACACCAATTCTTTAACGCCATTAGCCGCTAAACCTTTTGCTTCCTTAACCAATTGTTCTATGGGAGTAGATTTATGTTTTCCACGCATTAGTGGGATTGCACAAAAAGAGCAAGGTCTATCACAACCTTCGGCAATCTTTAAATAGGCGTAATTTTTGGGGGTTGTAGTTAAACGCTCTCCTAAAAGTTCGTGCTTATAGTCAGCTTCTAAAGCCGCTAATAATTCTGGTAATTCTGTGGTTCCAAAATATTGATCTACATCTGGAATTTCCTTCTGAAGATCTGGTTTGTATCTTTCACTCAAACATCCTGTTACAAAAACCTTATCTACTTCTCCTTCTTGCTTTTTTGCAACATATTCCAAAATAGTGTTTACAGATTCTTCCTTGGCATTATCTATAAATCCACAAGTATTAATTACAACAATATTTCCTTCTTCTTCATGCACAACTTCTTTATCGTTTGCAAGAAGCTGCCCCATTAACACCTCACTGTCGTAAACATTCTTACTACAACCAAGTGTCACTACATTAATCTTATTCTTTCTTCTGGACTTTGTTCTCATAACCTAATACCTTTTTGAATTCCCGCCTATTACAAAAATAGTGGTAGCGGAAAACGGCTGCAAAGATACAACCTAAAAATTGATTAAAAGAAGATTAGCGGTTTTCTATATATTAAGTAAAATACTCGTGCAGAGCAACTACCCATTCAGCCTCATAATACCTGATAGCGCTTATCACCAATACTCCTGTTATAACGAAGATCCATGAAAAGCTCTCTTTTTTTATAAGCAAACCTCCAATTATTGCGAAAAGCAAAAAAGGTAAAGCTAAAATTAGATTGGGAAGCACCCAAACATCATCAAAAAGGATGGCAATTAATTTCATTATCACATAAAACACACTGTAGAACACAATGATCTTACTTATAATTGCCTTGAAATTGGTTTTAGGCATCCTAATTTTTATAATTTAAAGGTGAAACTCTTTTGTTTGAGGCTTTTTCATAGGCCAAAGCCCAACTAAATAGAGCTGCTTCTTGGTATGGTCTGGCAATAAATGTTAAGCCTTTTGGAGCCTTATTTTCTGCATATCCCATAGGAACAGTAATAGCTGGATATTTAGCAACCGCAGCATATGCCGCATGGTAATTATTTATGGAGAGAATTCCATCTAAATTATGAGCTTTCATAGGCACCTCAAAAAAGCGTTTCCCATTTGTGATTAACGTATCCTGAATAGCTGCAAATTCTTCAGGAGTAGCAGAATCTGCCACTATTCCATCAAACAATTTCTGCCCATAAGGTGAACGCATTAAAGTATCTGTATTGTTATAAGCAACCACATCCTTCACAGTCTTAAAAGATAAATCCTTATTTCCATATTTTTTGAAATATACAGGAAGATCTCTCTTCATCTCTAAATTAAGGAATCTAGTAAAGTTTGGAAGATCTAGATCCTCTCCTTCAAACTCAACTATTTCAGCACCTGCAGATTTAAGATCATTTATAGCCGCTACATAAAGAGTATCTTCCATCAAAGATTTTAGAGCGCCAAAACGTTTCCCTTTTAGAGAAACTTCAGCTAGATCTTCATAATAATTAGAAGTGTTGTTTTTGTTTTCTACAGAAGCTGGATCTTGTGAATCTCTTCCAGACATCGCAGAAAACAAGATAGCATTGTCTCTTACATTTTTAGTGATAGGCCCAGGAGTATCTAAATAACTGGAAATTGGAATAATTCCCCCTCTGCTTAGTACCCCAATTGTTGGTTTTAAACCCACTAAAGAGTTCTGACTTGCAGGAGATAAAATAGAACCTGCAGTCTCAGATCCTACTGCACCCGCAGCGAAATTTGCCGCAACAGAGACCGCACTTCCGGAACTGGAACCACCTGTATCTAAGATTCTTCTTCCGTAAGGATTTAATGTTTGGCCTCCAACTGCAGAATATCCACTAGGACAATCTCCACAAAAGAAATATGCCCATTCGCTTAGATTGGCTTTCCCTAAGATAAGAGCGCCGTTTTCTTTTAGACGCTTCACTATAAAAGCGTCTTCAGTTATGTTTTTGGTTAAAGCAATAGCACCCGCCGTAGTAGGCATGTTTGCTGTATTGATATTGTCTTTTAGAAGCACTGGAATTCCAAAAATTGGATGCTTCATCATTTTATTTTTAAGCCCTTGGTCTTTAACGCGAGCTTCTTGTAAAACATTCGGATTTAATGAAATAACAGAATTTAGACTCAAGTCATTATTTCTGTCATATTTCTGAATGCGTTTTAAATAAAACAACACTAGTTCCTCGTAGGTAAAAGTGTTTGAAGCTATCGCTTTTTGCAAACTAGGAATATCTTGATCCAAGATAAGTGGCAATAATTGATCATATCTATCTTCAGAAAAAGCTTCTAATTCTTTAATGAATGGAGCCCAGATAGAATCTGATTGGATATATTTTGAATCCAAGACTTTGAATTCTCTAAAATCAGCAACTTTTGTAGTATCCTGAACTGGTTGTACAGAACTTTGTTGTTTTGACTCCTCTTTACAAGCAATAACTAATAATAAGGAGAGGGAGAGTAAAAACTGTTTCATATTATATAAAAAATATTAAAATTCAAGGTTTCTAAGCAGAAAAATATAGAAACTACTATTTTTTGAAGAACGAATCTACAAATTCAAATTTATTGAATACTTGAAGATCTTCCAGTCTTTCCCCAACTCCAATATATTTAACAGGTATTTTAAATTGATCGCTAATTCCAATCACCACACCACCTTTAGCTGTTCCGTCCAATTTAGTTACAGCAAGAGAAGTTACTTCTGTCGCCGCTGTAAACTGTTTAGCCTGTTCAAAAGCGTTCTGCCCTGTAGAGCCATCCAAAACCAACAATACTTCATGAGGTGCGTTAGGAATTACTTTTTGCATTACCCTTTTTACCTTGGTAAGCTCATTCATAAGGTTCACTTTATTATGCAACCTTCCTGCTGTATCTATGATAACCACATCTACATCTTGTTTCACAGCAACTTCTACTGCATCAAAAGCAACAGAAGCGGGATCACTCCCCATTTTTTGTTTTACAATTGGCACTCCGGTTCTATCTGCCCAAACTTGAAGTTGATCTATAGCGGCAGCTCTAAAAGTATCTGCTGCACCTAAAAGCACTTTTTTACCGTCCTTTTTAAATTGATGTGCTAATTTCCCGATAGTAGTAGTTTTTCCTACCCCATTCACACCAACTACCATAATTACATATGGTTTACTGGAATTATCGAAATCAAATCCATTTCCAGAACCTGTTTCTGTTTCAGAAAGCAATCCGGCAATTTCTTCTCTTAATATTTCATTAAGCTCGGCTGTCCCTAAATATTTATCACGCTCTACACGTTCTTCTATTCTCTTAATTATCTTAATCGTGGTTGCAACACCTACATCACTACTTACCAATACATCTTCAAGATCATCTAAAACATCGTCGTCCACAGTAGATTTACCGGCAACGGCTTTACTCATCTTAGAAAGAAAGGTGGTTTTAGATTTCTCTAGTCCTTTATCCAGGGTTTCTTTTTTCTCTTTGGAAAATATTTTTTTAAATAAACTCATTTCTCTTGGATGGTTTTCTTGCTGAAGTCAAACCTAGAATCAGCACAAATTCATGCGTAAATATACATAAAAAGAAAAAGCCGTCCAGATGGCTCTGGACGGCTTTTAAAATATTTTAAAATAACTTATTTTTTAGCTAAAAAGTCATTTACTTGCTCTGGAATCATAATACTTTCAACAAAAGTATAAGAGCCAGTTTTTGAAGATTTCACCATTTTAACGGCTTTTGATAATCTCTTAGATCCAGTTTGTAACGATGCTACTGATTTTTTTGCCATGACTTATATTATTTAATTTCTTTATGAACCGTCATTTTCTTAAGAATAGGGTTAAATTTCTTTAACTCCAATCTGTCTGGCGTGTTCTTTTTATTTTTTGTTGAAATATATCTTGAAGTACCTGGTTTACCAGATTCTTTATGCTCTGTACATTCTAAGATAACCTGAATTCTATTGCCTTTCTTTGCCATTTTCTCGTGTCTTTATGGTTTAGGATTATTTGTTTAAAAATCCTTTTTCTCTAGCATCTTTCATGACAGCAGAGATCCCTTTTTTATTGATGTTCTTTAATGCAGAAGCAGATATTTTTAGGGTTACCCACTTATCTTCTTCGGGAATATAAAAACGTTTTTTTAATAAATTGATATTAAATTTACGCTTGGTTTTATTCATGGCGTGAGAAACATTGTTCCCAACCATTGCTTTTTTACCTGTAAGTTCACAAACTCTTGACATTGTACTATTCTTTATCTTGTTATTTCAAAACAGGCTGCAAATTAACGATTTTTTTAAGTAACTGCCAACATAAAAATAAAATTTTTTATAGCTTATTTACTGTTTATCACTAAGATGCATTCTAGTTGTTTTGATATCAAATACTTCTGATATATATTTTATTTAGAAAGTAACTCTTTGAGCAACATTTCCAAGGCTTTATTCACTGTTTTTTTTACTACCTGCTCCCTACTTTTTCCAAATTTGAATTCTTCAGAGAAAACTTTCTCTGGAGTAGCAATTCCAATAAATACCGTCCCGACCTCTTTATCACTGTCACCTTTATCGGGTCCAGCATTTCCTGTGGTCGCAATAGCATAGTCTGATTTAAAAATCAGCTTAGAATTCCGTGCCATTTCTTCTGCAACCTCCGCACTAACCACAGTGTTTTTCTCGATAATAGCATGAGGAACATTCAAAATATCTTCTTTAGTATCCGTCGCATAGGTCACAATCCCGCCTCTAAAAAAGGTAGATGCTCCAGGATTTATAGTGAATTTTGTCGCTAACTCCCCTCCTGTACAACTCTCTGCAACAGATAAAAATTGATTTTTCGTGTTCAATAATTCCCTAATTGTGATGCTGATATCTTCATTCTCTCCATTAACATCAGAAATTATGTCGTGCAAGATCGGATAGATCTTTTCAAATTCTTTTTCAATAGAAGATTTAAGCTCCTCCTCGTTAAGTCCTTTTCCTGAAAGTCTTAACCTCACAGTACCAAAATTTGGCAAATAAGCAAGTCTAATATGAACAGGAAGGTTGTTCTCCCAGCCCTCTAATCTTTGCGCAATGGCACTTTCCCCTAGTCCATAGGTTCTAATGGTCTTATGATAGATAAATGGCCTCTTAAACTCCTTTATCAATCTTGGTAAGACTTCACGTTCCATCAATGATTTCATCTCGTATGGGATCCCAGGCATAGCAACAAAAACCTTTTCATCCTTTTTCATCCACAGGCCAGGAGCTGTCCCATACTCGTTGTGTAGCGCAATTGCTTTTGAAGGCATTAGCGCTTGTTCCCTGTTAAGATCTGAAATAGGGGTGCTAATATATTTAGCAAAAATAGACTCAATATGCATTAAAACATCATCATCTCTAACCAGAGAATCTTCAAAAAACTCACATAATACCTTTTTGGTAATATCATCTTTAGTAGGACCCAACCCACCAGTGATCAAAATGATATCTGCGCGTTTGGAAGCCTCTTTAAGAGTAGTAAGGATATGTTGACGCTCATCTTCTACAGAAGTGATTTGATGTACAGAGACACCAATCTTGTTGAGCTCTTGGGCAATATGTGCAGAATTAGTATCTACAATTTGACCAATGAGAATCTCATCTCCAATTGTAATTATTTCTGCAATCATTAGATGGTAAAATCATTTTTCAACTCTCTTTCTGCCAATCTAACCTTAGCGGATATCTTTTCACCCGCATCCCGAGCATTTGTTTCGCGCTCCTTTCCTTTAGACCAAGCCTCGATCACTAATATATTATCCATCTGATTCAAGCCAAAAAGCTGAAGATTAGGCTTCATCTTATGGGCATATTGATAGGCTAATGCGGGATTACTGCTAGAAATAGCTTCAGACATTGAAGCTACATCTGGCGGAATTTCTTCCAAAAATGTTTGAACAATTATCTTCACAAAATCGTCATCCCCACCAGCCATTTCTATTACGTCGTCTAAGTTGTAGTTCTTCATTTATTTTACCTGTATTGAAAATAGTTGCTTTTCTTCTATTAGTCCAGTTAAGACATCGTTAACCTCAACCTTACCAACTCCTTCTGGAGTTCCTGTAAAAATAATATCCCCGATTTTTAAAGTGAAATACTTTGAAACATAAGAAATGATCTCATCAATTTTCCACAACATATCACCAGTATTCCCTGTTTGCACAGGCTGATTATTTTTAATTAAGCTAAAGTTAATATTATTTAGGTCGGAAATAGATTTTTTATCAATCCATTTCTCTCCGATTACTGCAGCACCATCAAAACCTTTCGCCTTTTCCCAGGGCAAACCTTTATCTTTTAAGTTTTGCTGAAGGTCTCTAGCCGTAAAATCTATACCCAAACCAATCTCGTTGTAATATTTATGAGCATATTGCTCTTCTATATATTTCCCTACCCTGTTTATTTTCACCAGCACTTCAACTTCATAATGAACATCATTGCTAAAATCTGGTATAAAAAAAGGTTGTTTTTTTAAAAGAATTGAAGTGTCAGGTTTTAAGAATATAACTGGCTCCGTTGGTTTTTCATTCTTTAATTCTGAAATGTGGGCGCTATAATTTCTCCCGATGCAGATTATTTTCATAGAAGCCCTACTATTTAACTTTTGTATTTAGCTTTCTCAATTTTATCCTGGTTAGGATTTTCTTAGTGTATAATGGAAAGTCGGCATTTTGGATCCATCCGAAATATCCAGGTTCCTCTTCCAGGACCTTTTCTACATGTTTTCCTTTGTGTTTCCCAAATGCAAATACTTCTTCCCCTTTTTTATCGAATGCTATAAATCCAGCAAAGTCTGCAAATTTTCTTCTTTCACTGTATTTAGATAGCCATGACATATCGTTCTCCAGATCTTCATATTTGTCTAGCTGAGATTTCAAAACCTCGTAAGTAGCATTCGTATCTGCTTCGGCACCATGTGCTCCTTCCAGATCTTTATCACAATAGAATTTATAGGCCGCAGACAGTGTTCTTTGTTCCATTTTATGAAAAATAGTTTGCACATCTACAGATGCCTGACTTTTCATATCAAAATCTATATCTGCTCGCAATAATTCTTCAGCAAGCAACGGAATATCAAATCTATTTGAATTATAACCTCCCAGATCGCAGCCTTTAATCATTTCATAGATTTTAGGTGCCAACGTATTAAAAGTGGGTTCATTTGCTACTTTTTCATTAGAAATTCCATGAATAGCAATTACCTCAGCCGGAATATTCATTTCAGGGTTCACCAACCATGTTTTACTTTCTTTATTGCCATTGGGAAATACTTTTAAAATAGAAATTTCTACAATTCGATCTTTAGCAACATTAGTTCCAGTGGTTTCAAGGTCGAAAAAGCAAATTGGTTTTGTGAGTTTTAACTCCATAAAATAGTTGATTTTTGTAAAGATACTATATTTTGAATGTTCTAAAAATTCAAAGTCGTCTTCAGTAAAAAAGTTTTGTTATCTAATTTTAGAAAACTTAAAAGCCACTTACACTACATAATTAATGAAGCATTTGTGGCTTTTTAAGGGTATATGTTTTGAAAATCAAGAATCTTGACGGGGAAAATCAAGAACCTCGGGGCAAGCCCACGAGGTATGAATTGGAAAATACTTTTAAAAATCCAAGGCAAGCCTCGGGGAATTAAACCCTCAATGAGGGATTAAACTCTCAATGAAGGATTAAACTTCTCTATTCTTGTCAAAAGCTTCCAGATATTGTGCAACACGTTGCACAAACTGTCCTCCTAATGCTCCGTTCACTACACGATGATCATAACTGTGAGATAAGAACATCTTATAACGAATCCCAATAAAATCTCCTTCCGGAGTCTCAATGACCGCAGGCACCTTTCTTATGGCTCCAAGAGCTAAAATAGCAACTTGTGGCTGATTGATAATTGGAGTTCCCATGATACTTCCGAAAGTACCTACGTTAGTTACCGTATAGGTTCCCCCTTGGATATCCTCTGGTTTTAATTTATTCTCTCTGGCTCTATTTGCAAGATCGTTCACAGCTTTCGCCATTCCTACAAGATTCAAAGTATCGGCATTTTTAATAACCGGTACAATTAAATCGCCATTACCAAGTGCCGCAGCCATTCCAAGGTTTATATTTTTTCTTTTAATAATTTTATCACCGTCTAAAGCTATATTGACCATTGGAAAATCTTTGATAGTCTTAGCTACTGCTTCCATAAAGATTGGAGTAAAGGTTAATTTCTCTCCTTCTCTTTTTTCGAAAGCTGTCTTGTTTTTGCTTCTCCAATTCCAAATATTGGTTACATCTACTTCTATAAAAGATTGAACATGCGCAGAAGTTTGAACACTTTCTACCATGTGATGCGCAATCATTTTACCCATTCTACTCATTTCGATGATCTCATCTCCTCCATTTACACTAACAGGGGCAGAAGGCTTTTTAGCAGCCGGAGCCGATTGAGCAGGAGCAGATGTACTTGCTGTAGATTTAGGCTGAGAACTTCTATTTTCTAGAAGTCCTAAAATATCGTTTTTGGTAACTCTGCCATCTTTTCCGGTTCCTTCTAAGGTTTCCAACTCCTGAAGGCTTACTCCCTCTTTTTTAGCGATATTTTTCACTAATGGAGAATAGAATTTGGTAGAATCAGAGAAATCTGTTTCTGAAGTTTCTGAAGCACTCTTGGCTGAAGTCAGCATTTCTTCTGCTTCTTCAACTAGTGCTCCTTCTGGTTTTTTAGCTTCCGTAGGCTGTTCCTTAGAATCATCTTCGCCTTCTATTTCAATAATAGCGATAGTTTGGCCAACTTGCACTACATCATCTGGCTCAAAAAGTTTTTCAATAAGCACACCATCTACCTCACTTGGAACTTCACTATCAACTTTATCTGTTGCTATTTCCAGTACTGCCTCATCAGCTTCAATAGTATCTCCAACTTCTTTTAACCAGCTAGTAATTGTTGCTTCTGCGACGCTTTCCCCCATTTTGGGTAACTTAAGTTCAAACTTTGCCATATTATTATCTCAACGATGTTTTTTATAATTCTGATTGCGAAATTACTTAATTTAACGCTTCATAAGTATTAAATATGTAATAAAATTATTTCTAAAGCTGTATTCAACCTCAAAACAACCTCTTCTGATGCTTGTAAAATTACGATTCTGATCCTTTAAATTAAAGGGAATCTAATCATTTAAAGAAAATTTAAAATGAATTGTCCGTAGCCTTTAGCTTTTTAAGGAACTCTCAAAAGGAATTCTATTGGTAATACTTCTTCCTAAAGTGACCTCATCTGCATATTCTAATTCGTCTCCAACAGAAATTCCTCTTGCGATGGTAGAAGTCTTTATATTTATACCTTCCAATTGCCTGAAAATATAAAAGTTGGTAGTATCTCCTTCCAAAGTACTACTAAGAGCAAAAATAATTTCTTCAACTTCTCCTTCTTTTACCTTATCAACTAAAGATTTTATGGTTAACTGCGAAGGTCCAATCCCATCCATAGGGCTTATCTTACCTCCAAGCACATGATATAATCCGCGATATTGACCTGTATTTTCTATGGCCATAACATCCCGAATATCTTCTACCACACATACCAATTCTTTTATTCTTTTAGGATTAGCGCAGATCTCACAAACTTCGGTATCACTTATATTGTGACAATTCTTGCATAATTTGATGTTTGCCTTTAGATCTAATAAGGCTTCGGCAAGTTGCTGAGTTTGAGAAGTTGGTTGTTTTAGTAAATGAAGCACTAATCTTAATGCAGTTCGTTTACCAATACCTGGTAATTGTGACATTTCTGCCACGGCTTGTTCCAATAATTTAGAAGAAAAATCCATAGTCCAAAATTACATTTTTTATAGGATACTATTAAATTTTAGTAGCTCATACTAAACAAGAACCTATACATTAATTTGTATTTTGGCTGCGAAATTGAAATTCTATGCAACCAGCTTACATCCTACTCTTAATAGCTTCTTATTTTGGAGCATTATTAATTATCTCCTACTTTACCGGTAAAAATTCTAATAATGATGCTTTTTTCAAGGCCAACAGGCAATCGCCTTGGTATGTTGTAGCATTTGGAATGATTGGCGCTTCACTTAGTGGTGTCACCTTTATCTCAGTTCCTGGATGGGTAGAAGCTAGCCAGTTTAGCTATATGCAGGTGGTATTAGGTTATATTGTAGGATACGCAGTAATTGGATTAGTACTACTTCCCCTCTATTATAAAATGAACCTGACCTCCATTTATACTTATCTGGAAAGTAGATTTGGTAAATACTCTTACAAAACGGGAGCTTCTTTCTTTCTATTGTCCCGAGTTGTAGGTGCCAGTTTTAGGCTTTTTCTGGTAGCCAATGTTTTACAAATAATTCTTTTTGATGCTTTAGGGATTCCATTTTGGGCCACAGTTGTTATGACCATTGCCTTAATTTGGCTTTATACTTTTAAATCTGGGATAAAAACCATTGTTTATACTGATACTTTACAAACCCTTTGTATGCTTATTGCTGTGGGAGTTAGTATTTATTATGTCTCTGATAGTTTAGGGATTCAAGGAAGTAATTTAATTGGTCATATTGCAGATAGTGATTTCTCTAAGATGTTCTTTTTCGATGATTTCAAAAGTGCCAACTACTTCTGGAAACAGTTTATTTCTGGGGCTTTTATAGCGATCGTTATGACAGGTTTAGATCAAGATATGATGCAGAAAAATCTTACCTGCAGGAATCTAAAGGATGCACAAAAGAACATGTTCTGGTTTACCATAGTACTCACTTTCGTGAATTTGGTGTTTTTAGCACTGGGCATGCTGCTTACAGAATATGCCAGATTAAACGGAATAGATGCTTCTAAAGATGACCTATTTCCAGTGATTGCTACACAAAGCGGATTGGGGGCTGGAATTGCCACCTTCTTTGTATTGGGACTAATCGCTGCGGCATACAGTAGTGCAGATAGTGCTCTTACTGCACTTACCACCTCTTTTAGTATCGATATTTTAGATATTGAAAAAAGATATAAAGCCGCTAAACAAGAAATTGTTAGAAAGCGAATCCATGTCGCAGTTTCTATAGTGCTAATTCTTGTAATAGTAAGTTTTAAGTATATTATTAAGGATGAAAGCGTAATTGCCAAACTCTTTGTATTTGCTGGATACACTTACGGCCCGTTACTTGGACTTTATAGCTTTGGACTTTTTACTAAATGGATGGTGAAAGATAAATTGGTACCTGTAATCGCGATTTTATCCCCAATAGTCTGCTATCTAATAAGTATGAACAGTGAAGTTTGGTTTGGATTTGAATTTGGCTTTTTTGTACTTATTCTAAATGGAGCTTTAACATTCTTAGGTCTAATATTGATTCGTACCCAACATAATTAAGGTACATGCATTCTCAAAGTCAATATTATTTTCCCTCAATAACCTGTATAATTCAGGGTTCTCCGTACCGGGATTAAAAATCACCCTTTCAGGATGCAGGGAAATTATATAATCATAATATTCCTCCTGTCTTTTTGCATTTAGATATAAAGTTACGGTATCTACCTCTTCAAAACTTTCCTTTTCAGTAACAATAGGAACACCGGCTACCTCACCTTTTCTTAATCCAACCGCTACAACAGGGTGTTTATAAGCAACCAATCTGTTTATAGCAAGGTTGGAATATCTTGAAGTATTTAAGGAAGCCCCTAAAACCAATGTTTTCTTGTTTTCCATAAGATACAAATTTAGCATAAAACCAGCATTGTAACAAATTCCGGGTCTGCTTGTCTTTATTGTAAACTGAAGCTCGCTGTGAAACCGGGAAGGTCGAGATGGTTGGCTTACCCGGAGGAACAGAAAGAGGCCGTCTAAAATACATTCTTAGGCGGTCTTTTTTTATGGGTATAGCTGATAATGATCGACCAACTTATTCAGCACTTGTTTTTAGTGAAGAAAGGTAGAAATTAATTACTCTCAGGCCCCAGCAGCTTGTTACTCGGCATGTATCTTCACCAAAAAAACCGCACCTATTTAAATCATTTCTTTATCAACAACTTTCTAATTTTGATGGATTCACCTCAAACCAGGGTTTAACGAATGGCATGGCCTTTATCGTATCACCCTTCACAATAAGATCCTTTAAATATACCACTCCCTAATTTGTAAGTAAAAGTACTACCGGGTTAAAAATGTAGTTAGATTTTGCTTTTAAACACTTGCCCTTAAAATCATTGACGGGTTTTTAAATATCCGACTCAAAAAACTAAATAAATTCTTTATTTTTAAGGTTCATTTAATTTATTGAAAGTAGATACTAACAGCATTCCGGTTTAATCGTAGTTTATCAACCAATATAAATATGCTAACAACCATTTTAATTGGATTTTTACTAGCAGTTTTACTTCCGTGGCTTTATAAATTTTTTAAAGCAAACACCGGTAGGTTTCTTGCTGTATTTCCAGCTGCAGCATTTGTTTGGTTTGCCACAAAACACAATCAAATTGCAGCCGGTGGTATAGTTAAAGAGGCCTATAACTGGATGCCGGGTCTAGGTGTAAGTTTGGATTTTAAACTTGACGGATTGAGTTTGCTGTTTGCCTTTTTAATTTCCGGTATTGGAGCAATAGTATTGCTGTATGCAGGAACTTATATGAAGGCTTATGAGAAAACCGACAGGTTTTTTGTTGCCTTGATGATTTTTATGGCTTCTATGCTCGGACTCGTCTTGTCTGATAACATCATTAGTCTCTTTGTTTTTTGGGAATTGACCAGTTTTAGTTCCTATTTTTTGATTGGTTTTAGCCATGAGAAAGAAGAGTCAAGAGGTGCTGCCCTTAAAGCGTTGTTAATTACTGCGGGTGGCGGTTTAGCATTACTGGCAGGATTAATTTTACTTGGCATAGGGGGAGAAACAAACACGATTTCAGAATTACTGATGCGCGGCGATCAAATTGCCGATAGCGGTTTTCTTCACGTTGCCATGATGCTAATTATTGTGGGCTGCTTCACAAAGTCTGCTCAATTTCCTTTTCATTTCTGGTTACCCGCTGCTATGGCGGCACCCACACCGGTAAGCGCCTATTTACATTCAGCCACTATGGTAAAAGCTGGTATCTATTTGCTGGCCAGAATGAGCCCATTATTTAATGGAACCGGCAATTGGAATACAACTTTGCTGGTGGTTGGTGGGATAACAATGCTCATGGGCGCATCCACGGCTGTTATACAGTCTGATTTAAAAAAGATTTTGGCCTACACCACCGTAAGTGCCTTAGGGTTGCTTACGATGCTTTTGGGTATTGGGACAGAAATTGCCATTCAGGCTGCTGTGGTTTTTATACTGGCCCATGCACTCTACAAAGGCGCCCTGTTTTTACTTGCCGGAATAATCGACCACCAAACCGGAACAAGAAACATCAGGAAGCTTGGAAAATTATTTAAAAAAATGCCCTATACCGGAACGGCAGTGATCATTGCCAGCTTGTCCATGGCAGGAATCCCCCCGTTATTTGGATTTATAAGCAAAGAGTTAATCTATGCCTCAACGATAGATATGGTGATAAACTCGCCCTTAACGACTTCGGCGTTTTTTATTGCAGGGGTTCTTATTACTGCAGCTGCAGGTATACTTAGTTACAAAGTTTTCTTTGGAAAGCGAAACAAACTGGAATCACAACCCACAGAAGCCCCGTTTAGCCTGGTTGCAGGACCTTTGTTAATGGCTGTGATTGCTGTAACTTTGGGAATAAGCAGCAGATTCATTTCTCCTTTGCTCAATCAAGCTTCCCTGGCAGTAATGCCTGAAAATATCGAACTACAATTAAGCCTATGGCACGGTATCAATACTGAGCTTATAATGAGTATGGCGACTATTTTTATTGGCTACCTAACATTTTTATTCATTTACCTCAACCCAAAATTTATAGCTTCTATTAAGGTTTCTGATAAAATTAAAACCTCAAGCGTCTACGATAGAACTATAAGTACAGTAGTGGAAATTTCTAAACGGGTTACCATAATAATTCAAAACGGAAACCTGAGAATTTACGTTTTTGTGCTAATTGCAGTGTTTAGTTTGCTGTCATTGTGGGTTTTAAAAGATTTTAGTGTTCCCAGTATTTCGATTTTGTGGAGTGACTTTAGAATTTATGACATCGTTATTGGTCTTATAATGATTGCTGCCTGTTTTTATGCGGTTATGGCAAAATCCAGACTTTTGGCAATCGCTTTACTTGGCGTGGTGGGTTACGGTGTGGCATTTATTTTCATCATGTTTGGCGCTCCTGATCTGGCTATAACCCAAATTTTAATCGAGACCATAACGGTCGTGATTTTTGTTTTAGTTTTATGGAAGTTGCCTAAATTTTTAATTTTTACTGAAAGCTTTATCAAGTTTAGATACTTTATGATTTCTATTGTCTTTGGCGGCTTAATGACCTGGATCGTCATGATAGTAACCCAATATCCATTGGAGTCACATTTGAAAGCTTATTTCGCTGAAAACAGTTACTTATTGGCAAAAGGCAAAAATGTTGTAAATGTTATTTTGGTTGACTTTAGATCGCTGGATACATTGGGTGAAATGGTTGTATTGGGCATTGCAGCTATTGGGATATATGCTTTGGTGAAATTTAATAAAACAGGAAAAAAGGAGGAACTATGAATTCGACAATATTATCAATGGGAATAAAATTATTGGTTCCCTTGTTTGTGATTTTTTCACTTTTCCTGCTTTTTCGGGGTCACAATGCTCCGGGAGGTGGCTTTGTGGGCGGCCTGGTATTTTCTATAGCTTTTTCATTGTACACCCTCAATTATGGAGTGAAGCGCACAAAAGAAAAATATAAAATCAGGCCCTTGAAGCTTATTGCCTGGGGGTTGCTCATGGCCGTTTTAAGTGGATTGATTCCCCTTTTTGCCGGAGAATCATTTTTAACCGGATTATGGCATGATGAAATTACGATCCCCGTTTTAGGAAAACCGGGAACACCAATACTTTTTGATATTGGGGTGTATTTACTGGTGGCAGGCACTATTCTAAGTTTAATTTTCACTCTTTGGGAGGAATGATATGGAAGATATATTACCATTTTTAATAGGTTGTTTGTATGCCGGGGGCATCTACTTAATTTTTCACAGAAGTTTTGTTAAATTGATTATTGGTCTTATAATCCTGGGGTATGCTTCAAATTTATTTTTGTTTACCATAAGCAGAATTACCAGAGATGCACCACCTTTGATTCCTGATGATGCCACCCAATTAACAGAGACTTTTGCAGACCCACTTCCACAAGCTTTGATTTTAACGGCTATTGTAATTGGTTTTGGATTGCAGGCTTTTGCAATTGTACTTATAAAAGTGGGCTTCAAAACACTGAAGACCGATGACCTTGATAAAACAACCTCAACGGATAGATTGGATAATTAATGGAAAACCATATACTTATTGTTTTACTTATTCCTTTGTTGTCGGGGATTTTTAGCTTGTTTGCCTGGGGAAGAAAGCAACTACAGCAATACATATTTCTGGTTGGTACTTTTTTGTTGATCGTAGCCGCGGGGTTTCTTCTTAATAGCGTACTTATTCACGAAGTTATTGTGCTGCAATCTGCCGGCTGGGAAGCTCCATTTGGCATCTCCCTGGTGGCAGACCTCCTTAGTTCCATCATGGTTTTGCTTGCGGCCATTATTGGTATTGCCGTTGCTATCTACTCGTTTAGTGAAGTCGATGAACATCGCATACAGTTTGGCTTTTACCCTTTGATGAACTTTCTGGTTTTTAGTGTGTGTGGTGCTTTTTTAACGGGAGACGTGTTCAATCTCTATGTGTGGTTTGAAATGATGCTTATAAGCTCATTTGTATTAATGGTTTTAGGCAATGGAAAATCTCAGGTTGAGGCAACTATTAAATATGTTACCATCAATATTGTGGCATCTACCTTTTTCTTAGCAGGTATAGGAATACTTTACGGATTAACCGGCACACTCAATATGGCCGATCTTGCCGTGCGCTTACAATCTGTCCCCAACTCAAGTTTACTGGATTTAGCTGCTATCTTTTTCTTTATCGCCTTTGGGGTAAAAGCCGCAGTATTCCCTTTGTTTAATTGGCTTCCTGCATCTTACCATACACCGCCCATCGCTGTTTCTTCCTTTTTTGCCGGACTCCTAACCAAGGTTGGTGTGTATGCTTTTATACGGTTTTTCACCATGATTTTTAATCATGAAAGTGCATTTATAGACAACCTGTTGCTCTATACCGCAGCCGCTACTATGTTTTTTGGTGTATTGGGAGCTGCTGCACAAATGGATTTCAGAAAAATATTGTCTTTTCATATTATAAGCCAAATTGGATATATGATCATGGGACTTGCCATTGGAACAAAACTGGCGTTGACCGGTGCTATTTTTTACATAATTCATCACATTATCGTAAAATCCAATCTTTTTCTTATTGCCGGAATTGTAAAAAAATCTAGTGGCAGCTTTAATTTAAAGAAAATTGGTGGGGTTTATGGAAAATATCCCTTTCTGGCTATACTTTTTATAATTTCAGCCTTTAGTTTAGCAGGTTTTCCTCCACTTTCCGGATTTTGGGCAAAACTCATTGTGATTAAAGCAGGTTTAGAATCCGGTGATTCCTTTTTAGTTATAGTTGCATTGGTTGTAGGATTTTTAACCCTGTACTCGATGACAAAAATCTGGAATGAAGCATTTTGGAAAAAGGTGCCTGAAGAATACATGGAAGAATCTCAAACCAAATCAGTACCTTTAAGTTCAATAAAACCAATGATAATTCCCGTAGTCATGCTGGCAGGTATCACTTTGTTCATTGGTCTTTTTGGTGAATCTGTTTTAAATTTGGCCATGATGACCGCAGAACAATTATTGAATCCGGAAATTTATATACACGCAGTTCTTGGTAATGACAGTTAATTAAAAAAAATGAAATTACTCATCCCACATATCATTTTATCTATAATCCTGGCCGTGCTTTTTTTTAATGTAGCGCCTTATGAAGGCAGTGCAAATAGATATATTTTGGCAGGAATCGTTATTTTTTCATTGACCTGGCCTCTCAGTTATTTTTTTTCAAAAGACTATTTCAGAAAGCTTCCAGGGCTTATGGGCCTAATAGTTTTTTTTACGAAAGAACTCATTGTTGCCAATTTTAGAGTTGCCTATGATGTGGTAACACCTATAACTTACATGAGGCCTTGCATTGTAGCTTTGCCACTGGATGCTAAGACTGATTTTGAAATTACAGTGCTTGCTTGTATGATATCCTTAACTCCGGGCACCTTAAGCTTAAATTTATCTGATGATAAATCCCTCTTGTTTGTCCATGCCATTACATTTAAAAAAATGGATCCGGAAGCGATAAAAAGAGATTTAAAAGAAGGGTTTGAAAAAAAATTACTAAAAATTACGCGATGAGCTGGTATGATATTGTTTTAATGATTGCCTTAATACTGTTGAGTTTTTCAATTATTTTGGTTTTTATACGAATTGTTCTGGGCCCCACTTTGCCAGACAGGGTCATATCTTTTGACTTAATTGGAACCATTACCATTGGAATGATAGCCATTTATTCTATAACAACCGGTGTTGAATCCTATATGGATGCAGCCATTATACTGTCTCTGGTAATGTTTCTTGGCGCCATAGCTTTTGCTTATTATATGAAAAAGAAAAAATTATGACTGAAATTATTAGTGCTATCATCATTATAGTTGGGGTATTGTTTGTGGTAATTGGTTCTGTAGGCCTTTTGAGACTCCCCGATTTCTACATTAGGATCTCTGCCATAACAAAGGCAGCTACAATGGGTGTGGCGTGTATCATGATAGGTGTCGCTTTAAACTTCAACGAAATTAGTGTCGCCATAAAAGCATTTGGTGTAGTTTTATTTTTATTGATTACCTCACCCATAGCTGCACATATTATTGGAAGAGCGGCATACGATGGAGGTGTGCCACTTTGGAAAAAAACCGAAATCAATGAGTATGAGGAGTACAAAAAAAATAAACTTAAAAAAGAAAACAACAAGGATTCTCAGCCTAATAAAAAAGAAGAATAAAATTTTTTCCTCCAAAACTCATAAACACATTTCTACTACTTCCGGTATTACCTATTAATCCATTGCAACTAGTTTGTTCCATAGGATGTGGAAAATCAGTAAAACTTAAGTTGTGAGTAATTTCTGGAAATGCACAAGGTACAACCACTGCAGCTCGTAAATACAATCATTTCTCAAATCAACATCTCAGCCCTAAAGAGAAATTACTAAGACGTTGGCAATTCCAGTTACCAGGCAAGGATGTTGTTAAAGGTCCTTAACTATGCCCACCCGCGCAATATTAATTCTTCGCGTAAAAATAGAACACTATTTAAAACGAAAAAAAAGACGGCCTTTTTGGACAGCCTCATATTATTTTTTTCAAAATACTGTAACAATTATAAAATTAATGACCTTCAAGGAAACCTGGTCTCCGGTAGTATTCCCCGGGAGGATGGTAGTTTTAATATAACCGATATTCCGGCAGGAAAATACAATTTTCAGGCTCAGTTTATTGGATACAAAACCTTTTCCAGGGAAATTGAGATCTCAAGAAATAACAACACTCTAACTATTGGGACCATCTTCCTGGAAACTGATATTTCCATGCTGGACGATGTTAATATTGTTGCTGAAAGATCTACCATAGAACAGCGAATTGACCGGAAAGTGATTAATGTAGGAAAAGACCTTACCACGGCGGGTGCTTCTGCTGCTGATATCATGGGAAATCTTCCCACTTTAACCGTAGACCAGGACGGAAATATTGCCGTGCTCGGCAATGATAATGTACGTATTCTCGTAGACGGGAAACCCACCAATATTCCCGCAGCTCGTTTGCTTAAGCAAATTCCAAGCTCTTCTATTAAAAGCATTGAATTGATCACCAACCCTTCAGTAAAATATAATCCCGAGGGAATGAGCGGGATCATTAATATTGTCCTTCATAAAACACCAACCTTGGGTTCAATGGCAATCTTAATACAGGGGTGACCGTAGGAGAAAACACGAGGTAAAACGGGTCGCTCAACCTCAATTACCGAAGCGGGAAATTCAACTTTTTCGGGAATCTTGGAGGCAATTTTGGAAAAAGCCCCCAAACCGCAATTATTGAAGATCTGACCAACAATTCTCAACAAGTGCTTTTCATCCTTAGCGATAATGAGAGTATGCTATATAAGGCCGGTGTAGATTTTTATTTGAATGACAAAAACACTTTTTCCTTTTTCACTAATCAAAACAGGTTTAATGGGGATACTTCCGGAGATTCAGATGTACTCTTCCTCAACAATGATGAGCCGGATATTTTTCAGAATTTTCTTTTTGACAACCAGAGATATTCCTATACCTATAATGCGGTTTACAAGCGCAGTTTTGAAAAAGAAGGCCATAGTCTTGAGCTTGAAGCCGACCATAATATAGTTGATGGCAGTGACAAAGGCAGGTTTGATATTAGTGGCGGTGACGGAAACTTTGCCAGCTATACCGATAATAGCAAAAATGACATTAACAATACCACATTGAACCTTGATTATATAAATCCGCTGAGCGATACCTCAAAACTGGAATTGGGAGCCGAAGCCAGGTTGAGAAATAGTGAAAGCGTTTACATATCTACAAACGAGAATATTCCCGGTGCCGATTTTCAATATAAAAACAGTATCTATTCCCTTTATGCCACTTTTGGACAGAACTTTGAAAAGTGGTCCTATCAAATGGGGGCACGTCTTGAACAATATGATGTAGAAGCCACCAATAACGATCAAAAAATATTTGAAGATGATTATTTGACTGTCTATCCAACGGCATTTACTTCCTATAAAATAAGCGATATGAGAACGCTTCAGCTTAGTTTTGGAAGACGGGTTGACAGGCCATTTAGGGCAGGTGAATCCTGTGAGAGATTTTAGCTCTCCAAGAATTACCGTAATAGGAAACCCTGAATTGGATCCGCAGTTTACCAATTCCCTTGAACTCAATTACACTCAAAATTTTTCAAAGGGGAATTTAAATACCGGTTTATTTTACAGGGTGATCAATAATGAGATCAACCAAACCCTCTTGCTGGATCCCGAAGATCCCAACAAGCTCATACTCACCTTTGCCAATGGAGAAGACAACTCGGCTTTTGGGGCAGAAATATCCGGTTCATACAAGCCTTTTAAATGGTGGAGCCTTAACCCAAGTTTTGAGCTATATACTCGTAATATAAGAGGGATTGTTGGTTCCCAGTATGTAGAAGTTGAAAACACCGCCTATAATTTAAGGCTTAACCAGACTTTTAATGTAACAAAAGCCCTAAGCCTGCAATTATTTGGAATGTACCGCAGCAGGGCCCAGCATTTACAAATTGAAGCCCAGGAGATGTATTTCATAAATGCAGGCGCCCGTTATAATTTCCTTAATGACAAGGCAACTATAAGCTTAAATTTTAATGACATTTTTGACACATAGGAATTTCGGTTTAAATCGGATCTACCATACCGCCAGAAAGGAGCCTTTAAACCAGACAGTCAAACTGTGTATTTAGGATTCTCCTATAATTTTGGTGGCGGAAAAAATGATGCTTTAAAACGCAAGAGCCGTGATGACAATGAAACCCAGGGTGGCGGTTTATTTTAATCCTTCCTTGAGGGCTTAACCCGCCTGGCGGCCTTGTAGTTTCCCCGAGGCCTGCCCGAAATGAATTTCATTCGGGTGGGCTTGCCCTGAGGTTCTTGATTTTAATTTTTGTTGATGTGGTTAGCCAAAAACCCGCAATCTCGTTGGAGATGCGGGTTTTTTTAATTTTTAGCTGATTGTTGGTTTTCTATTTTTTAGCCACGAAAACACCAGTGTTTTTTTGTACCGTTTACAAGTCTGGTTCTCATCTCCTGACTCTTTTTCTAATCTCAAAAAAAAGCCACGAATACACGAATGTTTTTGTATAGGTTCCAAGTCCAAGTCTTGTTTCTTGACTCTTGATTCCTTTTTTCTCTTCTCTATAATCTAACCTCTCAAATCTATTATCTCAAATCTACTAAATTACCACTCTATAATAGCACTTCCCCAAGTAAATCCACTTCCGAAAGCAGCTAAAACAACCAGGTCTCCTTCTTTAATCTTTCCTTGCTCCCAAGCTTCTGTAAGTGCAATAGGAATAGATGCAGCGGTAGTATTTCCGTATTTCTGAATATTATTAAACACCTGATCGTCACTAAGATCTAATTTCTTCTGAATAAACTGAGAAATTCTCAAATTTGCCTGATGCGGAATAAGCATATTGATATCTTTTACTTCCAAACCATTTGCTGTAAGCCCTTCATGGATCACTTCAGAAAAACGTTCAATCGCATTTTTAAATACAAATTGACCATTCATATAAGGGTAATAAGGTATATCGTCTCCCTGAGGATTTTCAGCAATTATCTCTGGCACCCAATGTAGCGTGCTTGGTCCTTTAAGTGAAAGCTCCATGGCATGTTTTCCTTCAGAATGTAAATGTGTAGATAGGATTCCTTGTCCAATATGATTGCTTCTGGTAAGTACGGCTGCTCCTGCACCATCGCCAAAAATAACGGAAACAGACCTCCCTCGATCTGTAAAATCCAATCCACCACTATGATTTTCACTTCCAATTACCAGCACATTTTTGTACATCCCGGTCTTTATGAATTGATCTGCTACAGATAATGCATATATAAATCCGCTACATTGGTTTCTCACATCTAAAGCAGGACAGGTATCTATATCTAACATTTCTTGCACTTGCACTCCACATCCCGGGAAATATAAGTCTGGGCTTAAAGTTGCAAATACGATAAGATCAATGTCGTCTTTGGAGATCTTTGAACGTTCTAAAGCAATTTTAGCTGCCTTTACTCCCATAACTGCGGTAGTATTCCCATCTCCTTTCTTAATATGTCTACGCTCCTTGATCCCTGTTCTCTCTTGGATCCAAGCATCGTTGGTATCCATCAATTTGGAGAGATCGTCATTTGTTACCACATTTTCAGGAACATAACTTCCCAATCCGGCTATTTTTGATTGATACATACGTTTATAATTATGGTATTAATATTTATTCTTCTTAAATTTAAGCAATTAATAATTTTTCGCCTCCGCAATATAAGAAACATTAATTTTTTGAAACTCTATTATTCAAGGGCGTTACTGAAATACTTAAAAATTAACTTATGAAAAAAATTCTATTATGTTTTTTAGCGAGTTTTTTATTCGCAACTCTACAAGCTCAAGAAAATTTAACTTATCAGAAACCACCACAAGAAATCATGGATCTTGTTGATGTTCCATTGGCTCCAGCTACTCTAGTAGATAGTAAAGGAGAAATGATGGTGTTCTTGTATAGAGATCAATATAAATCTATAGCTGAATTAAGCGAACAGGAACTAAGATTAGGCGGACTAAGAATAAACCCTAAAACCAATATAAATAGTAGAACAACCTATTATAATAAAGTTGAAGTAAAATCTTTAAAATCTGAAACTCCAAAATCTATTTCCGGCTTACCTGAAAATCCACGTTTGGCAAATTTCTCTTGGTCTCCAGACGAATCTAAAATCGCCATGACCCATACTACAGATACTGGTGTAGAATTGTGGGTATTGGATATTGCAGCTGCTTCAGCTAAAAAATTAACCGATGCCACGCTGAATGCAAACATGAGAGACGTGATTAATTGGTTTAAAGATGGTTCTGCAATTCTAGTAAAAATGCTTCCAGAAAATAGAAAAGAGTTAATAAATACGACTACTGCTGTGCCTTCAGGACCTACAATATCTACCAGTGATGGTCAAAAAGCTCAGAACAGAACGTATCAAGATTTACTTCAAACTCCTAATGACATATTCAATTTTGAGCAATTAGCAAAAGCAAGTCTTGTAAAAGTAGATCTTAACGGGAGCGCTACACCGTGGATGGATTCTAAAATGTATAATGAGATCTCCTTTTCTCCAGATGGAAATTATGTAATGGTTTCAACTATTAAAAAACCATTTTCCTATATAGTGCCTTATTACAGGTTTCCTTTTGAAACTGTGATCTATGATAAAACTGGAAAGGAAATAAGCAAAGTGAATGATGTTCCTCTTTCTGAAGTGTTGCCAATTGGATTTATGGCAGAAAGAGAAGGCAGAAGAGATTTAAATTGGAGAAGTGATGCTCCAGCCAGCTTAGTTTACGCAAAAGTATTAGATGGTGGAGATCCAGAAGTAGAGGTGGAATTTAGAGATGAAGTTTTTCTCTTAGACGCCCCATTTTCAGGTGAAGGAAGATCTATCTTAAAAACAAAGGATAGGTTCTCTGGTATTTCATGGGGAAATAACAATACTGCTATCGCATACGATTACTGGTGGAATAACAGAAATACCAGAACCTATGTTTTTGATCCTTCCAATAATAAAAAAGCTCCAAAAGTATTATTCAATAGGAATTATCAAGATCAATACAGCGATCCAGGGAATTTTGTCACTAAGAAAAATCAGTATGGAACAAGTATTCTAGCATTAAAAGATAACAATGCATATTTACTTGGAAGCGGATTTACAGAAAAAGGACAGTTCCCTTTTGTGGACAAAATAGATCTAGAAAGTGGACAAACCACCAATTTATATAGATCTAACTATAACAAGAAAAAAGAAACCTTAGTAGAAGCTATAGATATTACTAAAGGTGAACTTTTGGTGAGAATAGAATCTTCGACAGAATATCCGAATTATTATCTAAGAGACATCAATAAAAAAGATGCGTTAACTCAAATTACGAGTTTTGAAAATCCTTTTAAAGCACTTCAAGATGTTCATAAAGAAGTGATCACTTATAAACGAGATGACGGATTGGAATTAAACGGAACTTTATACCTTCCTGCAGATTACGATAAAGATTCTAAAGAGAAATTACCTATGATCCTGTGGGCATATCCAAGAGAATTCAAGGATAAAAATTCTGCTTCACAAAACACCTCCAATGCAAATGATTTCACATATCCCTATTACGGATCTCCAATTTACTGGGTGAATCGCGGATATGTGGTATTAGATGATGCTTCATTTCCTATTATTGGAGAGGGAGATGAGCAGCCTAATGATAGTTTTAGAAAACAGCTGGTTGCTAACGGAAAAGCGGCTATAGATGCTGTAGATGAAATGGGCTATATAGATAGCAATAGAGTAGCCGTTGGTGGCCATAGTTACGGAGCCTTTATGACAGCCAACTTATTATCTCACTCTAATCTTTTTGCTGCTGGAATTGCGAGAAGTGGTGCCTACAATAGAACGTTAACTCCATTTGGATTTCAAAGTGAAGAACGTAGCTACTGGGAAGCACCAGAGGTATACAATGCAATGTCTCCATTTATGCATGCCGATAAAATGAAGACTCCTTTATTATTAATTCATGGAGAAGCAGATAATAATTCTGGAACTTACCCAATGCAAAGTGAGCGTTATTTTAATGCTTTAAAAGGACTTGGTGCTACTGCAAGATTGGTGATCCTTCCTAAAGAAAGTCATGGTTATAGCGCAAAGGAATCTGTATTACACGTACTTTGGGAACAAGACCAATGGTTGGAGAAATATGTGAAGAATAGAGTGAAAACTGAAATTAGCAAGAAAGAGAAAGTTATGGTTGACTAATTTTTTTAAGTATTCATATTTCAAATAGAACACCCGTCTTTATTAAGGCGGGTGTTTTATTTATATAATCAAGATCCTCGGGGCAAGCCCGCCCGAACGGTAAGGGCGGGCCCACGAGGTATGTCCCGATGGTTCGGGAGGAAAATACTTTTAAAAATTCGAGGCAAGCCCGCCTGAATGAAATTCTTTTCGGGCAGGCCTCGGGGAATTAAACCCTCAATGAGGGATTTAAAACAGAAAAGCATCACTCGCAATAGTGACGCTTTCCTAAACAACCTAACCAATACTAACCTTTAACTCATTGTTTTATAATTGTTGACTTCTACTTTTGCTTCTAAATCGTGAAGCAAGTTGTAAAGTCCGAAGTAAGTTCTGCTCATATATAAAAAATGCTGACTTCCTCTAGTTCCATTCATTTTTCGTAATTCTGGATCTTTACTATACCTTTCACTTAATTCTGTGAGATTGTTCCAAAAGGCTTCATCAGAAAAATCAAAAGTTTCCGATTGATACGGGGTAGAGAACATGTTGAACATTTCGTAAAACATCTCTGAGAAGAAATCTCTTTCTTTTTTTGAATCAGTTTCCCGTAGGATTTCCAATTCAAATAATTTCTCATTGAAAAACTCGTCATTATTTAAATTCTCCCTTTCAGCAAGCTGAAAATATGGATTGTAAAAATCTTCAGGAATTCTTTTAACACAACCAAAATCTATTGCAATAAGATTGTAATCTTTATCTATTAAAAAATTACCAGGATGCGGATCTGCATGCATTGCTTTTAAGTTGTGAATCTGGAACATATAAAAATCCCATAGCGCCTGACCTATTTTATTAGATAGATTTTGATCTGAATTTAACTTTGTAAACTCACTTAAATGAATTCCATCCATCCAGTCCATCGTAATAATACGCTCACTAGATAATTCCTCATAATACTTAGGGAATTTAAGGTTTGGAATATTTACACAAGCTTCGGAAATCTCTTTGCTTTGCTGCACTTCCAAAATATAATCTGTTTCTTCTAATAGCTTCCCTTCTACTTCTTTAAAATATTTTTCTGAATCTTTCCCCTGCATGTTGAACATTCTTGTAGCAATAGGCTTTACCATTGCAAGATCTGAACTGATACTATCTGCAACGCCCGGATATTGGATTTTCACAGCAAGTTTTTTCCCATTCTTTGTAGCCATGTGCACTTGTCCAATGCTGGCTGCATTTACCGACTGCGCTGCAAACGTATCATAAAGCTGCTCGGGGTAGCTTCCATTATATTTTTTAAAGGTCTTTCGTACTAAAGGAGCAGATAAAGGTGGGACACTAAATTGCGCTAAAGAGAATTTCTCTACATACGCACTAGGCATCAAACTCTTTTCCATAGAGAGCATTTGTGCCACTTTAAGTGCACTTCCTTTCAAACTTTTTAAGCCATCATAAATATCTGATGCATTATCTTCATTTAACTCATCGCGATTTATATTCTTGTCGAAAGCCTTTTTACTGTAATATTTGATATAATTCCCACCAATCTTAACTCCAGTCTGAACCATTTTACTAGTTCTTCCTATTTTTCCGGTAGGTATGCTGTCTATTGTCTTCATATTATGCTATTGTTATTAAAATCACACAGGCGTGAAAGTTACTTGTAGGGAAATACACTTATAGGATGACACACCCGAGTGATTCTAAAAACTATTAATTCATTTTTTCTTTCCAAAGAAATTTTCCCAGGTCAATAACACGTTCCAGAGGTGTATTATCAAAAAGATCGAAAACAGTATTTACAGACTTTTCAATAACAATATCGGTACTTTCAAATTTTGTTGAATTATCATCTACCCAAAATTTTAGAATAAATAAAAATTGAACCCATGTTGCTTCAGAAAAAACTGTTTCAGATTGTTTAAGAATTTGATTGTTTTTATTTTCATTCCCTTCAGAGATCAAGCCTTTTGCAAAAACTCTTATGTCTTTACGCAATTCCTTTAACTGCTCTAAATTTTTAAATTTATCTGGATTCTCATTTAAAGTTAACAGGACATAACTTCTATTTGCAGTTAGCAATTCAAAAAAGGTATAGTAAAAGGTGAGTAGTTTTTCTCTAGGAGTAAAAGCTTCGAATTCGAGACTTTTATGCATTAGTTGCATAGTATTCAAATAGAACTGATTCCATATACCCTTTCTCAATCCTTCAAAACTCCCAAAGTAATCATAGAACTGCTGTTCTGTTATCTTATTCTCCTTTGCGAATTTATAAACGCTTTTAGGCATATGTTCATGCTCTAACACATAATTCATATAAAGACCAATTAAGATCTCTTTGCTGAATTTCTTTTCTGCGGGTTGCTTTTTCGTTGCCATAATTCTTTCTTTCTTTTTCAAAGATACAACTTGTTTAGTCTTTTTTGATAATGATTAAACAGAAATATTTGTTAAATCTTATTTGGCATTAAATTGCCAATATTTATTAGACGTAATTAAGAATTCCACATTACAAGTGTCAGTTTGTCAGCGCATCGGTCTTGGTATTTTTTTTGACTGTAGAAAGGAAAGTACTAATTCAATAAAATTTTTGATATATGGCTAAAGGAAAAATTAATGTATCTGTAGAAAACATCTTCCCGTTAATAAAGAAGTTTTTATACAGTGATCATGAGATCTTTTTAAGAGAATTAATTTCTAACGGAACAGATGCGACTTTAAAATTAAAGCACCTTACAAGTATTGGTGAGATAGATGTGGCATACGGAGATCCGAAGATCGAAGTTAAAATAAATAAAGAGGATAAAACCCTTCATGTGATAGACCAAGGAGTTGGGATGACTAAGGAGGAGGTAGAAAAGTATATTAATGAAATAGCTTTTTCTGGAGCTGAAGAGTTTTTAGAAAAATATAAAGATTCTGCTAAAGACAGTGGAATTATAGGACATTTTGGTCTAGGTTTCTATTCTGCCTTTATGGTGGCAAATAAAGTAGAGATCATCACTAAGTCTTATAAAGATGAGCCAGGTGCTCATTGGGTTTGTGAAGGAACTACAGATTTTAGTATAGAAGAATCTGATAGAACTGAAAGAGGAACAGAGATTATTCTTCATATTAATGAGGAAGACAATCAGTTTCTTGAAGAAGGAAGAATTCAGGAGCTTTTGGTGAAGTATAACAAGTTTATGCCAGTGCCAATTAAATTTGGAACAAGAGAAGAAACTTTACCACTTGCTGAGGATGCTGAAAAAGATGCAAAACCAGAAACTTTAGAGGTAGACAACATCATTAACAATCCAACTCCGGCATGGACTAAGCAGCCAGCCGATTTGGAAGATGAAGATTACAAAGGATTTTACAGGGAATTATATCCTATGCAATTTGAGGATCCTTTGTTTCATATTCACCTTAATGTAGATTATCCTTTCAACCTTACTGGGATCTTATATTTCCCGAAAATGGGTCAGGATATGAATATTCAAAAGGATAAGATCCAATTATACCAAAATCAGGTATATGTAACAGATAATGTTGAAGGGATCGTTCCAGAGTTTTTAACAATGTTACGTGGAGTTATTGATTCTCCAGATATTCCATTGAATGTTTCTAGATCTTACCTTCAGGCAGATGGTGCAGTGAAAAAGATCTCTAGTTATATTACAAGAAAGGTTGCAGACAAGTTGAAAGCACTTTTCACCAATAACAGAGAAGATTTCGAAAAGAAATGGAATGATATCAAGATCGTGATTGAATACGGAATGCTTTCAGAAGATAAATTCTTTGAAAAAGCAGATAAATTCGCACTATATCCAACGGTAGATAATAACTACTTCACTTTTGAAGAGCTTCAGGAGAAAACTAAAGATACCCAAACAGATAAGGATGGGAACTTAATTATTCTTTATGCTTCAAATACCGATGCACAGCACAGTTATATTGAAGCTGCAAAGGATAAAGGTTACGAAGTTTTATTGATGGACTCTCCGATAGTTTCGCATTTAATTCAGAAAATTGAAGGAAGTAAGGAAAAGGTCTCTTTTGTGCGTGTAGATGGAGATAATATTGATAATCTGATCAAGAAAGAAGAAGAGAAGATCTCTAAACTTTCTGAAGAAGAAAAAGAAAAACTAAAAGCAGATTTCGAAAAAGTGATTCCACAAGGAAAATATACTGTTCAATTAGAATCTATGGATAGTACTGCTTCTCCACTTATCATCACTCAACCTGAGTTTATGAGAAGAATGAAGGAAATGCAACAAACCGGTGGCGGTGGAATGTTTGGAATGGGTAATATGCCAGAAATGTACAATCTGGTTGTTAATACCAATCATGAGTTAATTTCTGAAATTCTAAACTCTAAAACCGAAAAGAAACAAGAGCGCCTAATTAAGCAATCTTTAGATTTGGCAAGATTATCTCAGAATCTTTTGAAAGGAGAAGAGTTAACTGCTTTTATCAAGAGAAGTTTTGATATGGTGAAATAAGCATATTTTATCTATAACTATTTAACCGTTTAGTTTGTTTCATTACAACTAAACGGTTTTTTTATACTCTGTACTGAAAGCTTTCGTAATTTTAAGGACCTAAACAAAAAACATACTATGAAAAATTTAATTTTATTAATTTCTATTCTTATGCTAATTGGCTGTAAAGAGGAGCAAAAAAAAGAAACAACTCCAGATGAGGTTATAATGACAGAGCCAGATGGCGGCATTGGAAATGGCGCTGTTTCTCCTGCGGTTGCCTTTGCACAAGGGATAGAAAGTGCCCATAATAAAACAGATTGGAATGCCAATAAAGCAGTTTCTTTTGATATCTCTTTAACTTTTGGAGGACAAGAACGATTGAATGGAAAAGTTACCACACTAACAAATTCTACCAAAGTTAGAGTAGATAAAAATAACAACACCCAGTTGATATATGATGGGAATCAAGTTTATTTATGTCCTGCAGATGCAGAACCAAAAGGCGCAAGATTCGATATGTTTACTTGGCAATATTTCTTTGCAATCCCATTTAAATTGACCGATCCGGGAACCAATTGGGAAACTTTGGAATCTGTAGAAATGGGTGGAAATAAATTTGATGTAGGAAGACTCAGTTTTGGTGAAAATATAGGAGATGCTCCAGACGATTGGTATGTTGTATATCAAGAAAGAGAAACCGGTTTAATGCATGGGGCAGGATACATTGTAACTTTTGGAAGTGGTGATCAGGCAAAAGCTGAAGAAAACCCACATGGGATTGTATATTCAGAATATAAAGTGATTGATGGAATCCCTGTAGCTACCAAATGGACTTTTCATAATTGGAGCTTAAAAGATGGTTTTGGAGAACAAATAGGGGAAGCCAGTCTAAGCAATATCGTATTTTTTAACGCCGAAGATGAGCTGTTCGAAAAACCAGAAGATTCTAGAATTATAGAAAAATAAAATTTAGTTTAAAATTGAAGAAGGGAGATTTTTGAAGATGACCTGATAAAATCTAGCCGTATCGTAAGGTTTAACGATGATGTCATTTACGCCGGACTCATAGATCTCCTCTCTTATTTCATCTATTTCCATCGCTGTTAAAGCTATAATAGGAATATCCTTATTGAATTCTCTAATTCTTTTTGTGGCTTCTAATCCAGAGATCCCTGGCATGTTCACATCCATTAGAACCAACTCAAAATGATTATTTCTCACCCTTTCTATAGCATCAACTCCATTATCACAAATATCCACCACAAATTGTTGCTGTTCTAAAATTCTTTTGGTTACCACCTGATTAATCCTATTATCGTCTACCACTAAAATGCGCTTTTCTCCTGAGGACATAATAGATTCTAAACTTAACTCGTGATCCTGTATGTTTTGAATAAAATCTTCTTTAGAGAGTTTCCCATTTTCAAATTCAATTTCAAAACTAAAGGTAGAACCTTCCCCCTCCTTACTCACAAGGTTTATTTCTGAATTGAATAATACCAATAATTTTTTGACAATTGGCAAACCAAGTCCGGTTCCTTGATAGTTGTAATTTGCAGATTGTAATTGAGAAAATTCTTCGAAGATCAATTCTTGATTATGCTTGGAGATCCCAGAGCCATTATCCCTAATTTCAAAATAAATTTTAGCCGTTTTTTCTGAACTTTCAATTAGCTTAGTTTTTATCCAAATATCTCCACGCTCAGTAAACTTCATTGCATTACCAACGAGATTCATCAAAATTTGTGAAAGTCTAACTTTATCTCCAATCAAGTTAGAATTTGCTTCTTGGCATAATTCTAAATGGATCGTATTTTTATTTTGAAGCCTGGTAAATTCAAATGATTTAACAATACTTCTCATTAATTCATTCAAATTGAAAGGCATGGGTTCTAAATCTAATAAATTAGATTCCATTTTATTCATTTGTAAAACATCGTTTATTAATGCCAATAAATAATCTGCAGAGAATTTTAAAGATTTAAGATCTTCCTCGTGTTTAGAAAGTGATTTATCATCCATTAATATTGAAGTAAGTCCGATCACTCCATAAAGTGGCGTTCGCAATTCGTGACTTATGGTAGAAAAGAATTTTGTTTTGAGCACGGTAAGACGTTCCGCTTCTTCCTTGGCTGCTATCAGCTCTTCGTTCTTTAAACTTAATTCTTGAATTAGTGTTCTTCTGGAAAGATTTATACGATACACTAAAATTATAATTACTATTAGAATTATAGAAGCGATGATCATAATATACATTCGCTCCTGGGATTTTTCAATTAAGCCGTCTTTATAAAGTTGTTCTTTTTTTGCAACCTCCAAATCCTTTTGATATTCTCCTAAACCAAATTTCGCACTCGCAAGTTGAATTTGTTCTAGTTTTTCTTTTTGAAAAATTTTGTCATTATATTCTTTAGATTTTAATAATGCTATATAGGCTTCTTCAAATTGTCCACCTTTAAACAATAGTGTAGAATACTCACTATAAACATCGCCACCAATTAGGATAAGACCTTCATCTTCTACTAAAGCTGCAGATTTTTCAAAATAATCTTTTGCTTTTACCAGATCATTTTTAGCCATATAATACCTTCCAGCTAAGAAGTTAAGTTGAGAAAGATGTTGCTCATTTTTTGTTTCAGAAGACAATTCTAAACCCTTACTTAAATAGATCCAGGCGTTATCATAGTCTTTATTATCTATATAAGTCCATGCTATATTTAATGTTGGAACTAAAAGTTCATCGTCCATGTTTTTCTCCAAAGCCAAATCGATGATCTTGTGATAATAATCTATCCCTTTTTGAACTGTTTTTTTATTTTCAGAATAAATATTACCGAAATTATTATAAGATTTCATCAAATAAGCAACTTCACCAAGCTCTTCTGCATATTCTAAAACATAATTATAATGTATTAAAGCTTGAACGGTATCATTAAGATCCTCATAACTATATCCAAGTAAAGTGTGAGCACGATAACTATAATAAGTGTTTTCTTTTTTCTTAGCCTCTTCAACTAAGGTCATAGAATTATTAATAGCTTCCTTATAATTATAATTTTCCAAATAATCTGAAGAAACAACATTTAAAGAATCCAAATACTTATCTTCATAAGTTTCCCCCTGGGAGAAGATATTTCCAGCGATAAAGAATAAAAGTAAAAGCGAAAAGTAGTTTTTTTTCAAGAAGTTCTGCTGTTAAGTAAAGTGAATTTGGGTGGGGAAGTTACTCTATTCTAATCAATTAGGCAAAATAAAATCT
This sequence comes from Gillisia hiemivivida, assembly GCF_007997295.1. GTDB lineage: Bacteria > Bacteroidota > Bacteroidia > Flavobacteriales > Flavobacteriaceae > Gillisia > Gillisia hiemivivida. The sequence goes on along the minus strand of NZ_VORY01000021.1, from coordinate 7,848 downwards.
TTATTTTAAGAATTAATCGATCTATTTCATTAAAATATGGGGTTTTGCGAATCATTTTAATTAAATTCAACAAGTTTCATTTCAAATATTTAATCTAGATCTATGAGTTATCCTTGGCATTTTTTACTAATGGCTGCAATGTATATTATTGCTGGAATTTTCCACTTTATTAAACCAAAAGCATATCTAAGAATTATGCCGCGATATTTACCTGCACCCAAATTATTGATAGTATTAAGCGGGGTTTCGGAAGTTTTACTTGGGATAGGGCTATTGTTTGAAGAAACTAAAGCCTTAGCCATTTACGGAATAATCGCAATGTTATTAGTTTTCTTACTGGTGCATTTTTATATGCTTAGTTCCAAAAAAGCAGCAGCAGGATTTCCTGTTTGGGCATTAATTATAAGGCTTCCACTTCAATTTGTTCTAATATGGTGGGCTTATTTTTATATTTAAAATGAATTTTGAATTTAAGAGCGGAAAAATCACGATACCAGATGCCAATCTGGAATATTATCCTAATTTTTTGAATAATGAATTAGCTAATTCCTATTATAAGACATTTTTAAATACACTTGAATGGGAACAATATTATATCAAGCTCTTCGGAAAAACAATTCCACAACCTCGATTAACAGCATTATATGCTATAAATTCTGAGCCATACACCTACTCTGCCCTAAAGCTTCAACCTATACCCTTCACTGAAGAACTCAGTTTTATTAACTCCAAAATTTTAGAATTAACCGGATCTAATTTTACCCATTGCCTAGCAAATCTTTATAGAGATGGGAATGATAGTATGGGCTGGCATGCAGATGACGAAAAAGAATTAGGAAAGAACCCAATAATAGCCTCTTTAAGTCTGGGGGCTGTCAGAAATTTTCAACTTAAGCACAAGACTGATTCAGCGTTAAAATATGCATTGGCATTAGAGCATGGAAGTTTACTTATTATGAAAGGCAGCACTCAGGAATTTTGGAAACATCAATTACCAAAGACCAAAAAAGAAATTTCTCCGAGGATCAATCTAACCTTCAGGACAATTATATAGATTAATCCAAATTAATAGAAAATAAAATCGGCTGCTTTAAAAGCAACCGATTTCGTTCCTTGTTAAGGATTAAAGTATCTAAACCTTAATTACTTATAAATCTCGTTTAAAACCTGAGCTAGCCTGATTCCGCCTTTTTGAAGCTGTTCCCTCACTACAGGAAACCAATCGTACATATATCTATAGCTTAATTTTTCACCAACTTCGGCAGAAGCATAAACTCGTTCGCTCAATTTCTTAGATTCATACATCCAATCTTCAAAACTTCCCGCAACAATCGCTTTGCGTTGTATTTCTGAAATGTTAAGAGTATTACTTGCCATTTCAGTATAGCTCATGTCATAAGAATCTATCATTTCACTGTCCCATACCCGGTGGAGATTAGATCCATCTCCAAACCATCTTACCTGGATATCGTTTCCGCCTTTATCTTCTCCTCTACCCGTATGAAGTGGCTGATGAAGATCTCCCATAAAATGAACCAACATTTTTAAATAAAATTCTTTCTCCTCTTTTGGTGAATTCTTATCTTTTAAAACCTCCACAGATTTTCTAATAGCCATTAAAAGATCTCCATCTGGATTCGCGTCTTCTGCCTTATATTCAGTTGCCCCACCAGGTAAATTCACGTAATGCCACGGACTGTATTTTCTATACTTAGAATCACTTTTTATCTCATCTCCATAAGTAGAAACAAAAGCTAGGCTTTTACCATTCAATAATTTTGCTATTTCTTTTTTAGCTTTCTTGCTTAAATTTACTTGTGCAATTTCTCCGGTTGTTCTATGGCCCGTCTGGCCCCAATCATTTTCAGTAGAAAATCCAACCAAACTGCTAAATAAAAAACAAACTGCTAGTATTATACTTTTCATAAATCATTTTTTACAAATATATACATCTTAAAGGAATACAATTAATAATAATAAATTTTGAATATTAAATTTAAATAGATATATTTATGATATCAATTTAATATCATAACTAATTATACTCTTATGAATTCCAACGAAAAAACTACCACTCCTTCTAATGGTTATGTAATGCTCTCTGTTATCGTACTCTTTTTAATTATAGGGGTTGGAGGGCTTATAGCAATGAAAATGCCATTATTCCTCTTTTTAATTTTAATAACTCTTGGTCTTATTCCAGGATTGATTTTGGTTAATCCTAATGAGTCTAGAGTATTATTACTCTTCGGGAAATATAAAGGGACAGTAAAGAGCAATGGACTTTTCTGGGTGAATCCTTTCTTCACTAAAACAAAAATCTCACTGAGAGCGAGAAACTTTGATAGCGAAAGATTAAAAGTAAATGACAAAATGGGTAATCCCATAATGATAAGTACCATTTTGGTTTGGAGGGTGAAAGATACTTTCAAAGCTTCTTTTGATGTAGATAATTTTGAGAATTTCGTGGTTGTACAAACAGATGCTGCTGTTAGAAAATTAGCAAGTATGTATCCTTATGATAATTTTGCCGATGAAGGATTGGAAGAAGATATCACTCTACGCTCTAGTGTTAACGAAGTGAGTATAGCTTTAGAGAAAGAATTGCAAGAAAGACTGGATATTGCAGGAATTGAAGTATTAGAAGCTAGAATTGGTTATTTAGCCTATGCTAATGAAATTGCAAGTGCAATGCTTAAGCGTCAACAAGCCACAGCTATTGTTGCTGCGAGACATAAGATTGTGGAAGGTGCTGTTAGCATGGTTGAGATGGCATTAAATGAGTTGGGTAAGAAAAATATAGTGAATCTGGACGACGAACGCAGAGCAGCTATGGTAAGCAACCTTATGGTGATCCTTTGTGGCGATAGAGATGCTTCCCCTATTGTGAATGCCGGAACTTTAAATCATTAAAATGAGGGTTTTTGAAGAAAAGCAACAATTCAGGCAGTGGTGGGTACATGTCATATTTCTAATAGTCATTTTGGGAATTTCTATTCAAATTTATTATTCGAACAGCTCGAATTTACAAGAAACAACAATTTTATTCGCGATACTTTTTTTAAATTTTTCATTGCTCATATTGCTTTATAAAATGGAATTACATACCAAAATAGATATAAATGGAATAAATACAAGTTTTCGACCTTTTCCTTTTTTCAAAAGACACTATAATTGGTCTGAAATAGATAAAATTTATGTTAGAAAATATTCAGCATTAACAGAATATGGCGGATGGGGAATTAGAGGATTTACTGAAGCCAAGGCTTATAACGTTTCAGGTAATTATGGCATTCAAATTGTAACCAAGGAGAGCAAGCAATTTTTAATAGGAACTCAAAGGCCAGAAGATGCAGAACGAGTTTTAAAAAGATATACTGAAAAAATTAGCAAATAAATTCTCACTAGAAATCATGAAAAATCACTTAATCATTTTAGCAATATTGGTTTTCAATTTAGGGTTTTCACAGAACGATTCTATAGTTGAAAGCGAATTGTCCATCAATAAGTTTATAGATGGCACTTTAACAATACCTGTAGCGGCAGAAAATCCTTATCTAGTGATCTTGATTCAAGGATCTGGCCCTACAGATAGGAATGGGAATGGATTTATGATGAAAAATGACGGCTCGAAACTCATCGCAAAAGAACTTGCTAAAAATGGTATTGCTTCTTATAGATTTGACAAGCGAATATTCAAAATGAATAAATTTAAGATTAGCGAAGAAGAACTTAGTTTTGAAGATTTCGTAAAAGATGTAAGTGATATTTTAGATCATTTTAAAACAGAGCAAACCTACAGAAAGATAATTATTGCAGGACACAGTGAAGGATCACTCATAGGAATGCTTGCTGCACAAAATAAAGCTGATGCATTTATCTCTTTTGCAGGACCAGCCAGAAGTATAGATAAAATAATTATAGATCAGTTAGCAAAACAATCTGAAGACTTAGCTGAAAACGCAAAAAATGCTTTTCAAGAAATAGAAGAAAAAGGTAAGACCTCAAATTACAATCCTTTACTTCAGTCTATATTTAGACCCAGCGTACAGCCTTTTATGAGATCCTGGATGAAATATAATCCTACTGAAGAAATTGCCAAATTAGAAATACCTATCCTTATTATTAATGGCAGTTTCGATATTCAGGTAGATACTACTGAAGCGGAGCTATTAAAAGAAGCTAATCCAAAAGCAGAATTAGTGATACTAGATAAAATGAATCACGTTTTTAGAAAGATTGAAGGAGATAATTTAGAGAACACCAAAGCCTATAATGAGCCAAACAGACCATTACATCCAGAGCTTATTTCGGTTTTAGTGAATTTTATAAAGAAGGAAGAATAAAGTAAAATGAGCAAAAAGAAAGCATTTGCCTTAAGGCTAAATGAAGATATGCTAAAAGCTATCGAGAAATGGGCTTCAGATGATTTCCGAAGTACCAATGGACAGATAGAGTATATGCTTTCTAAAGCATTGAAGGAAGCCAAAAGGCATCCCAAAAAGAAAGAGGAAAATTAAATGAAGTACAAAATAGTTTTTTCAGATATAGATGGCACCTTACTTAATAAGGAACGCCAGTTATCTCCTTCTACCATTTCAGAAATAAGAAAGTTGAAAAATAAGATCCCTTTTATTCTTATTTCAGCTAGAATGCCAGCAGCCATGAGGCATCTTCAGAAAGAATTAGAAATAGAAGAGCTCCCGATTATTAGTTATAACGGCGGTCTTATCATAGTCAATGATCAGGTAGTAAGCACTACTGAGATCCCTGTTACCATCATAGAGCATCTAAGCAATTGGAATTCTAATTTAAAGTGTCATTTGAGTTTATATCATAATGACGAATGGTATGTCCCTTCGATGGATTATTGGGCAAAAAGGGAAGAGAATAATACCAAGATCTCGCCAGATGTAAAAATAAGTGAAGATATTATTACAAAATGGAGAAAAGAAAATAAAGGCGCCCATAAGATAATGGCTATGGGTGAGGTGCATGAAATAGACCAAATTGTAGATTTTCTTAGTATAGAATATCCAAATGAACTTCATCTTTATAGATCTAAATCTACTTATCTCGAAATTTCCCCTAAAAGTATTTCTAAACTAACAGCAATTAAATTTTTACTAGATCAACATTTTAATTTTGCTCTTGAAGATGTGATTGCTTACGGTGATAACTACAACGATGTGGAAATGCTTAACCATGTAGGTTTTGGAGTTGCGGTGGGAAATGCAAGAGAAGAAGCTAAGCTTGTCGCAAAACATATCACAGCCTTAAGTATTGAAGATGGTGTTGCTCTAAGCTTACAGCAATTAGGCCCACTGAAAAATTGGTAAAACTCTTTGTCTTTTCCATATAAGTAATCTCACTGCAAGCCACCGAATTACATTGCGGTAGCTCCGGAGGAAAATAATTTTAAAATTTTGACGCTAGCTTAGCGGTAACAATCCCTAATAGGAGAATAGATTAATAAAGAACTTCGGGACAAGCCCAAGAGAGATGACTCGGGACGAAAATCCTTTTAAAAATTCGAAACAAGCCTCGGGAAATTAAACCCTCAATGAGGGATTAAAATTGTATTTTGCCGGGCAAACAAAATAATTCATGGAAAACGCTCCCCTCTTCACTAACGATGCTATTGTACTAGGAATTTTAATGGTCTCTTTAGGCTTTGTATTTTTAACTTCCTCTAAAGAAAATGGGTTTTGGAAAAAATTCTATTCTATAGTTCCCGCACTTTTAATGTGCTATTTGATTCCAGCGATTTTCAATTCCTTGAATATCATTTCAGATGAAACCTCACAACTATATTATATAGCCAGTAGGTATTTATTACCAGCTTCTTTGGTTTTAATGACCTTGAGCATAGATTTGAAAGCCATCTTTAATTTAGGGCCAAAGGCATTAATAATGTTTTTTACTGGTACCATAGGAATAATAATAGGTGGCCCTTTAGCAATTCTTTTAATCTCATTCTTTTCTCCTGAAACTGTTGGGGGAATTGGACCAGATGCTGTTTGGAGAGGCTTATCTACATTAGCTGGAAGCTGGATTGGCGGTGGCGCTAACCAAGCTGCTATGCTAGAGATATACGAATACAATCCAGATCTATATGGTGGGATGGTACTTGTAGATATTGTGGTAGCGAATCTTTGGATGGCCTTAATCTTGTTTGGAATTGGAAGAAACGAGCGAATTGATAAATGGCTAGGTGCAGATGATTCGGCAATAGTAAATTTAAAAAACAAAGTAGCAGCTTATTCTGAAAGTATTACAAGAGTTCCATCTCTTGCAGATCTCATGATACTCTTAGCCTTAGCGTTTGGAGCTGTTGGGCTTGCACATTGGGGTGCAGATGTAATTTCGACATATCTAACTGCTAACTTTGAAGTGTTTACCGATAGTAAAAGTGCATTATCGTCCTTCTCCTCCTCTTTCTTCTGGATGATATCTATTGCAACGGCAATTGGAATAATACTTTCATTCACCAAATTCAAATCTTATGAAGGTGCTGGAGCAAGCAAGATAGGAAGTGTGTTCATCTATATGTTAGTAGCAACCATTGGGATGAAAATGGATTTAACCATGGTTTTTGAAAATCCGGGCCTAATTGCTATTGGTTTAGTATGGATGGGTATTCATGCGGTACTTTTAATTTTGGTTGCTAAATTAATTAAAGCTCCATATTTCTTTCTCGCAGTTGGTAGTCAGGCGAATGTAGGTGGCGCAGCAAGTGCTCCGGTGGTAGCTGCAGCCTTTCATCCTTCTTTAGCTACTGTAGGAGTGCTACTTGCCGTTTTTGGTTATGTGGTGGGAACCTACGGTGCTATTTTGTGTACAATTCTTATGCAATTGGCTGCCGCGAGTTAGTATAAATTGAAAAATAATAAGATATTTGCGATCCAATATTCCAATCAAATTTCATGAAAAAACTAAGCTTATTACTTCTAGTTCTTATAGGTATTACTGCATGCTCTGAAAAAGAAAACAACCTTTTTGTTACAGGCCAAGTTAAAGGGCTAAAGAAAGGAACTATCTATCTTCAGAAAATTGATGACACTTTATTGATAAATGTAGATTCTATACAGATAAATGGCGATGCGAATTTTGAATTAGGCGGTTATTTGGAAAGCCCTCAAATTATGTATTTATTCTTAGAAAAAGCAGATAATATAGAATATGATGATCGTATCGAGTTTTTTGCCGAAGAAGGCGAAGTAACAATTAACACGACTCTAAAGAATTTTCAAGTCGATGCTAAAGTAGTAGGTTCTGTAAATCAGGAAAAACTGATGGATTACAGAAAGATGATGCAGCGGTTTAATGATAAGAATCTGGAATTGATCCAGATGAATTTTGAAGCACAGCGAGATGAAAATGAAGAATTGATCATTTCTACAAATGAACAGTTCGACAAACTTTTAACGCGTAAATATCTTTATACCGTTAATTACGCGATGAATAATAAAGATCTAGAGATCGCACCTTATTTAGCACTATCTGAAGTGTTTGATGCAAATATTAAATATTTAGATACTATTTACACTTCTCTTACTCCCCAAGTCAAAAAATCTAAATATGGAAAAGATTTAAAATCCTTTTTGAAAGAGCGCAGAAAAAATGAGAAATTAGCAGAAAAGGTAGAAGACCAATAAAATTCAATTTTAATATTATTTAAAAAGCTTCAGTTAAAAACTGAAGCTTTTTTTTGTTTCCAGGTTCCATTCAATAACTTAACGCAACAAATCTAAAATAATAGATTTGTAAAATGGAAGTAAAAAAACACAGGCGACTAACCTATAAAGAAAGAGTCATTATCCAGACCCTTTTAAATGAAGAAAGAAC
>NZ_VORY01000020.1 GCF_007997295.1 Gillisia hiemivivida | reverse complement strand
AATCATATGTCAAAACCTACGCTAGATAATTTTTTTTATCACGGGTCTCAGGATGACAAGGTGTTTTAGTTTGTCATTCCGAAGAATTGAGAAATCTCGAGTTAAGATATTCTTTATTTCATTGAGACCCTTCGCTTTGCTTAGGAATACAAGGTGTTTTAGATTGTCATTCCGAAGAATTGAGGAATCTCGAGTTTAAGATAATTTTTATTTCATTGAGATCCTTCGCTACGCTCAGGATAACAATCGCGGTTTTTTGTGTCACCTTGTCCCGATGGTTATTGGGAGGAGTCGAGAGGTAATGTACTTCAATTATTCCTCTATCAATGTTTCATTAAACAGCTTTAAAATTCTCTTATATTCATCGGTCCAACTGCTAGGTTCTACAAAACCGTGACTTTCCACAGGATATAAAGCCATTTCCCAATTTTCTTTTTTCAACTCTATTAATCTCTGAGCCAATCTTACCACATCTTGAAAATGAACATTGGTATCTACCATTCCATGAGCGATCAAGAGATTGCCTTTAAAGCCTTCAGCAAAATAAATAGGGGAAGAACGTCTATATGCAATAGGATCTTCCATGGGCGTATTTAAAATATTAGAAGTATAGCCGTCATTATAATGCGCCCAATCTGTTACCGACCTCAATGCCGCCCCAGATTCAAAAGTGTCACTTTCATTGAACATTGCCATCAACGTGATGAATCCACCGTAACTCCCACCGTAGATTCCTATCTTGTCCTCATCAATTCCATGCTCTTCAACTAAAAACTTAGCCCCATCTACTTGATCAGACAAATCTTTTCCTCCCATATGTCTATAAATAGCGGTTCTCCAATCTCTTCCGTAGCCAGCACTTCCGCGATAATCCATGTCCAATACGGTGTATCCAAGATCTGTCAATAGATTATGAAACATATATTCTCTAAAATATGAAGACCACCAATTATGGGCATTCTGAAGATACCCTGCTCCATGAACAAAGATCACTGCAGCCCCATTTTTTACATCATCTTTTGGTTTATACAATCTGGCCGGAACCATTGCCCCATCTGTAGCTTTAACTTTTATTCTATTTGGTGTTCTCCAATTGTAAGCACTAAAAGCTTCTGATTGACCTTTAGTTAATTGAATAGCTTCAGTATTAGTACCCGTTTTTTTTAGATATAATTCCCAAGGCTGATTGCTGGAAGAGTATAAGATTGCCATCTGCTTTTCATCCGGGGAAAGAGTTACCTGATTATTTCCAGGCATTGTGGTTAATTGAGTCATTATACCACCCATTACTGGCATTTTATAAAAATGACGTTCTCCTGCATCAATTTCAGAAGTGGTTAAGAACCAGCTTTTTCCATCTTTAGATAACTGCGGATCGAAGACTTCATACTCTCCGGAAGTCAATGCTGTTTTCTTTCCGTTTTCTGTGTTTAATATATATAAATGGGAATAGCCTGTTTCTTCAGATTGAAAATAGATATGTTTATTATCTGGTAACCAACCAAGCGTCCCACCGCCATAAGAATATCCAATTCCAGGGCCATTTATCCAGGCCTCATCACGTTGTCTATCCAGACTTTTTAAAGTTCCGTTTTCTAGATCTAAAAGTGTGATCCATCGATCTTTATTATCGTGAGAGCGTACATTAACTAAGACTTTTTCACCATTATCAGAAAAATTGGCTCCCCATGCAATTACATCCCTAGGTTCTTTTTTCCATTCCTTATCTGGATAATCACTCACATAGTCTGGTAGATCTGAGATTCCCGGGAGATCATCAGATTTCACCAAATAAACAGTGTCCTTGACAAAATTATAAATAGCCAATTCCACCTTTGTTATATCATCTCCTACCTTAGATCTTGCATTAAGGTCTACGGTATAACCCGAGGCATCCACATAATTGGGTACTATAGTGTTCTTATTATCTGCTCTGGTTATTAGATTGAAAGTGGCATATTTGGCATTTGGTGATAGTTGTAAATTAGAAACAGATCTTTCTCCGGTGTAAAAATTAAAATCCTCTTTTTTGATTTTGCTTTGATAAGCTTTACTGGAATCTTCTTTTTGTTTTCTTTCTAAAACTACGCCCATTAGGCTTAAATTATCCTCCTCTAGCCATTCTTCTTTTTTGGATAAATCTTTATCGTCTTTCGTTTTATCATCTCCATTTTTAATTGAAGTGAGTTTTTTCAGGCTTCCTTTTTTCAGATCGTAGAGGTATAAATTATCTTCTAATTCAAAAGAAATCAAATCTTCATTCTGTTGGAAATTCGGATTCGAAATAGATTCTCCTAAGGCTAATAATGTTTTTGTAGTCTTTTCTTTAGCTGAAAAGAGCATGAGATTTCCATCTTTAACAAAGATCTTTTGAGAGTGATCTTTGTTATAATCTCCGCGGGAAGAGATTTTATTTAATTGTTCCTCCAGAGAAACTTTTGCTATTGTTGCTTGTTGAGATAATTGAATCTTATAAATTGAATCTGAAGGATCCTTTTGAAGATTATAATCGAAATAGATCGTTTTGCTATCCTCGCTCCAATTAATATTTGAGGGGAAGGTTCCCATCCATGATGGATCTTGCATTATTTTTTCTACTGAAAGCTCACTGTTCTGAGCAATTCCTTGAAAAGATAGTAAAGAAACAAAGAAGAAGAAAAAGAGAAAATTGATCTTAATGCTATTAAAATGAAGGATTTTCATATAGTAAAGGCTAAAAGTTACTTGCTGAAAGAGCGAATAATGATTAAAAAAATTAGTTAGCAATATAATTAAAATTTTAGAGAGCCTTTGCCTTTATAATCTTGAGCTATTTGAGTTTGTTCTAGAGGAATTAGTTAAATTATAATGAGTATTTTTATCTATAAATAATAGCTGCCTGATGATAGATTTAAATAAATATATTCGCGAGATTCCAAATTTTCCTAAAGAAGGGATAAAATACAAGGATATTACTCCGCTCCTGCAAAGTCCAGAAGCAATAAAGGAATCTGTTGCTCAGTTTTTGGAACTTATAGGTGATGAGAAAATAGATAAAGTAGTAGGTATAGAGTCTCGCGGTTTTTTATTTGGAATGCTTTTGGCTGAAAAACTCAATGCAGGTTTTGTACCTATTAGAAAACCAGGAAAGTTGCCTGCCGAAACCTATTCTGAAGTATATGAATTAGAATACGGAAAAGACACCTTAGAAATTCATTGTGATGCTATTCAAAAAGGAGAGCGCATCATTTTACATGACGATGTTTTAGCTACAGGAGGTACAGCAAGAGCTGCATGTGATTTGGTTAAAAAAATGGGTGCAGAGATCGTACAGTGTAATTTTCTGGTTGAACTTACCTTTCTAAATGGTAGAAAAAAACTAAATTCTTATCCTGTAAAATCCTTGCTTAAATATTAATCCCTCATTGAAAGGCTACTTGCACGTGGCTCTGCTATGAATTTTTTAAAAAATTTTCAACCGAACCATAGAGACTTTCCTTTGGTGGCTTGCCTCGAACTTCGTGATTTAATCCAGTGCCTTTTTAGTTACCCAAAGCTTCCACCCAAATACTGCCAATTGTATTTTACTGGCTTTCTGGAGATCTAAGCGTTTTTTGGTATAACTAGGCAATACCTTTTGATTGATTTTAGACAGTGTTTTAAAAAAGTGATTTTTCATAGAAGGTCGGTTGGTTTTCTCCAAAGATATTTAAAATCAGATAATTGAGGGTTGATGAAGCTATAAACTCTTAAAAATTTCAATCTTTAGTGAAAACGAAACATATTGCTTTCAATACCTTCAAAAGAGATCTCGACTTCAATTTAAGGAATTACTTAATCTTCTTTATTATTTTCCAAGGCTTGCTTAATATGGGCTAAATGATGATTGCAATGCCAAGCATATAATGCAATACTGTCTGAAAGGGATAAAGGCTGCGCTTTATCGGGATGAATATATTGTTTGCTAAGATCTGATGCATCCAAAGATTTTAATAGCACAGTCCATCTTGCATGCAAACCTTCAATAAGCTTTAAAGAAGTGGATATATCTGCCTCAGTAGCATCTGGTAATTCCGCCCATTTACTGTCATTAAAAGGTTTAATGGTTGGAAGTTCTTCAGTAAGGCATAATTTAAATCTTATAAAACTATTCATGTGGCTATCGGCACAGTGATGCACTACTTGCTTTATGGTCCAGCCGTCAGGCCTGTATCTATAATTTAACTCACTTGCAGAAAGGTAAGGCACCAATTTATTCAATCTATTCGGAAATTGTTCAATATCTGTGACCCAGGTTTTTATATCTCCTTCGGAAATAGTTTCGGGTTTAACGAATTTTCCGATTGGATATTTTAGATCTTTTAAATTTTGAGATTGCATATTATATCAATTATTTACCTAAGATAGTTAGAAGTTGAATTCTATTTCTTTTCCTTTAAGATTACTTCTATAACCCCATTTTCTGCCTTTTTTCCATATTTTTTTATTGCGCTCTGATCCTTTAGAACATTCATGCTTTCAATAGCAGAAGCACTTATTTCATCAAGATCAAAGCTTTCTTCTTTTATTATACCATCTATAATTATGAGTGGGCGTTTATCACCAGACCTGATATAAAAGCTTTTAGAATTTGGAATATTGGAAGCATTAATGTTAATGACACTGTCCAGTTTTACCATCTTATAGTTTTTTCTGTTGCTTACCGAATCGTTGGAAATTATGGTAATTTTATTGCCATTAGAAGTACGGGTATTTACAATTGAATCTTTCCTATTAATTATTGTGGTCGAGCTTGAGATATTTCCTATGGGATAATAATCTCGTTTCCCTATAGCTCGTTCTGCCCATTTAGAGTTGTCGTTTTTGGAAAACTTATCCATATTATATACCTGTACTCCCTGTCCCGCCACATATCTTGACATTTTGTTCCCGGCTTTTTTTGAGGTAATTAAAACCAATCCGTCTTTTGCTTTTTTGCCATAAATTTTTACAGGATCTTCTCCCGATACCAAACTAATGCGAGCTATCTCATTAGGATCTATATCTTTAATATTTATGCTTACTTTTTGCATCTTTCCATCGATAAAAATTAGTGGATTTCCTTGAGCTTTAGCAGCAGTAATTTGTTCGGAATTTTCTGAGGGAGTATTAGTTTCGAACTCTACTGATGCAACACTAACTTTGGAACCTATTTTCCATGGTTTTCCAGCTTCTCCAACTTTTTTGGAGGATTTTGATTTGCTGGCCCTTAAATGTATTAGTACCGGTTTGGAGTTTTCTTTAATTTCTATAAAGTTCATCTCAACTTCCGGGTTCTCTTTATCGATGCGCTCTAGTTCTTCTTTAAAATCATCTATAATTTTTCCTTCAGCTACGATTATTACCCCATCGCTAGCTTTAGATCCAAACTTCTTTAAAGCGTCTTTTCGTTTTAGGACATCTATTCTATTTTTGGTGGCAATTGTTTTTCCATCTAAATCTGAGGTAGAATATTCTTTATTATTAATAATATAAATAGGGTTTTCACCAATTTCTTTTAGTAGAGAAGTATCATTTTTGTGAATATTTTCTTCAGGGGAGATATCTCTAAATCCTGTCTTTCCATTTTTAATCACATAAATTTCGAAAGGTTCAATTCCATTAGAATCATTTCTATTTAAAACACCTGTTTCTCCAGTATTTAAATTTTTGAATTTTACTTCAATAGCTGTGATTGTTTTTCCATTTGAGGAATATTCAATATTATTAAAATATAATTCCACATCCCATTTCAGGAAAATTGATTTAAATTTTTCTAAGCTTTCATTAGTAGCCGTATTAACGACTGTCACAGATAAGGATTCTTGTTGAACAATTGGTTCTGTGATTTTAGAATAGTTACTTTCAATATATTTAGTAGTTGTCTTTACATTAAAAGACATAATGAAAATTGCTATTAATGGTAAGATTAATTGATATTTCCAAGCATTTCTAGAGGAGGAGTTTTTCTTGTTTAACATAAGTATTCTTTTTTTGATAAAGGATTGATAAAAATGGTTGACTAAAGCAGGTTGATTATTGTTTGTGGATACTTTTACCAGCACATGCTGATAGTGTTGTATGCATTCTGAAGCTTGTGCCGTTTCATGGTCGGCAATAAACTCCAGATTTTGCTCTATGATCTTTTTATAAAACCAGCTTATTGGGTTAAACCAAAGAACTACGGTAATAAGATGAGATAACAATATATCCACAGAATGGCATTGGCTGGCATGCACCTTTTCATGAGTTAGCATCAGCTGAAGATCATCCTCATTTATATCCTTAGGATTTATAAAAATATAATTGAAAAAGGAAAATGGACCGGAAATGTTGGAAGTTTCAATTACAGTATATTTTCCTTGTTTTATACTTTTATTTTTGTTTATCATCTTAACCAAAAGAGCTACTCTAAAAGCTAATTGAATTAAGAAAATGGCACTTATTAAAAGGTAAATAAGACCAAATATCTGCCACCAGTTAGTTTCTATAGCTGTTTCTGGAATAGTATTGAGTTCAGAAAGAATGACTCCTTCAGTATAAGCGATATTGGGTGCATTTATAAGCACCATTTTTGTAAAATATACGGCTGGTAGAATCAGCGAGGCTAAAATCCCTCCAATTAAAAACTTTCTATTGGCAGTAAATGAAGTATCATTTTTTAATAGTAGGATATAGACAACGTAAAAAATACTTAGCAGTCCTGCACTCTTTAATAGGTAGATTAATAAACTTTCCATTATTTTTTTCTTTTTTCTATAATATCTAAGATCTCCCTCAACTCTTCAGCAGAGATCTTTTCTTCCTTGGCAAAAAATGAAACCATGCTTTTATATGAATTGTCGAAGAATTTTTTGGTGGCCGTATTCATAAATTGCTTCCGGTAGGTTTCCTTACTAACAGCAGGATAATATTGATGGGTTTTTCCAAAGGCTTTATGAGATACAAAGCCTTTTTCTTCAAGATTTCTTATTATAGTAGAAACAGTGTTGTAATGTAAATTCTCTTCCGTTAATTCTGCCTGTACCTCTTTTACGAAGGCTTTCTCTAAATTCCACAAAATGTGCATGATCTCTTCTTCCTTATTTGTGAGTTTCTCCATTATTTCTGATTTATAATTTAACTGCTTTCAAATATAACTACAAAAATAGTTATGAACCTAATTTTATAGTTTAAAAATGAATTTATGCTTCAAGCGTAACTTTTTTTATCTTCGCATTAAAATAAATTAGATGAGTATACTTTACATATTAATTGGCTTTGTTTTATTGGTTGTGGGAGGGGAGTTTTTGGTGAGATCATCGGTTGCAATTTCCTTTAAATTCAATATATCTAAGATGATCATTGGGTTAACAGTGGTTTCTTTTGCCACCTCGTTACCAGAATTATTGGTGAGTTTGCAAGCGGCATTAAGTGGTTACTCGGATATTGCTTTGGGAAATGTAATAGGGTCTAATATTGCAAATATTGGATTGGTGTTGGGAATTACGGCAATTATTTCTCCTTTAATAATAGACAAGGATTTCTATAAGTTTAATTGGCCAATAATGATGTTCTTCTCTTTTGCAATGTATTTCTTTCTTTATACAGGCGGAAATATATCTAGATTAGAGGGTGCTGCATTGTTTATCGGGATTATTATATATGTGCTGTTTTTGATTCAGCATGCTAGGAAAAATAGAATAATAGTGGAGGGTGTAGACGATGCTTTAAAGGTTGCCTCCGGGGTCAAGATCATAATATGGCTGTTAATTGGTGGAGTTGCACTTTATGCAGGATCGGAATTTTTGGTAAGTGGCGCTGTAGATTTGGCACAAAGGATAGGTGTGAGTGAACGTGTTATTTCAGTGAGTATAATTGCAATAGGAACCAGCGTTCCAGAATTGGCTGCTTCAGTTATTGCGGCATTAAAGCAAGAAAAAGCGATCTCCCTTGGAAATCTGGTGGGATCTAATATATTTAATATTGCTTCGGTTTTAGGGATCACTGCACTTATTCAGCCTATTTATTTAAAATCTGAAGAATTACTAACAAACGACATATTTTGGATGATCGGCTTTTCTTTTGTGTTGATTCCCTTAGCTTTTCTACCAGTAAAATTAAGGATCTCCAGATATAAAGGAATTATTCTTTTTGTTTCTTACGTTATATTTATTGGATTGGCTTTTGTGAATAAATAAGGGGTGAAATATTAATATAAGTTAAATTTATGTTTTTTGACCCTAAAATTTAGGGGGTGTATTCTATAAAAATGTATTTTTGCCGAGGTATTTAAAAAAATAACTCAATATGGCGATTTTAAGATTTCAGGCTTTAAAAGAAACTTTAAACAGAAAACCAGTTAAGATAGACGAGACCGATCGTAGATCTGAACTTTTTGGAAGAAATGTATTTAACGAGACAGTGATGAGGCAATTCCTTACAAAGGAAGCTTATCAGAGTGTTAAAGATGCAACACTTAAAGGAACCAAAATAAGTAGAGGTGTTGCAGATCATATTTCTACTGGAATGAAAGAATGGGCAATTTCTAAAGGAGTTACCCATTATACACACTGGTTTCAACCATTAACTGGTGCTACGGCAGAAAAGCACGATGCTTTTTTTGAAACTATAGGCGACGGACTTGCAATAGAAAAATTTGGAGGAACTCAATTAGTACAGCAAGAGCCAGATGCTTCTAGTTTTCCTCATGGAGGAATTAGAAACACTTTCGAAGCCAGAGGTTATACCGCCTGGGATCCTACTTCACCTGCATTTATTTATGGAACTACCTTATGTATCCCCACAGTTTATGTTTCTTACACGGGAGAAGCATTAGATTTTAAAACGCCTCTTTTAAGAGCTTTACAATCGGTAGATTCTGCTGCAACTGCAGTGTGCAAATATTTCGATAAAAATGTAACTAAAGTAATTGCGACCCTTGGATGGGAGCAAGAGTATTTCTTAATAGATTCAGCTTTATACGCATCTAGACCAGATCTACAACTTTCTGGAAGAACTTTGTTAGGACATTCTCCCGCAAAAGGACAGCAATTGGATGATCATTATTTTGGATCTATTCCTAGCAGAGCCTTGGCTTATATGAGGGATCTGGAAATAGAATGTATGTTATTGGGTATCCCGGTAAAAACAAGACATAACGAGGTTGCTCCAAATCAGTTTGAATTAGCTCCTATCTTTGAAGAAGCTAACCTTGCTGTAGACCATAATTCATTGCTTATGGATGTTATGGATAGAGTTGGAGAAAGACATAATTTTAAAGTGCTTTTTCATGAAAAACCATTTGCGGGAATCAACGGAAGTGGAAAACATAATAACTGGTCTTTAAGTACAGACACTGGAATTAACTTGTTGAGCCCAGGAAGTACTCCAATGAAAAACCTTCAGTTTTTAGCATTTTTTGTAAATACCATAAAAGCGGTTCATGATCATGAAGAATTGTTAAGAGCTACTATTGCAAGTGCTTCTAACGATCATAGATTAGGAGCTAACGAAGCGCCACCAGCAATTATTTCAGCATTTATTGGAACTCAATTAACAGAAGTTTTAAATGAGCTAGAGAAAGTTACCGATGGGAAATTATCTCCACAGGAAAAAACTGACCTTAAATTAAACGTTGTTGGTAAGATTCCTGAAATTTTGTTAGACAATACCGATAGAAACAGAACTTCTCCTTTTGCCTTTACAGGTAACAAATTTGAGTTTAGAGCGGTAGGTTCTACAGCAAACTGTGCAAATCCTATGACTGTTTTAAATACCATAGTAGCAAAGCAACTTAAGGAATTTAAGAAAAGTGTAGATGCATTGGTGAAGGACAAGAAGATGAAGAAGGACGATGCAATCTTTAACGTATTAAGAGACTACATTAAAAAATCTAAGAAAATCAGATTTGAAGGGGATGGATATGGAGAAGCATGGCAGCAAGAAGCGAAAAAACGTGGTTTAAGTAACAACAAAACTACTCCTTTAGCTTTAAGAGCGAAAGTTTCTAAGCAGACTATCGATTTGTACAAGGAGATGAAAGTAATGAACAAGCGAGAAGTAGAAGCTCGTTATGAAATTGAATTGGAAGATTACTCCATGAGAATTCAAATTGAAGGGAGAATTTTGGGCGATATTGCTAGGAATCACGTAATTCCAACAGCTATTAGATATCAAAATGTATTAATTGAAAATGTTCGTGGATTAAAAGAGATTTTCGAGAAAGATTTCAAGAAGCATTCTAAAGAACAAATAGGAATTATTGAAGCAATCTCTGGGCATATTGAGCATATTAATGCCGATATAAACAAAATGGTAGATGCTCGTAAAAAAGCAAATATTATTGAAGATGCAGAGAAAAGAGCCGTTGCTTACTGCGATGAAGTAAAACCGTTTTTTGAAGAAATAAGATATCACTGTGATAAGCTAGAGTTGTTGGTAGACGATGAGACTTGGCCTTTAACAAAATACAGAGAGCTTTTATTTACTAGATAGATATAAGTCAATACATTTTTATAAAACCCACATCAAAGGATGTGGGTTTTCTTATTCAAAATTATATGTTATTCAGCTTTAGGAAATTATAAAATATTCAATCCTTTATTTCAAATGTTATAATAAAAAGAACCCTTTATAGTTTACGCATTATAAATTGATCATAATTAAATTTTTAACAAAACATTAACGCTTCGATTATTTGTAGTCTTAATTGTTCATTAACACTTTACGTTAAAAAAATAACACAAAAGGGGAATACCCCTTAAGATAATTCTTACAAATAGCAAAATTTTTTAAATAGACATTTGCTAAAATTTGTTAAATATATATATATAATGCATATTTGTATTGTCGAACATAGATAATGATGCATATTATTAACTATTTCGTGTTTATTTCGAAAAAAACGGATTTATAGTATTTTCAGAATTTGCAAATCTGAATTTTAACGATGTTCTTTCAAATTAACAATTTTCCACAACGGTTGCTCAAAAACTGTTAAGAAATTTAAGTGTTGAAGGAGTTGAGTTGAATTTTTACTAGATAGTATGAGTTGTAGATTTTTATAACTAATTACTATTTCCACTTATTACTTACCCCACCAATAATCCCTACACATTTTCCCCACAAATTATTTTTAATGTTTATGACGTGCTTAAAATTAAAGCACTCATAATTTAAGTTCAATTAATATTAACAATCAAATTTAAGTATTATGAAAAATGTAATTTTAAGTATTGCTGCCATGTTTTGTGGGGCAATGATGTTCGGGCAAACTCCTCTTCCAACTCAGGTAACACCAAACCCTTTGGCGCCAGCAGGGGCTAACGCGGCAGACGCAAATCAGACAGGACACGGTCAATTATTAAAAATTAAACAAATTGGTTATTTCAACTCAGCGAAAACTACTCAGGGTGATGGTACAGGTCATGGTATGAATGAAGCTGAAATTGATCAAAACTCTGGTTCGACTGGAGCAGGAAATGCAGGAGAAGTAAGACAACTTGGTACCGAAAATGAAGGTGCTATACAACAGAAGTCTTTTGATAATAATGCTAGGGTAGATCAAGGTCAGACCGACGATAGTAGCTCTGATAACAAAGCGAGGATTGAACAAGGGGATGTTCATGGGCCAAATGAAACTCTTGGAACAGGAAATATCGGTTATATTGCACAGGATGGGGATGATAACTCGGCAAAAACCATACAAACAAATGATAATAATGATGCCTGGACAGATCAGGATGGGAACCATAATCAGGCCCAGATTAGACAAACTTCAACTGATGCACCAATGAGTAGTGGAGGGGCTGATGAAGGGCAAACGGCTAAGGTAGTGCAACATGGTAATACCAATGCATCTTGGGTAGATCAGGATGGTCGTGGTGCCGGAAATGAGGCATATACTACTCAGGTTGGAGATAATAATATTGCAGTTCAAAAACAATTCTCTACCGTAGACTGGGCAAACCATGGTAATACAGCAATCATAGAACAAGGGCCAACTGGTCATGTGTCAAATAATGCTTATGCATCTCAGGATCAAGAGGGAATTAATCAAGAAGCTACTATTAAGCAATATAATGGAGATAGTGATTCCCAAAACAGAGCTAGACAATTTCAAAGAGGAAATGCCAATGAAGCGGATATTACTCAAACTATGGATAATAGTGGTCATGGTAAAAATTATGCCAACCAAGAACAGAATGGGATTTTAAACGATGCAGATTTAGTTCAGAATGGTAAAAACAATAAAGCCTATCAGCTTCAAGATGGAGATCGCAATACGGTAGATTCAGATCAAGATGGGAATGGAAACAAACTGAACACTTATCAGTTTGGTAACAATAACTATGCTTTGACTCAACAAAACCATGATAATAATGCAGCTTTAGTAGTTCAATATGATGGACAAAGTGCTGTTGTTTCTCAAAGCGGTTTTGAGAATAGCGCCAATATTTTTCAGGCTGGTCCTAATGGGGGGGGGCATGAAGTATTATTCTGTGTGTTCCCAGATTTTGGAGGTCATCCAGATTATCAAGATCCAGTACTTGATGTGCAACCAGTATGTCAAGATTGCGACTAATTTTTTAAAACTAAAATGGAGGGGGTCTCCCCTTCCATTTTTTTTATATCTAAAAAAAATGTTAAATTGGTTAGGTAATTATGAAAAAGACAGTAATAAATATAAATATTTTTTTGTTTTTGCTAATAGCGTTTAGCCAATTGGCAAATTCTCAAACGTATTTGAATGCAGGCACAGGTTCATCAGAAGAGCTTTTATTGAAAAATGATAATTTAACTCTGGCAGCACTTAATGGATTAGGTATTTTTAATAACCAAAATCTTAGAAATATAGAAATTACAGGGAATGAAGTATTCCTGACACAAATTGGAGATTTTAATCAAGCAGATATAAAAACAATTACAGCTTCTAGTGAAATTATAATAAATCAACTTGGCGCGAGTAATTGGGCAACAGTAGATTATGAAGTAAATACTGCAATTGCTAATTTTGTTCAAAACGGTGATTTTAACACTATTCATGATTATGTTATTAGTCCGGAAGCAGATATTTCTTTAGAGCTTACGCAAGAAGGCAATGGTAAATATTTTGAAAGAAACGGTGTTAATGAACTTACAAAATCCTTAAAATTCAATCAAACCGATGCAACACCAATATTGATTATAAATAGTTATAAATGATTATTTTATAAATTATGATAGCCAGAATACTAAATAATAAAAAATTTGTCTTTGTGCTAGTTTTTGTTTTTTATAGCATCACTGGATTTTCTCAATTTTATAATAAGGAAGTTGTTGCCGATATAAAAGTAGAAGATAAAGGAGAGTTTTTAACTTTTAGTGCAACGGCAGAAAACATAACCGCAACCGATTATAATCTTAGATATGAATTCTCTTTAATTAAAAAGGATCCTAGCGATAATTCCTCGAGAACCAATCAAGGGAATCGGTTTTTTTTAGAAGGTTTTAAAAAAGAGATATTATCTAGTACCACAGTTAATAAAAGCGAAGAGGGAACAATCACTGTTCTCTTGTTGATCTATGATCAGGAAGATAAGCCAATAGGAAAGGATAGAATAGAGCTTGTAAACGATTTAGAATCTATTAAAGAGGTAATAGCTGAAGAGAAGGTAAATGCACCAGTATCTAATGAAGAAGCAAAACCTGAAGATGGATTTAAAATTAATGGGTTGGTAATTGAAAACACAATGACCAAAGTTGGTCGAGATTTTTTTAGAAACTTTTATTCAGAATTCTATAATAAGGAAATAGTTTCTCCTAAAAATATAGAAATAGATGAAATTCCTGGAAGAGGACGTGTAACTAGAATATCAGTAAAAATAGGACAGCAAGTCCTAATTAGTTTTTTTGCCAGACCTAATAAAGATTATTTAAAACAAATGGCGGCGGTGTCCATACAAAGAACAATTGCATATATCCAACAATTGGAAAAACAAGGAAATAACTTTAAATATTACTAATGAAGCTACAATTACTACTTTTTTCTTTTGTTCTGTTTTTTGGGGCTCAAGCAAAGGCGCAACAATTTAGTTATGAACCTACAAACCCTGCTTTTGGGGGTAATTATATAAATTATGGATGGCTCTTGAGTTCTGCGTCTGCCCAAAATTCTTTAAAAGCTCGAGTTGATCCAAGAGAAAAAGAATCAGAACTGGATAGATTAGGACAAGATATAAACAGGCAAATTCTTAGTCAGATTACGAGAACATTATTACAACAACAGCTGGAGAGATTTGGTTCTTTCGATCAAGAAGGTACTTTCACATATGGTACATTAACATTAGAGATTTATCGAACTCTTGAGGGTTTGGTGATAAATATACTCGATACGACCACAGGTGAGGAAACCCAAATTATTGTCCCAAATTAAAAAAACTTACTCCATGCATAAACTTTACAAAGTGCTTTCTTTTACAGGAATACTATGCCTTTACTCTTGTGGCACCTATTTCAATCAACCCTTTTCTGCAAGTCCTTCCAGAACGGGAGAATTTAGTGCTTCCTCCAAGAATTTATTGGACTTACCTCTAGCCTTAGACCCTGTTGAAGTTGCCGTATATAATTTTAGCGACCAAACCGGTCAATACAAGGCAATAGAAAATGGTTCTACTTTTAGTACGGCTGTTACCCAAGGAGGTACAACGATGTTAATAAAGGCTTTGGAAGACTCTGGTTGGTTTATCCCGATTGAAAGGGAAAGCCTTAGCAATCTATCTACAGAGAGAAATATAATTAGAAATACAAAACAGGAATATATTAAAAACCTCAATCCAAATGAGCCACCTCTACCTCCTCTTTTATATGCAGGTTTACTTTTAGAAGGTGGAATTATCTCTTACGATACAAATATTGTTACAGGTGGTCTTGGTGCTCGCTATTTTGGAATAGGAGGTTCCGCAAAATATAGACAGGATAGAATAACAGTTTACTTAAGAGCTGTTTCTACAAGTAATGGGGAGATTCTTAAAACAGTATATGTGTCTAAAACTATTCTTTCACAGGCATTAGATGCTAGTTTTTTTAGGTTTGTAAAATTTCAGCGATTGCTAGAGGCAGAAACAGGAATAACACAAAATGAACCTGTACAATTGGCTGTTAAAGACGCTATAGAGAAAGCGGTTCGCGATCTAATTATTGAAGGTGTAAAAGAAAAATATTGGTCGGCACAAGGAGGGGTTGAAGTAAATGAAAAACTAGTAGCAGATTACCAAGAGGAAAAATCGCTAGATGAAGCAACCGGTTTATACGAGCGTATCTTTGTTGATAGACCATATAAAAATAATTTCAGTTTTTCTGGAGGAATTTCCCTGATTGATGGGGATTATTCCGTAAACAACCCCGATTATTTAGCTAGAATAGAATACCAAAGAAGCCTGACATCTCATTTAAATTTAGGCGCCGCCTTAAGTATATTTAAATTGAATAACGAGAATTCATTTTCTGGTAGTTTTGCGAGCTTAGACCTAAACACTCAATTAGAATTGTTGCCCCGAGACGATTTTAGTCCCTATTTATATGGCGGTCCAGGAATAGCCGTAGAGTTAGGTGATCCGGAAATCGCAAGCGGTCAAGAAAACTTAAGTAGTACGTTTTTTAAGATACAATATGGGGTTGGATTACAGTATTTGATCTCTCCAAAATTTGGCTTTAAACTTTTTGCAGAACATAACATTTTATTAAATGATGAAATAGATAATCTGGTAAATGGAAAAAGAGATGATTATTATTTCAATATTGGAATTGGTTTTAATTACTATTTTGGTTTAACAACACCTAAAACTTCAATCGAATAATATGAAAAAGTGTATATACATATTGATAGCTGTAATTCTGGTTATGTTTGTTGGATGCAATGAAGATACCGTTGGGAACGATTTAACCGGCTCCATATCTGGTACGGTAACTAGTGAGAGTTCGGGTGAACCGATAGAGAATGTTGAGATTTCTACGAGTCCTGCATCTACTACGGTTCTAACTGATGAGAACGGTATGTTCATTTTGGAAAATGTGATAATAGACCAATATTCAGTAAAAGCTGAAAGCGAAGATTATGTAACAAAATTTGAATCTGTAACTGTAACTGCAGATATAACCTCAAATGTTATCTTTAAATTAGTTATTTCTTCTGCAAACAATAGACAGCCATCTGCTCCTGTTGCGATTACACCCTTAGATAATGCTGAAGTAACCGACTTAAATGTTGATTTCGCATGGAATTCAACCGATCCTGATGGGGATGAGCTTACTTATGAGCTTAAAATAAGAAATGATCGTAACGAAGAGGTTTTAGAATTCAGTAACATTCAGGATACTACTTATAACGTTTCAGATCTTAAATATGGGTATAAATATTTTTGGCAAGTAGCAGTTTCCGATAGTATAAATGAGCCTGTGCTTAGTCAGGTTTATTCATTTAAAATAACAGAGTTTCCAAATAACAGTTATTATTTTGTTAGAGAAATAGATAATAATAATGTGATTTTCTCCTCAAATGAAAAAGGAGTAGAGGTAAGATTAACAGATTTAAATAAGAATAGCTTTAGACCCAGAAAAAACAATTCTATAAATAGGATTGCATTTTTAAGAATTGTGGGTTCTACAACACAATTATTTACCATGAAACCCGATGGTTCAGACGTTTTTCAAGTTACTTCTAATATCCCAGTTAAGAGCATTAATAACGAACGTGTTGGTTATTCTTGGTCTAACGATGGGTCGTTCCTATTATATCCAAATTTAGATAAGCTATACAAAATTAGTGCTACTGGTGAAGGGAAAGAGATTATATATGATGCACCTATAGGACGCTTTATAATTAATACCACGGTAAGCGCAGATAATTCTGTAATTGTCTTGCATACTACAGATGTGAATGGGTACAACGCCGAAATTTTTACAATAGATTTTAATGGAAACAGAGAAAAGACAATTGTGAGCAATGTAATGGGAAGTCTAGGAGGTTTGGATATCGATGTAACTAATTCATTGGTGTTGTACACCCGGGATGTGTCTGGTTTTGAAAGTGATGAAGACAGGGAACTAAACACAAAAATGTTTATTTATAACCTTCAAAATGATACTGAGGTTAGTTTGAGCGGAGGTAAGGAGAATGGTACAAATGACACTGACCCAAGGTTTTCACCCGATGAAGCTGCGGTTATTTTCGTAAATGCATCCAATGCGCCAATGTCAATAAAAAATATTTATACGCTTCGTTTTGATGAGGATCTTAATCCGTTGGAAATAGATCGAATACTTTTAATTGAAAACGGTAAAATGCCCGATTGGGAATAAATAAGTAAACAAAAGAAGAATAAAAAAAAGCGACACCTTAAAGTGTCGCTTTTTTGGTTTTATTAGCAACGCTTTATATGTATCTTTGAAATCTCATAAAAAATTGCTCCATGAGTCAGGAAATTAGTAAAAGATATGCCGGAAGAGGTGTTTCTGCAGGAAAAGAAGATGTGCATAATGCTATTAAAAATGTAGATAAAGGCTTGTTCCCACAAGCATTCTGCAAAATTGTTCCAGATCATCTAACTGGCGATGATGATTACTGTCTTATTATGCATGCAGATGGCGCAGGAACTAAATCTTCTTTAGCCTATATGTATTGGAAAGAAACCGGAGATCTCTCTGTTTGGAAAGGGATAGCCCAAGATGCACTTATCATGAATATAGATGATCTTCTTTGCGTAGGTGCGGTAGATAACATTATGCTTTCCTCTACGATTGGAAGAAATAAAAACCTTATTCCCGGAGAAGTTATTTCAGCAATAATCAATGGAACCGAAGAATTGCTTAAAGATCTCAAAAGTTTTGGGGTGGAAATTCATTCCACTGGTGGTGAAACTGCAGATGTGGGAGACTTGGTGAGAACAATTATTGTAGATTCTACCGTTACTGCCAGAATGAAGAAAAGTGATGTAATAGATAATGCAAATATAAAACCCGGAGATGTGATCGTTGGATTGGCTTCTTTTGGACAAGCATCTTACGAAAAAGAATATAATGGAGGGATGGGAAGTAACGGACTTACTTCTGCAAGACATGATGTGTTCTCTAAGATTTTAGCTGAAAAATATCCAGAAAGTTTTGATAATAGTATCCCAGAAGAGCTTGTTTATTCAGGAACAAAATCGTTAACAGATGCCATTGAGAATTCTCCGATAGATGCCGGAAAACTAGTCCTTTCTCCAACAAGAACTTACGCGCCAATTATAAAGAAAATTTTATCCCAATACTCTAATAAGGATATCCACGGGATAGTGCATTGTAGTGGGGGAGCACAAACAAAGATCCTCCATTTTATAAATAACCTCAATATTGTAAAAGATAATTTGTTTGAAGCGCCTCCTTTGTTTAAGCTAATTCAAGAAGAAAGCAAAACAGATTGGAAGGAAATGTATCAAGTGTTCAATATGGGGCACCGAATGGAGCTCTACGTAAGTCCTGAAATTGCAGAAGATATTATTGCAATATCAAAGTCTTTTAATGTAGATGCAAAAATAATTGGAAGAGTAGAAGCTTCAGATAAAAAATCCTTGACTATAAAAAGTGAATTTGGGGAATTTAACTACTAATGTTTAATTGCTTCTTGGTTAATAGACTTTTTTTTGACTTACATTTAAAAATTAAAATTTTTAAGCACTCCAAAATTCAGCTTGGATATTTTTTATATATTCCTGATTAATTTATGAAGCCCTTCAAGTATTTTTTACCGATTTTCACTCTCGTTCTAATTATAGGTAATCTATTGGTGATGATATATTTAGACGATATGGTGAGTAGGTGGATGAGGTTGGCATCGATGTTTGCTTTTTTCTTGCTTTTTCTTTCACCATGGTACTATAATAAGCAGGGACTTCTTGTTTTTACCCTTCTCCTGATTTCAGATGTATTACTCATAAATTTTGAAAATCCATTTTTTAATGCGCTCATTTTCATAGTTCGTGCTTCTATCTTCCTAGCATTTATAGGATTAGTTTTAAATAGGTTAAAGCAGCTGCAAACCAACTTATTTCAGAAAATAGTCTTTACAATTGCAATAGGGCTCAATGTATTCTTGTTATACATGTTGGTAACAATGGTGTCTGCTAGCCCATCTTATACTTTTTACGATATTTTATTCTATTTCTATGGAATTTCAGTAATTATGAGTGTTTCGGCAGCAGTTTCTTTTAGTAATAGATATACAAATAGAGCTTCCATCTTTTTTTTAGGTACTGTTTTAAGTCTGGCTTTTTCAGACCTTGCTTATTTTATAGCTTACAATCTAAATTTGTCTGAATTCTTTTTAGCAGATATAACCTTTAATTTATTGGGAATTGCTTTTTTACTGAAATTCATGTTTTTAGAAAGATTAGAAAATAAAGAACCTACTAGTCATCTTGACAATCGAAACGATTAAAAATAATTAGGTTTAATAGAAGTCTATTTGTACTGGTGTTTGTGAGATGGCATATTAATTTATAAAAAACTATATTAAATTTTATATTTATGAATTTATCTATGGGATAATATTAATTTTACATCAAACTAGCCCCTTTTGCATTTCAATTAAATGAAGCACCTTAATATAATACTTATAGTAATTGGAGTGTTTCTTTTGGTAATAAACTTCTACACAATTTCTGAATATGGCTTGATTGAAAGCCGTTGGCTGCGAATTATAGGCGCTTCAATTTTCTTTATTGTCTTTACCATGGGAGCGAAGAAAAAAGAACCATTTCTCATAAATGCTTTTTTATTACTTCTCATCTCCGACTTTTTATTATTAAAATATGAAATTCCATGGATTAAAAAATTAACCTTTGGCTTAGTTGTTTTGGCATATTTATCACTTATAAAGCATATTAGGCCGTATGTGCGTAATCTTGAAACCAATATTTTTCAAAAGGGAGTATTTATAGGAATTTTAGGGATCAATATTATAATGCTATATTTATTAATAGATATGGTTGGTCCCAAATGGGACGATTCCTGGCATACTTATTTATTTTACCTTTATGGGATGTCCATGATAGTTATGGTTGTTCTGGGCTTTTCTTATAGTAACAGATATAGCAATAAATCTTCCTTCTATTTTCTGTGGGCAGTATTAGGCTTTGTAATATCGGATATATCAGGGTTTATGGCCTACTATTTAGGTGTTGAAGGATTTTATTATCCAGATAGATTATTTTATATAATTGGATTATTATGTTTGGTGAAATTCTCCAGAATGGATAAAAATAAAGAAATGCTACAGTCATACGGATTTCTTTAGCTGCGAATAGCTAGGTATTAATAGTTAGAGTTTGCGCCAATATTATTGGTGAAATTAATGTAAATTTGCACCGAAAAATCATTTGAAAATTTATGATTGAGAAGTTGAATATTGTGAAGCAACGCTTTGATGAGGTGAACGATCTTATCATTCAGCCTGATATAATATCAGATCAGAAGCGTTATGTGGAATTGAATAAGGAGTACAAGGATTTGAAGGCACTCATGGATGTGCGCGAAACTTATATTGAATTATCCGAAAATATTAAGGAATCTGAAGAGATTATTGCAGATGGTAGTGATCCTGAAATGTCAGAGATGGCAAAACTCCAAATGGAGGAAGCTAAAACTGAATTACCTAAGTTAGACGAAAAAATTAGGATAATGCTTGTGCCTAAGGATCCTGAAGATTCTAAAAATGTGGTGATGGAAATTCGCGCCGGTGCAGGTGGAGATGAAGCAAGTATCTTTGCAGGAGATCTTTATAAGATGTATAATAAATATGCTGATAGTCGCGGTTGGAAAGCAAATATTGTAGATTATAATGAAGGTACCAATGGAGGTTTTAAAGAGATGATCTTTGAGATTTCTGGAGAAGATGTTTATGGAACCTTAAAATTTGAAGCTGGAGTTCACCGTGTGCAACGTGTTCCTCAAACGGAAACTCAAGGGAGAGTGCATACTTCTGCTGCTACAGTCATGGTTTTGCCGGAAGCTGAAGAGTTTGATGTGGAGATTAACCCTAAAGAGGTAAGAGTAGATTTCTTTTGTTCTTCAGGGCCAGGAGGGCAATCTGTAAACACCACTTATTCTGCAGTTAGATTAACTCACATTCCAACCGGATTGGTTGCTCAATGTCAGGATCAAAAATCACAGCATAAGAATAAAGAAAAGGCATTTAGAGTTTTACGTTCTAGACTATATGAAATGGAACTTGCTAAGAAACTGGCGGCAGATTCGGCAAAACGTAACTCTATGGTTTCTAGTGGAGATAGAAGTGCGAAAATTAGAACTTATAACTATTCTCAGGGAAGGGTTACAGATCACAGGATAAATTTAACTTTATATGATCTTTCTAATATTATAAACGGAGATATTCAAAAAATTATAGACGAATTGCAATTGGTAGAAAATACCGAAAAGCTGAAGGAAAACAGCGATGCTTTTTAAATTTTAAAAATCAAGAACCTCTGAGCAAGCCCACTAGGTATAGATTTGGATAATAATTTTAAAATTTTGAGGCAAGCCTCGGGTAATTAAACCCTCAATGAGGGATTAAAATCCCGCTAATTGCGGGATTTTTTATATACTAGTTTCAGTAGAAAATATAAAACTGATTTTTCATGACCACTCAGGACCTTATAGCACAAATTCATAAAAAAAAGTCGTTCCTATGTATAGGTTTGGATACCGATCTGGATAAGATCCCGACCTATTTACTTACTGAAGAAGATCCAATATTTACATTCAATAAGGCTATAATAGATGCTACTCATCAATTTGCAGTAGCTTATAAAGCAAATACTGCTTTTTATGAAGCTCAGGGTAGAAAAGGCTGGAAATCTTTAGATAAAACCATAGATTATATAAATAAAAATCACCCCGAAATTTTTACGATCGCCGATGCTAAAAGAGGGGACATAGGGAATACGTCCAGTATGTACGCTAAAGCATTTTTTCATGAAATGGCTTTCGATGCAGTTACTGTTACCCCATATATGGGTAGAGATTCTGTAGAGCCGTTTTTAGAGTTTAGGGATAAACATACCATTTTACTAGCTCTCACTTCCAATGAAGGGGCATTCGATTTTCAGACCTTAAAATGTGATGGAACAGATTTGTATAAAAAAGTGTTGGAAACTTCCAAATCCTATAAAAATTCAGAGCAATTAATGTACGTGGTTGGCGCCACTAAAGCTGAATATCTTGCTGAAGTAAGAAAAATTGTTCCAGACAGTTTCCTTTTAGTTCCGGGAGTAGGAGCGCAAGGAGGTAGTTTGGAAGAAGTTTGTAAATATGGAATGAATAAAGATGTAGGTTTATTGATTAACTCTTCCAGAGCAATAATCTATGCTTCCCAAACTTCTAATTTTTCTGAAATTGCTGCTGCAAAAGCTGAAGTAATGCAAAGGGAAATGGCAAACCAAATGCGACTATTCTATCCTAAAAATCAAAGAGATGAAAATTAAGGATCAGTTAGATCGTGAAATTAATATCTCGAAACCGTTTAAACGCATAGTTTCTTTAGTTCCCAGTTTAACAGAATTGATAGTTGTTCTAGGTTTAGAAAATGAATTAGTGGGAGTCACTAAGTTTTGCGTGCATCCCAAAGATCTAAGGTCTAAAAAAGTTGTAGTTGGCGGTACTAAGAAAGTTCATTTAGATAAAATCAAAGATTTAGATCCAGATCTTATTTTATGCAATAAAGAGGAAAATACTCTGGAAATGGTAAAGGAATTGGAGAGTATTACTCAAGTTCATGTTTCTAATGTTATCACTTTCGAAGATTCTAAAGATCTAGTTAAAGATTACGGTGTTTTATTCAACACAACTGAAACTGCAACTAATTTAGTTTCTGAATTAATTAACCGAAAAAACCTTTTCAGAGAAAAATTAAATTCAAAAAAATTAAGAGTTGCTTATTTTATTTGGAGAAAGCCATGGATGGTTGTTGGGGGAAATACTTTTATAAACTCGATGTTGGAAATCAATGGATGGGAAAACATCTATAAAAATGCAGGCAGCAGATACCCAGAAACTAATTTAGAAAATTTAAAGGAACAAAAACCGGAGCTAATCTTATTGTCTTCGGAACCTTTTCCTTTTCAGCAAAAACATTTAGATGAAATTAGTGAGTTCTCGAATTCAAGAATTGAAATTGTAGATGGTGAATTTTTTAGTTGGTATGGATCTCGCCAATTAAAAGCATTTAAATATTTTCAAGAATTACAAAACTATTTGTCTACACCTTTATAATTCATTCTTTTTAACTGTGCCAAAATTTTCTTGGCTCTGGCATTTATCTTATCACTCTTTTCTTTATCTATTAAAGCAACCTTAAATGCTTTCTCCATTAGAGCTGTATATTTGTGGCATAAACGCTCCTCTTCAGTCTTAAATAGTGTAATTTCCATTATCATGTCAGGGTTATTGTACAAATGTACCTGCAATGACTATTAATTTATATTAAGTTGAGGTTAAAGTAATTGTAAAATTTATAATTGCCTGTTATAAAATTTAATCTTGTAAACCAAAAACTTTTCTTAAAAGATCTGTAGTCCTAGCGGCTAGATTATTTCTAATATCTTTTTCTTCTAGAGCAATCATTAAAAACACTCCTTCTAATGCTTCATTGGTCACATAATCTGGAAGATCCGGATTCACTTTATTGGTAAGAGGTAAGGAATTATATTTATCAATTATATTACTCCACACCTGCGTTGCACCAACTTTATTCAGAGAATTTGTAATTACAGGATTAAACTTTGAGTATAATTGTGCTTCTGTTTTTTGATTTAAATAAGTGGTGGCAGCTGTATTATTTCCCAGTAATATATTTCTGGCATCATTAAATGTTATCCCCTTTACAGCATCTACAAATATTGGAGTAGCTTCCTTGACAGCGTCTTCTGCTGCTCTATTCAATACTTTCAGACCTTCATCGGCAAGAGCATCCAAACCGACATCGCGTAATGTTCTATCTACTTTTTGAAGTTCTGCGGGTAATGTAATTCTTACTAATTCATTTCTAAAAAATCCATCTTCCTTAGTAAGTTTGGTTACTTGCTTATCTATTCCGAAGTCCAAGGCTTGGCGTAGTCCTAAAGCAATTTCGTTATCTGTAACACCATATGCCCCGCCAGGCAGCTGTGTAGCTATGCTTTGTAATTCTGCACAACCAATAAATAGAGGGAGTAATAAAAGAATGTATAATTTTTTCATGATTTTTTTTCTAAATGTAAACAATAAATATTCCAAAAAAAGTTACTTCAAATTATTCATCGCATTTTTCATTTTTCCGAATTCCTTAAAATTAGATCAAACAAGGATATTTCCTTACGAATTTCGTAAATTGCATCTCCAAAAATTTAGAATAACAATGCAAGATCAAACACCATATATCCCCAAGAATAAAGTAAGAATAGTAACAGCAGCTTCCCTTTTTGATGGTCACGATGCCGCAATAAATATTATGCGCCGTATCATTCAGTCTACAGGAGTAGAGGTGATTCACTTAGGTCATGACCGTAGTGTAGAAGAAGTGGTGAATTGTGCCATACAGGAAGATGCAAATGCCATTGCAATGACCTCTTATCAAGGTGGTCATAACGAGTATTTTAAATACATGTATGACCTTCTTAAGGAAAAAGGTGCAGAGCATATCAAGATCTTTGGTGGTGGAGGTGGAGTGATCCTACCTTCAGAGATCAAAGAACTTATGGATTATGGAATAACTCGCATCTATGCGCCAGATGATGGAAGAGAAATGGGGTTGCAAGGAATGATCAATGATCTTGTAAAAACTGCAGATACTCCAACTCCTGCTTTAGAAAATGCTGATAAAACACAAAGCCTTCTCGAGGATAAAAACATTAATACAATTGCAAGATTAATTTCTTTAGCTGAAAACAGACATGAAGATTTTGAAAAAGCATTCGATAAAATAGAACTCAACGGAAAAAGAACTCCAGTTCTGGGAATTACCGGAACTGGTGGATCCGGAAAATCCTCTTTAGTAGATGAATTGGTTAGAAGATTCTTAATAGACTTTCCAGAGAAGACCATCGGAATTATTTCTGTAGATCCTTCAAAACGTAAAACAGGTGGCGCTTTGTTAGGAGATAGAATCCGAATGAATGCAATTAACGACTCTCGGGTTTATATGCGTTCCTTAGCAACCAGACAATCTAATTTAGCTTTGTCTAAATATGTTTCTGAAGCAGTTGAAGTTTTAAAAGCAGCAAATTTTGATCTTATCATTTTAGAAACTTCAGGAATTGGACAATCTGATACTGAGATATTAGAACATTCTGATGCTTCATTATATGTAATGACTCCTGAATTTGGAGCAGCTACGCAATTGGAGAAGATAGATATGTTAGATTTTGCAGATCTGGTAGCAATCAACAAATTCGATAAAAGAGGCGCTTTAGATGCACTTCGTGATGTAAAAAAACAATATCAGCGTAATCATGGCTTATGGCATGACGATCCTGAAACCCTTCCTGTATATGGAACTATCGCATCCCAGTTCAACGATCCGGGAATGAATACTCTTTACAGAAAGTTGATGAATAAAGTTGATGAAAAAACGGAGGCGTCTTTATCTTCCACTTTTCATATCAACGAAGATAAAAGTGAAAAGATCTATGTGATCCCTCCAAGTAGGGTGAGATATCTTTCTGAAATTTCCGAAAATAACAGGAAATATGATAAGACAGCAGGCACTCAGCAGGAAGTTGCACAAAAGCTTTATGGGATATATAAAACCATAGCTTCAGTGAGCAATGTCACTTCGAGCGAAGTCGAGAAGTCATATTTAGATAAGCATGGTGTCGATAGTGATAAGATTCTTAAGGAAAATAAGGATGAAAAGAATCAAGACTTTATAAAACTTCTGATTGCTGAATTTGATCGCGTTAAATTAAATTTAGATCCATACAACTGGGAAATCATCACCGGTTGGGATGAAAAAGTAAATAAATACAAAGAGCCGATATATTCCTTTAAAGTAAGAGATAAGGAACTTAGGATAGAAACGCATACCGAATCTTTATCCCACACTCAAATTCCGAAGATCGCTTTACCAAAATATCAGGCTTGGGGAGATATCTTGAAATGGTGTTTGCAAGAGAATGTTCCTGGAGAGTTTCCTTACACTGCGGGATTGTATCCTTTTAAAAGAGCCGGAGAAGATCCTTCCAGAATGTTTGCTGGCGAAGGCGGACCGGAAAGAACAAATAGACGTTTTCATTATGTAAGTGCGGGATTACCGGCAAAGAGACTTTCTACAGCCTTCGATTCTGTGACACTTTACGGGAATGATCCAGATTTGAGACCAGATATCTATGGAAAAATAGGAAACGCAGGAGTATCGATTTGCTGTTTGGACGATGCTAAAAAATTATATTCCGGATTCGATTTGGCTGATGCTATGACTTCTGTGAGTATGACCATTAATGGTCCTGCTCCAATGTTGTTAGGATTTTTCATGAATGCCGCTATAGATCAGCAATGTGAAAAATATATCGTAGAAAATGAGCTTCAGGATGAGGTAGAAGAGAAGATCAAGAAAATATATAAGGATAAAAAAATAGATCGCCCTGCATATCAAGGTCCGCTTCCAGAAGGAAATGAAGGCTTGGGATTGATGTTGTTAGGAGTAACTGGAGACTTGGTGCTTCCGGCAGATGTTTATGCTAAGATCAAAAAAGATACGTTGAATGTTGTTCGTGGAACAGTTCAAGCAGATATTTTAAAAGAAGATCAGGCTCAAAATACGTGTATCTTTTCTACGGAATATGCATTGAGACTGATGGGAGATGTACAAGAATATTTTATTGAAGAGCAGGTAAGAAACTTTTATTCGGTTTCCATTTCTGGATATCATATTGCTGAGGCAGGAGCAAATCCTGTAACTCAATTGGCATTAACCTTGGCTAACGGATTTACTTATGTAGAGTATTACCTGAGTCGTGGGATGGATATCAATAAATTTGGACCAAACCTTTCGTTCTTTTTCTCTAACGGAGTAGATCCAGAATATGCCGTAATCGGAAGAGTTGCCCGAAAGATCTGGGCAAAAGCGATGAAGTATAAGTACGGAGCAAATCCAAGAGCTCAAATGTTGAAATATCACATTCAGACCTCAGGACGTTCTTTACATGCACAGGAAATAGATTTCAATGACATTAGAACCACGCTTCAGGCGCTCTATGCTATATATGACAACTGTAACTCCTTGCATACAAATGCGTACGATGAAGCTATTACAACACCTACAGAGGCTTCAGTAAGAAGAGCGATGGCTATTCAGCTTATTATCAATAAAGAATTAGGTCTTACCAAGAACGAGAATCCGATTCAGGGAGCTTTCATCATAGAAGAGTTAACAGATCTTGTGGAAGAAGCTGTTCTTTTAGAATTCGATAGGATTACCGAAAGAGGTGGCGTATTAGGTGCTATGGAAACTATGTACCAAAGAAGTAAGATCCAAGAAGAAAGCTTGTATTATGAAACTTTAAAACATAATGGTGAATTTCCAATTATTGGAGTGAATACCTTTTTGAGTTCTACAGGTTCTCCAACAGTAACACCGGGAGAGGTTATTAGAGCTACTGAAGAAGAAAAACAATACCAGATAAGTACTTTAAAGAATTTGCATAAAGCATTTGAAGAAGAATCTGCAAAAGCCTTGGAATTGATCCAGGAAGCAGCTATAAAGAATGAGAATTTATTTGAAGTTTTAATGGATGCCACTAAAGTGTGTTCTTTAGGTCAGATCACTGCTGCAATGTTTGAAGTAGGCGGGCAGTATAGAAGAAACATGTAAGCAGAGAGCCGTTTTTCAAAACAAAGTTTTGAAAAACGTGCGAATCGCTTATCCCGATGAGCAGAGCGACATCGGGATTCTTTTACAGCAGAATTATAATTGAATATGTGCGAATCGCTTATCCCGATGAGCAGAGCGACATCGGGATCTTTTACAGCAAAATTTATAATTGAATGTGTGCGAATCGCTTATCCCGATGAGCAGAGCGAAAGCGGGATTCTTTTACAGCAAAATTATAATTGAATATGTGACAATCGCTTATCCCGATAAGCAGAGCGATATCAAGATAATTAAAATCCACAACTAAAAAATCCCAATTCTTATGAATTGGGATTTTTTTAAAAGTCAAATTTATAAAGAAACAAAAAGTAGGGTAATTGAATCTTACAAAGTCAACTTCCAGATACGTTGTAATTTTTTGAACTTCTTTAATTCAAATCTTAAGATCCTCACGAATTCTCTTCCGTTGCTGTTCGAAAGTTCTAAACGTTCGCAGTTCTTGTAAAGCATATTGGTAAGTCGGGTGACAGATGCAGCATATTTGTGCTTTTCTTCAGCAAATGGTTCATTTTCTGCTTTTAGAATATTTGGCACTAAAGAAATGGACTGCTGAACGATATCACCTGAGAAGTAAATATCCTGATCTTCCTTTCCATTTTTTTTTAAAGCCGCTAAATCCTGAACCAGATAATTCGAAATATGCCTAGAAATTTTAAGGATCTCTATCGCTTGTCGATATACAGGAGAGTAACTAAAATCTGATCCGGTAATGGATTTCATAGTGAGATAATATTTCTTAGACACCCATAAAATTACTGAGATATCTGCGAACCATTCTTTTCATTTTAAAGTAAATATGTACTTTCGCTTTAAATTAAATAAATTAAATAGTTAAAAAAATTAAATATGCCTATAGATCCTCTTAATTGGCAAATTCTGGAATCTCTTCAGAAGAATGCTAGACAGTCGTTTGCAGAAATTGGCAGAAAAGTGGGACTTACTTCTCCAGCAGTCGCAGAAAGGGTAAAAAAGATGGAAGATAGCGGAATTATAAAAGGCTACAAAGCCCAGGTTTCTTACCATAAAACAGGTCATCAATTAAAAGCTGTGATCACTTTACGTGCTTTTATGGGAAGATTGAAACCATTTTTGGAGAAGGTGAAAGAATTTAAGGAAGTAATAAACTGTTACCGAATTACCGGGAACGAAAACATTATCATGGAAGTGGTTTTATATGACCAATCTCATTTGGAAGAATTTATAGATAAGTTGATAACCTATGGGGAAACAAAAACTCATATTATCCTTTCTAATGTGGTAGAGCATGGACCAATAAAACGCAGAGGTTAAATTATTTTGTTCCGCTTACCAAATACATCAATGAACCTCCGGCAGCGTGATATTGTTCCCGTTGTAAAGCACCCATTAAGTGATCGTCCCTACGCGTATATTTATCCTGATATTCGAAATAAAAAGGCATGAATTGTTCCCCGGCTGAGCTAAAGAAGTCGATGTCTTTTTTGGTGTTGGATTTCCAGGAACTCCCGGTCATCCATTGTTTTAAAGTAGCAACCTGCTCTTTCGTACTGTATGGAGGATACATTGCAATTGCCTTATCGGATAATCTAACTTCAATATTTTTCAAATCGGCAACCGCAAACATTCCGGGTAAAAGATCTCCCAGGGAATTATCGCCTTGCCCCATATTTTTTTTGCCCTTTTCTATGATCAATCTGTATTTGATATGATCTAAAGTTTCCTCTATAGAATCATTTTTGGAAAGGGAGGTCTTCGTAAGACTCTGAATAATATTATTTGGCTCTACACATAATAAGGTACCACTGGGTTTTAGCACCCGCTTCATTTCTTCTAAAGCCTGTTGAGGTTTAGGAACATGAATTAAAACCGTTTGGCAGGTTACAAGGTCAAATTGATCATCATCAAATGGAAGTTGTTGCGCATTGCCCTTTGTGAGAGTAAAAGGATTATTAGACTTTTTAAAAAGTGCTTCTAACTCTTCATTTTTGGAGTGCCATCTTTCATCACTATCTACAGCGGTAATTTCAGCTCTAGGAGCAAGAAATGGGGCTAATATTTGTGTCCAATGCCCTTGACCACAGCCAACATCGAGCATAGAATTATGCCTGTTTAATTCTAGCCTTTTGGCTGTGAGCTCGATAAACGTAGGATTCCACCAGAAGTCTCTGTAATCCCCAAAATAACTCTCAGAGTGTCCCTTATTACCTTCTTGATCTTCCAACGTTATTCCTTTTAGATGAGTTTCCTCCAGAGGTATTTTTTTTGCTGGAATTCCCATTTCTGGAAGGCCTGCGTTGTTGTGGTTTCTTCTCAGGAATTTCAAAGAATGCCATAGGATAATCGTGTTCTTCTATTACAGGAACCTTTTGGTCTATTAATTTCTGAATATCCTTTAGGTATGCTTTTTCTTCAAAATCACAAAAGGAGATCGCTTTTCCACTAGCGCCTGCTCTACCTGTACGTCCAATTCTATGTACATAGGTTTCGGCAATATTTGGAATTTCGAAATTTATAACCAAAGCCAGGTCATCGATATCGATTCCTCTGGCAGCAATATCTGTAGCTACTAAAACGCGAGTGGTCTTATCTTTAAAATTCTTCAATGCTTTTTGACGTGCATTTTGAGTTTTGTTACCATGTATAGCCTCAGCTTTAATTCCTACTTTAATAAGGTCTTTTACTACCTTATTTGCACCGTGTTTTGTTCGTGTAAAAACAAGAACTCTATCTGCTTCAGAAGATTTTAAAATATCTATTAGTAAGTTCTTCTTATTGGTTTTATCTATGAAGTAAACTTCCTGTCCAATTCTTTCAGCAGTAGAGGAAACTGGAGTTACTGAAACTTTTAGAGGATCATTCAAAATACTATTTGCAAGATCTATAATAGAATTTGGCATAGTAGCAGAAAAGAATAATGTTTGCCTTTTAGCAGGAATTTTCTTTATCACTTTTTTCACATCGTGAACAAATCCCATATCCAGCATTCTATCTGCTTCATCTAAGGTGAAGATCTCGATATTGGAAAGGGAAATAAATCCTTGGTCCATAAGGTCTAATAATCTTCCGGGGGTTGCCACCAAGATATCCACGCCATTTCTAAGCGCTCGTACTTGAGAATTCTGATTAACACCACCAAAGATCACCAGATGTTTAAGGTCGCTAAATTGACCATACTCGGTTATACTTTCTCCAATTTGGATTGCAAGTTCTCGGGTTGGAGTTAAAATAAGACTCTTTATGGTTGTCTTGCGACCTCCATTATTAAGGTTGCTGTTTAATAGTTGAATGGTTGGAATAGAAAAAGCTGCTGTTTTTCCGGTTCCGGTTTGAGCGCAACCTAAAATATCTCTTCCTTTTAAAATGGCTGGGATAGATTGTGCTTGTATTGGGGTTGGTGTAGTATATCCTACTTTTTGAACTGCCTTATATAAGGGCTCAGTTAATTGTAAATCGTTAAATGTCATGTATGAATTATAAATGCCGTCCTGTATTAATAATTGGACAGGCTATGTGTAAAATGTTGCTTACTGGAGAAGGTTGCAACCGGCTGCAAAGGTACTATTTTATTTTAATATGTGATTATCTTTTATTATTTGCAGATCTAAACAGTTGAAAGACAGGTTGTCCTTAGAAAGTTTTAGTCTTTTTTAGTTAAATATATCTCAATTGTAATATAGTTAGTAATTGTACGACTACTAAGCAGTTATCTTTGATAAAAAATTAGAACACCATGAAAAATTATACTTTACATTTCCTGATAATGACCATAGTTACTGGATTACTTGGCTTTGCAGGATTAACATTCTATGGAATTGAAGTGGTCAGAGTATTGTTTTTGATTTTTGCAGATTTATTAATAGTAGCATTAATTTCTAAAACATTTTTTTCAGACACCAAAGAGGTTAAATTACAGAGAGTTAAGAAATAATCTCCAACAAAATATCCCTACAAATTACATTAGACCACAGAAATGTGGTCTTTTTTATTTGCTTAAATTCTGCTACTTTAGAAGTATGAAAATCATCTCTCCCATATATAGTAAACTTTTATTTCTTTTATTTCTCTCACAATCACTTTTCGGTCAAGAGCTATCTCTTGTAAAAGGCGCTGTTGTAGATAGTTTGCCCATAAACGACAGTATTTCAGAAAGTTTTGCGATGTATTTACCTAGAAATTATTCAGCAGATAAAAACTGGCCTATTGTTTTTGTTTTTGATAATGAGGGTCGAGGTATAAATGTTGCCAGATTGTTCAGTATTGCAGCTGAAGATCAGGGATATCTTTTAGTAGCTTCTAATAATATTTCTAAGGAAGATTCCTTGATAACCAATTTAGAAATTGCTTCTAGACTTGTAGAAAAGATTTCGCTAAACTTTCCAATTGATGCAAATAGAGTGTATACCGCAGGCTTAAAGGAAGGTGCCCTTGTGGCAAGTGCTTTACCAGTGGTTTATCCTAAAATTAAAGGAGTCTTGGTTGTGGAGTATGTCTGGTTAAATAAAGATTTTCTGGCTAAGGCTAATAAAAAACGGACTATAGTTGGCTTTGCAGGTTATAAAAGTGATTCTTATAATAATTTCAACGAAAGTTTTAATTTATATAAAATTCTCGATTATGATCCATTAATCTATAATTATGAAGATGAGCACAAGTGGCCTTCAGTAAGATTAATTTCACATGGTTTGGGAAGCTTTACATTACAGGCAATGCTTGATGGTAATCAACCTAAGGATGCCGAAATGATCAATAGCCTATTCGAATCTGAATTAGAAACAGCTCAAAGTTGGAGGCGGCAGTTAAATTTTTACAAGGCTTACGAATTGCTGGAACTTATGCGAGATAAATATAAATATTTCGATAAGAAGAGTGAAATTCGAGACCTCCAAAGGGAAATTAGAAGGGAATCGATTTATAAAGAACAACGCTCTCAATATAATTCAGCAAAAATAAAAGAGCAGAATTTGCGCTATCAATATCCTTTACTTTTGGAAGAAGATCTAGCGGCTAATAATTTTGAAAATATTGGTTGGTGGGTGCAACAAGTAAAAGAAATAGATTCACTCAAAAACTCTAAAATAGTAGCCGAAGCTGAAGTAGGCTATAGGTTAGAAGATCATTTGCAGACCTATACAAAAGAGAGGTTTAAAGAATTAAAAACCACTAAGGCGGGAATAGATAGTTTGATCCTTATATCGATACTGCGAACGGTATTCGACAAAGAAAATCCCGCGGGCTATTTCTCAATAATTTCTTTAAGTGCTCAGGATGGAGATTATTATACAGCAATGTTATATTTAGAAGATCTTCTCAAAACAGGATATGAGAATTTAGAGCAGTTGTATGATATCCCTGGAACTTTGGATCTCAAGTTAAGTCCTGAATTTAATGAGTTGGTGAAAAAATATTTAGGAGAATCTAAGTATTATAATATTCCTATTGAAAATTAGATGTTGGTAGAGGTTTCTTTTTTTAATAAATAGGCCAAATAAACCAATAGTCCGCAAGACACAGCAGCTAATGCTATCATTACATTCCATGTAAATACATACCCAAATTTGCTGATTAATTGCATTCCTGAATTATGACCAAAAATATGGCTAATTGAAAATGCAATACTATACAATGCCATATATGAACCTTGTTTACCTTTATCGGCTCTGGTTAGTGCGAAAGTATTTGAAAATGGAAATGCAATCATTTCTCCAACGGTCATTAAGATCATGCCTATTACTAATACTCCTATCCACCCAGTAAGGTTTATAGCTAAAAAGCTTAATCCAACCAATATCGTCCCTATAATTACATGAAAAATTGCTGTTACTTTTTTATTTTCAAGATATTTTATCAAGGGCATTTCAAAAAGGAAAATTAAAAAACCATTCATTCCTAATAAAATCCCTATTTCTAATTCTGTGAGTCCGTGTTCTTGTGCATAAAATAAAGGCATGGTGGAGAAATATTGCAGAAATATAAAACCAAATAAAACCATAGCGCCTATAAATATGAGATATGGAAAATCTTTTAGCACTCTCTGCGGATCCAAATTTACCTCCCGTATATTTTCGACTGCTTTCTTAGGGTGCAATAGTTTAAGTAATAATATCCCTGCAAGTAAGCAGGTAATTCCATCTACCCAGAACAAGCCGCTATATCCTGCACTGGCAATTATTAATCCGCCAATGGCTGGGCCTGCAGAAAAACCTAAGTTTATTGCTAGTCTAATTAAAGTCACAGATCTCGTTCTATTTTGGGGTTTGCTGTAGGCGCTAATTGCCACAAAAACGGCAGGTCTAAAAATATCTGCAGCTGCCATAACCAAAAAAATCCCAGCGCAAATTCCCCAAAAGGAGCTTGGGAATTGTAAGAGCACAAAAAGCACGGAAGATATTAGTAAGCTTCCCGCCATTGTTTTGTAATGGCCAATACTATCTACTAATTTACCGCCCAGCCAGGATCCAGTAACTGAACCAAGTCCGAAAAAAGTAAGAATCCACCCTACTTCTTCCAGAGAAAAGCCTCGGTTTTTAGTGAGATATAAAGAAAGAAAAGGGATTACCATGGTACCAGCTCTGTTAATAAATGTTATTAAGGCCAATAGCCAAACCTCTCGCCTTAAATCACTAAAGGAGTCTACATAGGAACGAAAGATCTTTTGAAACATTGAGATTGGTTAGGGACCAAAATTAGTTAATTTTTTCAATGATTTTTTTTGAATAAAACAGCAATCAATTAGGAATATTGATCTTCTTAAAACACTTACTTGCATTTCTTCCTTTTGTGATACTAGTAGTTTCGTAAATTTTGGACCCATGATAAAAAAAATTATCTAACAGAGGTTTTTGACATATTACTATCTCTTTATATTAGTTTGTTGTCGAGTCTTTGCATTTCTTCTGAGAGATGCTGAATCAAGTTCAGCATGACGGCAGTTGCATCCAGTATCGTCACCCTGTCCCGATACTTCGGGAGTTTCAGGGTCTCTTATACAGAGCAACCTAGAAAACACGTTAATGGTAATTTATTTCAAAGTTTTCTTCCGATCACTTGGATGCTGAAACAATTCCGATAGTTTTAGGAACAGCATGACGAAAAATCTGAATACTCCGATTTGTAGATGATTACTTAAAAAACAGAATACTCTGGCTTTCAATAAAAAAGTTTAAAAAATGTATTTCAAATTAATATCCTCATTTTTGTGTTCTAAATTTAAATAGATGAAAAAGTTGCTTTTTTTGATACTATTAATTCTGAATGCTTCTCAACTTATTGCGCAGAATTCTTCAAAAATGGATAATATTGTTGCCTTTCAGAAGCATTTAAATTTAGAATTTGCAAATCCTGAAGAAT
The DNA here is from genome assembly GCF_007997295.1 of Gillisia hiemivivida. Lineage (GTDB taxonomy): Bacteria > Bacteroidota > Bacteroidia > Flavobacteriales > Flavobacteriaceae > Gillisia > Gillisia hiemivivida. The sequence continues at coordinate 32,118 of NZ_VORY01000020.1, read as the reverse complement.
CTCCCTTTACTTCAGAAGATATTAAAAAATTCCAAGCCTTAGATTTTTTTGATATTGATACCACCTTTGTGATTGAAGCTGAATTTGTAAGAACGCCTTATGAATCTCCTTTTTCTATGCCTACTACAACCGATAGAATGCCGATATATGTGAAGTATGGAGAAGCTTATTTTGAATTGAAAGGAAAAGCATTCAAATTAAACATCTATCAAAATAAGGAGTTAATAACCAAGCTTGAGTATGTAGGTTATCTATTTATCCCATTTACAGATGCTACCAATGGTGAGACTAGTTATGGAGGAGGCAGATATCTAGATATGAGGATTCCCACAGGAAATACTATTACTCTTAACTTCAACAAAGCCTATAATCCTTATTGTGCCTACAATGGGAAGTATTCTTGTCCCATTCCACCTTCAGAAAATGATATTTCTATCGAAATTCCGGTTGGGGTAAAAGCATATAAAAAATAGCTTATACCAATTTAGATAGATATAAGCCTATGAATACGGCTGTAAAACCTGCTATTATGCTGCCAAATGTGTATAATGCGAAATTGGTATAATCTCCAGCTCTAAGAAAAGCTTGGTTTTCGAATGCAAAGCTTGAGAAGGTGGTAAAGCCGCCACAGAAGCCAGTTGCAAGAAATAAAATAGTATTATTAGAAAGTGCTCCAGATTTAAGAGAAATCCCAAGAATTAGTCCTAATAAAAGACTCCCAATAATATTTACTGTAAAAGTGCCAAATGGAATTTCTAGTGCAGATTTGTTTAAACCCCTAGAGATCACGAAGCGTAATGCACTTCCTAAACCCCCACCTAGAAAAACCATTAATATCGCTTTCATTTAAAGGATTATAAATATTATAAGATAGGTTGTTCTTCAACTTCTAAAAGTGGAATATAGATCTCTGTTACCCAGGTCGCTGGATTTGGAGATTTATCTGGACCAATTGAATACACTTCGAAAGCTGGACTATCTGGATTTAGGGGTAAACTATTTTCTTGGGCATATATATAAGCATTCTCCCAAGCTTCTTTCAAGTTTTTATAATCTCCTTTTAAAGTAGTCTTTATTACTTTTTGCACAGGCATCATTCCGTTTAGGACCGTGCTTTCTGCTGGAGTTATAATTAAACTTGGTGTGAAAAATCCGGTTGAATAGATTGCAGAATTATTCTGCTCATCAAATTTATTATAAAGCACAATAGGATTTCCCATTTTAGAGATGTTATTTTCCTCCATATATAAAGAAACATCTGCAAACATCGTTTGCATCTTAGTTTGGATCTGGGAAATTTTGGTAGCCGTAGTAGTATACATATAAAACCCTCCCCCATGAGTGGTAACTCCATCTACATTGATAGAATAGGAACTCATTTTCTCAAGTACCACAGTATTTAATTTTTCTAAACCTTCCTTGTATATAGGACGGATCATTTCAGAAAAACTCTCGTTCATAAAAGTGAATGTAAGTTTTTCCATAAAACTATGCTTTCCTTGAATTCCCCAAGTTACCTTGGTGCCTTCTTCTACTTCAATAAAATTCCAATAGACATCGCTTTTAGATTCGCCATAAGGAGATTTAAACATCAAGATCTGTTCTATATTAGAATCTGGAATTACTTTGGTGTTACTGATAGAACCATCTCCTAATTCTTCACTTTTCCATGAATAGCTAGCGCCTTGGCCAATAGTTTTTTCGGGATAATTGATAATCATATCCTCTGAATCGTCCATCCAAGGACCCCATTGCTCCCAATTCTTAAAATTATTTACTTCATTAAACACCACAGGAACCGGTGCATTTATAATTGTAGTCTCCTCTACTTGATAATTTCCATCTTTTGTGGCTACATAAATAGCTCCTGCAATAAATACAATAAGTAGTAAAAAAAATAAATATTTTAAAATTTTCATTTAAAATTAGGTGTTAATGAGGTTCAGAATGCTAATATAGTTAAATATCAAGATGCTAATTACTACATTTGTAGGAAAATTAAACAGAAAAAATATGAAAGTTAAATTCATTTTGTCATTAATATTTATGTCTACCCTAGTGTTCTCCTGTAAGGATGATAACAAGGAAAAAGAAGTTGCTGAAGCAGAGACTTCTGCCGAATCAGATTTCGATTATAATGTTGAAGAATTTGCAGATATAAAGATTTTAAGATACCAAATTCCAGGATTTGAAGACTTGACCTTGAAAGAACAAAAATTGGTTTATTACTTAACTCAAGCGGGATTAAGTGGTCGTGACATTATGTGGGACCAGAATTATAGACATAATCTAGAAATTAGAGATGCTCTAGAGAATATCTACGCTAACTATAGTGGAGATAAGGAAGCTTCAGACTGGAAAGGTTTTGAAACTTATATGAAGAGAGTTTGGTTCTCTAATGGGATCCATCATCACTATTCTAACGATAAAATAAAACCAGAATTCAGCAAAGAATATTTAGATACTCTTTTAGCTGAAACTAAAACAGAACTCACCGGTGAGCCTTATGAGGTGATCTTTAATGATAAAGATGCTAAAAAAGTTAACCTGGATCCTAACAAAGGTTTATTGAAAGGATCTGCGATTAATTTTTATGGTCCAGACGTAACTGCTGCTGAAGTTGAAGCTTTTTACAAAAAGAAATCTTCACCTAATAAAGATAAGCCACTTTCTTACGGATTGAATTCAACCTTAGTTAAAGAAAATGGTAAACTAGTAGAAAAAGTTTGGAAAAGTGGTGGATTGTATGGAGATGCAATAGACCAGATTGTGGTATGGTTAGAAAAAGCGAAAGCTGTTGCTGAAAATGAGGCGCAAGGAAATGCTTTAGGATTGCTTATAAAATATTATCAAACCGGAGATCTTCAAACTTGGGACGATTATAATGTTGCCTGGGTTGAAGCTACAGAAGGAAATATAGACTATATCAATAGTTTTATTGAAGTTTACAACGATCCACTAGGTTATAGAGGGTCTTATGAAAATATTGTACAAATCAAGGATTTTGAAATGTCTAAAAAAATGAAGGTTTTGGAAGACAATGTACAATGGTTTGAAGATAATTCTCCTTTGATGCCGGAGCACAAAAAGAAATCTGTAGTTGGAGTAACTTACAAAACTGTAATGGTTGCTGGAGAGGCTGGAGATGCTTCACCTAGTACGCCAATTGGAGTTAATTTACCAAATGCCAACTGGATTAGAGCTGCTCATGGTAGTAAATCTGTTTCTTTAGGAAATATTATTGAAGCTTATAATAATGCAGGAAGTACTGGTGTCTTACAAGAATTTGCTAATGACGAAGAAGAAATTGCTTTAGAGGAAGAATACGGGCAAAATGCAGATAAATTGCACACCGCACTTCATGAAGTAGTAGGTCACGCTTCTGGACAATTGAATCCTGGGGTTGGAGAAACTAAAGAAACTTTAAAGAACTATGCTTCTACAATGGAAGAAGGTAGAGCAGACCTTGTAGGTCTTTATTATTTAATGGATCCAAAGATCCAGGAACTTGGATTAACAGATGACTGGAAAAAGACAGGGAAGGCTGCTTATGATGGGTATATTAGAAATGGACTAATGACCCAGTTAAGAAGATTGAACATAGGAGATGATGTAGAAGAGTCTCACATGCGTAATAGACAATGGGTAAGCGCATGGGTTTATGAAAAAGGGAAAGAAGAAGGAGTTATCGAGAAAGTAACCAGAGATGGTAAAACGTATTTTGATATCAAAAACTATGAGCGTTTACGTGAGTTATTTGGAGAGCTATTAAAAGAAACCCAAAGAATTAAATCTGAAGGTGATTTTAATGCTGCAAAGAATTTGGTAGAGAACTACGGGGTTAAAGTAGATCAAGCTATTCATAAAGAAGTTCTGGATAGAAATGCACAGTTCAATTCTCCTCCTTACAGCGGATTTGTAAATCCTGTGCTGGTTCCAGAGATGGATGACAACAACGAGATAAAATCTATTAAGGTTACACAACCTAAAGATTTTGCATCACAAATGATGGATTATACAAAGAACTTTCACTTCTTGAAAAAGGAAGAAAAAGTAGCTGAGACTGTAGAATAAACAGCTGGAAACTTAATCCCTCATTGAGGGTTTAATTCCCCGAGGCTTGCCTCGAACTTTTGAAAAGATTTTCCAATTCATACCTCGTGGGCTTGCCCGGAGGTTCTTGATTTCAAAAAGCCTCGATAAATTGTATTTATCGAGGCTTTTTTTTGATTTATTATTAAGGATTAATGTTTGAGATAAGACTTAATTACAAACAGTAATCCAATAAAAATAAGGAAACCAAGGAGCACATATAAACTTCCTTTATGATATTTTTTGTGGATGGCAATATCTTTTCTATAACTGAAGATTATTACTACTACAAACGAAAGAAAAAATATTGCAGCAAAAATCCATTGTCCGGTACTAAACATTTTTGTTATTTTAGGGCAAAGTTAACTTTTAAAACGCAATTTATAATGAAAAGAAGAATTGAAGCCGTACAAGAATTTCATACCGCATTTGGATTGGGAATGAATGACAAGCCTATTGCAGATATTGGTGAGGCAAAAAACATGCTTCGCTTTAATTTGATGAAGGAGGAAAATGAGGAATACCTGGAAGCTGCCAATAATAATGATCTTACAGAAGTGGCTGATGCCTTGGGAGATATGTTATATATTTTATGTGGAACCATTATAGAGCATGGGATGCAACATAAAATAGAAGAGGTTTTTGAAGAGATACAGCGCAGTAATATGAGCAAGCTAGGTGATAATGGAAAGCCTATTTACAGGGAAGATGGAAAGGTGTTGAAAGGGCCAAATTATTTTAAGCCTGAGATTCAGAAAATCTTAGATAAGTAAATAAAGTTAATCTCTATAAGATGTTTCATTCTGCGCAGATAAAAAAGCCTGTCATCCCGACGCTAGGAGGGATCTCGAGTTATATTGATTCTGTTTTATTAGGATTTTTCAGTCCACTACGTTTCCTTCAAAATGACAACTCTGTTTTATTATCATCCCGACACTCGGGGGTCTCTAGTTATATTGATTCTGTTTTATTGGGATTTTTCAGTCCTCTACGTTTCCTTCAGAAAGAACTCTGTTTTATTGTCATCCCGACAGTTACCAGTGCAGGTGAATAAATTATCAAACATTCATTGAGTTCTAGTCATGAACTAAAAAAGCCTCGAAATTAATTTCGAGGCTTTTTTAATATTTATAAGTGGTAGATAGATTATTTCACTAAATATCTCCAACCATGCTTATCTTCAGCTAAATTATATTGAATTTTCATCAATTTATCTTTAAAGAAAGTTGCATAAGAATCTGTTAGTTTAGGTAACTCATGTTTATCGCCCTTATAGCCAAATCCAGAGATCGGGTTAACAGTAGCGGCCGTACCAGTTCCAAAGATCTCTTTTAAAGTTCCTTCCTTCGCAGCATCTAAAATTTCTTGAACAGGAACTTTTCTTATTTCAACATTAATATTATTCTCTTCAGCTAGAGCGATCAAACTTTTTCGAGTAATTCCGTCTAAAATTCGGTCGTTAGTAGGAGTTGTTATCAATGTGTCATTAATTCTGAAGAAAATGTTCATAGTTCCAGCTTCTTCAAGGAAGCTATGTGTATTCGCATCTGTCCAGATAATTTGTTGGTATCCTTCTTCCTTAGCCAAATTGGTTGGATAGAATTGTGCTCCATAATTTCCTGCAGCTTTCGCAAATCCAACACCACCATCTGCAGCACGGCTATAGTCTTCAGAAAATTTCACTCTCACTTCTCCATTATAATATGATTTTGCAGGAGAGCAAATAATCATAAATTTATAATTAGTTCCTGGGGAGGCTGAAACTCCAGGCTCAGTTGCAATTACAAAAGGTCTTATATAAAGAGAATTTCCAAATCCTTTTTTAATCCAGTCTTTATCCATTTTTAAAAGTGCATCTAGTGCGGTAAAAAAGTAGTCTTCCGGAAATTCGGGAATAGCCATTCTTTTAGCCGATATATTGATACGGTTAAAATTATCTTTTGGTCTAAACATCCAGATCTGGTCTTGATCATCTTTAAAGGCTTTCATTCCTTCAAATACTGCTTGCCCATAATGAAAAACCTTTGCAGAAGGTTCCATGGAAATAGGTCCGTATGGCATTATTTTAGGTGCCTGCCAAGATCCATCCTTATAATCACAAGTCATCATATGGTCTGTAAAAATGTGCCCAAATTTTAAATTTTCAAAATCTATTGAATCTATTTTAGAGGTAGGGGCTCTTTTTATATCAATATCGATGGTTGGATCGTTTTTCATTATATCTGTTTTAGATTTGCAAATTTACCGAAATTAAAACAAAATCAAAGTTACATCGATTGAAATTATTAACAACTGCTAGAATATTTTCAAGAATTTTATACAATTATTATTGATTTCTAAAATAATCGTTAATTTTAATGCTGTTTCAATACAAAATAGCCAAAATTCTGAAAATCAGTCACCTCTATATTTATTCTTTATTGATGAAAGAGCTATTTGTTCCCACCTTCTTCTAAGACTTTGGTTTCAAGACGTGAGTTTATCATAGATTTTTGAGACCAAGCATTTTAATTGCTTTAATTTTACCATTCAATATTCGAGATTTGAAAAGAGAGATAATAATTACTGGAGACGGTTCTTCTACCATCCATATTCCAGAGTGGAATGAGCAATATCATTCTAAACACGGAGCTTTACAGGAAGCCAAACATGTTTTTATTAATACAGGATTGATCCCTTACATCAATAACACCAACAAAACCGAGATCAGCATCTTGGAAATTGGTTTTGGTACTGGGTTAAATGCCTTGGTTACATGGGAGGAAGCATCTGCTCAAAATATCGCCATTAAATATACCGGTGTAGAGGCATATCCTGTGGCAAAGGAGGAAGTTGAGAAATTGAATTTTGTTGAAGTACTTAAAGATCCCAATGCTGAATGTTTTTTTAAAGATATTCATTCTTCACAATGGGAAGTAGAAATGGAAATTACATCAGGGTTTAAACTTACAAAACAGAAGAAATTCTTTCAAGACATTGAAGATCATGAAATGTATGATCTAATTTATTTTGATGCATTTGGAGCAAGAGTCCAACCGGAACTTTGGTCTGTGCAGATTTTTAGTAAAATGTATAATGCACTAAAGACAAATGGAGCTTTGGTAACCTATGCGGCAAAAGGTAGTGTTCGTCGTGCAATGTTAGAAGTCGGATTTGTCGTAGAACGCCTACCTGGACCTCCCGGAAAACGAGAAATGTTAAGAGCAACAAAAAAAATAGAGTTGTAGCTGTTAAACCTAGTGAAAATGTTAGCTTTCATTTAAGTTCTCATTTAACTTCAAACAAAAAAATATGCGAGTTTTAATTACAGGTGCTACAGGATTAGTGGGTTCAAACCTCGCTGATAAATGTATTGAAAAAGGAATTGAGGTAAATTACCTTACTACGAGTAAAGATAAGATTGAAAACAAATCAAACTATAAAGGCTTTTATTGGGATCCTACTACAAAGGATATTGATGATAAATGTCTAAATGATGTAGATGTAATTATACATTTAGCTGGAGCCAATATCGCTAAGCGATGGACTTCTAGTTATAAAGAAGAGATAATAGATAGCAGAGTGGAAACTGCCAAACTATTATTTAACTCTTTAAAGTCTTCAAAGAGGACCATATCACAATTTATTTCTGCAAGTGCTATAGGTATTTATCCAAGCTCTTTGCAAAAACTTTACACGGAAGATGAATCTAATACAGATGAATCTTTTTTAGGTGAAGTTGTAGAGAAATGGGAGGCAGCAGCAGATATTTTCAAAGATTTAAATATCAAAGTTACCAAAGTGCGTACTGGTTTAGTACTGGCAAAAAATGGTGGGGCTTTACAGAAAATGAAGGAGCCGGCAGATTTTAATTTAGGTGCTGCATTTGGAAGCGGTAAACAATGGCAATCATGGATTCATATAGAAGATCTATCTAACTTATATATGCACATTTTGGAGAATAATCTTGAAGGTGTATATAATGGGGTAGCTCCTAATCCTGTGACAAATACCGAATTAATGGATGGGATCGCTAAGCAATTAGATAAAAATGTGTGGTTACCAAATGTTCCTGCAATTGCTCTTAAGGTAGCATTGGGAGATATGTCTACCGTAGTTTTATCTAGTCAATTAGTAAGTTCAGATAAAATAGAAAATACAGGCTTTACGTTTAAGTATAAGAACTTAACTAAAGCTTTAGAGGATTTATTGTAAAAAAAAAGAGGCTGCAATTTGCAGCCTCTTTTTATATCTTTTAAGGAAATTAAGCTTTTTTAGCTTTTACTTCAATCATAAGCTCGATCTCGTCATTAATGAATTTATCTCCTAATCCATCAAAAACAGATTTAGAACCATAATTCACATTCCATTTTGTTCTATCAATATTGAATTTTTCACTAGTTAATTCCATAGTGTCCTCATTTATGTTGATAGTCACAGGAAATTCAATATTTTTGGTAACATCTTTTAAAGTAAGATTTCCTTGTAACATTGTTTTTCCATCTTTTTCAGAAACTCCAGTAACTTCAAAAGTGCCAGTAGGATATTTAGTTACATTAAAGAAATCTCCTTCTTTACCTTCTACAGTTCCTTTAAGGTGATTTTCAAGACTCAATTTATCGTCTCCCTCAAGATCTGTATCCTTAATAGAGGTCATATCAATTACGAAAGTTCCACTTTCAATAACGCTATCATTAGCCTTAAAAGTTCCTTCTTGTAACTTGATAGTTCCCGTGTGAGTTCCTGTAGGTTTCTCACCTTGCCAGTTAATCACAGATGCAGTAGTGTCTACTTCAAAAACAGTAGCTTCCATTGTTGCGTTTGCAACTTCTTGAGCTTCTGTAGTTTCAGCTTCTTTATTTTCGTTTTTACATCCCACAACTGCCAATCCTATTGCAGCAATTGTAAACATATTCAATACTGTTTTTTTCATTTTAAACTTAATTTTTAATGAAGTGCAAAATTAATAAGCTAAGTAACACCCCTTTCATAAATATATATTAAAGTTTTTCAGATGACATTTTGACATTTTAATAGGATTGGCAACAAATTTGTCCTTTGCATGAAAACAAATTTTGCGCAACAATGGACAAACATAAGGATACCAATAATAGTGAAGATAATAATAAGGATTCTGTGAAAGATCAAATAGAAGAACTTTTAGACGATGCTATCGAGGAAGTAGAGGCAGGAGCAGATGAAGAGCAGCTATCCGAGAATGATCAATTAAAAGCAGATCTTGAAAAGGAAAAAGACAAATTTTTAAGGCTTTTCGCTGAATTCGAAAATTTTAAGAGACGTACTTCTAAAGAGCGAATTGAGTTATTCAAGACCGCTAATCAAGAAGTTATGTCAGCTATGTTACCCGTTTTAGACGATTTTGACAGAGCGATGAATGAAATTAAAAAAGCTAAAGACAAAAACCTACTTAAAGGAGTAGAGCTTATTTATAATAAATTTAATGAGACTTTGCTTAATAAAGGTTTAGAGCCAATGAACGTGAAGCAAGGTGATGTTTTTGATGCAGATATGCACGAGGCAATCACTCAAATTCCAGCTCCTTCAGATAAACTGAAAGGGAAGATAGTAGATGTGGTAGAGCGCGGATATATGCTTGGAGAAAAGATTATTCGCTATCCAAAAGTGGTGACAGGAAAATAATTCACATCTAAGTCGCTACTAAAAATTACAAAATCACAAAATGAAAGAGGATTATTACGAAATATTAGGATTAAGCAAAAGTGCAACGAAGGCTGAAATAAAAAAGGCTTACAGAAAGAAAGCGATAGAGTTTCACCCCGATAAAAACCCGGGCGATTCCAATGCAGAGGAAACCTTTAAGAAGGCTGCGGAAGCATATGAAATTCTTAGCAATGACGATAAGCGTGCTAAATACGATCGTTTTGGACACCAAGCATTTGACGGTGGTTTTGGCGGCGGCGGTGGCGGAGCCGGTATGAATATGGATGACATATTCAGCCAATTTGGCGACATTTTCGGAAGTGGTTTTGGCGGCGGTGGCGGCGGATTCTCTGGTTTTGGAGGCTTCAGCGGCGGTGGCCAAAGGCGTGTTAAAGGGAGTAACTTACGTATTAGAGTGAGTTTAACCCTGGAAGAGATTGCTAACGGTGCCGAGAAAAAAATAAAAGTAAAGCGTAAAGTTCAAGCAGAAGGAACTACTTATAAAACTTGTTCTACTTGTAGTGGAACAGGGCAAGTAACCCGAATTACAAACACTATTCTTGGTAGAATGCAAACCGCTTCTCCATGTACAGTTTGTGGTGGTGCAGGCCAAACTATAGATAAGAAACCTGCAGATGCAGATGCTCACGGACTTAAGGTAACGGAAGAAACTGTAACCATTAAAATTCCTGCAGGAGTAGAGGATGGAATGCAATTAAAAGTTTCAAACAAAGGGAATGAGGCTCCAGGAAATGGTGTTCCAGGAGATCTTTTGGTTGCTATTGAAGAAAAATCTCACCCAACTTTACAACGTGAAGGAGATAATTTGCATTACGATCTTTATATAAGCTATTCTGAAGCTGTTTTAGGAGCAAGTAAAGAAATAGATACTGTTTCAGGCAAAGTGCGAATTAAAATAGATGAAGGTGTTCAGTCTGGAAAAATATTGAGACTTCGTGGTAAAGGTATCTCGAACATTAATGGTTATGGAAAGGGAGATCTTTTAGTGCATGTTAATGTTTGGACCCCAAGGGTACTCAACAAAGAGCAAAAAGACTTTTTTGAGAAGATGGCAACAGATGAAAATTTTCAACCTAATCCAGAAAAGAGCGATAAATCGTTTTTTGAGAAAGTGAAAGATATGTTTTCTTAATTAAGAAAACTTTAAGATAATTTTTATATATTTGAGTATCACTAATTTAATTAGTGATACTTTTTCTTTTTCATAGCAATTTTTTTCCCATCCTTAATATTTTTAAGGGTGGGTTTTTGTTTTAATCCCTCATTGAGGGTTTAACCCGCCTGACCGGCTGGGCAGGTTCCCCGAGGCCTGCCCGAAAAGAATTTCATTCAGGCGGGCTTGCTTCGAATTTTTAAAAGTATTTTCCAAGTCATACCTCGTGGGCTTGCCCCGAGGTTCTTTATTGAATGAAAATAAAATCTTAGCTATATAAAAGCATTTCTGCGCTATTTCAATATATTTACGAGATAATAGACTTTTATGGATAATCTTCTGGTTGCAGAAAATATTTGCAAACAATTTGGCAATTTTACTGCACTAAATAATGTCTCCATCAATATCCCTAGAGAAAGTATTTTCGGACTGCTAGGGCCAAATGGTGCGGGAAAGACCACTTTTCTAAGAATAATCAATCAAATAACCATGCCCGATAGTGGAGTGGTATATCTAGATGGGAAAGCATTGCATCCAAATGATGTGGGGCATATTGGATATTTGCCAGAGGAACGCGGACTCTACAAATCTATGAGGGTTGGAGAACAAGCGCTTTATCTTGCCAGACTTAAAGGCTTAACCAAGGCCGAAGCTAAAGAGCAATTGGATTATTGGTTTACCAAATTAGACATTAAGCACTGGTGGGATAAAAAGATCCAAGAGCTTTCCAAAGGGATGGCCCAGAAAGTACAATTTGTTATCACCGTACTTCACCGTCCAAAATTATTGATCTTCGATGAACCTTTTAGTGGTTTTGATCCTGTAAATGCAGATCTTATTAAAAATGAGATCTTACAACTCCGGAAGGAAGGTGCTACAATCTTGTTTTCTACTCACAGGATGGAAAGTGTAGAAGAATTATGTGATTATATGGCATTGATCCATGAGTCTAATAAATTATTGGACGGAAAAGTAGACGATATTAAAAGAGCGCATAAAACCAATACTTTCGAAGTGGGAATGAATCCTTTTAACGAAAATGAGTTGTTAGCAGAATTAAAAAGCAATTTTAAGGTTGGGAAAGCACAGTTTAAATCACTTGCAGACGATTTAAAATTGAGTATTCAAATAAAACCAAATGAGTCGCCAAACGATCTTTTACAATATTTAATCACAAAATCCAGAGTTAATCATTTTGTAGAGGTAGTGCCCTCAGTAAATGATATCTTTATTAAAACCGTTACTAGAAATGAATAACCTCAACTTAATTATTCAAAGAGAGTATCTGGCAAGGGTAAGAAATAAGACCTTTATTGTGATGACCTTTTTGAGCCCGCTAATTTTAGTAGGAATGTTCTCCTTGATCGCCTACTTGAGTATGCTTAACAATAGTGAAACCCATACTATTGCAGTTAAAGATGATAGTGACTTATTTAAAGGAGAATTCGAAAATAAGGAGGAGATAGATTTTGTAGATGTATCTTCTATTTCTCTAGAGGAGGCAAAATTATTAGTAAAAGAAAAAGAGTATTATGGTGTGTTATATATTCCAAACATCCAAGATAATGCAGAGCTGGCTAAATCTATCCGATTCTTTGGGAAAGAAGCTCCTTCTATTGGTATTCTAAGGCAGATTGAGCGCACCATTTCAGAAAACCTAACTACGCGAGAGCTTATTTCTCGGGGCTTGGATATTTCACAAATTAAAGCGGCAGAGGCACAAGTAGACATTCGTATAGAGAATTTTGAAGGGATGCGAACTTCAAAAATGTCCAATTATATAAAGATGATATTTGGAGGTGCGGCAGGATATCTGCTAATGATGTTCATTATTATCTACGGAAACATGGTAATGCGAAGCGTGATCGAGGAAAAGACCAATAGAATAATCGAAATTATAATTTCTTCAGTAAAACCTATTCAACTGATGTTAGGGAAAATTATAGGAACTTCTTTAGCAGGAATTACCCAATTCACTATTTGGGTTGTTTTAGGAACTGTTCTTTTATTTATAACCTCGTCTCTTACCGGCATGGATTTGATGGAAGCGCAGCCGCAAATGCAAGAAATGGATCAGGTTTCTAATGGAGAAATACAACAGCTAATAGTAGATATTACCAACTTGCCTATTCTAACTTTGATAATCTTTTTTCTGATATATTTTATAGGAGGTTACTTTCTTTATAGTGCTATTTACGCTGCTATTGGGGCAGCAGTAGATTCTGAAACCGATACGCAACAATTTATGTTCCCTATAATTTTACCATTAATGTTGGGGATCTATGTTGGTTTTTTCTCTGTGATTGAAAATCCTCATGGGACAGTTTCTACTATATTTTCTATGATCCCGTTAACCTCACCCATTGTTATGCTTATGCGAATTCCATTTGGAGTGCCGTGGTATGAGCTAGCGATTTCTGTAATTATCTTATTTGTATCTAATGCTGGTATAGTGTGGTTGGCTGCTAAAATTTACAGAGTAGGAATTTTAATGTATGGTAAGAAACCTACCTATAAAGAATTGTATAAATGGATTAAATATTAATTAATGCAAGGGAAAGTAGAGAAAGTTAAAGAAGTGATAGAACAAGATATCTGGGGCTTGATCCAAGATTTCCTGAATATTACCCTTTATCCTTTTACGGGGGAAGAAACAGACGGAGTGCATATAACCGTAGGGGTAGTTCTTTTAGTGATTTTTACTTTTGTTATTACCACTATAGCACTTAGGTTAACACGCGTTTTCTTGACTAGGAAACTTGAAGAAAATGATAAGTTAAAATTTATAAGTGTATTTAAATTCATAAAATACTTAGTATATCTAATTGTTATTATTGTCACCTTAAGTTCAGCTGGAATCAATATTACAGTACTTCTAACTGCATCTGCAGCATTATTTGTTGGTCTTGGTTTAGCGTTGCAAGAACTCTTTCAGGATGTTATAGGAGGTTTGTTTATTATCGTAGATAAATCTCTTTTGGTAGGAGATATTATAGAGATAGATGGAAGAGTAGGAAGAGTGATAAACATTAAATTAAGAACTACTCGGGTACTTACTCGAGATGATAAGGTGATGATTATTCCTAATCATAAATTTATAAGTGAGATTTTATTCAATTACACTCAAAATCATAGATCTACACGTGAATTTGTTAAGGTTGGTGTGGCCTATGGAAGCGATACAGAAAGGGTTGAAGCAATATTATTGGAATGTGCAAGAGAGCAAACAGGAATTGTTAAAAAGCCTGAACCTTTCGTGCTTTTCGAAGATTTTGGAGATTCGGCATTGGTTTTTTCCCTACATTTTTTCGTTACAGACAGCTTTGTAGATCCTAAAATTAAAAGTCAGTTGAGGTTTAAAATAGATCATAAGTTTAGAATAAATGGTATTACCATTCCTTTCCCTCAGCGAGATGTACATATGTTTTATCCGGCTAAGACAAGTACTCCGACAATTCCGCCCGCAAATGAAGAAAATACTTAACACAATTTTATTCTTGTGTTTTATTGGGATAACTACAAAAACGAATGCTCAGTCGGCCGATTTAGCGAGGATAGAATACACTAATTTCCCTCAGTCCAATTCAGATAATTCATTTAGTCGTTTCAGGTCTTCACTTAAATTTCCTGTTAAACTGAATGATAGCGGTGCTTATTTAATACCCGGAATTCAATATGAAAATATCAATTTCCAGTATAAAGATGCTGCTCCTTTTCCCACAGAAAACTTGGAACATTTACAATCCTACACCTTTAGTTTAGGATACACTTTTAAAATGAGTGAAGAATGGCGGTTTGGGATACAAGGAGAGGTAAATGCTACTTCTAATTTTGAAACAGAAAAACTACAAAGTGAAGATGTTGAGTATACAGGAACAATATTTTTTATAAAATCTAAAAAAGACCAACGATTTATTCAACCTTGGAGATTAATTCTAGGGCTTCGTTATTCTACTTCTACAAGTATAAATTTTCCCTTGCCTATTATTAATTACTATAAAAGGGTACATCCTAAATGGTCTTATACCTTGGGAGTACCAAAAACTAATCTAAGATACTACCTGGGTGAAAAAAGTGCTTTGCAGGCATTTGTAACTGTAGATGGGTTTTATGCAAATATTCAAGAGAAATTTAATCCAAATGCAGTTACCTCATTAGATAAGAAACTAGCTCAAAATATATCTATTACTACAGTTTTATCTGGGATTGGATACGAATTGAAGTTCTCGGAGTATTTTTCTTTTTATATTTACGGTGGTCATAGCCTTATTAATGACATTCGTTTGAGAGATGAAAATCAGGATAGGGTATATACCATAAACGATACAAATTCTTTATATGGCCGTACAGGTCTTAAATTCAGTATATTATAATGGCAAAGATTTTAGTAATAGAAGATGAAGCATCAATACGCAGGGTTTTAGTTAAAATTCTTTCTGAAGAAAACAAAACCTATCAGTTAGAAGAAGCTGAAGATGGATTGATAGGGATAGAGAAAATAAAAGATGAAGAATACGATCTTGTCTTATGCGATATCAAGATGCCAAAAATGGATGGCATCGAAGTGCTTGAAGCCATAAAAAAGATAAAACCAGAAGTTCCAGTAGTTATGATCTCTGGGCACGGAGATCTAGATACAGCCGTAAACACAATGAAAATGGGTGCTTTCGACTATATTTCTAAACCTCCAGATCTCAATAGATTATTGAACACTGTTCGCAATGCTTTGGACAGGAAAGAATTGGTTGTAGAAAACACACTTCTTAAGAAAAAAGTAGGAAAAAAATACCAGATGATAGGGGAATCTCCTGCGATCACTTCCATTAAAGAAATTATAGAAAAAGTTGCACAAACCGATGCCAGAGTCCTAATTACTGGGCCTAACGGTACAGGTAAAGAATTGGTGGCGCATTGGATACATGAAAAAAGTGATCGCTCTAGCGGTCCTATGATAGAGGTGAATTGTGCTGCTATCCCTTCAGAATTAATTGAAAGTGAACTTTTCGGGCATGTAAAAGGAGCATTTACTTCAGCAAATAAGGATAGAGCAGGGAAATTTGAAGCTGCAAATGGCGGCACCATCTTCTTAGATGAAATTGGTGATATGAGCCTTTCTGCTCAAGCTAAAGTTTTACGTGCGTTGCAAGAAAATAAGATCTCTCGGGTTGGGAGCGATAAGGATATTAAAGTAGATGTTAGAATAGTTGCGGCTACAAATAAAGATCTTAAAAAGGAAATAGAAGATAAAAAATTCAGAGAAGATCTATATCATAGATTAGCGGTGATCCTCGTTAAAGTACCACCCTTAAATGAGCGTAGAGATGATATTCCGCTACTGATAAATTTCTTTTCAGAAAAAATTGCAGAAGAGCATGGGAGTAATGTGAAGGTGTTTACTGAAAAAGCAGTGAAGCAACTACAGGATTATGACTGGACAGGAAACATTCGTGAATTACGGAATGTTGTAGAACGTCTTATTATTCTTGGAGGTTCTGAGGTTACTGAAGAAGATGTAAAACTCTTTGCAAGTAAATCTTAAAGAGCTAAACAAACTTCAATTAAATTATTTCTTAGAAGAGTTTGGTAAGTATCTTAAAAAATACATTGTGTCTCCACTTGGATGTTCCCAGGTATTAAAAAGTTCGAACCCAAAACGTTGATATACCAACGAATTTTGGCGCATTCTGGTTTCAGCATATAACGGAATATTATAAAGATTTGCCTGACGGTAAAATTCGTCTTTCATTTCTTTTCCCACTTGTTTGTCTGCCCCGCGAGAACCTTCTAAAATCCCCCAAAACCAACAGTATAAATATTCACCCTCCTGTGGGCGTTGGCTCTTAATATATTTTTGTGTCTTTAAGATTTTTAAAGCCTTCGTTATCCCTGTAACATTCCAAACAAGACCTAATTGCTCAGGCAATTCTTGCCAAAAGTTATCATCATTTTTGCTTGTTTTAAAAAGTATGGCAAAACCTTTTTGATTTTCAGATATAATAAGGGCATCCTTCTTAAGGGCCTTATCAACCATATGTGTTGCCAAATAAAGGAATCGTTGATCCCTTTTAGAATCATCCTTTACCAACTCCATAGAACTAGGGATTTCCTTGAGTAATGCGGCAAAATTCTGTATAAGTTCTTCTCTCTCCAAGCTAATCAATTTAATGGCGAATATAAAAAAAATATGTTTCTTAAAGATTGTATATTTAGCATTCAACGATTTAGAATATGGATAAATTAGATCTTAAACATTTTCGAATAGATTCTGAAATTGAATTAAAGAATAAAGCGACTTCCTATCCTATGGAAATCAGCGACAAAAAAGTTAAAAATCTACTCAAAGATACTAGAGTGAAACTAGGTAAATGGCAGGATAAGTTATACGCACATGGTAAGTATGCTGTGCTAATTTGTATTCAAGGAATGGATACTGCGGGTAAGGATAGTATGATAAGGGAAGTCTTTAAAAATTTTAATTCCAGAGGAGTCGTAGTGCACAGTTTTAAAGTGCCAACACCTTTGGAACTCAAGCATGATTTTTTATGGAGACATTATATTGCCCTACCTGCTCGGGGTAAGTTTGGAATATTCAATAGGACTCATTACGAAAATGTACTTGTTACCCGAGTGCATCCAGAATATATTCTAGAATCAAATTTACCAGAGGTTAATAGTCTGGAAGATATAAATGAAGAATTTTGGGAAGAGCGTTTTAATTCCATTAGAAATTTTGAAAAACATATTGCCGAAAATGGCACCTTGATCTTTAAATTTTTCCTTCACCTTTCAAAAGAAGAGCAACGTCAACGCTTATTACGCAGATTGAATAAATCTGAAAAGAACTGGAAATTTTCTCCGGCCGATCTTAAAGAGCGCAAATTATGGGACGAATATCAGCATGCCTACGAAATCGCTATTAATTCGACTTCCAAATCTCACGCTCCTTGGTATATTATCCCGGCAGATGATAAGGACACGGCACGTTATTTGGTCGCTAAAATATTGTACGATGTGCTTACAGAATATAAGGATGTTCAGGAGCCGGAGTTATCTCAAGAGATTAAAAATAATCTTGAAGAATACAAGGAGATCTTAAAAAAAGAAACCTTATAATTACCTTTTTAAAATTCAAAAAAACAGTATCAATGAGAAAAATATTTATAGTAGGACTTTCCATTTTATGTAGTCAGCTATCATTTTCACAAATCAATAACAAGCAAGAAGATTCTTTAAATCTTCGAAAATTATATGATATGTCTTTGCTTAATGGCAAATCCTATCAATGGTTAGAACATTTATCCAACGATATTGGAGGAAGGCTTTCTGGATCTTTAGATGCCCAAATGGCGGTAGAATACACAAAAAAGGAATTAGAGACTTTAGGATTAGATAAAGTCTGGTTACAACCCGTTATGGTTCCAAAATGGGTGCGTGGAGCAAAGGAATTTGCTTACATAGAAACGGCTCCTGGTAGCACTAGAAACATTAATATCACTGCATTAGGAGGTTCTGTATCTACACCTGTGGGCGGTGCAAAAGCTCAGGTGATAGAAGTGCAAGGAATAGAAGATCTTGCAAGATATGGCGAGGAGCAAATAAAAGGGAAGATCGTTTTTTATAATAGACCAATGCGGGCAGATCTTATAAATACTTTTGAGGCCTATGGAGGTTGTGTAGATCAGCGATATTCTGGAGCGGCAGAAGCTGCAAAATATGGAGCAATTGGAGTGTTGGTAAGATCTATGAATTTAAGGCTGGACGATTTTCCTCATACTGGAACTATGAGTTATGGCGAATTAAGACCTTCTCAAAGAATTCCTGCAGCAGCTATAAGCACGAATGATGCTGAATATTTAAGCAGTCTTTTGAAAATCGAAAAGAAAGCCGAAGTTTATTTTAAGCTGAATAGTGAACAACTACCAGATGTACAAAGTTATAATGTGATTGGTGAGATCACCGGTAGTGAATTTCCTGATGAGTATATAGTAGTAGGCGGACATTTAGATTCTTGGGATGTAGGAGATGGTTCTCATGATGACGGAGCTGGAGTGGTTCAATCTATGGAAGTATTGCGATTATTAAAAGAATCTGGAATTAAGCCAAAAAGAAGTATTCGTGTAGTCTTATTCATGAATGAAGAGAATGGATTACGTGGTGGTAATAAATATGCTGAGGTAGCTGTAGAAAAGAATGAAAATCATATTTTTGCCTTAGAAAGTGATTCTGGAGGATTCACTCCCAGAGGATTTTCTTTTGAAGCAAAACAAGATCAATTTGATCAAATAGCCGCATGGGAATCCTTGTTTAAACCTTATTTAATTCACTACTTCGAGTTAGGTCATGGTGGAGCAGATATAGGTCCTTTGAAAAATGGTGAAATTGTACTTGCGGGATTAGTGCCAGATTCTCAACGTTATTTCGATCATCATCATTCAGAAAATGACACTTTCGAGCATATTAATAAAAGGGAGTTGGAATTAGGTGCTGCAACGATGGCATCTTTGATTTACTTAGTAGATAAGTACGGAATTTCAACTAATTCAGGAGTCTCAAAACTTTAGGTAATATTATCAATTCTTAAGAATTCCATTTTAATCCCTCATTGCGGGTTTAACCCGCCTGACCGGCTGGGAAGGTTCCCCGAGGCCCGCCCGTACCGTTCGGGCGGGCTTGCCCCGAGGTTTTTGATTTTTCTACAAAAAGATCAGCCATGATTTTTAGAAAATTAAAATAGAATTCAATTTTTGCCCAAACAAATCCTGTTATCTTTGCCACTTAATTTTTGAAATTGCAGTTAACAGCCTACACCAAAGAGTTCAAATACAATTTAACTATAGCCTTTCCCATTATGATGGGCCAATTGGGTCATGTTTTGGTTGGGCTAGCCGATAATTTGATGATCGGCCAGCTAGGTGCCGCAGAATTAGCTGCAGTTTCCTTAGGAAATAGTTTGGTTTTTATCGCCTTGTCTTTAGGGATTGGTTTCTCTTTTGCTATAACCCCATTAATTGCTGAGGCAGATGGGGCGGGGAATATAGAAAAGGGGAGAAGTTATTTCCATCATGGCGTGATGTTGTGCACTGTGAATGGGATAGCACTATTCTTACTTTTATTATTAGCTAAACCTATTTTGTATCATTTAGATCAGCCGCCAGAAGTGGTTGCCTTAGCTATTCCATATCTGGAAATAGTTGCATTCTCAATGATCCCTTTAATGATCTTCCAAGCTTACAAGCAGTTTGCCGATGGATTATCGCAAACAAAATATGCCATGTATGCCACTTTATTGGCAAATGTGGTGAATGTGATATTCAATTTTTTACTGATCTACGGAGTTTGGATCTTCCCAAGACTGGAATTGGAAGGAGCAGCCATAGGAACCCTGATCTCAAGATTCTTTATGTTATGGTTCTTATGGGAAGTATTGAGAAAGAAGAAGAAATTTAAGCAATATTTTGTGTGGTCTAAAAATGAATTTTTTAAGCTTGCAATCTTCAAAAGAATATTTGCTCTAGGATTTCCTACTGCTTTACAAATGTTCTTTGAAGTAGCAATATTTACCGGAACGATCTTCTTAGCCGGAATGTTGGGTACAAATCCACAGGCCGCAAATCAAATAGCACTTAATCTTGCTTCTATGACTTTTATGATTGCCGTTGGCCTGGGAGTAACTGCTACAATACGGGTCGGAAATCAAAAAGGCTTGCGTAATTATAAAGAACTCCGGAGAATTGCATTTTCCACGTTCTTATTGGTATTTTTAATTGAAGCTGTTTTTGCCATTCTCTTCATTTTAATGAAAGATTGGTTGCCAACATTCTACATAGATAATGTAGATGTAATTGTTTTAGCGGCTCAATTATTAGTTGTTGCTGCTTTATTCCAATTAAGTGATGGTTTGCAGGTGGTGATCTTGGGAGCGCTTAGAGGGCTTCAAGATGTAAAGATCCCAACTCTTATTTGTTTTGTTGCCTATTGGATAATCGGATTTCCGGTTTCTATATATTATGGAAAGGCAGAAAATTTAGGTAGTATGGGGATTTGGCTTGGGTTGTTAGCAGGTCTAACAGCATCGGCTATAATGTTGTATTTTAGGTTCAATTATTTAAGTAAAAAATTAATTCTGAAGGCTGATTAATTCTATGCTGAAGAGATTTCAGTAAGAATTAGAAGTTTTGAAAATAAAATAGACTCTGAGATAATTCCGTTAACTATCGGAACAGTTTGTTACATTTCCCGATAGCTAGTTTGACAAATTACATTGCAGATTCTAAATAATCATGATCCTGAAATAATTCGGCTAGTAATCGGAACAGGAGGAAGAAGGGCTCAATTAATAAATTGCTTTTCTGAAAAATTATAAAAAGTAAAAAATATGGAATTCCCAAAATTTCTTTTAGGTGATAATACCGATTTTCCGGATGCAATCTTTGTGATCCACACAGAGTATCCAAGATTTATAATCAATTTGGAAAACGACGATGTAGAGTGGTTGGAAGATTTTGATAAAAGTGATGAAAAGGAACTTGCTACTGAAGCCGAGATCTTGATCACACAAGCAAGTGAATTTTATGACAGGGAAGTTTCTAGGTATGACGATTAATTTTTTTTGATTGTTCGCTAAATATCATAAACTGATAAAAGACGTCATTCTGTACCAAGGCTTCGGGAGTTTCAGAATCTCATTATACTCTAAATGAACACAATAAATTGAGACCCTGAAATCATTCCGATAGCTATCGGAACAGGGTGACGATATACTATTATTAAAAAACGGAAATACAATTAATTTTCAATGATAGACCAACTAATTGCGTACGACAGAGAATTATTTCTTTATTTAAACAATCTTGGCAGCCTGCCTTGGGATCCATTTTGGCTCTTGATCACAGATAAATGGACTGCCATTCCTTTGTATGCGGTATTGTTATTTCTAATCTATAAAAAACTTGGTGTTAAAGGGACTTTAATCACGATGGTATTGGTCGCTTTAATGATCACATGTACCGATCAATTAGCGAACCTTTTTAAACATGGTTTTGAAAGGCCCAGACCTTGCAGACAAGAAGGTGTGATGGAAGCTACGAGGTTTATTGCGGTACGTTGTGGTAGGTTCGGCTATTTTTCTGCACATGCATCTAGCTCTACAGCCTTAGCGATTTTTGTTGGATTAATTCTGAAAAGGTTTTTTCCAAAACTGATTTATTTTCTACTTATTTGGGCGGTAATAGTTACTTACAGTAGAATCTATGTTGGGGTTCATTATCCTCTAGATGTAATAACCGGGATGTTCCTTGGGACTTTACTAGGCTTATTATTTGCCTTTTTGCATAAATTTTCACTCGAAAAATTCAAGATTACTTTTTAGTTAAAACATAGAATTCTCGAATCAACCGACTGTTTTCTCCTTTAGCCATTGTTGGATTTAGATCTAAGGTGTCAATCAGTTGAAAATTATAGCTTCGGAAATTTTCTTTCCACTCAGGATTTCCATTTTGATGCACTAAGATTCCAATTTTTTTAGTCTTGGCTTCAGCAGGAAGATCTCCTTCAGAATTTAGCACTGGCATAGGTTTCCCGTATTCAAATATAAGTTCAGGAATAATTCCTGATACTTCATAGATTTGAATTTTTTTAGCTTCTTCATATTTAATAAGCGATGCAATATTAGGTTCATTTCTATGTGGAGAGATCAATTCTAATAAGGGAAAGCCAAAATTTAAAATTACCAGGATCATTAAGAATTGCAATCCAAATAGAAGTTTGGCTCTCTTTCTAAGCAATCCAAATACAAAGCCTATTCCAACTAAAACCAGAGTGCTACTTACTAAAAGAAAATAGAAAGATTTCTCCCAGATTGCTGTACCGAAGAAATAATAAAGTACAAATGGAGCAGCTATTGCAATAATTGTTAATACTATAAAATTCAAATAAACCGGGAAGCGCTCTATTTTCGATAATCTTCGACCGAAATTCTTAATGATATACTCTACATAAAAGCCAGTTGTCATTGCTAAGGGAATTAATACCGGTAATAGGTATCTGCTTTTCTTTTCAGGAATTATAGACAATAAAACAACTGAAAATATGGTCCATAGAATATAGAATTTATAGGCTTTTAGGTTAGAAACTCTTGGTTTTAAATACCAATAAAATAAGCTTACAAATGCCGGAATAGTCCAAATTCCGCTTTGTGTAAAGAAACTCCAATAATACCAGAAAGGACGAACGTTATAATTAAGCCATCTACTGCTTTCAAGTTCGGCCACGGCAGCGAAAGCTTCAGCATCGTAATGATGCACATAGAGGGTCCAGCTAATTCCTGTGCTTATACCAATAATTAGAAAGAGAAGCATAGGTTTCCAGTTCAATTTTAGATTTCGGAACTTATAAGTGAGCGAGTAACTAATCAAATAAGGTATAAATAGCGCATATAATGAAACCGGGCCTTTGCTCAATAAGGAAGCACCAAAAAATAATCCTGCAATTATAGCGTACCTGTATTTTTTAACATCAGAATTGAGCGTGAGGATGATAAAATAAATAGCACCCATCATAAAAGCATGAGTGAAAATGTCCCATTGGCCGTCTCTTCCTGAAAACACAATATAAAAGGAGGTCATTAAAATGAGACTAGAAATAAAGGCAACATTTTTTTTAACAACCAATAACAGCTGAAGCTTATAAAATATTATAAGAAGTAGAATCGAGGTTAGCGCTGCTGGCAAACGATATGCAAACAAACTTTCCATCCCAAATAGGAAGGCGGAGATTGCAGTTAACCAAGTTGGGAAAGGAGGTTTTTCATAACGTGCCGATTCATTCATCGTAGTAAAGATCCAGTTGTTATGAGTGAGCATTTCCCTGGCGCTAATAAAATTACGAGCTTCCATTATATTCACCATCAGTACATCCAGATTGGTGATAAAAATTAAAACTCCTAATAGAAGGAGTAATAGTACTGGGTAATTATGATATAATTTTTTTAGAATATTCATGGGGCGAATGTAAAAGATATTATTTTATATATGCGTTTTTCGTTTTAATCCCTCATTGAGGGTTTAATTCCCCGAGGCCTGCCCGAAAAGAATTTCATTCAGGCGGGCTTGCCTCGAATTTTTAAAAGTATTTTCCAATTCATATCTCGTGGGCCCGCACGTACCGTTCGGGCGGGCTTGCCCCGAGGTTCTTGATTAGTATATCATCACCCTGATAGTTGTCACGTCACCCTGTTCCGATAGTTATCGGAATCGTTTCAGGGTCTCAATTTATTGTTTTCATTTAGAGTGAAATATGATTCTGAAACTTCCAAAGGATCGGGCCAGAATGACGTCTTTTATCAGTTTATGACACTTAACGGAAAATTAAATTTATTTTTAAAGGCTTTGTAGTTTCAGCAAAAATTTTGCAGCTGCAAAGGGAGTGGTTTCATTATTTTCTATCGCTTTTAGTTGTTTATCTAAAGCTTTTTTGATCTCAGAATCTTGATAGAATCTACTTTTTAAATGCTCATTAATGGTTTGTAACAACCAGAATTTATTTTGGTTATGACGATTGATTTCAAAATAATCGTTTTTATCTACTAAAGATTTATATTCTAAGATCATTTCCCAAACAGCAGTTATACCTGTTTCTTCTAATGCACTGCATAAAGACACTTTTGGCTCCCATTCACTGGCTTTGGGCGGATATAGATGTAAAGCTCTTTTAAACTCTAGTCTGGCAGCTTGTGCAGCTTTCAGGTTGTCTCCATCAGCTTTGTTTATTACTATAGAATCTGCCATTTCTATAATTCCGCGTTTAATTCCTTGTAATTCATCTCCCGCGCCGGCTAATTTCAGTAGTAAGAAAAAATCTGTCATGCTATGTACAGTGGTCTCACTTTGTCCCACGCCAACCGTTTCTATAAGTAATATATCAAAGCCGGCCGCTTCACAAAGAATGATAGATTCTCGTGTTTTTCTTGCAACACCTCCAAGGGAATCCCCAGAAGGAGAAGGCCTAATAAAAGCATTTTCTTCTGTCACCAGATTTTCCATTCGGGTTTTGTCGCCCATTATGCTTCCGTGAGAAACCGAGCTACTTGGATCTACCGCTAACACCGCAACTTTTTTCCCCTGATGGATCAAGTAACTACCAAAGGCTTCAATAAAAGTGCTTTTTCCCACCCCGGGAACGCCTGTGATTCCTATTCTAAGGGATCTGTGTGCATGAGGAAGGCATTCTTCAATAAGTTTTTCAGCAATTGCCTTATGCTCTTTCTGGTTGCTTTCAACTAAAGTGATCCCTCTGCTCAAAGCGGTTTTGTCTCCTGCTAATAGTTTTGCTGCTAAAGCTGAATCTTCCAATAACTTTTTCCTAGAGACCTTGATCTTATCTTTTGATGCCGGATTAATATTTGGGGTTGCAGGTATGCTTGCTGATTGTTGCAAAGCAGATTTTTTAGTAGATTTAGACAATGTGAGAATCGAGATTTATGACAAATTTATGAGCACTTCTTTTGAAGTAAATAGCTAATGTTGGTATCTTCAAATTTAATTAAAAATAATCAAAAATATACAAGATGAAAACATTGTACAAAGCCAAAGTTACAACTTCTGGAGGACGAGAAGGACATGTGAAAAGTGACGATGGTATATTAGATATGAGAGTGAGTATGCCCAAAGGTATGGGTGGGAAAGGAGAAGATTTCACTAACCCGGAACAGTTGTTTGCAGCTGGATATTCTTCCTGTTTTGGAAGTGCTTTACAAGTAATTGCAAAAAAACATAAAGTAGATCTTGGTGATTTTAGTGTTACTGCGACTGTGAAATTGGGAAGTTTAGAAGATGGTAATTTACAATTGGCCGCTATTTTAGACTGCTATATCCCTGGAGTAGAAGTAGAGAAAGGGGAGCAGTTGGTAAATGAAGCCCATGAAATTTGTCCTTATTCTAGAGCTACAAGAGACAATATAGATGTTACTTTAAATTTAATGTTGGATGAATAATTGAGTAATATCTCAATCTATTATCCTAATTAGTTGAAGAAAAAGCTGTTCAGAAATTATTTTTTTGGACAGTTTTTTTATTTTTAATGGGAACACTTATCTTAATATCATCCCAAGCCAAGTAGAAAAGAACCAGATCGTTTGACTTTTCAAAATAAATGCTGAATTGCTCCAAGGTATCCTGAACCTTTGTTATTGGCACTTCTAATACCAAAACGTCAAAATTGGGATCGCGAGATGCTTTTTTTTCCAGATTAATGCCCCAAGGATACATTTTAGAATTAAAGATCACTTTCCAGGAATTCTGCATAGGGATGGTCCATAAAGTATAGGTTCCACTTTTAAGCGGTGAGCCATCAACTAAAACATCTTTATTGGTTGAAAATGTAGTGGCTTCGTTAGCTCCAGTCCTCCAAACTTCTCCATAAGGTACCAATCCCCCGAAAACCTCTCTCCCTTTTTTATAGGGTCTATTATAAACAACTTCCATTTTTAAAGAATCTTCAGAAAACACACTTGAATCTTCAGGGCTATGAGCTTTGGTAGAATAACGCCACAATAAGACCCCTCCAATAACTACTGCTATTACGGCAATAATAATTTTAATAATAGTATAGCGTTGCGAATTTTTCATGCTTGCAAATTCTTTATTTTCATAAATAAATATAAATTAATAAGCTTGTCTCCAGATTACTGATTTAAAAATACTTTTCTAAAACTATACCAATTCTCTTAAATTATAGGAAATTGTCAATCAAAAATACGATATCCAGTTTAAGGCTGGAAATCACTTTTAACCAGCTATATTCAGGTTTTTCGTCATGTTGTTCTGATGGCTATCTCAATTGTTTCAGTATCCTAGTAAGTCTGGAGGTTAGCCTGAAACTCCCGATGTTTGGGAACAGGATATATGTGAGTGAAAAACGGTATCCAATTAAAATTATGCAAAACCTTTCAGAAATACTTTTTTCAGAAAAAAAACTGCTAAATTTTGCAACAGGAGAATTTTTAGATCGTCTTTTAAATACTAACTAAGCATTATTAAATTTTGTTAAAGCATCAACTCATAGAAGATTGTCGTGCCAACAACAGAAAAGCACAATTAAAACTTTATAACAGTTATTGTGATGGAATGTTCATTGTGGCCAGCAGATTTCTTCGGGATACAGCAGAGGCTGAGGATGCCATGCAAGAAGCATTTATTAAAGCCTTTGCTAAACTTCATCAATATTCCGGAGAAGTCACTTTTGGCGCATGGTTAAAACGAATCGTGATCAATAAATGCCTGGATCAGTTAAAAGCAAAAAAGTTGGAATATGTTGCGCTTAACGAACAACTGATAGAGAAAGTAGCAGATGATGAGTCTCAAGATTGGCAGGTGGATGATGGAATTGGAGTAGAAGAAGTGAAAGCTGAAATTCAGGAGCTTCCAGAAAAGTATAAATACCCACTTATGCTCTACTTAATTGAAGGTTATGATCATGAGGAAATTTCAGAAATATTGAAGATCTCTCAGGTAGCTTCCAGAACACTGGTACATAGAGGAAAGAAAAAATTACAGGAAAAATTAAAAGTATTTAGAAATGGCACAGGATATTAGAAAAATGTTCAAGGATGATGAGCCTTGGACTTCAGAAAAACTAAGCAAAGGGCATCAAAAACGCTTTGAAGCGAGGTTAGATAACAAGCTTCCACAAGAAAAAAAGACCAATAAATATTTCTTTCTAAAAATTGCAGCTGTGTTTATTGTTGCTTTAGGGATTGGCACCTTGTTCTTTAACAGAGACGTCATTATAAACAATGAAACTCCGATTGTTGCTACCCCGGAAGCTGAAGACGAAAAAAATGAGATTCCTGTAAAAGAATTTCAGCTAAGTGAGGTTTCTCCAGATTTTAAAAAGATTGAAAACTATTATTTAGCAGGGATCAATATGGAACTGGCTAAGCTGGAAGTAAATCCTTCAAACAAGGCCTTGATAGATTCCTTTATGGGAAAGATGTCAGAATTAAATACAGAATATAAACGCTTGAATGCTGAGTTTAATGAGATGGGCCCTAATGAGCAAACTATTGAAGCTATGGTCGAAAATCTTCAATTTCGTTTGGACTTATTGTACAAACTCAAGAATAAATTAAATGAAATTAAACAAACTAAAAACACCAATAATGAAAACCATAAAGCCTAATTATACCCTACTATTTTGCTTATTATTTTCTGCAGGGATATTTGCTCAAACTAAAAAACTTGAGAAGACTTATAAAACAAAACAGGATGTTTCTGTGGTGATAGATGCAAAATACACCAATATAATCATTGAGAATTGGGATAAGAACGAAGTAGCTATAGAAGCCTATCTAGAACCAGGAAATTTAAAAAGCGAAGATGCTAAAAAAGCTTTGGAAAGCTGGAAACTGGAAACTTCAGGGAGTTCAGAAAAAATTGAGATCAGCTCTGGTGGAGGGACTGCAATGAATTTAAATATAGATATGGATCTTTCTTCTTTAACCGAATCTATGGGAGAACTGCAAGATATCTTGGGGCCAATGATGACCGATATGATAGCGCCTATGTTGGAGAACATCAGTAAAAATCCGTTACCAGCAGAATTTCATGAGAAGATAGGGAATATGGACTTCGATTATGATGCCTACAAAAAAGATGGGGACAAGTATATGGAGAAGTGGGAGAAAAAAATGGAGAAGAATTTCGGAAAGGACTTCGAAAAATCTATGGAAGCCTGGGGGAAACAATTCGAGAAGAACTCTGAGGGATGGGAGAAAAATTTTGAAAAGAAAATGGAAGCTTGGGGAGAAGAATTCGAGAAGAATTTTGGAAAGGATATGGAAAAATGGGGCGAAGATTTTGGAAGAAAAATGGAAAACTGGGGAGAGAATTTTGGTAAAGAAATGGAAGGAAAACAAAATTTTAAAGGAGGTGAAAAGGAAACAACCAAAGCTTCTTCTCAAGGCAAGCGGATCATTAAAATTAAAATCCCCAGAAATGCTAAATTAGATCTTGATGTGAGATATGGCGAATTGAAATTGGGAGAAAAAACTACCAATTTAAAAGCGAATTTATCACACAGTAAACTATCTGCCAATATCATTGAAGGCGAGAAAACAGAAGTTAAAGTATCATATAGTCCAATAAATGTGAATATTTGGAATTATGGAGTGCTTAAAACCAATTATGTGGAAAACTGCGAAATAGGGAAAGTAAAAAGCATTAAACTCATCTCTAATTCCAGCGATGTAAGCATAAAGGAAATAACTGAAACCGGAATACTTTCGGGAACCTTTGGCGAACTTGCTGTAGGGAAATTGGGATCGGGATTTAAAAATCTAGATATCACTTTAGAAAATAGTGACTTAAGACTTTCTTTACCTAGCGCTGCTTTAAATTTCAATTACAATGGTACTCAAAGCAATATTGAATATCCAAAAACACCTTCTATAAAAGCTACCAAATCTTATGATAATGAGATTCTTAATGGATACTATAAAGCTAAGGACGGAAATGGAAGTGTTAACATAAATGCAAGTTTTAGCGACGTGTATATAAAATAAGTTATTTTTGAAAAAAATAGCTCATGTTCAAATCAAATTTCGCTGAATTTCTAAAAGATTGCACGAATGAATTTACTCCTGTCTTAGATAAAACCTTTGCAAAGAAGGATTTTGTTCACATAGATCTTTCTGAAACAAATAAAGATATTAGGGAGATGCCTATTCCATCTGCAATTGCAGTGAAGACTTTTATAGATGGATATGTTGCTTCCAAGAAAGCAAAAGTGGCTTATGGAGGTTATAATGAGAAACGCACGCTATACCAGCGTAGTGTCATCTTTAAAGGCGAAACAAGCCCTTCTTCAAGAAATATACATATAGGTTTGGATTTTTGGTGTGATGCTGGGACTGCAGTTCTAGCAGCTTTAGAAGGCACAGTACATAGCTTTAAGGAGAATGAAGGTTTTGGTAATTATGGCCCAACAATTATTCTAGAACATATTGTGGGAGATAGAACCTTTTATACTCTATATGGACATCTAAGCAAAGACTCCATTAAAAAATTAAGTTTCGGCCAGATCGTGGAAGCCGGAGATAAAATTGGAACTCTTGGTTCCCACAAGGTAAATGGAGATTATGCTCCGCATTTACATTTTCAAGTTATTAAGGATATTCAAGGATATACAGGGGATTATCCGGGAGTTGCATCTGCAGATAAACTAGACTTTTATCTGGACAACTGCCCAGATCCTAATCTGTTGTTGAAGATTGATTAAATCAATTTGATTTTAAGTTTTTCTGTCCAGTTTTCTTGAATTTTTTGTCATCTCGAACGTAGTGAGAGATCTCAATTGAATTATATGTGTAAAGTAAAGAAGAGATTTCTCAGTTGCGAAAGCCTTCTTCGAAATGACACTTTTTGGTAGAAGATAATTTCCCGATTTGTCATTTCGAACGTAGTGAGAGATCTCAATGGAGTTTAAAACTTCAAGTAAAGAAGGGATTTCTCAGTCGCGAAAGGCTCCTTCGAAATGACAGCATTTTTTTTGCTAAATAGCTTACTCTTTCTTTGTTTTTAGAAACCATGCAACTGCGGCAGAGGTTACTACACCCATTACCAAGGCACCAAAAGTAGCTTGAATAATATAGGATTTTAGATTGAAATACGCTTCAGCTTGTTCTTGGGTCATCACTTTTGTTTCTACACTATATGCAATTACATTCTCAAAATAATCGGGAGTAATATAGTTGCTGGTTACGAATTGTGATAAGGGAGCAAGAAATGTAACTACAATGGTTACTATTATTCCGGCCACAAAACCTTGGCGCCAAGTCATTTGTCTATTATAAAAGTTTATTTTTTTATCCCTAATCGCGAGAAAATAAACTAATACTGCAAAGATTCCGAAGAAGTTAGTGTAAATGGCTTGTTTAGCGATAAGTACATCATGCCAACCCATTGTTTTTTCAAAAACCATCCAAAGCAAGGCTAAAACGGTAAAAATAACACCCCACTTAATTTCAATTGTAAATTTATCCATGATATTGCACTTGGTTATTAGGCTAAAGGTAGAAAAAACTTAGATTTATTTTCTTGAGAAAAGAAGCTCTCTCAAATTACGAAGTCCGTAATACTGTCCCGAGGCAGCATGATGTTTCAGGATCTTAATTGTTTTGTAGGTTTTACGTTATTTGTCATTCCGAGCCTTTAGAAGTGTCAAGACAGCTATTTAATCACATTTAGACATCCCGATCTCACTGGAAATGCGATAACTTTAAAAAATGTCATTCCGACGAAGGAGGAATCTCTTTAATTTACAGAGATTCTTCACTTCATTTCATTGCGTTCAGAATGACAATTTTGCAAATGTCTAAAACCTTAGTTTTTCGAAGTATCAATATTACCATTCAATCACATTTCGACATCCCGATTCCTCGGGAAATGTGACAATTCAATATAATCTTCTGTGTAACATAAAATGTCAAACTGAGCCTGTCGAAGTTTTTAACGGCTTGAATTGTGTAATTATATATCGACATCCAGATCCCTCGGGAAATGGGACAACGTTGAAAAAATGTCATTGCGCCGAAAGAGGAATCTCTTTAATTTACAGAGATTCTTCATTTCATTTCATTGCGTTCAGAATGACAATATTGAAAATTTCTAAAACCTTAGTT
Organism: Gillisia hiemivivida; assembly: GCF_007997295.1. Taxonomy (GTDB): domain Bacteria; phylum Bacteroidota; class Bacteroidia; order Flavobacteriales; family Flavobacteriaceae; genus Gillisia; species Gillisia hiemivivida. Next base: position 517 of record NZ_VORY01000020.1, on the reverse strand, counting down.
TTTCGAAGTATCAATATTACCATTCAATCACATTTCGACATCCCGATCTCACTGGAAATGGGACAATCTTATAAAAGTGTCATTCCGACGAAGGAGGAATCTCTTTAATTCACAGAGATTCTTCACTTCATTTCATTGCGTTCAGAATGACAATATTGAAAATTTCTAAAACCTTAGTTTTTCGAAGTATCAATATTACCATTCAATCACATTTCGACAAGCTCAATGTGACAATTCAATATAATCTTCTGTGTAACATAAAATGTCAAACTGAGGTCGAAGTTTTTAACGGCTTGAATTGTGCAATTATATATCGACATCCCGATCCTACTGGAAATGCGATAACTTTAAAAAATGTCATTTCGACGAAGGAAAAATCTCTTTAATTTGCAGAGATTCTTCACTTCATTTCATTGCGTTCAGAATGACAATTTTGCAAATGTCTAAAACCTTAGTTTTTCGAAGTATCAATATTACCATTCAATCACATTTCGACATCCCGATTCCTCGGGAAATG